>JACOEH010000026.1 GCA_024998685.1 Nitrospira sp.
TTACGTGCCGAAATACCGCCAGCCCCTCGACGGTCATTTTGTTACGCGCTCTAAGCAAACGCTCTGGGCATTCGTTCCAGTCTTGGCAAGAGGTGGAAACTACGGGATACGGATGGTATCGGGTAGTGGCTTAGTGGGCTTTTTGTCGGACTCAATGAAGCTCTTACTTTGGCCTAAGGGCCGGGAGCGTTTGCGACTCATGAAACTGGGCGTGGAATGCTTCTTTGACGGCATAACTACAATTATATATACCAGGGAAATGCACCAATGGCGGCCCTTCCGGGATGGGTTTGAGCCTCTTTTCAGACATGCACTGCGAGGGCAAAAGGGAAGGCTACGCACAGTCGCGGGCACACTGACGGAAACCTCGCCTAGTATCACCCTACAACAACGCCCGGAACTTGTTGGAATGCTGAAGGTGGGTTGGAGCTGGCGAGAGGAATCGAACCTCCAACCTGCGGTTTACAAAATCTCTCTAGTCCCGACTCCAACTACCTAAGTCCACCAAAAACCATATTGGAAGACGTATCGGAGAAGGCTGTAGATGGCCCTGGTTTGCCCTGTTCTGGTAGCACCGTGGTAGCAGAGTCGGACTCAGATGATCAGGTCTGACCAATCATCCCGGTGGGGTCGTAAAATTTCTTTGGGGGTCCCTCGCTATCCACGCCGACCTCGCTTTACATATAGGGAAAAGAAAATTGCTGAGACCAACCAGCGCGAGCAGCAAGATAAGCCGATGCATCTGCTGCGGCGCAGCGGAGGCCGTAGGGCCATCCGCTGCATACCGTGGTTAAGCCGAATGCCTCAGGTCAACGATGAGCTCCCCCTCCTGAAAGACGGATGAGTGGACTGATCTCTGCCGTGACTGGGACGCCGAAGTTCGGGTCATACGCAGTCGCCGTAGCGTCGACTTGCGCTGGACCGGCATTAAACGGTGCCCCACTTGCCGCCACACGGCCTGACCAGGTCTTCGGCTTTGAGGAACACTCCGTCGAGAGACTGAAAAACCCAGTGGCGAGAGCGCTTCGAGAGGCTCGTTGGCTCACGGTGCCCGAGATTTGGACCGTGGTCGCCTGCGAGCACTGAATGGTCCCTTCGATGGTGGCAGTTCCCCTGACCCGCTGGACCGTTCCCTTTCTATCTACATTCAATTTGAGGGTGAGCGGGGGCGGCGGCGGTGGATTGACTATCTGAATCTCTCCAAACAATGCGGCTTCTGCTCCTTCACAGTGCTGCTCAAAGGTCGCGTGAAAGCGCTGAACATAGCCCAAGGGCGCGTACACGGCCTCCAAAACTTGGAATTGCCCAGTCGACGTATTGCACCCGCGACCGTCACCAGAAAAGTCCAGCCCTGGGGTAGACGGCTCCTGAAATGGCCACCGGGTAGCTCCCTGATAGGTGCCAGGAACCAACTGCTGACCAGCCGGGGCCGCCATGTTGAGGAACCAGAAACTACCGGGCGGAGAGACTGAAACCGCAATTTCCCGGTTATCCTAATTCACCATTGAGCTGAACTGTGATTCGATAGGCGTGAAAGTGAGGGATTGCCCACCGCCGATATAGTCACCAGTTTGGCTTCTGAACGAGAGGAAGCTTCCTTCCGATTGAGCATTTGCAGTGGAACTCCACATATCGCTGCCCATCGCAAAAATCACTATCAGAGTGGAAATTATGGCAAATGATGCTCGTTGCCCTATTCTCCTTAGAATGCATCGCATTGTGTCTCCCCCTTTTTAATAACGACCTCGGTTGAACGCCATGAAGGAAGCAGATACGGAACAGGCAAAGCCCACGTGATCTTGCCCGAGACTCCATTGACCGCAAAGGAAAAATGAAAATGATTCATTCTGATTGATCCTCTGAACCTTAGTTATCGGATGGATGTCATCTATGTGCGTCTAGTAGTGAGGGCGATGGTGTCTCAAAGAAGGAGAGGGTATGAGGCACAGGCTTTTGTATATCTGAACAATACAAGTAATAAACACAATTGTGTGCCTTGAAAAAAGGGTGCTGTCTGCGTTTGCGATCCTTGACGACAGGCTGATCTGTTCAGTTCGTCAGGATGTACGGTTCCTGTTCTGCAAAATCACTTCTCGCCCTAGGGCCATTTAAAATCTCACACAAACGTCATATGCATCTATCGATATAACGATGCTACTGGCACCATGCCGCATTCTTATTAGATCCAGCAAAAGAGTGAGACCTAGCAAAACTGTCTTGGATGGTTCCGCGCGAGTTCGTGTTCTGTGGCAGTACGAAAGGTCGTTATGACAAACCAGGAGGGGTGGATGCATAGTTTTTGGGCTTTGGGCAAGGGGCAAACACTGTCGCAGCATTGGTAGCATCGCCATACTGAGCGCCATCTTGTCAGTTGTGCCTGGGTGTGGTGCCGATAACTCTGGTGGAGGTGTGCAAGCGCCGATTACACAAGCGTCTGGTACGGTCACTGGACAAGTTGTCTCATCAGCCAGCAATGCTCCAGTGAGTGGCGCAACCGTGAGGACGGATTCAAGTACAACAACCACTGCCACGGACGGAACATTCAACGTGTTGGCTCCCGCCGGAGATCGCATCATTGTTCGCGTGGAAGCGAATGGATTCGCGGACGCGCTTCCTATCGCACACGTGATGGAAGGGCAGATCAGTAATCTGGGCATCAAGCTTGTGCCGATCGGTTTCACGACGACCGTCTCGGTAACGGCGGGCGGTACTGTTTCCGTCCTGAATTCAACCGCGCGAGTGACGATACCGGGCAATAGCCTTGTCCCGCAGGCGGGTGGCACTCCCGCCGGTTCGGTGACGGTGTCACTGACCCCTCTCAATCCGGCAGTCGATACGAACTTGATGCCGGGTGGGCTCAACGGAATCTCTATCGGTAGGGGGTCAGCGCAACGACTCGAAGGTTTTGGTGTGCTCTTGATCGATATTCACGATGATACGGGGGTGCGATATGATCTAGCGCCAGGGAAGACGGCCACGATTCGCATTCCCCTGGGAACTCAGTCCATCAATCCGCCTAGCACGATACCGTTGTGGTTCTTGGATGAAACAGCTGGGGTGTGGAGAGAAGAGAGCACGGCGACCTTGCAGGGGTCGGGCGCAAATCGGTTTTATGAAGGGGATATTACTCGTGTCGCCTACTGGAATGCCGATCAGGTCTTGGAAACGATTGTCGTGCATGGGTGCGTGAAGGATGCGAGCGGTCAAGTTGTGGTTCGTGCACTCGTAGAAGCAAAGGGAATTGATTATATAGGCACGGCCGTCAATTTGACGGTAGGTGATGGCACCTTTTCAGTGGCGATTCGCAAAAGCGGTCAAGCGGACCTTCGTGTTTTGGAATACGACCCGAATACCTTTGCCTTGGTGTCGGTCTCGACTATTGTCAAGGTTGGACCATCATCGACAGATCTTTCGCTCACCAATTGTCTGGTGAAACAGCCACTTCCTTTGGCTATTACGAACAGGATGCTGCCCATTGGGAAAGTGGGGGATGCCTACCACCAGCGCTTGGCGGCGTCTGGTGGGGTTCCAGGTTATGTCTGGTGTTTGAATGCCGGTTCGGATCCGTTACCAGATTCCTTGAGGTTAGACCAGTCAGGCGTGATTGTCGGCACACCGACCAAAGCCGAAACCAAAACGATTGTGGTGAAGGTGACCGACTCGATGGGTGCCACAACGACCAAGGAGTTCATACTAACTATCTCCGAACTAACGGCTTCGCCGTTATCAATCGAGACTACAGCCATTCCCTCATTAATTGTGGGTGCAGCCTACAACACGACTGTAATCGCGACGGGCGGAGCTGGCCCTAAATCTTGGGTTATCAGTTCTGGCAAATTGCCGGAAGGATTGAAGCTGGATCCTGCTAGCGGGATTATCAGTGGCTCATCCATGCTGGTTGGGTCATCCCCATTCATTATCACCGTGCACGATAGTGGGACACCGCAACAATCAGCTCGGCAGCCATTGAACCTTGTCGTCCATGCAAGTGGCGGTTGAATGGGCAGCGGCAATGGAACTTTGCAGATGTCGGAGTGTGGGCGGATCCTTTGTAGCTGATCCAGCTCAATAACGCAGGGGTCTGTTGAGGCCGATCACTCTGGTCGCAATTTGGTCGGTGTATCGCATCATTCACGGGTGGAGCACGCGTAGCGATGTACGACCGATGTATGTGTGAGCGGACCATACTCTCAGCAGTACAGTACTTTTGAGGTTGAGTCTTGCGTGCATCTCACCTATGGAACAAGAGGGTTGCGATTCGGGTGACCCATTCTATTCGGAGTAGGCGAGGAGGAGCAGCCCAGAGAGGATGATCGATGCGCCCCAGGCCATGTCCCATCGGTTCCTCGTCTGAAACGATGCGCCTGGTAGCCAGGACGCCAAGCCTTTGGAGGAGGCAGCCACGACATCGACGATGCCTAACAACGTGTGTTGAAATTGGATCTTCGCCGCCTCGGGGTGATTCCCGTGAGAATGGACGAAGAGAAATAGCCCACCTGTCAGCACTAACAAGACGAGTGGCGCGGCCCACGCGGGGTGCCGAACCCTGCCGAGGCGACGGAGCATCTCAATGAGGGCGATGGTGAAGGTGAGAATTCCATAGAGCTTGTGTTCAATCATCTCACGGTCGTCACCGAAAAACGTCGCCACAAAGCTGAGGGAGCCAATCGGCCACGCGTCACGGTCACTCCAAATCAGCGTGAATCCTCCCATCATACCGAGCGCGCCGGGAAGAATGAGGCGAGTCCAGTATGGCAGCGGATACTGTAGCGCAGCCCCCAACTCAGCGAGACCAAAGATCACTTCCAACAAACCCGCGAAGTGATGAGCGAGCTCTGAAAATGCCTTCCCTTCCAATGATCTCTCTAAGTGTCCATCAGCATGCCCTTCGCGGGGATCGTTCGTAACACTGATTTCATTCGCGACATTCTGATGATCTGACGGTGCTTGTGCCTGTAGGTCTGGAATGCTGGCAAACAAAACAAGAAAACACGGAAAGACTAAAAGCCGATAAGGCCAGAATTGCATATAGGAAGAACCACCGTTCAGTAGAGTCAGTGGAAAGTGGTGGCGCACCATAACACAGATTGCTGACCTGCGCGGTGGTAGTGTGAATCCATGGCCCCCGTTGGGTGTCGTAAAATTTCAGACGAGATCCCTCTGCATCCACGCCGACAGTTCATTACATGTAGGGAAAAGAAAATCGTTGGGTTCCCTAGAACGAGACACGAGCCACCGACCACGAATTACGAAGCAAGAAACAAGGTTCCCAAATTCTCAAAATAGATGCTGGTCTGCTGAGTTGCAATCCTTGACGACATATTACCCCCTGCTACGCTTAGCATATGAACTGCCGCTTATTGACCCGATTGGGGGCCTGAGCCTTGAGGTTTTGCTTATCCTGCCATCGTTCATTGTATTCACTGTTGGCAGTGCACGATTGACCCTGTGGTCGATGGCAAAGCAACCCCATCATTATGCCGTTGCTTACCCCTATCTATGGGACGCAATTCCTTGGATGGTGCTAGGTTTCCCAGTCTTGTTGGCAGCCTGGCGGTCATCACGAATGAGCAATGAACCTAGGGATGGCTCTGGTGTCCAACGGTGACGCTACTCTATTAGTTTGAGTCTTCGTAAAGTCGTGTGGGACATTTTTATGTTTTTCAGATCGCGGGGAGCATGCAGGTGAGGATTTTCAACCTCAGGTACTCTTCCTCCTTCAGTCCATACGCCCTGCGCTGGATGACGCGAATCTTGTTGTTCACACCTTCACCGAAACCGAGCGACACCGTGTTCTCTACTTGGCAGAACGCGGCAATCCCATCCCAATGCCGCTCAATCATTTCCGCAAACTTCTCATAGGGCTTGAGCCGCTGCCACTTGAGAGCGGCCTTCCAGTTCTCGAAGAACTTGCACGCCCACGCCTCGCTCGTGTAACTCCACAATTGGCCGAACGACTCCTTGAGCAGGTACGCCGTGTTCAGCCGTTTGTTGGCGGCCAGCAGTCTCTTCAAGGCCTGCCTGCCATCCAGTGTCAGGTGCTCCCGACTGGCCAGCAAGGTGTATTTCTGTCCCTTGATGTAGCGACGGTCTTGTCTAGCCAGCCGCGCATATTCGCTCTTCCTGACCGCATCCAGTGCCGCACTCAGATGGCGCATAACGTGGAACTTGTCGAACAGGATGGCCGCCTGCGGCACCTGCTTACGCGTCGAGTGGCCGAATGGGTTCCACATATCCATCACCGCCATTCGGATGCCGTGCGTCTTCTTTTTCCCCAGCCAATCATAGAACTGGTCCATGCTGGCCTCCGAGCGGTCTTGTCCTCCGAACCAGCTCGGGCGTCCGCGCACCAGATCGCTCACCACGATGCGATACGTGTGCCCCTTGCGGATCGAGATTTCGTCTATACCGACAACCTTCGGCTCTGGCATGCCTGCCCGCTCCAACTGGATGCGCATGTATTGTTTGTCCAGTTCCTTGACCGTGTGCCAATCCAGGCTCGGTTCCCGGGCCACATCCTTGACCGTGGACTGGCGGCAGCGCCTGCCGACGAACCAGGCGAAGCGCTTGGTGTACAGCGGGTTGTTGGCCAGAAAGTCCAGACGTTCCCGCTTCACCTTGCCGCAGCTTCGGCACTGAACGCGCCGCACCTCGATGTCCAGATAGATGCGTGTGTCCGCGCAGGACAGGTCGCGCGCAACCGCGCAGGAACTTCCGCAAGGTGTGGGACGCCCCGGTCGGTGGGTGATCGCTATAACATTGTGAGCAAGGCCGATCTTCGGGAAGCGTCACACAAGTTCCACGGACACAGTTTGGACACACTTCGCGAAACAATCTTGACATCAAACTGACTAACTCGTTAGTTTGTTTGAAACGCTGGCGTAGCTCAATCGGCAGAGCAGCGGTTTTGTAAACCGCAGGTTGGAGGTTCGATTCCTCTCGCCAGCTCCAACCATCCACGGAATTCCAGGCAGTTGCAATGTCGATTCGGTCTGTGGATTCCGCGTATGCCCCTTCTGCTACCACCTGGATGACGCGGCTAGGTAGTCACTTGAATAGAATCCAGTCGGATCCTATGCGCCAGGGATTTTTTCTTCAGCCATCGGCCATAGGGTCACCGGGGCACTGGCGTAAGAGGTGACCTCTTGTACCGGCATGCCTCGGCATATCAACTGCCGTTTACCATTGTTGAACACTTGTGATACCTTCCGCCGCATGGCGAAACGAAAGGACTCTGAAGAACCTGCCGGATCGTGGGTGTTTCGGGATCTTCCCGGAAATTGTAATGATCAAGATGAAGATTGCCGCTGCGGTTCAGAGAAAATCCGTGAAGCTATGTCTCGCTACTGAGCGCAAAATAGTTCACACTCTAAAACTCTATCACGAGTACGAACATCATGACTGTTCAGAGCGCTAAGTCCCGCAGCATGTACATTGGCAGATTGGCTCGGGCTATCCTTATGTCGGTTCTGTGCGTGGCCGTCGGGTGCACCGCCGTGCCGCGAAAGTATCTGCAGGAAGCAGACTCGACTCTTAAGTTTTCATGGTTGGCCGCCGCGCCCGAGTTTTATCAAGATCGGCTGGTCGTCTTGGGGGCTGTCATCGTGACGGAGGAAGTGCGGGCGGGAGACCTCTGGTTGCACGTCAAGAATCGCCCCCTCGATGAGAAGTACCGTCCACAGCTTCCGCCCAGCCCAAGCGATCACGAAGCCGGGTGGTATTGGCTCGTCGTGGAGAAACACCACACGTTGCCCAGTTCTTACCGTCATTGGGCTGATATGACCATCGTCGGTCGTGTGATCGGCGTCGGCCCTGAAGGACAGCCCCTCGTGAAGTTGATCTACGCACGCGGGTGGGGAATGAATCCGAAACATGACGGCGTGTGGGAACACAGTGTGGATAGGAACTACGGGCCGACGACTCCACCTGAACTCATCCGTGAATCGGACCCATTCCAGCAACGACAATATTGAAGACTCATTCTTTACAATCACAACGAAATGACGGTGGAAAGATGAACGTGTCAAAAGACACTGGAAAGAATGGCTGATTGAACACGCTGATGCGCCATACGTCAGCGCGCGTCTGGTTTTTGCTGTCCCGGCTGTAAAGTCCTAAGGGATTCCTCAGTACTGTAAGTGCTTGTCGAGTTCGTCGAAGAATTCCGTATAGAGCAGTGGACGCTCGTCGATACTGACTGGAAGCAGGTGAGTGTTGGTCGGTGCTGATGAGGCGGTCTTTTTCCAATCCGGGGTCACTCGGGTCCGATTGCCCACCTGCGAGACGGCCACGGTGACCTGGTAGCCACCGGTTGCATCGATGCCTGGCGTTGTCCTGCCGATGCGGCTCTTGACGATCCCCTTAGTCTGATCGGCTTCCCTCACGCCCATCGGGTACTCAGCCATACGAGCATGCACGGCATTAAACACTCGCTCATAGGGCAGGTCATAGAGACGCGAGGAATAGTATTTGGGGTCTTGTGGGATCAGTTGTGCGCAGCTCATCGTGGAGAAGAGCGCAACAATCATCACGCACCTGATCAGCAAGCCTGTACGCCTCATCTGTTGTCCTCCCACACCAGCACTGCCTGTCTCGCACCCTATACTGTATCCGCGAGCCGCTATATAACACCCTCCGTCATACCCCGCAACCAACGCGACCAATAAAAATCCCAGAAGCTTTGCGACTCAGCGGCATACAGGGACAGCCTCACCACCGGCATCCGGCCTTTCGTCTCTCACAGTATCAATAGGTAGGCCGAAGAATCCGTCAAGAAAGGTCCTCTCGTTCTAGATAGGTCGATAGCTCGATTGCCGGTTTTATTGATACGGCTTGCATTGCTTGCCGGTGGTCATTATTCTAGGTTCGGTTTCTCCTTTCGTATTCCAAAGGACATGTAGGTATGAGTCAACTCCATGTGCTGATTGTCGATGACGACCCTGCCGTGCGGGATGTTCTGCAAGAAGCCCTGATGCAGGAGGAGTATAACGTCTCCACTGCCGAGGACGGTGCGGCGGCAATCCAGGCGGTGAAGGAATCGGTGGTCCATATCGTGATCACGGATTTTCAGTTGCCCGATATCGATGGACTCGCGATCATCGATCGCCTGGCGAAATTCGACGCGAAAATCATTCCCATCATGATGACCGGATTCGGCACCATTGAAACAGCGGTTCGCGCCATGAAGTCCGGCGCATTCGACTTCATTACCAAGCCGTTTGATCTTGAAGCCGTGGCCGTGGTGGTTCGGCGGGCGGCGGAGGTCCTTCGACTTCGGCAAGAAAATCACCTCTTGCGGAAGGCCGTACGCGATCAATATCGGTTGGAACAGATGATCGGTGCCAGCGAGCCGATCCGACATGTGATGGAGTTCGTCCAAAAAGTCGCCGACAGCGACAGCACGGTCATGATTCAAGGCGAGAGCGGCACCGGCAAGGAGTTGGTGGCCCGCATGCTTCACTTCAATAGCCTCCGAAAGGATCGCCCGCTGGTCCCGGTGAATTGCGGCGCCATCCCTGAGAATCTGCTGGAGTCGGAACTCTTCGGGCACGAAAAAGGCGCGTTCACAGGAGCCACGCACGCACGGATGGGACGCTTTGAATTGGCAAACGGAGGGACCATCTTTCTCGATGAAATCGGCGAAATGAGTCTGCCGTTGCAAGTGAAGCTGTTACGGGTGTTGCAGGAACGGGAATTCGAACGCGTCGGAGGAAATCGGACGATTCATGTGGATGTGCGTATCGTCACCGCGACGAATCAGGATTTGGAAACGCTGGTTGAGGAAAAGCGATTTCGCAAAGATCTGTTCTATCGGCTCAACGTCATTCCCATCGTCATCCCTCCGCTACGAGAACGCCGAAGCGACATTCCGCTCCTGATCGATCATTTTCTGACTCGTTTCAATCAAACCAAGCACTCCGAGGTTTCAGGCCTTGCTGCCGACGCGCTCCGTCTGTTGACCGAATACGACTGGCCCGGCAACATTCGGGAGCTGGAGAACATGATCGAGCGGTTGGTCGTGCTCAAGAAGCACGGAGCCCTTTCCATCGAAGATCTCCCCGAAAAAATCTGTCGGAGGTCGTCCGGTACCGAACTCAAGGAACAGTTCATCCGGTTCAGTGAGGATGGTATCAATCTTTCCAGAGAGGTTGAGCAATACGAAAAACATCTCATCATGGAAGCCTTGCGCAAAGCCAACGGCGTCACCTCACGGGCGGCCCAACTGCTCCAACTGAACCGAACGACATTGGTTGAAAAACTCAAGCGTAGGGGGGTGGATCCGCGATCTCATTTGGAAACCCTTCCGCTGTGGCCGCGTCCCTCAAGTCAAAAGATTGACGACCTGTCGACCTAGTCGGCGCCATTCCTGACGCGATCCACAGAGCGGCGCGATTTCTTTAGATAACTCTCCTGATTTCCAGTGATTTTCCTACATGGATACAGGCATGAGCTTTGCTGATGCCCTATCGCCGTGCATCAATGCCGCCTAGCATATTGTCCATTTCTATTCTCGATTGCCGCCTGGATGTTGCTCCCCTCCGCGGCCATCGGGGAGGTCCCCCCGTCTCCTTCCCCTAAGATCCCGATCGCCGCAGCAACCGAACGAGCAACCTCGATGCGGAATCCGATGCCGGTTGAACGCCCCGTGCAATCTCTGCCGGATGACGGCCCTCGCCAGGAAGGCCAATCTTCGGGGATTGACGCACTGGTTTGGCAAGAAGGCCGGTCCGCGTACAGGAAGAACGCATGGTCGGAGGCGCAACGCTTCTTTGAAAAAATCGTAAAGGAATATCCTGAAAGTCCGTTCGTCCCATCGGCGAGAGCCTTTCTGGTCGAGCTGCTGTTGCATGATGATGCCTCGGGGCAATCCCGATCCGACGCGATCGTGGAGTACAAAAAACTCCTGCGGGACCATCCACAATCGGCAAACGCCCGAAGAGCAGAGTGGCGGATCGCGGATTTATATTTCGAACAAAGCGCGTTCCAAGAGGCACAAGCGTTTTACGAGCAAGCCATGGCCCATTCCGTCAATGTTCCGTTCGATAGCAATCGGGCTTTGCTGGGTCTTGGTTATACGTTCATGGCCATGGGGAAATGGAACGATGCCGAGCATGCGTTTGCCGACGCGCGAAAGCAAAGCGACGACGAGTCGTCCCTTCAAGGATCGACATTGGGATTGGCCCATGCGCTGTTCAGAGAACAACGATTTTCCGAAGCGCAGCCGATCTTCGACATCGGTTATCGACGGTGGCCGCATCTCCTGAGAGGCGATCCCTTGTCTCTTCAGCGGTATGCCGTCACGCAAATGAAACTGCAGCATGAGGCTTCCGCTCGAGAACTCATGCTGGTCTTTTATAATCTCTATCCCCGCCATGAATATGCGCCGACGGCTTTGCTGCATGTAGCCGAAGGGTTGCGGGCGAGGGCCAAACAGCCGCTCGCGGAGTTCGTCTATGCGCTGATTCCCTCGCTCTATCCGGACAGCGAGTGGGATGCGACGGCCACACTCCGGCTCGCTGCGCTGCGCGCGGAGAACATGTCGCCGGCCGGAAGCAATTCGCTCGGGCTCACGGTCAGCGCCATGATGCACAATGTGCCGGTTCCGGACCAGACCGACGCGTCCTACCGGTCGCTGCTCGAAAAGATTGCGACTCGAGAAGCCGGTAACCTGATGGGAAGTGAGGCTCTGTATTACATCGGCAACGGTTACGAACGTGCAAGCGACATGCATCGAGCGCTGCACACCTACAAGGAAATCACGCTTCAAGCCGCCGATAAAAACGATCCATGGGCCGTGAAAGCCTCAGAGCGTCTGTCGGCCATTCTGATACCGTGGATAGAGGCGGCGATCGCATCGCGAGACGATCTGACGGTCGTGAGTCTGTTTCACAGGCATGGGGCAATGGCCGAACAACACTATGCGCGGTCCCCTCTATTGCTTGACATCGCGGAATCTCATCGGCGCTTGGGATTCGCGCCGGAAGCCATACGGCTGCATCAACAGGTCGTTAAATCGCACCGCGATTCAGCATTGCTCGAATCCGCTTTGATCGGCCTCGGAAAGATTTATCTTGATCAACGGGATCCTCAAGCCGCCAGAAAAGTGTTGGAGCGATGTCGGTTTCAGTTCCCTCTCGGAAAACACGATGGAGAGGTCGTGCATCTTCTGATAGATGCCATGCGGCAACAACGGGATCTCCAAGGGCTTCTCCATCTGTGCCGCACTTGGCTTTTGCGCCATCTCGTTCATCCTGAACGACCGGCCATGTATATCCAGTTGGCCAAGACGCTGGGCGAACTGGAGAAATTCGAAGAGTCTGCGCTGGCCTATGAAGAGGCGTTCAAAGTCGGCGCGCCGCAATCATCCGATACGCTCGTATCGTTTGCGGATACTTTGTCGCGATTGAATCGACATGAGCGGGCCATCGCGGCCTATCAATTAGTGTTGGAAAAGAAACCGAACGTGTCCCAGGCCGATTGGGCGCGTCTCCAAACCGCCCGACATTGGACGATGTTGAAACAATACGACCGCGCGACCGTCGCGCTGGCCGAGTTCGATGCCACGGATGATCCGATGCTGAATCGACTATCCTCGTCCCTGAAAACGAGTTTACGGACGGTGGATCGTTCGGGGAGACCGGAAGAGCTATGACGAATGCCGTGACCGGACATCCGGAGGAACGGGAGCTGTTGCACGCCGCGTTCAGAAGTTTTGATGAGGCCGCTCATACGCTGCAACAGTCATACGGCGCGCTCACGACACGCGTGGAGCAGATGGATCTGGAGTTGGCGAGGAGCAACGAGGCCCTTCGTCGACAGCTCGGCGACAATGAGGCCATGCGTGTGCATCTGGATGGAGTTCTAGAGTCCTTATCCACCGGGGTGTTGGTGGTGGACGATGGCGAGACGATCAGTCGCAGTAATCGAGCCGCTGAGACGTTGCTGGGCGCTACGGATGCGGAACTGCGGAACCGTCGTGCGACGGATGTCTTGGCGGATGCGGGCCTCGGCCTGTGTGATCGGCCGCAACGCATCGGACAGACCGTTCTCTCCATCAGCCGGGTTCCGCTCCGCAACGATTCCGGAGAGTGTTCCGGCCACCTCATTCTGTTTCAGGACATCACGCGCATCTATCAGCTTGAAGAACAATTGCAACGCAAAGAACGGCTGGCGGCCATGGGAGAGTTGATCGGTCGGATCGCTCATGAAATCAGAAATCCCTTGGGCAGCGTGGAGCTGTTCGCATCCATGCTGCAGCGCGATCTCGCCGAGCATTCCTCCGCCAAGCGCTATGCTCGGCAGATCTCGCAGGCCGTCCAGTCGATGGATCGCTTGTTGGCGAATCTCTTGCTTTACACGCGGCCGGTCCGCATGGCCCGTGATTGGCATGTAGCCGAGCCGTTAATCGGGGAATCGATCAAGTTAGCCGCTCATGCGCTGACCAAGGTTCCGATTGACATCAGCGTGGATATCGGTCGGGAGGTGCATGCGATCTGGTGTCACGACGGCCAGCTGAAGCAAGTCCTCGTAAATTTGATCGTCAATGCGGTTCAGGCGATGCCGCATGGAGGTGTCTTGGCGATCAGTCTGTCTCAAGAACCGAGGCAGGCACTCGGCATACCCGCTGTCCGGCTGACCGTACGCGACTCCGGCCTGGGCATCGACCCGGCACATCGCTCGCGCATATTCGATCCGTTTTTTACGACGAAGGACGAGGGAACCGGCCTCGGCCTGGCCATTGTGTATTCGATCGTCGAAGCGCACCAAGGACGGATCGATGTCGAAAGCACGGTCGGGCAAGGCACCGCATGCTCGATTATTCTCCCGCATCCTTCAATCGGCGAGGATCCCAATGAAGCGCAAGGCGGAATGCGGAGCGAACCTGGATCCAGCGACGCGCTCCCTATTGAGCATGAGGCGGTGATAGCGGAGGAATGGTCTCATGAATGACCGCGAGAAGGGGAACCTTCTTTCTGAACATGATGACGAAAGCGAACGCATCCTCATCGTCGATGACGACCCATCGATGCGAACCGCATTGATGGAGACGGTCAAGCGACTCGGCTACTCGGTGCAAGGCGCGGTCGATGGGATGGATGCCATCGACCGGCTTGCCCGCTTTCGTCCCTGGATGGTGCTGACCGATCTCCGGATGCCGCGTCTGAACGGTCTCGACTTGATCAAGGAAGTCAAGGCGCGCGCTCCCCAGGCCACGATCGTTCTCATGACGGCCTATGGAGCCATCGAAACCGCCGTCGAGGCCATGAAGTTGGGTGCCAGCGAGTATCTCTTGAAACCGTTTTCAATGGACGTGCTGGAACGGGTCATCGCGAATCTCAAATCGGGACGAGAAGAAGGGGCGGCCCCTGATCGCTCGCCCCATCCGACGGAAAACCGAGCCCTCTTAACTCAAGACCCAGGAATGATCCGTCTCATCAGTACCATCGAAGGAGTGGCGTCCAGCCAAGCCACCGTCCTGATTCAGGGGGAGAGCGGCACCGGAAAAGAACTGCTGGCCCGGTTCATCCATAACCGGAGCCCGCGGGCGCATCGGCCGTTCATCGCGGTCAATTGTGCGGCCCTGCCGGATGGGTTGCTCGAAAGCGAGCTCTTCGGCCACGAGCGCGGTGCATTCACCGGTGCGTTGATCAGAAAAATCGGCAAGTTTGAGATGGCTCATACCGGCACGCTGCTCCTGGACGAAATCAGTGAAATGAATCTCACCCTTCAGGCAAAGTTGTTGCGCGTGCTACAGGAACGTGAGGTCGATCGGATCGGGGGGCGCGATCCCGTTTCAATTAATATTCGCGTGATCGCGACGACCAATCGGGCGCTCTATCGAGAAGTCGAACAAGGACGCTTTCGGGAGGATCTGTACTACCGTCTCAACGTCTTTCCGGTCACGGTTCCCCCCCTGCGGGAACGCACGATCGATATTCCCTTGCTTGCGCGGCATTTTGTAGGCCAGTCGGCCATGAGAAACGGTCTGACGCAACCCACCCTGTCGGAAAGCGCGAGCGCTCACTTGCAACGGTTGACATGGAAAGGAAACGTCCGTGAGTTGGAGAACGTCATGGAACGAGCGGTGTTGCTGGCGGGACATGGCCCGATTCTTCCCGAACACTGTCCACCTGAACAGAGCGGAGAAACGCCGGTCCTACCTGGTCCTCCGCAACAGCAGGCCAATGGATCGCTGTGGGAAATGGAGAGAGAGCTGATTTTTAAGACGTTGGCGCGAGTGAAGGACAATCGGACGCACGCGGCGAAGGAGCTCGGCATCAGCATTCGTACGTTACGAAATAAACTGCGAGAGTATCGAGAGGGTGAAGGATCCTGTTCGATCTCCGCGCCATCCTAGACAAGGCAAGAATGACCGAGCGGTATTTTTTGCCCGGTCTGATCGTCAGGCGATGAGGCCAGATTGCAGGTCGAGGCGAAAGAGAAGGATACGTGTCAAACACGATGGGTTCTGTCTGCCGCAACGTATGTACAGGCATCGAGGTTGCATGATCAAGGAAAGTGCCCCCATGTAGCGCGATGAGAAAAGGAACAAATCCATGACGATCTTTGACAGGACCATGCGGCTGTTGGAACGGACCCTCGACCTTCGCAGCGCGCGGCAACGCGTGATCGCCTCGAACTTGGCCAACGAAGAAACGCCGGGTTATCGCGCGTCGGAGTTGACCTTTATGGACCAATTGCAGTCGGCCCGCAAGGGACGTCTGCCGATCGTCATGGCTGCGACCCAGTCCGGACACTTCGGCGCTCACGGACGACAGGGCATTCAGGCAGTCACGGGAAAACTCAGTGAAGTCCCGGCCGGAGACCTCCCGCTGGACGCCAATTCCGTCAATCTTGAGTTGGAGATGGCCAAATTATCCGAGAACGCCATGCAGTACAACGCGGCTGCCACGATACTGGCCAAGAGATTTACCAGCTTACTGAGTGCGATACGAGATGCGCGATAGAAAATCAGATCAAGGCTAAGGTCAAAGCTGAGCGACGCCCGTTCATGCCGGTCTACATCTTAACCTCAGCCTCAACCTTAACCTGCTTTCACGGAGGTGTTCCATGGAAATGTCCGACAGTATGGCCGTATCGGTTTCCGGATTGGATGCCCAACGTCGACGACTCAATGTCATCGCCAGCAATCTTGCGAATGCTCAATCGACCAGAACGCCGACCGGTGGTCCGTATAAACGGCGGGATGTCGTGTTTCGTTCGACGGCGGTGCCCAACGCATTTCAGCGGGCTTTTCGCCAAGTCGCCGTCGGGCCTTCGTCGCACGCGCTTGAAGGCGTCTCCGTCTCGCGTGTTGTGGAGGATCACAAACCCGGGCAGCTCATGTATGACCCCCATCATCCGGATGCCGATTCCAAAGGGTTCGTACGTCTCCCCAATGTGAGCGTCATGGAAGAAATGGTGAACATGATCGGCGCGTCGCGCGCATACGAAGCCAATGTCCAGGCGATCAATGCGACACGCGCGATGTGGAACAAAGCGCTCGAGATCGGGAGGTAATGATGAGTCAGATTTACGGTCCGACATCCGGTATCGCTCCCATTCCCGATGTGGTGCCGGCCGGGCCGGCAGGAACGGCCGGCACCTCCGGATTCTTGGATTCTCTCAAATCCGCGATCGGAAAGGTCAACGACACGCAGCTGGAAGCCGGCCGAGCGGTGGAGGCCCTCACGGCAGGTGAAACGCAGGACCTGCATCGTACGATGGTCGCGCTGCAGCAGGCAGACGTGTCTTTTCAATTGATGATGCAAATCAGGAACAAGCTGGTTACGGCTTATGAAGAGATTCAACGGATGCAGGTGTAACAGGATGCTGAAAAAGCCAGCCAGCGGCGTTCTCGCGTCGCTCAGAGGCTCAACGTACCGAAGCGTACGCCTCGCTCTTCGCTCGCTGCGGCCTTGCTGGACAGCCTTTTTGAGCATCCTGAAGTTATTCTGGCGTCAGTACCTCAGCCTGCTAATCGGTCGTGCGCGATGAAGAGGAGCGGCTAGCATGTTCTCCAAGTTCTCCATCAATCAGCGGATGATCATCCTCATCGCTCTGGCCGGGTCGGTGGCGGGCCTCATCGCTCTCGCACTCTGGACGCAGCAACCCGACATGCAGGTGTTGTTCACGAATCTCAGCGGCGAAGATGCCGCCGCCATCATCGATAAGTTGAAAGAAACGAAGGTGCCGTACGAAACGACCGGCGGTGGATCGACCGTGCTGGTCCCGAGCGCCCAAGTTCACGATTTGCGGCTGCAACTGGCGACCCAAGGGCTTCCCCACGGAGGAGGGGTCGGGTTCGAGATTTTTGATCGTACGTCGATCGGCATGTCCGAATTCGTCCAGAAGCTCAACTATCGTCGCGCTTTACAGGGCGAGTTGGCGAGAACCATTGCACAGCTGCCGGAAGTCGAACGAGCGCGGGTTCATCTGGCGATTCCGGAACGGCGACTTTTCGCCAATGAACAGGAGAAAGCCCGAGCATCCGTGATCGTGGCGCTTCGCAACGGACAACAATTGAGTCAGTCGCAGGTGCAAGGGGTCATTCACCTGGTATCAAGCAGCGTAGAAGGCCTGCAGGCCCGCGATGTGACCGTGGTGGATGGGCACGGCCGTATGTTGTCGACCGTCACGGCGGACGAAACCTCCCGCTTGACCAATATGCAGCTCGACTATCAGCGCAGCATCGAAAAGGATGTGGAAACACGTATCCAAACGATGGTGGAGCGGATTGTCGGAGCCAACAAGGCCGTGGTGCGTGTCTCCAGCGTAGTGGATTTTCGAAAGGTCGAGACGACGGAAGAGCGGTATGATCCGAACAGCCAGGTCGTGCGGAGCGAACAGCGGGGGCAGGAAAAGGCCAACGGCACCAACGGCGTCGGCGGCGGCGTGCCGGGCGTGCAATCGAACGTCCCGCCGGGAACGGATCAAGAGCCTGCGCAAACCAGTTCGAACAACAGTCAGACGAAAAATGAAACGGTCAATTACGAGATCAGTCGAACTGTTTCAAAAATCGTCGAGCCGGTGGGCGTCATTAAACAATTGTCCGTGGCCGTGCTGGTCGATGGAATCTATGAAGCAGCCAAGACCGGTGATGGACAATCGGCGGATGCGCCGGCTGCCGCGCGTAAATATACTCCACGTTCGGAAGAAGATCTGAAAAGGATTGAGGAGATCGTCAAGAAGGCGATGGGTTTTTCGGCCGAGCGGCAGGATCAGGTTCAAGTCGTCAATGTTCAATTCGGTGCGGAACCGGACGAGCCGCAGAGTGCGGCGGCAGAAGCCATGGTGTCAGGTTCCAAGCCATGGTTGCCGTATCTCCGCTATGCGGTCGGAATCCTTCTGTTTACGGTGATTCTCATGTTCGTAGTCCGTCCATTGTTGGCCATGTTGGGTTCGGCGACGACACAGACGCCGACTGAAGCGTCGATGTCTGCGCTGCCCGGCTCGTTCGGAACAGCTGAGGCCTCATTGGCCGGCGCGCCGGACCGGGCGCAAGTCATCGACATGGCAAGAAAGAATCCCGACACGACGGCTGTGGTTGTGAAGCAGTGGCTCAAGAATCCTACCTAGCGCACGGCAATGGCCAAGAATCTGACGGGTGAACAGAAGGCGGCCATTCTTCTTCGAGCCATCGGAGAAGAAGCGGCCGCCCAGGTCATGAAGCAACTCGACCCGAAAGAAATCAAGCGGCTGGGAAGTTTCATGAACGGCACCGCCCACATTTCTCGGGATGAGGAAGATGCGGTCATCTCGGATTTTCGGGCTGCCAGCGCCTCCGGGGAGGTTCAATTTCAGGGAAAAGAGTTCATCAAGACCGTGCTCATCAAGGCATTGGGTCAGGAAAAGGCGGCGCGGATCATCGAATCGATGACCCGGAAAAGCTATCCGGGGCTGGAGGCGCTGAAATGGGCCGATGTGAAAACGCTTGTCCAAATGTTGAAGGTCGAGCATGCGCAAACGGTGGCGGTCATTCTCGCGCATCTTGAAAGCGATCAAGCCGGACAAGTGCTCGCCGGGCTGCCGGAATCGATGCGGGGAGACGTGGCGCTCCGGCTCGCCACCATGGAGGAGGTCCAGCCGGATGTCTTGGAAGAACTGAGCCAAAGCATGCAAGAGACGTTGCTGGCGAGTAAAGGACTGGGTTCACAGAGCATCGGAGGGCCTGAGGTGATCGCCGACATTCTCACACGGATGGATAAGGCCAACGAGGGCGGCATTATGGTCAAGATTGCGGAGAAGAGCCAGCCGTTGGCGGACGCGATCAGGGCGCTCATGTTCGTCTTCGACGACCTGATAAAAGTCGACGATCGCGGTGTACAGGAATTGATGAAAGAGATCAGCAAGGACGATCTTCCATTGGCTCTCCGCGGCGCCAATCCGGAGGTGAAGGAGAAGTTCTTCAAAAACATGTCGAGTCGCGCCGCTGACATGTTGAAGGACGATATGGAGGCCAAAGGGCCCGTCAAGGTGTCCGATATCGAGAAAGCTCAGCAGAATATCTTGAAAGTCTGCCGAAAACTTGAAGAAGAAGGTCGGATCGTCATCGCCGGTTCAGGAGAGGAGATGCTGTAGTGACGGGAACGACCATCCCGGCGTTGACCGTTCCTCATAGAAGCGTTCCACGACTTCAGGGGACGGTTTTGGTGGTGGATGACGACGAAGGGGTTCGAAGTTTGTTTCTCGAACTGTTGCGGCGGGAAGGCGTGCCCGTTCAGGTTACCGATTCCGGACAATCAGCGCTCTCGATTGTGAAGCAGGCAGCTCCCGCTCTGCTGATCGTCGATGTCTTATTACCGGATCGAGATGGAATCGCAGTTCTGGAGGAAGCGCAGCGAATCGACAGTCGCATGATTGGAATCGTGATGACCGGAGCGGCTTCGGTCGAACTTGCCGTCCGTGCGATGCAGGCCGGCGCCGTCGATTTCCTGATGAAACCCTTTCACAATGACGCTGTGTTGGCCACTGTGCGCCGTGCGCTGGAACTCTATCGGTTGCGCAACGACCATACGGTCCTGAAACATGCCGCCGTACGGTCCGGCGGGGTACGGCTGCAGAGCCTGCCGTTTCAGACCTTCGGGGATGACGGCACACTCCGAGGGGAGGATGGCCTGACGGATTATGAGCGTGGGCTGACAGAGGGCCGACGACATTCCGAAGCGCAGCGCCGACAAGATCTGGCGGTGCTGACCGAGGCCGCCGAAAAATTCGATGCCGCTCGGTCCGCGCTTCAGCGGACGGTCGACGACGAAATCATCGCGCTCGCGCTTCAGATCACGTCAAAAATACTGCATGAGTCGGCCGAGTCCCGTCGCGAACAAATCGTGGTGCAAGTCAAGGCGGCGCTGGGCACGATTCAAGAGTCGGACAGTGTGGTGATACAAGTGCATCCGGCAGACGCAGCCGTACTTGAAGAGGTTCGAGAGGAGCTTGCAACAAGGCAGAGTGTCGCACCGACGCTGACCATCGAGCCGGTGGTGTCTCTCCAACGGGGTAGCTGTCTTCTGCACACCGCAACACGATTGATCGATGCTTCCCTCGATACCCAGTTAGTCCGCTTGGGCGATGCCCTTAGGAATAGGGCTCATCATGAGTCTTAGTCATTTGATCGAGCGCATCGACCCCATCGAAGTTTCCGGAAGGGTGGCCCAAGCAGTTGGAATCGTCGTGGAAGGGTACGGGCCGATGACGACTGTCGGAGAACTGTGCCGAATTACGAGAGAGGTGGTTGGAGAGCCGATTGCCGCGGAGGTTGTGGGATTTCGCGGAGACCGGGTCCTTCTCATGCCGCTGGGCGACATGCAAGGGATCGGGCCTGGAAGTCGAATTACCATGTCCGGCCACGTGGCCAATCTCGCCGTCGGACCCGGCTTGTTGGGAAGGGTTCTCGACGGCTGTGGAAATCCGATGGACGACAAGGGGCGGTTGATGACCACAGAACGCTATCCACTGTATGCGGCTGCACCGAACCCTTTGCAACGAGCCCGTCTCCGCACTCCGCTCGATCTCGGCGTCCGCGCGATCAACGGATTCTTGACATGCGGACGTGGCCAGAAGATGGGCATCTTTTCCGGTTCAGGGGTCGGGAAGAGTGTGCTGTTGGGGATGATCAGCCGGTACACGAAGGCGGATGTCAATGTCATCGCCCTGATCGGAGAGCGCGGCCGCGAGGTCAACGAGTTCCTGGAACGCGATCTGGGCGCAGAGGCACTTGGGCGTTCGGTGGTGGTGGTGGCGACCTCCGACCAAGCCCCGCTCATACGGTTACGTGCGGCGTTGGTGGCCACCACCATCGCCGAATACTTCCGTGATGCGGGGAAACAGGTCCTGTTGTTGATGGATTCGCTGACGCGATTGGCCTATAGCCAGCGGGAAGTGGGTTTGGCGATCGGGGAGCCTCCGACGACCAAAGGCTATACCCCCTCTGTGTTTACCCTCTTGCCGAAACTACTGGAACGTGTAGGGACCGGACCGGGTCCAGGGACCATTACCGGACTGTATACGGTGCTCGTGGACGGCGATGATCTCACCGATCCAATCGCCGATGCCGCCCGCTCGATCTTGGACGGCCATATCGTCCTGTCGCGCACATTGGCCGCACGCAATCACTTCCCCGCCATCGATCTTCTCCAGAGTACCAGCCGCGTGATGCGGGATATCGTCGGGCGGACACATTACGAGGCCGCCAGAAAACTCCTCGAATTGGTGGCCCGGTATCGCCAATCTGAAGACTTGGTCGTGCTGGGAGCCTATAAGCCGGGAATGAATGCCGCGCTCGATCGTGCTGTTCAAGCGCAGGAGGCGATCAATGCCTATTTGCGACAAGACATCGACCAACCGGCCGGTTTGCCCGCTTCGGTGCAACAACTTGAGGCTCTGGCCCAGCAGGCGGCATGAGCCTTGAGTCCTTGCGGAAACTGCGCGCCCAGGATGTAGAGCGCCTGATGATGGAATTGGCGCAGGTCACACGTATCTTGACTCAGAGCGAGGAGCGGTGTCGAGACATCGAAGCCCAGATTCAGAAGGATGTCGTCATCTATGATCGGCAATCAGCGCAAGGGTTGACGATCGAAGCATGGCTGGAATGGCAGGGACGCATCGATTCACAACAGGCAGCGCTGCGGCGAGTGCGTGGCGAGATCGACCAAGCGGTTGAGGCTTGGCAGCACACCAAAGCGCTTCTTGTCGAAGCCAACCAGGAGCGCAGGCTTCTTGATGTTGTCGCCGATAAGCGCCGCGAAGCGCAATGTACCGAGGCGGGACGTCAGGAACAGCGGATGACAGATGAAGCGGCGAGCCGCCGGTATTCCGTCGGCAAAGCGAGCCAATCATGAAGGCACGATCTCTCAAGGGCTGGACAGATTATGTCGGTTTCAGCGGCTTTGAACGTGCGGTAAGACCGGTGTCGAGGATGAACCGGCAGTCTCAGTTTTGGACGATGGTCGGCGGGATCATCGGTTCGACGGTTCTTTTTTGGATCATGGTGCAATTGGGACAGGCTTCCTCCGAACCAAAATACAACACACAGCCGATGACGACGAGCGAGCTGAAGCCGGGAGTGCCGCCACGAGTGCAGGATACAGAGAGCTCAAGCGCGGAATCGGACGAAGACGGTGCCAAGCTGTTGGCGCCGCCCGCGACGCAAGGGCCGGCGATCGATTTCCCTCGTGAAGTGCTCGATATGCTGGACCAGCGAAAGCGCGATCTGGACCGGCGCGAGCAAACGATTCGCCAGAACGAACAGCGGCTCATGATCGTGAGAGGCCAGGTTGAGGAGCTCTTGGACCAGAACGAAGCCTTGGAAAAGAAGATCCAGAGCGCGCAGGCCAAAGTCCCCACTCAACAAGCGAAGCTCCAAGCGGAAAAGGAGCGTGTGGCGCAGGACCAACGGACGCAGCTCGCCAAGATGTACGAGTCCATGCCGTCTGAAGATGCCGCCTTGCGTCTCGAACGGATGCCCGACCGGAAAGCGATCGAAATCCTTAGAATGGTGAAAGCCAAGACCGCCGGCGCGATCCTCGCGCAGGTCAAAGCGGATCGGGCTGCGAAACTTACCGAACAACTGCTGGCACAAACGCCATAATTGCTAGCGAACACAGTGGTTGTTGGAGTATTGAGTGGCAAGGTCGAATCTACTCTCCGACACCGTGCACGATTCAAGGTCCGCCCCCGACTTCTCGGCCCATGGCTCTTGCAGTGATTGCCACGTTGTGGCGGGCTAGTTCCCCGCCCGGTGGGCAGCGTGGCAACCGGTCATGGATGGATTGCGGGAAGAGTAATTAAGGAAGATGGGGTGCCAGAGGTATGGTCGTGGTATGTGGTATATAGTGGAACCGTCGAAAGAAGGGAGGTAAGGCGCAATGATTTTCCACGTAACATTGGAACAAGCGGAAGATGGCTGGGTTGTCGTAGAGTGCCCGGCGCTTCCTGGCTGTGTCTCTCAAGGAAAAGATGAAAAAGAAGCCGTTGACAACATCAAGGAAGCCATCACCGCGTGGCTGTGGGCCGAAGACCAAAAGGCGATGAAGGCTCTTCCCACAAAGCCCGGTCAAGAACCAATTGTGGTGGTAGTCTAGCGAATGGCGAGATTAGCCGATATCTCCGGAAAGGAGGCTGTCAAGGCTTTCCGCAAGGCAGGGTGGGAACAAATTGGCCAAGTGGGCAGTCATGTCCTGATGGTAAAGGCGAACGTTCGAGTCAATCTTTCGATCCCCCAACACAAAGAGCTATCTGTAGGGACACTCCGGGCTCTCATTCGGAACGCTGGACTCACCGTGGAAGAGTTCTTGTCATTGCTCTGAGACGCAAAGCCAACGATGGGATGACTTCATGTGCGAATGAAGGTATTCTGCGGCGGCCGAACGTTTTCCCTAAATACATTCCAAGACGGATGTTTTCCGCTAAAAGAGGATAGTTGATGGTCGCTGAAACTCATTCCCAGATCGCCAACTTTATCTGGGGCATTTGCAATCTCCTCCGTGGGCCATACAAGAGAAACGAGTACCGCAAGGTCATTCTACCGCTGACGGTTCTGCGACGCGTTGACTGCATTCTGGCTCCGACGAAGGCGAAAGTATTGAAGGAGCATGTTGCCATCAAGACCAAGGGCGACAACATCATCCGGCACCGGCTTTCCAAAATCACCAAAGTACCCTTTTACAATCTCTCCAAATTCACAATGGCGAAGCCTGAAAAGGGCAGCGGGTTCAACGGTCTACTCGACGATCCGAACCATCTCGGGCCGAATCTCAACAACTACATCAATGGTTTCTCACCCAACGTCTGCGCCATCATGGAGCGATTCAAATTCGGCGAGCAAATCGCCTACCTGGCCGAGAAGGATTTGCTCTATCTCGTCATCAAGGCCTTCATTGATCCGAAGATTGATCTCTCACCCGAGCGCGTGGGCCCCATGCAAATGGGGTACGTCTTCGAGGAACTCATTCGGATCGGCGCGGAGCAATCCAACGAGGAAGCGGGAGAGCACTTCACTCCGCGCGAAGTCATCAAGCTCATGGTTAATCTCCTCCTCTCGCCGGAGAAAGACCTGGCCCGCAGTCACGTCGTCAAAACAATCTACGATTCCGCCTGCGGCACGGGAGGCATGTTATCCGTCGCGGAGAAATACATCCGCGATCTCAACGCCGATGCCTAGCCTAAGCTCTTCGGCCAGGACTGGAACGATGAAGCTTGGGCGGTCTGCAAGTCCGACATGCTCATCAAAGGCGAAGACGCCGACAACATCATCCTCGGCGATACATTTACGAAGGACGGCTTCGACCGTATGCCGGACGGCAAGAAATGGACGTTCGACTATATGCTTGCCAATCCGCCATTCGGCGTGGAGTGGAAGCAGCAGCGGAAATACATTGAGAACGAGCGCGTTAAATGTAAATAGGGTCATAAATAGTAAATATAAATATAAATAAATAGGGTCAAGTCTTGTATCTTGTATATTTTACGTCCGGATGGTAAATGTATAGATCATGGCGCGCCCTCTTCGACTGCAATTTGACGGAGCAATCTACCATGTGACGTCCCGGGGCAATGCCCGGGAAGATATTTTCGATGACGATGGGGATCGCCACATTTTCTTGGAATGCCTGGCGAAGGTCGTTCACCGCTTGAACTGGCTCTGCCATGCCTACTGTCTGATGAACAACCACTATCACCTCGTCATCGAAACACCTGAAGCGAACCTTTCCAAGGGGATGCGCCAACTCAACGGCATCTATACCCAACGCTACAACCGGCGTCACCGAACAGTGGGCCATGTGTTCCAGGGGCGGTATAAAGCCATTCTGATACAGAAAGAAAGCCATCTGATGGAAGTCTGTCGCTACGTGGTCCTCAACCCGGTCCGGGCCAAGGCCGTCGAGAAAGTCGAGCAATGGAAATGGAGCAGCTACCGGGGGACGGCTGGCGTCGCTAAAGGTCCACCATGGCTGGCCGTGAATTGGGTGTTAAGTCAATTTAGTCAGAATAGACATCTCGCCGCCAGTCACTACCGACGGTTTGTCAGAGAAGGGATCGACAGGCCTTCGATCTGGGAGGGTGTGCAAGCCCAGGTATTGTTGGGGGGAGAAGACTTTATAGAAAAGCTTCAAAGGTATGTGGAGGGGTACGAGGCGATCGCCGAGATCCCTCGGAACCAACGGTATGTAAGCAGACCTCAACTCGCGAAGTTGTTTGAGGGGGAGCTGACTAAGGCCAAGCGAGACACGGTGATTGTTCAGGCGGTCCATCGGTACGGGTACAACCAGCGAGAGGTGGCGGAGGTGCTGGGTCTGCACTACGCGACCGTGAGCCGAATTGTAAACAGACCTGATACAAGAAACAAGACTTGACCACAAACCTGACTCTCTGGCTGAACCTCCGTTTAGAAGAAAGGGCTCCGTACCACTATGTCGAATCACCGGAAGGGGGCGGGTAACCCTGTTGAATTACTATGCCGCCGAATCGTGCTTCTTCCGCCCAGCATCGAAGTCCATCGATGAAACACTCGGTCGAAGAATATAGTTCGCCTGTGTCCCCATAGACTCCTTTACATCCCAATCCGCCTAATGTCTCTGCCGATGGGGATGTCGTTCATGTTTGCAGCGGGCAAAGACTTCGCAGAGAGTGTGACCACGATAAATCCGAATGGAACGCCGGGCAAGCTGAATTCTGATCCGTCCGGAGACTTTTACAAGATTCGCTTCACCAAGGTCTTCTAGCCTGGATTGTTCAGTGCGCCATGCAAAAGCGCTGCGTGTCGATGAATCTCTATATGAGGAACCTCTATCTACTGGTGTTCCGACAGGCGGGGATAGAGCGGCGCTACGGGGCGCGATTGTTCAACAAATGGGGTCGGTTTTGGAGCGTGCATGGTGTAGGAGAGCAGATTTAATCTTGCCACTCAAGACTCCAGCAAACGCTGCCAAGTTGCGCGAGTTCGCCATTGGCAGGGATGGTAGCCCTGTGTATCGGCACAAGTGTGATCACCACCAATCACGCAGACTTTCCGCGCGATTCAGCGCAAGAGAAGGTCCTGTCCGACTCGAAGGTTTAGGTCAAGTGAGTAGTCGTCACTCGTTCCAGTGAGCAGCTTCAAACCGCTAACAGCTGCGGCCGAGGCGATGAGTGCTGTCTTGGTCGTGAACGAATCAGCGGTCTTCTTCTACAGAGCGACGCCAACAAAGCTACTGATGGAGACAAGAGCTGTTCAGACTCGACCTACTCTCGATTCAGACCCAGTTGTTTGCGAATGATGTTGCAGAGAGAGTTGTCAAGTTCCGTATGACGCGGAACCGGCGCGGACCGACCTGTACCAGGATTGTAATACATGTCATGTCCGCCCTTGGTTCTGGTGAGCTCACATCCCGCCTGCTCAAGCTCTCGAATGAACTCTCTGCGCTTCAAGATAGGCCTGGATCAGGCTGGAAGAGAGATGGGCATGGAGAAGGACGGCGAATGATGTTGGCGGGAACGACTATCCTCTATGACAAGTGCGTAAGCTTCTCGAATGTTCTCTTGCAGTTCGTCAAGAGAGCGGCCTTGACTCATCACACCAGGGACTTCACATAACTGTCCGACGTACCACCCATCTTCACCTTCCCAATATTCCAACGTGAGAGTCAGCATATGAGCCTCCGATAGTATCGACTGCGATAACGATATCAGGAGTCAGATAAGACGCTACTATTTACTACTTTTTGCAATGCGTTTTCTAGGCCAGACTGGAAATCGTGTAGCTAGGGCAGATAGCGCATCATCTCTCTGCTTTTCGTAGCACATGAATTGTCCTGTTCCGGTTTAGGGTGTGCTTGTTCGATTGAGCCGTATTACATTATAGTACGTACTACAAATGGTTTTGGTTACGAACAGATTGCGAGAAGGTGTACCTGGTATGTTTGAGAACGGTCTTCGATGCATTCGATCAGCCCGTATGTTCACATGCGCAGTAGCGCTTGCTTTCGGATCTTTCATCGGCTCGCAAGGAATTATGTCGGCACCGGCGGTGGCCGGGCCGCAAGTGCCATTCAGCGCCAGCGGTACCATTCTGACGATCGACGCCGGCGATGTCAGGCCGGCCGGCGAAAGCGGGCGTTTCATCGTAAGAGATCGCCACATTGCCGGGATATTGACGGGCTCCATCGGCGGCACGACCGGAGTCCCTTTCACCATCGCGTATGATTCCAACGTGCCCATTGCTACGCAGTCGGGCCGCATTCATGCGCGCCTCATCGCAGGCACGTATGAAGCGAATATCACGATGGCGTCAAGCACAGGTCCCACTCCAGTGGAGTGCGAGACTCCTAACGGCGTTTCGTGCATTGCCACACCGGATGGAAACTTCGTCCCTGGGTTACTGTTAAGCGGGAGGATGAATTTTCTTAGCGGCGCTCAAGGTCAGGGAACCGTGACCGGCTGGCTGATCCCTATCCTCGATGAACAAGGGCATATCGTGAGTATCGCGGCGAGCCTCTTAACTCTGAGTGGCCAGTGGAGTCAATGATGTCCCCAACATGATGCGAATTTCGAGGTGCCATCGTGTCAGGTTGGGTATTGAAATGCTCTGATCTGAATGTGAACAGTTCCGTTGTTCAGAATGAAGGCTTGACCGGTTTGGGATCACAGGTTACAGTCATGCCATGATGAAAATAGTGATCACCGTGGTTGTGTCGATGTGTCTGACTGCTCCGGTCTGGGCGACCGAGGCGGAATCGTTCGACCCCGATGAACCCTTCACGCAGGCGATGACCACCGGTGTGCTCCGTTCGCTGCTGAATCAAGCGCTCGATAGATTTGAAGACCACGTAGAAATTTCAGGAACCCTTCACGCCGATGAAACGAGGGGTGATCGGGGGAAACGCCTGCAGTTCAAATTCTATCCGGAGGGTAAGTCTAGGTCCGATCAGCATTTCACGGCCGAAGGATGGTTCGGTTCATCTCCAGAATCCGGCCGATATGATTGGCGTTTTCAATTCAGGCAGCCGGACGATCGCTCCAAGAAACATCCCTCACCACAGCTCGAAGGGCCGCTGTAACAGGGGCTGCTTCGACGTCAAGGTTACTTTTGCCTACCACCGAGTAAAGTTTTCCTCTTTCCCGACAGAGTCGTAACGGTTCCCACCACAAGACCTAATTCTCTGCGGTGTTAGAAGCCGCTCAATTGGCATGGGGTTTGTATTCTCCCGCCTTGGCTTATAAAAGGATTGACGACATCCATGGATTTCATCGCGACAGACATCTTCTCTCCGTCCAGATCGTCTGTGGATAGCAGTCCTCGGTCTGTCAGGACGACTCCTCCTCCAAGTTCCAGTGGTACGCGAAAACATTTCTCGACGGTTCTCCAGCGAGCTCGTGGAGAGGAGGGGAGAGCCGACCGTCGCGAGGCGGATGACATTCGATCCTCGAACAAATCTCAGAGCAAGCCGCAGGTGAACGAGGCGAGAGGTCATGATGGTTCCTCGGTTCGAACGGATCGTACGGATCGTGCCGACACATCGTCTTCAAAGACGTTGGAGAGAGACCGTTCTGACAAGACCATGAACAAGTCGGCCCAGGCTTCAAGGAAGGATGTAGCAAGGGAGGATGGTGAACGGTCCACAGTAGCGGACGATGCCCGTTCCGATTCGCACAGCGCAGAGACTCAGCCCGTATCTGCTCCGACTCCGGTTCCGATCACCACACAGACGATCAACCAAGAACAGGTTCCCACGGAAGAGGATCCTCGATCGTCCAAAGACGAGCACCGGGTAACAACAGCGTCCTCCATGTCTATGCAGACATTGCCAACCTCCCCCATGCCTTCAATGACGGCTCCTGAGACTCACAAAGACGCATCGTCCTTAGATGGAGCGGCTACACAATCAAGGGATCAACCAAAACAGACGTCGGCCATGCCGGCACGCCCTATGGAGAACAATGCTCAAGCAGGTCCGATCTTAAAAGATAATCTGCAAGCCGTTGTCGGCAGTGCCGATACAAAGACCGTTGTCGCTGATGCGGAAACTCATGCCGCTGCTTCAGGACAGGAGACGGGTCGATCTGAGCCACAATCCGACGGCCGGCCCAATCTAAATTCCGGACTGATGCCGAATGACGGGGGGATCGACCATCCGATGACTGACGCTGCTCGGATTGCGGAGGCAGTCACGCTTGCACGTCCCGTTTCTTCACATTCCGAAGGCCATGCACCAGCCCGCGGTGCCAAGGATAATGTGGAATCGAAGACGGAGGCCCTGTTGCCGTTTGATAATCCTGCACAATCCTCCAGTAACGATGGAAACGGTGAATCGAAGATCCGTGAGGCCTTACTGCATGGTCATCTATCGAGCTTTGATGTGATGAAACAATTCAGCGAGTTGAAGGTCGATCAAAACGGAGCTCTGCATGATCAAGCTCAGATCGAACTACCGCAGGCAGCGGGTGTTGAGCATCACGTTTCGGACGGACAGTCTACAGCGTCGATCATGCCTGGAGCTCAAGGGGGTGTAGGTGCCGGTCCGCCGCCACCTCCTACTCCTTTCGTGAGTCATGCGCAACCGGCCATGCCCGGCCATGATCCAGCGGACAAATCCGCACAGGTGATGGTGCGATCAGTCGTGTTTGATGTGGTACAGCCTGACCTGGGCCATGTGAATATTCGCGTGGCCATGATGAACGATGTGGTCCATACCCATTTGTCGGCCGACCGGCCTGAGGTGGGACAATTCCTCATCAACGGACAGGATCGCCTTCAGGCAGCGTTTCAGGCGAACGGATTGGACATGGGACAATTCCGTGTGGACATCGATCGTCAGAGTGGCGGTCGTTCCTTCCATCATGGCCCTTCCCAGGAACAAGGACAGACCTCGGATCAGGGTTCGCAGGGGGCGAACTGGGGACAGAGTCCTGACAGACAGGATGAACAACGCACGTCGCTCCATGGCCTCTTGAATGTCGTGGCGTAGATCGGAAGAGGGAGACCGGACATGATCGATGTATCACAAGTCAATTCGACGGGAACCCAATCGACACCGGAAAAAACAGGACCTCAACAGTTGGGGCAGGATGATTTTCTCAAATTGCTCATCACGCAACTCAAGAACCAGGATCCGTTGAAACCCACCGACAATACCGAATTCGTTTCGCAGCTCGCGCAATTCAGTCAGTTGGAACAAACCACGAAGCAGGCGGACCTGCTTCAAAAGAGCCTCGATGCGCAGACGGCCTCGCTGCAGTACACACTGTTGCCCATGGTCGGACGTCACGTCAGCATCGATCGTCCCCTGACGCAATTGGAAAATGGTCAGGCCTCGCTGACCTACACACTGGAAAAGAACGCGGCGAGCGTGCAGATTAGGATCCTCGATCAAAGCGGCCAAGTCGTGCGGACGTCGGACTACACCGGCCTCCAGGCCGGGCTCAACCAAGCACAATGGGACGGGAAGGACAGTAAGGGCGCCGTCATGCCGCCCGGTGTCTATGAGTATGCCATCTCTGCCGTCGATCAGCAGGGTGCGTCGGTTGTTGCGACAGGCCACGCGCAACTTACCGTCACGGGCATCCGAATGGAGGAGGGGCAACCCAAGTTGGCGATCGGAACGATCACTGTGGATCCGTCGGAGGTCGTGGAAGTGCAATAGCAGCGGCGAATCTGAACGGGCTGAAAAGGAGGCATGCACCCATGGGAATTCTGTCGTCACTGTTTGCCGGAGTCAGCGGGCTCAATGCCAATGGTACGGCGCTCTCCGTCATCGGCAATAACATCGCCAATCTCAGCACGGTCGGCTTCAAGGGGAGCAAGGCGACATTTGCGGACTTAATCAGTTCGTCGATCTCAGGCGGATCAGGCGCGATCCAGACCGGCATCGGCGTGGCGCTCACGTCTGTGCAGGGGAATTTCTCTCAAGGATCGCTGACGACCTCATCCAATGTGCTGGACCTTGCCATCGACGGCAACGGATTTTTCATCGTGAAAGACGCCCAGGGCGGCACCTTCTATTCACGTGCCGGCCAGTTCCGTCTCGACAAGGACAACAACGTGGTCGATCCGACGGGATTCAAAGTGCAGGGATTCCTCGCCGATACTGCCGGTACCATCACCGGGACGATCGGCGATATCTCACTGCCCTCGACCACCGCATCGCCGAGGGCCACGACCACCGCTCTCGTTGCCGCCAATTTGAATTCGGCCACCGCCCCGACGGGTGTTCGCGGCAACGTCGTGGCTTCCGCCGCCTCTGTGACCACCACTGCAGCTGGTAACAATTCGTTCACGATCAACGTGAACGGTGATGGAGCCCGGACGATCACCGTGGCGAACGGCTTGACCGGCTCGGCGCTGGCCACGGCGATTCAAAACGCCGTGCGCGCGCTGGTTCCCAACGATCCCTTCAAGGGTGCCGCCTATGCAGGATTCACCGCGTCGGTCAATGCCTCCAACACCTTCACATTCGCGTCGGGCATGACCGGAACGACGAACAATTCCACGACCGGTACCGGGACGGTTGTGGTCACGGCGAACGGCGGCGATACCTTGGCGGCCAACCTCAATATGTTGGCACCGACCTCGACGACCGGCACGGACTTCTTGCTGTCGGACCCGTCTGCCACCTCGAACTTTTCCACATCGATGACGGTGTATGATTCGCTGGGCAACAGCCATCTGCTGACGACCTACTTCACGAAGGTCGGCGAGAACAGTTGGAACTACAACACTGTCGCAGCAGCGTCCGATGTGGTGACGGCCAACTATCATTCCAGCAACATCGACGCCAGCTTAGGCATCGTCCGAGTCGGGTCCGGCACCTTGACGTTCGGGACGAATGGAACGTTGGATCGGGAGAGTACGGTAATCCGGTACGACACCGCCACGGCGGCCGGCACCTCGGGGACAGTGCCGGGAGAGTTGCAACTGGACTTTGTCGGCGCGACGCAAGATCAGCCGATCGCCATGAATTTCGGCTCCAGCGTGACGACCGACGGTGGAAGCGGGCTCGACGGCACGACACAGTTCGGGTCGACGTCGGCTCTCGTCCAACAAACACAAGACGGCTTTGCCGCCGGCTCGCTCCAGGCCTTTTCGGTGGATGCAAACGGCACCATTAACGGCCGTTTCTCGAACGGTCAAGTGCGCGCATTGGCACAGGTCGTGCTGGCACGCTTCCCCGATCCCATCGGGCTGACGAGGACCGGAAAGAATACCTTCGCGCAGTCCGGCGATTCCGGCCAGCCGGTCACCGGCACACCCGACAGTGCCGGGCTCGGGCAGGTCAAATCCAACTCGCTGGAATTGTCGAACGTGGATCTCGGCGAGAGCTTTATCGATATGATCGCGGCGCAGCGCGGGTTTCAGGCGAACTCGCGAGTGATCACTACGTCCGACGAAATCCTTCAAGAACTGGTCAATCTGAAACGGTAGATCCTTTCTCTCATGACGGGCTGGGAGTGCCGGCGCACTCCCAGCCCGCTTTTCTCCACCTGGTCCTCCCGTCCAGCCGCTGTTGCCGCTCCGAGGCCTGTCAGCCCACGTCCTGTCAGCTTATTGACGGTATCAAGAGGGGTTGCTTGACAGGATGCTCATGCGCTGTATTTTTTTCGGTGCGTTTCGTATTGAATGGCGCGCCAGACCTGGCGATTCGCAACGCCTTCTGTCGGAGATCAGCAAGGGTGTAGTGGCATATGCATTGCAGTCTCCGCACCGGGCTAACCCACATTATCCATGAACGCTTCTACTGCAACCGCCGATACGCCGCTGCGACAAGCCTGGCCGTGGTTTCCTCACGGCCAGGCGAGCAGGCTCGCACTTCGCGTCCTCAACATACTGTTTCAAGTATGCTTCGGCCTCTCAGGGCTCCGCGTGCCCGTCTCGCCAGGCGTCTTGGCGGTTTCGTCACGAACCGTCATGAATAATGTGGGTTAAAGAGTCAATCGAGGAGGAGTTATGGCAGATGCAGCCGCAGTCGATGAAAAAACTCCGGTAGCGGCCCCCGCTCCGGCGTTCCCCATCAAACTGCTCATTATCGTATCGGTTGTGGCCTTGATATTCGGCGTCGGCGGAGCGTTTGTGGCGGTCAAGTTTCTGGGAGGCTCCGGCAAAGGTGCTGAACATTCAGAAGAACACAAGGCGTTCGCCGAAGTAAAGGCTGAATCCAAGAGCGAGGGCGGCGGAAAGCATGGTCAGGCCGCTTCGCCGGGCGCCATGTTCGACTTGGATCCCTTCATCGTCAACCTCGCGGATACCTCCGAGGTTCGATATTTGAAGCTGACCCTCAAGCTCGAGGTAGACAACGAAGCAGTCGCTGCCGAACTGTCCTCCCGCACCCCTCAGGTACGGGATGCCATTCTTGTCCTGCTCAGCAGCAAGGACGTCAATGCGGTGAGAACGACTCAGGGAAAATTCCAGCTGCGCGATGAAATTACGCAACGCATCAACGGTCTCCTTAAGAAATCGGGAGTTCGCTCGGCCTATTTCACGGAATTCGTCGTTCAGTAACAGCGGCACTATGGAAAAGATTCTCTCGCAGGACGAAATCGATGCGCTCCTAAAGGGCGTCGTCTCAGGTGAGGTGGACACGGCTCCGAAGGAAGCCGTCCAGGACGCAAAGGGTGTCATGCGATATGACCTGTTCAACCAGGAACGGATCATCCGTGGTCGGATGCCGACGATGGAGATGATCAACGACCGATTCATCCGCCGCCAATCCGTCGTCTGGACCGGCATGTTTCGAGAGGCCGTTGATTTCGCCGTCGTCGGGACACAGGTCATCAAGTTCGGCGAGTTTCTGAAGAAGGTTCCGATGCCCTCATCGTTGAACGTGTTTCATATGTTTCCGCTGCGGGGCAGTGCGCTCTTCGTGATGGACGCGTTCCTTGTGTACCTGGTCGTGGACTATTTTTTCGGGGGAAAAGGTCAGACCCACGTGAAGCCCGAGGGGCGCGATTTCACGCCCGTCCAACTGAGGATCATCAAGAAACTGTTGCTGCTCTCGCTTGTCGACCTGGAACAAGCCTGGCATGCCGTCGTGCCGGTCAAGGTGGAGTATATGCGTTCCGAGAGCAATCCTCAGTTCGCGATGGTGGTGACCTCATCCGAAATCGTGGTCGTCGTCACGTTGCAGGTCATCTTGGGAGAAACGGCCAAAGAGCTCTACATCGTGTATCCCTACAGCATGCTCGAGCCGATCAAAGAGAAACTTTATTCCGGTCTCGTCTCCGATCAGGTTGAACAAAACGGCGAGTGGAATCAACGATTCCGAGAACGATTACAAGACTGTCCGCTTCCGATTGCGGTTCGTCTGGGAACCGCCACCGTTACCGTGAAGGATGTCATGAATTTTTCTCCGGGTGACGTCATTCTGTTGGACCAGCACCCGGGAGATCCTCTCGATTGCTATATCGAGGGCTATCACAAATTCCAGGGTAGTCCCGGAATTTACAAGGGCAATCACGCGTGCCGCGTGACCAAACTCTTGAACTAGCAGGATGTTGGCAAACCAGGAGGAAGTCCCGCAGGCTGTTCAAAAAGGGCCGTTCGGCAAGGCCGCAGCGAGCGAAGGGGCGAGGCGTACATTGATAGGTACGTGAGCCCCTGAGTGATGCGAGAACGTAGCTGACGGACTTTTCCAACATCCTGTTAGTCGCGACATCACCGAGAGAGAAACCATGGCTGAGTCAGATTCCGCAACCCGTACCGAATCGCAGACGACCGGTAGCCAATCCCCGCAACCGGCCTCGTTTCCGCCTGTCCAAAACGTGGAGACGGGAGGAGCTCCGAAGAATATCGATTTTATCCTGGATATTCCAATGAGCGTCACCGTGTATGTCGGATCCACGAAAATGGCCATCCGGGATTTGTTGCAATTGGCTCAAGGGTCCGTCATTGAGCTGGATAAACTGGCCGGCGAGCCGATGGAAGTGATGGTGAACAACAAGCTGGTTGCGCGCGGTGAAGTGGTGGTCGTCAATGAAAAATTCGGTATTCGCTTGACGGATGTGGTCAGTGCGGCAGAACGCGTACAGCAACTTCGCTGAATGATCCGAGGGAGAGGCCGTGATTGATCTGTGGGAAAGCCTGTTCCGCACCGTTTCGGCGCTGGTCATCGTGCTGGTCTTGATGGGGATCGTCGCGGTGACGGTCCGGCGAGTGATGGGACAGCGCTTGGGGATCGCCGGGGGACGCCCTCTCGTTCGTGTCTTGGCCAGCAGCTACATCGCCCCGCGCAAGACGATCGCCCTTGTGTCGGTGGCAGGGGAATATCTGATCGTGGGAACGACTGCGACCGATCTTGTCCCGTTGGGACGCATCAGCGATTCCGCCGAATTGCGGGAATTACTCGCTCTCGCCGACGAAAGGCCCTCCGCCGATACGGCAACGGTCACGCGTGACACCGTTGTCTCCAAACTTCGACGCCTACCGTTCGGCGTCTTTTATCACGACAAGGGGCTTCATGACCGATAAGCACGAATCTCGCTCCCGCATGTGGTCGGTGATCATCGTCGGAGCGATGACGCTGCTCGTCATGCCGCTTTCGGAAGCGGCGGCGGCCGGTCCGTCGGTGAGCATCGATTTCGGCGCGGACGGCCCGAAGCAAACCGCCGTGGTAATCCAGATCCTGATTCTTCTCACGGTGCTCTCCTTGGCACCGGCCTTGTTCATCATGGTGACCTCCTTTACCAGGATCGTGATCGTGTTGGCCTTCCTCCGGCAAGCGCTGGGAACACAGACGGTTCCCCCGAACCAAGTGTTGCTGTCTTTGGCGTTGTTCCTGACGATGTTCATCATGGCTCCGGTGGGACAGGCCGTCTACAACAATGCGCTGCAACCGTTAATGGCCGAGCAGATCTCGTATGAAGATGCATGGAAGAAGGGCATCGAGCCGGTGCGTAACTTTATGCTGCGCCAGGTGAGGGAAAAGGATCTCGAACTCTTTATCACGTTGAGTCACGTGCCGAAACCGGACCGAGTTGAGGAGGTGCCGACACAGGCGATCATCCCGGCCTTCATCCTGAGCGAACTACGGATTGCCTTCCAAATCGGGTTCCTCATCTACATTCCTTTTTTAATCGTCGATATGGTCGTCGCCAGCATTCTCATGTCGATGGGCATGATGCTCCTTCCGCCGGTCGTGATCTCTCTGCCGTTCAAGTTGATCTTGTTCGTATTGGCCGACGGCTGGTACCTGGTCGTGGGGTCGATGGTGCGGAGTTTTCAGTGAAACAAGGGCCGTGAAGCGTATCTCGCAATAGTCTGACGAGCGACGCTTCACGAGATGCGATATACGAGGAGCGACGGGCGGTTATGACACCGGAAATCGTGACGGAACTGGGCAGGCAAGCGCTGGAAACGACGCTGTTGGTGTCATCGCCGATTCTGGGATTGAGTTTGTTCATCGGTCTGGCGGTCAGTGCGCTCCAAGCGATGACTCAACTGAACGAAGCCACACTCACATTTGTCCCGAAAGTGGTGGCACTTTTTGCGGCGTTGTTGCTCTTTCTTCCTTGGATGTTGAACGTCATGACCACATACATGGCAAATCTGCTGATGAATATTCCCAACTACGTGCACTAACGAGACGATGACGCATACTCTGCAGATCACTCTCCCGGAATTCCAAGGGTTCTTGGTCCTTATTTCCCGTATCGGCGGGCTGCTGGCAGCATTGCCGGTCTTGAGCGGCCGAGCTGTTCCATCGAAAGTCAAAGTGGCTCTCGTCCTGGCGTTGGGAGTTCTGTTGGCTCCTTTGGTTCCGCTGCCTGTCGTCCCTTATGATCCTGTCGTCCTGGCAGCCGGGCTGGTCAATGAAATGGCCATCGGTTTGACGATCGGGCTCGCCGTCCGGCTATTTTTCGGCGCGCTGGAACTGGCCGGAGAGATGATCGGTGTGCAGATGGGGTTCGGCGTGGTCCAACTGTTCGATCCGACGACGGCCGATCACACACCCATCATCGGCCAATATTTCACGCTCCTCGCAACGCTCATCTTTCTCTCGCTGAACGGCCATCTACTTTTGGTGGCCACGCTTCTCTCCAGCTATGAGTCCATTCCGGCGTTCGGGGCATCTCTTCCCGGAGGCATGGGGGACGATCTCCTTCGCCTTTTTCAACACATGTTCATGGTCGGGTTGAAATTGGCGACGCCGGTGCTCGTCGTCATTCTCCTGATCAATATTCTTCTCGCGCTTCTTGGACGTGCGGTCAGCCAGATCAACGTGTTTGTTCTGAGTTTTCCCGTCACCATCGCCGGAGGCTTGGCGGTGATGGGATTGTCCATGCCGTTTGTGGTGGAGCTCCTTGTTCGGGAAATCGAGCGACTGCAATTCACGATCCACGGGATCATGAAAGCGCTGGGACATGGCTGAGGACCGGAGTAATAAGACAGAGCCGGCGACGCCGAAACGCAAAGAGGAGGCGCGCAAGAAAGGACAGATCGCCGTCAGTCGCGATCTGTCGACCGCGGTCATCCTCTTGAGCGGCATCGGGTTGCTGGCGGCCATGCTGCCGGTCGGTGTTCAGAAAATGACCGACATGACCCGCCGAGGGCTCACACTCTCGTTTCCTCTGAATTTCCACGAAGGGATGTCGATCGAGCAGGTGTACTCGGTCGTCATGCATGCCGGCCTCACAGTCGTGACGCTGAGTCTTCCGGTCGTCGTGGGCATTCTCGTGATGGGGAGCGCTGCGTCGCTGCTGCAAACCGGGTTGTTGTGGCGTGCCAATGCCGTTCAACCGGACGTCGAGCGCATCAGTCCGATCAAGGGCCTTTCCCGATTGTTCTCGCTGCGTTCTGTAATGGAGCTCGTGAAGGGACTTCTCAAGATCGCGATCGTGACCGGGATCGGCCTTTGGGTGGCACGGTATGACCTGCTCCAGATTCCGGGATTGATCGGGTTCGACCTCGGTACCGTGCTGCACGTAACCGGACGGCTCTCGCTGAAAGTGGGATTGACCGTCGCGGGGGCGATCGCGATTCTAGCCGGGCTCGACTACTTCTACCAACGCTATGAGTGGGAACGAAGTCTGCGGATGTCGAAGGACGAGGTCAAAGAGGAACACAAGGCCACGGAAGGCGATCCGCTGATTAAAAGTCGAGTACGGACCATTCAGCGGGAGATGACGAAGAAGCGCATGATGGCCGCCGTCAAGACGGCGGACGTGGTGATTACCAATCCGACACACTTGGCTGTTGCGCTGAAATATGACACCGCCACGATGGGCGCGCCTGTCGTGGTCGCCAAAGGAGCCGGCTTGGTCGCTGAACGCATTCGTGAGCTGGCTCGACATCACGGAGTGCCGGTCGTCGAACATAAATTCGTGGCCAGAACGCTGTTCAAACTGGTCGATATCGGCAAAGAGATTCCAAACGAGCTGTACCGCGCGGTTGCGGAGATCCTGGCGTTTGTGTATCGCGCCAGAGGCGTGACTCCCCGCTGATCTAGGAGATTATGGCAACGGCAATCGAACCGGTGGAACGGACCCAATTGATCAAGCATCCGGACGTCGTCATATCCGTCGGGGTGGTGGCCATTCTCATGGTGATGCTGTTGCCGTTGCCTCGATTTCTGCTCGATTTGTTGTTGAGCTTCGATATCACCCTGTCGGTCATCATCTTGCTCGTCGGGCTTCAAGTGCGGCGTCCGATCGAGTTCTCGGTGTTTCCGTCGGTTCTGTTGATGATCACGTTGTTCAGGCTGTCCCTCAACATTGCGTCCACGCGTCTCATTTTGCTGCATGGCAACGAAGGGGCAGGGGCGGCCGGTGAAGTCATTCGGGCCTTCGGGAACTTTATCGTCGGGGGCAATTACACGGTCGGCTTAGTGGTGTTTTCCATTCTCGTCATCATCAACTTCGTCGTGGTGACGAAGGGAGCCGGACGTGTGGCGGAGGTCGCCGCTCGCTTCACATTGGATGCCATGCCCGGCAAGCAGATGAGCATTGATGCGGATCTGAATGCCGGTCTGATCAATGAGGCGGACGCGCGACGCAGGAGACGGGAAATTGCGGAAGAGGCTGACTTTTACGGGGCGATGGACGGCGCCAGCAAGTTCGTTCGAGGAGATGCCATCGCGGCCGTCATTATCATACTCGTCAATATCGTCGGTGGATTGGCGATCGGTATTCTGCAGCAGGGCATGAGTCCGGCACTCGCGGCTCAAACCTACACGATTCTGACGGTCGGTGAGGGGTTGGTGGCGCAGATTCCTGCCCTGATCGTTTCGACTGCCGCCGGTATCGTGGTGACTCGCGCCGCTTCAGAAACGGATTTGGGAAGCGAGATGACTCGACAGCTGTTGATGTCCTCCAAACCGGTGGGCATCGCTGCGGGTATTCTTCTCGCGCTTGGATTGGTGCCGGGGCTTCCCCATGTGGCGTTCTTAGCGTTAGGGAGCGCTATTGCCTGGATCGCCTACCAACTCCATCAGCAGGAACAGGTCCAAGCAGTTCCGATTCCCACTCCTGTCGCTCCGAAGGCTGAAGAAGGCCTGACCCGAGTCATTCCGCTCGACCTCATGGAAGTCCAGGTGGGGTACGGCTTGATAGGACTCGTCGAGGGAACGCAAGGTACCGCGCTGCTCGATCGGATTAAAGCGCTCCGGCGACAGTTTGCGGAATCGATGGGCTTTGTCGTGCCTCCCATTCATATACGGGACAATCTTCAGCTGCGTCCGAACGAATACGCCATCATTTTGAAGGGCGTAGAAGTGGCGAAGGCGGATGTCTTGCCGGGGCATTTGTTGGCGATCGATCCGGGGACCGGCCAGCGAGGCTTGATTCAGGGGATTGCGACCAAGGAGCCTGCCTTCGGGTTGCCGGCACTCTGGGTTCCTGAAGGCGCCAGAGAACAGGCTCAAATAGCCGGGTATACCGTGGTTGACGCGAGTTCGGCGATCGCCACACATCTTTCGGAATTGATCAAGCGCCATGGCCATGAATTGTTGGGACGGCAGGAAGTTCAAACGCTTTTGGACGAAGTCGGAAAATCGCATCCGAAGCTGGTGGAGGAGCTCATTCCCACGCTGTTGCCGCTCGGCACGGTCGTCAGGGTTCTCGGAAACTTGCTCAAAGAGGGCATTCCCATTCGCGACTTACGGTCGATCCTCGAGGCGGTTTCTGATCAAGCCACGCTCACCAAGGACGCTGACGTCCTGACGGAGTATGCGAGGCAGGCGTTGGCCCGGACCATCACCAAACAGTATCAAGCTCCCGACGGCAGTTTACAAGTAATTACCTTGGACCCCCGACTGGATCGATCGTTGGCGGAACAAGCGGCGGCATTGCCGCCGGGGGCCACATTGAACCTAGATCCCACGCTTTCGCACAAGCTGTTGACCGGGCTCAAACAAGCGGCCGAACGGGTTGCAGCCCGAGGGCAGCAGCCGATCGTACTCTGCTCACAGGTTGTTCGCCGCCATCTCCGTCGACACAGCGATCGTCTGTTACACGCCGTTCCGGTCATGGGACTCAATGAAGTGGATTCCTTCGTCCGTCTGCAGTCGTTGGATACGGTGCGGATCGACTTGGAGTTGGCGCAACCGTCTTAACAGGCTGCGGAAAAGCTCGGTTGATGGGGAACAGTATAGCTGGAATTTTCCGTACGGCGTGAACGCAGGGATAAACTTCAGGATGCTCAAAAAGGCTGTCCAGCAAGGCCGCAGCGAGTGAAGAGGCGAGGCGTACGCTTCGGTACGTTGAGCCCTCTGAGCGATACGAGAACGCCGCTGGCGGACTTTTTCAGCATCCTGTTGAGGTAAGCCATGAAGGTCAAGACATTCCACGCGCTCACCATGCAGGATGCCATGCGTGACATCAAGGAAGAACTGGGGCCGGACGCCATCATCTTGTCGGCGAAAGAAGTGCGTGAGGGAGGGCGAGTCTTACAGGCATTCAATCGGCCGGTGTTGGAAGTGATGGCCGCATCCGATCAAGAGGTGCAACGGTTTCCATTGGGTGGAGAAAAGGTGCAACCCGCTTCTCTTGTGAAATCGTCCGAGGCCGGGTCGGCTTCAGCATTGTCCGCGCAGACCTTTCAACAGACACTCCAAGGAATGTTGAAACCGAATTGCGAAACGACGACACCGACCGTCGGTAAGCGGGCCGCCTCGGTGAAGCGATCTATTGCCCGTGTGAAGCCGAATCGCCTTCCGCATCTGCATAATGTGATGAATGAATTGGGACGCTTATTGGAAGACCTGTCACGGACGGAGAGCCGGGCGATCGAAGGTCGGCCGTCCTCCATGCCGGTGTTGCTGTGCCGCTCGCTCATTGCGCAGGGGATGAATCCTTCCACCGTAGACCTCCTCTTGAAAGAGGCATGCAAGACCGAACAAGCCGCCGGCCCACGAGACGATGAGTCGCTGCGGCGCGCGCTACGACGTGAAATCGTGAAGCGCGTGCGAATGAGCGGGTCGCCTCCTAAAGCGGCGGGCTCCCCCTCTATCGGTCTCCTGATCGGACCTAGTGGAGCCGGGAAGACCGCCGCCGTCGCCAAGCTGGCGTCACATTATCGTTTCGAACAGCGGAGATCCGTCGCCCTTATTACCTTTGATACCTGTCGGGAAACGGCGGTCGAACAGCTGCGTCGGTACGCCAAGATCGTAGGGGTGCCGTTCGCGTGCGCCCTGTCGGCTCGACAGGTCCATGAAGGGCTCCGTCGCCACACGCAGGTAGATCTCGTGCTGATCGACATGCCTGGGATCGGACCGCGTGACTTGGCATTGGCGGAAGAACTGGGACGGCTTCTACCCAAAAGGGCCGTCACAACACACCTGGTCCTTTCGGCATCCACGAGAGAGCAGGAACTCTGCCGGATCACGAGACGCCTCGGCGATCTGCCGCAGCTGCGTCTTCTGTTCACCAAGCTCGATGAGACGGAATCGTTCGGCACCATCTTTGAAGTGGCGCATCAAACCGGTGTGCCGCTTTCCTATTGGAGTATCGGACGGCGAGTTCCCGGAGATATCGAGGTTGCCTCTTCGGAGCGTTTGGCGGCGTTTCTGACGACAGAACGTTCCGTCCATTCTCAAGTATTTGTGGATCGGTCGATTCAATCATCGGAAGCACGTTCTGCATTAATGGAAGCAGGAACTCACCATGGATAATCTGGCTGGAGGTCGTGATATGCCGTTTACAACAAAAAGGTCTGTCCTTATGTCGGAAGATCTGAGTCGGAATGATGGCTCGTCCACTCATGTCATCGCGGTGTCCAGCGGCAAGGGAGGAGTCGGGAAGACCAATGTGGTCGCGAATCTTGCCGTTGCCCTGACGAAGGTTGGAAAGCGGGTGCTGATTTTGGACGCCGACCTCGGCTTAGGGAATCTCGATGTCCTATTGGGACTGGTTCCACGGCATACGATCGAAGATGTATTGGTGGGCACACATACGCTCGACGAGATCGTGCTCAAAGGTCCGGCGGGCATTCATGTCCTGCCGGCGAGTTCCGGCGTCCCACGTCTGACGGCATTGACGGAAACCCAACAATTGATGATCCAGGAGCAGCTGGCGCAGCTCACTTCGGAGATGGACGTGTTGTTGATCGATACGGGCGCAGGCATCTCGCCGAACGTGACCTTCTTTGCCGCTGCGGCAGATGAGACGATGATCGTCGTCTCACCGGAGCCGACATCGCTCACGGACGCCTATGCGCTGATCAAAGTCTTGGTTCGCCAATATCGGGAACGCCGCTTCAAAGTACTGGTGAACCAGGCCAAGAGTCCCCGGGAAGCGGCCGAAGTGTTCGGTAAGTTGGACGTGGCGGTGGATCATTTTCTTCATGTGGCCGTCGAATTGGTCGGGGCGATTCCCTATGACGACTATGTGCATTTGGCGGTCATGCAGCAAAAGGCGCTTTCTGAATTGTTCCCTGAGGCACCGGCAGCCCAAGCATTCAGGCGGTTAGCGCAACAGATACTCCAGTGGCCGAGGCCCGGTCTCCCCAAAAGTTCCGTACAGCTTGTCTGGCAACGAGCGGCAACACCCGCCGGCAACTGAAACACGATCGGGCATAGGGGGATCATGAGCAAGACAGTCTCATCGCACGAGCGGAAATCATTTTCGGCCCAGGGAGTCAGACGCGAACAACTCATCAAGGAGTTTGCCCATGTCATTCGCGCGATGGCTCATCGGCTGGCCTTCCGCCTCCCGGCGTACCTGGACGCAGAGGATCTGATTTCGGTCGGCACCATCGGACTCATGGATGCCATGGACAAGTATGACCCGACCAGAGAAGCGAAGTTCAAGACGTATGCGGAGTTCAGAATCCGTGGAGCCATGCTCGATGAGATTCGCTCGATGGATTGGATCCCACGATCGGTTCATGAACGAATCGGCCTGCTCCAAAAGACTCACACGGCGCTTATGAGTCGACTGGGGCGACCGCCGCAGGATGAAGAAGTGGCGGCAGAACTGAAGATGTCCTTGGAGGAGCTGGATGATTTCATTACGCGGGCCAGAGGGGCTGTGATGATCAGCGTGGACGATTTAAATCTTCATGAGCCGGACGGGCACAATGTGGCCAAGATGCTGGCCGACACGCACACGCCTGATCCCCTTTCCTCTTTGGTCAACGAGCGTGAGCGTGCATCGCTCGCCGGGGCCATTCAATCGTTGCCGGAAAAAGAACGGCTCGTCCTGACGTTGTATTACTATGAGGAGCTCACGATGAAGGAAATCGGAGAGCTGCTGAAAGTCACTGAGTCACGGGTTTGCCAAATTCATACCAAGGCCATCATCAGGCTCAAGGCGCACTTGCAAAAACCGAATTGATCGAATCGGCCGACTGAGTCGTCTGCTCATCTGTATTCGTCCTGATGTCATTCGCGATGTCCCGCGATTGCCTGCCTTCAGTTCTGAGTCCGAGAAACCGATACCTCACTGGACGAGATCCCGATAAGCGCCCGGTGGATCGAAAGAGAATTCATCGCATCAGGCGGAAGGTCTCCGGTTTATTCCAAATTCAGGTCAAGTCCTCAATCAGCAATCACGGAGATGCACTTGAAGGTAACTCACCTTGGGTTCTCACGATCGCGAGACCGCTCTTTTGCATGGTGGTGTGTCTCGGCAATGGTCTGCGGCGGAAGCGTGACATGGATGCAGCAGACACCGGTCGGTTCCACGAGCGTGGCCGAAGTCACCTCCGTACAGCTGGTCGTCGGATGGATTGGTCTTTTCTTTGCTGCCGGATTCGGTGTGGCGGGCCTTTTGTGTTGGCCGTCTAGTCAGGACTTCGAGCGGTGCAAGCAGAGGAGTTCGGTCTCGGCGTATGACAGCATCACCGGCCTGCCTACACGGCGACTGTATCTTGTGTTGCTCGGGCACGCATTGAGTAGAGCCGAGGCTACCACGCGGAACGTTGCAGTCTTGGTGTGCGCTTTGGAACCGTTCCGCCTGTTGCCCACCTCTTCATCCGCTCCAAATATGACGCTGGTCATGCGAGTGCAAGCCGCCCGCATCAAGAGCGCATTGCGGTCTCATGATGTGGTTGCGCGCTTGGATGAATACATCTTCGCCGTGATCGCCGACAATCTCGAATCATCGGACGAGGCTCGATTAGTCGCGGAAAAAATCCAACATGCCATAGCACTTCCACTCTTGATCGAAGGCCAGGAATTGCTGATTTCCTGCCGGATTGGGGAGATCGTGGGGCCGCAAAAGGGGATCGATGCCGAGTCACTACTTGATGCCGCATCACGAGCCCTCTCGGATAGTCAAACAGCTGACGTGTCCATTGCATTTGTGTCGGGTGCCGCAACATCATCCATCTCTCCGTCGAACCAAACCCCTACAGGCCGAATGCGCCACTATGCGGACGCGAGTCCTCATTACGAATAATCATGGATCAACCCGTACCGGTTTCCTCGCCTCCCCTTGCAACCCCTAATCCGAACGAGCCCTGGGCTTTTATGAATGCGTATACAAGGTTTCATTCGCTAATGAGAAGGAGATGCAGGGTGGCATATGAACAACGGGACAACCGACGGAGCTGAATCCACGGAGGCGTCGGTCGCCGTCCAGATTCTTGCCGATCCGACTGTCAGCTATGCTTCTTACCAGAATAACGTCCCTCTCCTCCGCAGCCTCATCATCACCAACACCACTGACGAGCCGTTACGCGACCTCGAAATCTCTATGCATTGCGAGCCTGAGTTCGCAGACGCAGTGCGCTTTCAGTTTGAGCGGCTGGATCGCAAGGAAACTAGGCGTATCGATTCGCTGGACTTGAGATTTCGGCATCAGTATCTCGCAGAGCTGAACGAGGCGGAGCGTGGTCGCATGATCATCAGGGTCAGTTCTGCGGGAACGGAACTCGCCTGCACCGATCATGCGGTGGACGTGTTGGCCTACGATCAATGGGGCGGTGTGCGTTCCTTGCCAGAATTGCTGGCAGCGTTTTCCCTCCCAAACAACCCTGCTGTCGATCGTTTGATCTTCCAGGCCAGTGAGTTGTTGACTAAGGTGGGAGGTGGTCGTTTGATGAACGGCTACCAGTCGAAAAACCGCGAGGATGTGTGGGCACAGATTTCAGCGTTCTATAGTGTGATCGGGGCTTCCAGTCTGCATTACAGCGAACCACCAGCCTCATTCACCAACGACGGCCAAAAGATCCGCACGCCGGATCGGGTACTCTCTGGCGGCATCGCGACCTGCATGGACTTAGCCATGCTGTTCGCTTCTGGCCTCGAACAAGCTGGTCTCAACCCTGTTGTGTTGATCAAGAAGGGGCATGCATGGATTGGCTGCTGGCTCATCAATACGACATTTCCGATACCGACATGCGACGACGGTCAGGCGGTGCGCAAGCGGATTGCCAGTGGCGAGCTGATTGCGTTCGAAACTACAGTACTAACCCATCGGTCAAGGCCCTCGCTGCGTGTTGCCTGTGAGCTTGGGCTAGAGCACTTACAGCAGGAAGGCGAATTTCTGTTTGCTGTCGACGTCAAACGCGCACGCATCGAACAAGTGAGGCCGTTGCCAAGCAAGACCGAATCCGTGACTGACGAAGAAGACCGGTTGCAAGGGCGCGTCGTTGATACGGGTGTCGAGCCGTCTCCAGCGCTGCCGCCCCTGGACGGCGAGGTGTTTCTGCTCGATGAGAATGTGCGTTCAGAAACACCGGAAGGGCGGCTCGCCCGCTGGAAGTCAAAGCTTCTAGATCTCACGTTGCGCAACCGCCTGATCAATTTCAAACCGACGAAGATCATGCTGCCGTTGCGAGTGCCGGACCCGGCCCATTTGGAAGATGCATTGGCTGATGGGCAGGAATGGAAGTTTAGACCGTTACCGCAGATCATGCAAGGTTCGGATCCGCGAGTTGCCTCTGTTGCTGCAAAACGTACTGGCGAGGACCCGGTTGAGACGGTCGTGAAGCAGGCAATGGGACAGAAGGAGTTGCTCGCCGCCGTGGAGTCAAAGAAGCTTGATGCTCAGCTCTACGAAATCTACAGCACTGCACGCCTCGGACTAGAGGAAGGCGGCGCCAATACGCTCTATCTGGCGCTCGGCTTCCTGCGATGGGCTGAAGATGAGCGTGCGGAGAAGACTCATCTCGCCCCGATTCTGCTGGTGCCGGTCATGCTCACGCGTCAGTCAGTGAGGACCGGCTATGCCGTCAAACGGCACGATGACGAAACCATTGTCAATCCGACGCTGATTCAATTGCTGCGCGAGAATTTCCAGATGACGTTGAGAGGGCTCGATCCTGTGCCGACCGATGGAAACGGTGTGGACGTGAAGAAAATCTGGCAGATCTTCCGCCTCGCGGTGAAGGAAATTCCGCGCTGGGAAGTGACTGAAGAAGTCTATCTCGGTATCTTCTCGTTCACGAAGTACCTGATGTGGAAGGATCTGCACGACCGCGAGGCACAGCTCAAGCAGAATAGGGTGGTAGAGCACCTGATAGAACGGCCGAGGGACCCAATCGGGAGCAGTGAAGACTTGTCTCCGCGAGAAGATCTCGACGAGCGTCATGCGCCGGAGAGCCTGCTTGCGCCGCTGCTTGCGGACTCTTCGCAATTGAATGCTCTCAGTCGCGCCGGTGCGGGGCACGACTTCGCGCTGGAAGGGCCACCAGGCACAGGAAAGTTGCAGACGATTACCAATCTGATCGCGCATTTTCTTGGACACGGCAAGACGGTGCTGTTTGTCTCGGAAAAGATGGCGGCACTCGACGTGGTCGAGCGCCGCTTAAAAGCGATCGGGCTGGGGCCGTTTTGCCTGGAGCTACATTCGGCCAAGGCACGCAAGACCGAGGTTCTTGCCCAGTTGCGCTCGGCCATGGATACTGCGTGCGGCATGGAGCAGGAAAACTGGAAGCGCGAGGCGGAACGACTCGGCAGGCTGCGCGGGGCTCTGAACGACTTCGTGAGAGCGCTTCACAAACGGCATCGCAACGGGCTGACGGTGCGGGGGGCCACCGATACCGCGATTCGGCATCGCGGCTGGAACCCCGCTCCCATGTCATGGCCGGACCCCTACACTCATGATGAAGGGATGCTGGACTGGCTGCGGGAGACGATGCGCACCATCCAGTCGGTCGCGGGCGAGCTTGGCAAGTTCAAGAATCACCCGTTGTCCCTTGTACAGCACGCCGAGTGGACGAACGCCTGAGAAGAGCGGCTGTTCAAAGGGGCGGCCGCCCTGGAGGCAGCCGCCTCTCGGCTTCAAGAGGTCGCCATCGCTATTACTCCGATGTTGGGCATTCGATTAGACGCGCCTTCGGCTGTCTTACTGGACGCCGTCGATGGGTTGATTGACGTCTTGCTGCAGGCGCCGCATGTGCCTAAAGAATTTGCCGCTCACGGTGGAAACCCGACTGTTCGAGCCAGCATGCAGACTGTTCGACAGCATGGAGAACGTCGGCAGGCTCATTGGCGGCGGTTATCTGGAATATTCAAGTCCGAGGTTGCAGAAGTAAACGGTGCACAGCTAGCTCAGGATTGGAACCTCGCATCCAAAGCTTGGTGGCCCAAGCGCTGGTTTTTGCAGCGAGCGGTGATAGGTCGTCTGGTGCCTTACACCTCCAATCAGAGACGACCCACTGTCGAAGAAATGCCACCTCTGCTTGACACCTTGCGTCACCTGAATGATGAAGATCATGAGCTGAAAGCTGTAGAGGCGCATTGTGTTGAATTGCTGGGATGCGAATACAAGGGTCCGAACACAGATTGGGCGACGGTGCAGCGCTATGAGCAATGGGGAAGGCTTTTTGAAGAAGCGGTCGAGCGAGTTGCGAGCGTTTCCGACGAGTCTATCGCTGCTGCCATGACCGAGTCGTTGCGCAAGCTCGTAGGCGAGCAACGCAGCCTGCTTCTTCCTACGGGCACGGCTAGCGGTAGGCTGACCGCGTTCCGTGATGCCTGGCATGCATTTCGGAGTCAGATCGCGGGGGTTGCCGAGCATTCAGGTGCTGGAAAGGCCTTGTCTGGAGAGCCAACCGTCGCCGGGTTGCCCAGTCGGGTGAGAACGATTGTCGGGGGGTGGGTCTCATCCCGGCGCTACCTGAAGTTGTGGTGTCGGTGGCGTCAGCTGCGTGGACTGGCGCTGACTGGGGGACAGGAGACCGTTGTTAGCGCATTGGAAGATGAACGGATATCCGCTGATCAGTTCTCTGACTATGCCGAATATTCCTACCAGAACTGGTGGTTGAAGGCCGTGGTTGATTGCGAACCAACCCTGCGCAATTTCGCGAACGCCGACCATGACCGGAAAATCTTGGAATTCCGGCAGACCGATGAACGCTTCCAAAAGCTCACCGAGCAATATATTGTGGCTGTCCTAGCAGGAAAGGTCCCGCGGCGGCAGTCGAGAGAAAAACCAGACAAGGAAATGGCGCTGGTCTTGAAAGAGCTTGCGAAGCAGCGAGCACACTTGCCGGTTCGGCAACTGGTTCAACGCATTCCTAACCTGCTTCCCAAGCTTAAACCCTGCCTGCTCATGTCGCCGCTTTCGGTGGCACAATACCTGGATGCTGCGCATTCGAACTTCGACGTGGTGGTGTTCGACGAAGCGTCCCAAATTCCTGTCTGGGATGCAGTCGGCGCCATCGCGCGTGGCAAGCAACTCATCGTGGTGGGTGACCCCAAACAGCTTCCGCCCACCAACTTTTTCAATCGGGCAGACGATGCCGAAGATGATGTCTCGGGTAACGAGGAAGATGCGCTGGTCCCGGATCTGGAAAGCATACTGGATGAATGTCTGGGTGCCGGATTGCCTACCCTGCGCCTGGAATGGCACTACCGCAGCCGGCATGAAAGCCTGATCACGTTTTCGAACCATCGGTACTATGATTCCAGATTGATTACCTTTCCGTCTCCTATGACGAACGACCTGGCTGTGAAGTTGATCCTGGTGGACGGTCTGTACGACCGTGGCGCGACCCGTACGAATCGTGCCGAAGCCGATGCCATTGTCAAAGAAATCGTGGCGCACTTTTCAGATGAATCGCGGTGCAAACTGACAATGGGCGTGGTGACGTTTAATCAGCCTCAGCAGCGACTCATCGAGATGCTGCGGGACGAAGAATTACGCAAGCATCCAGAGCTTGAACAGCGCATAGCGAAACATGGGTCGGAAAGGCTGTTTGTCAAAAACCTTGAGAACGTGCAGGGTGACGAGCGCGATCTCATCCTGTTCTCCGTTACGTACGGCAAAGATGCTGCGGGGAAAATGGCCATGAATTTCGGGCCGATCAACCAGGATGGCGGACAACGACGGCTGAACGTGGCAATCACCAGAGCACGGACCGGGGTGATGATCTTCAGTTCCATCCGCCCCGACGACATCGATCTATCGAAAACGCGCTCAACTGGTGTCTCCGATCTGAAAAATTACCTCGAGTTTGCGATCACAGGTCCACGGGCTCTCGTAGAGCAGGCCATCCCGACCGGTCTGGAGCCTGATAGCCCACTGGAAATCGAGATTCTCCGTGCCTTGCGCGGCAAAGGTTGGACCGTACATCCCCAAGTCGGCTGTTCCGGCTACCGGATCGACATGGCCATCGTTCATCCACACCAACAGGGAAGGTATCTTCTTGGGATCGAGTGTGATGGGGCGACATACCACTCGTTGCCCACTGCACGTGATCGAGATCGCCTGCGCCAATTCGTGCTAGAAGGTCTGGGCTGGACGCTGCATCGCGTATGGTCTACGGACTGGTGGAACGATCCGGAGCGGGAAATCGAGAAGCTGGAACAGTCAATCAACAAACGACTGGCCACTGACTCGTCTCAACGATCAGGCTACATAGAGTAACTCTCCTTGGCGCAAGACGGCGGCCGGGAACGAGGCCACGACGTGGGGCGATTGTTGGCCTGCAGACGATCGATCATCCGACTAGGCATATTTTTCACTGAGCCTGGTAAGAATAGCCTAATAATATCCTGTCAGTGATGACGACTTCCCTCATTCCTTCTTCCATCGGTATTCAGTCTTCTTATATCTCCTAAGGAATTGACTCATTTCTGATCGTCCGTTGGTACTTATCCCACCAATAGCTCGTCGGTGCGCCTGGCACGAGGGTTGCTGTCCCTCTCTCGAAAGCAAAAGGAGTCGGCGGTATGAATCGAGGTATCTATCCGATCCTGTCCGGAGCGCTGGCCCATGAACACCGGATGCAGGTCTTCGCAAACAACATGGCCAATGTGAATACGTCCGGTTTCAAGCAGGACGAGCAGGCTTTCAAAGCCATATTTCCGCGATACCATGCGGTCGTTCCCACCGGCAGCCAAACCATGGGATTGGCGCAACAGATCATGGCCAGGCCGTTTGGACCGACTGAGCGCGTGTTTGTCGCGCCGCACCAGATCAAAACCACCTTTGAACCGGGTCGCATTCGACTGACCGGCAATCCGCTGGACATTGCCATTCAAGGACGGGGATTTTTTGAAGTCCAGACGCCTCAAGGGCTTCGATACACCCGCAACAGCATGCTCTCGTTGGATAATCAACGTCGGTTGGTGACCGGACTCGGCTATCCCGTGATGGGGACGAAGGGTGAGATCAAGATTCCTCCCGGCAAATTGGAGATTACACCGCAGGGAGCCATCAAGGTGGATGATAAACCTGCGGCGACAATCAAGGTCATGGAATTTGCGGATGACGACATGCCGATGAAGTCGTCTGAAGGGCTTTTCTCTTCAGAGAAGGGCACAGTGGCCAAGGATCCTCAGATTCAGGTCGGACACATCGAAGAGTCCAACGTCAATGCTATCGGCGAGATGGTGAAAATGATTCAGGGCATGCGCAACTATGAATCGACGCAAAAACTGATTCAGACGCTTGATCATATGGCTGATGTCGCCATTCAGGACGTAGGACGGGTGCTATGAGACGGAATGTGTATCGCCGCCGGCCTCTAGCTGATGGCAAGGCGTGGATATCAGGTGATGTGAAATTTCTTGCTCTCAGCTATCTGCGATCAGTTCTTCAGCTCTGGAGGATTCTATGATTCGTGCCATGTGGACAGCGGCGACCGGAATGACGGCTCAGCAACTCAATGTCGACACCATCGCCAATAATCTTGCCAACGTCAATACCAACTCTTTCAAACGCAGCCGCGCTGAGTTTGCTGACTTGCTCTATCAAGTTCAACGACTTCCCGGCACGAGCGCATCCACCATCGGAGTGTTTCCAGTCGGCGTTCAGGTAGGCGCCGGGGTGCGTCCAACGACAGTGGCGAAAGAATGGCTGCAGGGCAATATGCGGCAAACGAACAACGACTTGGACCTGGCCGTCGATGGAGTCGGATTCTTTCAAGTAACTCGTCCAGATGGGACGATCATGTATACAAGAAACGGGGCATTTAAGCGCGACAATTTGGGCAATGTCGTGACCGGCGACGGCGATCTCCTGAATCCCGTGATTACGATACCCTCCGGTGCACTGAAGGTGGATATCGGTATGGATGGTACCGTCTCCGTATTGCTGCCTGGTGTCACACAGGCTTCGCAAGTGGGACAAATCCAACTGACACGGTTTGACAATCCGTCCGGCTTGGTTGCCATGGGGAACAACCTCTTTATCGACAGTTTTGCATCAGGACCTCCGACACAAGGGACAGGGGGGTTCACTACGGGATTCGGCATGATCCAGCAGGGATTTTTGGAGAGCTCTAATGTCAACCTCGCCGAAGAGATGGTCAGCATGATCATCGCCCAGCGAAGTTACGAAGTTAATTCCAAGACAATTCAGGCCTCCGACGAAATGATGTCCATTGCCAATAATCTCAGACGATAGGAGCATCTCATGTCCGGATTCTTACTGATCGTGATCATGCTCCTTTTACCAGGAATCTTTGGCGTGACGACGGCAATTGCGGGGTCTAGTGTCGAGTCTCGCTCGACCTCGCCGACGTCTCGAAGTCCGATTCATCGGGCAACCGATACCGTTGTGACCCGAGCGGCTGTCAGTGAGGTCACTCCCGATTTGATTAGGAAGGCCATTCAGAAACATCTGGAGAGCGAGTGGGGAGGTAAGGTCAAGACCGTGCAGGTGACGGTCCTAGAACCTGCTGATTCGGTGATGATCTCCGGTGGGATGGTGGAGCTACAAGTTATTGACAACCCTGCTGGAGAGAGCCTAGGGCGGCGTATGTTTCACCTGGAGGCGGCGGTGCATGGGAAACCTCGGCAGACGATCCAGGTAGTCGCCGACATTGCGGCGATGATCGACGCAGTCGTCGCCACTCGGTTTCTTAAGACTGACGAGCTGATTGATGCAGGAGACCTCAAGACCGTGGAAATGCGGGTTTATCAGATGAAGCATCCCTTTATTACAGATCGAAGCGAGGTCATAGGAAAGAGCGCCGCGCGGCCTCTTCCGCCTGATGTTCCACTGCGTCCCGCATTCGTAAAGCTTCCGGTGGTGATCAAAAAGGGTGATCGAGTCCTCATCGAAGCGAGGCGTGGGGGACTGTCGATTCGGGCCTATGGGGTGACGAAATCGAATGGACAACTCGGGCAGACTGTCATGGTCGCCAATCTGGATTCCGGCAGAGAGCTGAGAGCTAAAGTGGTCGCTTCGAATCTCGTTGAAGTGGAATTTTAGCGCCGTGCTGAAAGGTTGTGGATCCCCGAAGGGTGAGGTTAATGCCGTGCGTAATAGTAGCCTGCATTTAATGACCGCGCATTGTCTATGGATGGTGGCCGTGGTTTTTCTTGAGGGATGTTCGAGTCCGCCGAATGTCTCGAGCAAGGTAGTGGTGGCTCCCTTGCCGCCGCCGAAGACGATCGGTTCACTGTGGCAGGAAGAGAACGGGCGGGCTTATCTCTATGAAGATCTCCGCGCGATGCGCATCGGTGACATCCTTACCGTAAAGATTGCCGAAGATCATAAAGGGTCTAAATCAGCCGAAACGGCTGTCCAGCGAGACTCGACGATTAATAATAGTCTTGCCGGGAGCGGCACAGGGTATATCGGGATGCCGGGACTTCGTTTCAGCGATGAAACGAAACGTCAATTGGGAATTAATGCGAGTGCCAGTAATAAATTCGACGGGAAAGGGGCCACCAACCGAACGGGGACATTAACCGGCACAATTTCTGTGATCGTGACTGAAGTGCTTCCCAACGGCGATCTTCGGATCGAAGGCCGCCGTGAAGTGACGGTCAACAGTGAAAAGCAGTTGATGAACATCGGCGGCATCGTGCGTCGAGTCGATGTGGATACCAAGAATACAGTTCTGTCGTCCGCCATCGCCGACGCCAGAATCGAATATTCAGGTCTCGGTGTCCTCGACGACGTGCAGCGACCAGGCTGGTTCATCCGCATTCTCGATTGGGTCTATCCATTCTAAAAAGAGGATTGTGCGATGGCGGCTTCGCAGAGGCGTACGACAATGAGGAGGGGCATTCCCAAGCGGCTCCTTTTGAATCTCCGAACTCTGCAGATGATGGTGCAGAGCGGAGTGGTACGACGGGCTGATTTTACCCCTCCCTCCTTCGGAAGCAGGACGGGATTCCATGTGTCGGATAATATTGATCATGACTCGACGAAAGAAATAGTCTCTGAGGTGGGATGGTTAGCGCGCCTCCTACTTGGTAGGGTACAGTTGTCCATTTCCAAACGTCCGTAGCAAGAATAGGTACCGACGCATGATCCCAATCACACGGCTTGCCACGATCTTCGGCGCGCTGATACTGACCGGTTGTCTATTGGCCCCCCCAAGTGCCGACGCGGTGAGGATCAAGGATATCGGCGTCATTGAAGGGGTGCGCGAAAACCAGCTGATTGGGTATGGATTGGTGGTCGGTCTGGATAGTACCGGCGACCGAGTGATCGGGGGACAGTTCACGATTCAGGCGATGACGTCCATGTTGAATAAAATGGGCGTGAATTTGCTGGTCAATCCCATCCAGTTACTGACCAGGAATATCGCCTCGGTGATGGTGACCGCCAAGCTTCCTCCATTCTCGAGACCGGGAATGACGCTCGATGCAGTGGTGTCGTCGATGGCGAACGCCAAAAGCCTGCAAGGCGGTACGCTCTTGTTTACACCGCTGAAGGCAGCGAATCAGCAAGTGTTTGCAGTCGCACAGGGACCGGTTTCAATCGGCGGTTTTCTCGGCGGGACCGGCGGCCCTGGAGGGGCCACGGTGGTCAAGAATCATCAAGCGGCCGGTCTGGTTCCCGGCGGAGCCATCATCGAGAAAGAGGTGTCGGTCGACATCGATTCGTGGGAAACGGTTTCTGTACTCCTACGGCAACCGGATTTTACGACTGCCGTCAGGACTGTCGAAGCCATTGAGAGCGTCTTCGGGAAAGGCAGTGCATCAGCCGTGAATGCCGGATCCGTCAAAACCACGATTCCCCAAGCGTTCCAGGGACGCGTCGTCGAATATATCGCATTCATCGAGGGGCTCGATGTGACCGTCGATTCTATAGCCAAAGTCGTCGTCAATGAACGGACTGGGACAGTGGTGTTGGGAGAACATGTACGGATTTCAACCTGTGCGATCTCTCACGGCAATCTCACAATCTCGGTAAAAAATACGTTGAACGTGTCGCAACCGCCGGCCCCGCTCATCGGTTCTTCCGCGGGACAGACCACCGTCACACCGGATGTGCAGACGGAGATCAAGGAGCAGGAATCCCGGCTCATGGTGGTGGATGAAACAGTGACATTGGGGGAGGTGGTGCGGGCTCTCAATGCAGTAGGAGTGACGCCGCGTGACCTTGTCGCGATACTCTCAGCCCTCAAGTCCGCAGGAGCACTTCAGGCCAATTTTGAAGTAATTTAAATATACTATTGATTTATATGACAAATATAGAACAAGGAAAGAGCCAATCTGTATTATCTATCCCATTATATGGGGATCCTGGGTTGGTCACACGCTCTGGTGATCCTGTCCTCCACGTGAATCTCTCAAAATCACAGAACGCTGCTGAGGCGCGTCAGCAAATGGTCCAGGCCGGGAGACAGTTCGAGGCCTACTTTATCTCGTATCTGCTGAAGGTGATGAGGGACACGGTTCCTGAAGGCGCCCTCGCCAATAAACATGGGGCGTATTTTTACTCATTTTATGATGAAGAGATCGGGAAGCGGGCGGCTGAATCCGGAGGAATAGGCATTGCGAGGATGGTCCAGGAGTATGCGCAACAATATTTTGCGTCATCTCCCCCGGCACACTCAAGTTCTTCTGAGTAGAAACCGATAAGAACCTCGATCGGGGTAAAGTCCATACTTCTCTCAGAATAGTCGCTGGGGGAAAAGCCGGAGAAGGAGCGGCACTATGCAGATCTCAGGTCATGGGAAGGTAGATCATCTTGCAAAGCTGTTGCTTGGGGTTCAGGAAACCGAGAGTTCAGGCGGGCGACAAACTGCTGCCCGCACTCAGGTCGGTAAGGATGAGGTCCAGATTTCCGCCCAAGCGAAGGAACTTCAACGGATTCGGGAGCTGGCCGATCAGCCCGATTCCGAGCGGACTGAACATGTGGAGCGTATCAAGCGCGCTCTTGACAGCGGGACATACGATGTCAGTGGTCGTGCGGTCGGAGATGCCCTCATGAAGCAGGTTCTGACCGACGCCATACTGTAGCGTTCGCCTATCCAGGCTCCTGAACACTCACTCGCCGTAGTCCCTCCGTCCTCCGTGGGGAAGAAGGGAGAGGATGGCGGAATGCAGCGCGCAGCCCATGATCACAAGGAGTCTGTATGCCCATGTCCACATTCTTGCCGACGATCACCCAGCTCTGTTACTTGCTGCACCAAGAGGAGGCCATCTGCCATCAGCTGCTTGAGACCGTCCACACAGAACGGGCCGCCATCCGGACGCTCGCTATCACCGAATTCCATTCCATCAACTGCCGTCGGCTGTCGATCTTAGAATCGCTGCAGTCTCTTGCCGATGAACGACAGCAACTTATTCAGGAATTGGCAGTGCACTATGGCTTGCCGCCGGTAACGACATCGATCCAGGAACTCATCGACAAGGTCCAAGACTCGGCGTCAGAGGACTTACGAACCACCTACCGAAACTATATGACGGTGGCCAAGACCGTCCGCGACGAGATCAAGCAGAACGTGGTGCTCATCGAAGGTATTCGTGGCGTGGTCGATCAAGCGCTGTCGACCGGCGCACCTGCCGTCCCAGGCGGAGATCTGTATACGGCCGATGGACAATCGTTCGTCGCAGGCCGGGTCAACATGCTCATTCATCAGCAGGGATAATTATGATCGGCCTCACATCTCTCTTTGACATTGCGAGAAGCGCACTCACGACCTCGCAACAAGCCCTCGCCGTCACCGGACATAACGTTGCCAACGTGAATACTCCGGGATATTCCAGGCAGGAAGCCGTACTTACAGAACGTCCGCCGCTGAACGGACAGCCCGGCATGGTAGGGGCCGGTGTGCAGGCCACGTCTATCAGGCGGTATACGGACCAATTCGTCAACCGACAGCTTACGACCGTGCAGCAGAGTCTCGGACGGCTGTCGGTGTCGCAAGAAGAGTTGTCTCGCCTGCAAAATCTATTCGGAGACAGCGATGATCAAGGCATCGCCGCACGCATGAACGATTTTTTCAATGCTCTGCAAGATGTGTCCAGCAATCCGGGCGAGCCGGCGGCTCGTTCCGTCCTATTGGCAAATGCCGGACAGTTGGCGTCGACTATGAATCAGGCTTCCTCGGATCTCACGACGGAGCGACAATCGCTGAACTTTCAGGTGCAGCAGACAGTAACGGAAATCAACAGCCTGTCGAAACAAATCGCCGAGCTGAATAGCCAGATTGTTTCGGCCGAGGCGACGGGCCAGAACGCCAATGATCTGCGGGATCAGCGTGATCTTGCACTGAATGACTTGGCGACGCGCATCGACATCACAACCGTGGAGTCCGGCACCGGTGCTTTGACGGTCTTTGCGGCACGTGGACAGGTTTTGGTGGACGGATCCACTGTCCGGGAGTTGAGCGCCATTGAGAATCCGGACAACGACGGCCTTTTTTCCGTCGGCTATTCTACGGGGGGCACGCGTCCCTTAAGCATCGACGCACTGATCTCGGATGGCCGCTTACGCAGCCTCTTGGATGTCCGTGACACCACAGTCCCAGATTTGGAAGCCTCATTCGACCGACTGTCGGCGACGCTGGCTAACGCTGTGAATGGTATTCATCGACAAGGCTATGGACTCGACGGATCGACCGGGCTCGATTTTTTTGGTTCTCCGGTGGTATCCACGCGCACCGCGACAGCCAATCAAGGAGCCGCTGTGATCAACAGCAGTGCGATTACTGCGAATAGTCTACTCACGTTTCATGACTATGAGATCCGCTTTTCATCCGGGTCCGCTTATTCCATTGTGGATACGACGACCGGCGCTACTGTCAGAGGGAACTATACCGGCACGGCGATCACGTCACCGTCATCGGACAATCCCTTGTCGATCGTGACAGGTTCCAACGATACATTGACGGTCACCGTCGATGGCGTGGCGTCCGGCACGATCACTCTGGGAGGCGCCGCAAGTCCGGGTTTGTCATACACCTCCGGAACGGCCCTCGCGCAAGAAGTGCAGGACAAGATCAATGCAGACGCCACGCTACAGGCGGCCGGAAAAACTGTGGCGGTGACCTATGACACCACGACTAACCGTCTGGTCATCACGTCGAATGATGCGACAGCCTCATCGGCCCTCAACGTGACCGGCGGCACGGCCCGAACGTCGCTCGGATTGATTGCCGGCACCAGTACCCCGGCGACCGGTACGTATACAAGCCCGGCGACTCTGACCTTCGATGGCCTCAGTGTGACATTGACCGGCACAGCGGCTGTCGGAGACGTATTCAAGGTCGACTCGTACAGTCACGCTGCTCGTGATCTGAAGGTTGCACTTACGAATCCGTCGTCGGTTGCGGCTTCTTCCACACGAACCGGTATTCCCGGGAACAATACCAATCTCCTCGCGATGGTCGCACTTCAGCAACAACGATTCGCGAGCCTGGATAACGGCACCTTGAACGATGCTTATCGGGCCGTTGCGGGGAAGCTTGGCATTGCCGCACAGACAGCCAACCGAGAAAATGACGCGAAAGAGACGTTGAAGGACCAGATCGAGACGTTGCGCGCTCAGGTGTCCGGCGTGTCTATGGACGAGGAGCTGGTGAATCTCATGAAGTTCCAACGGGGGTTCGAAGCCGCGTCTCGTCTGATACGTCTCACCGACGAAATGTTCCAAACCTTGTTGTCGATCAAACCGTAGCGTCGAGGCTTCTATGCGGGTGACAGAGCTACAAACCTTCGGTGTGCTCGCAAATGACCTTGCTCGGGCGCGCGCCCGGGCCTTGGAACTCCAGGAGCAAGTATCGACGGGTAAATTGGTGCGCCGGCCGTCCGACGACCCTACTGCGTTCAATCACATCGCGTTGGACAAGGCCTCGCTCGCTGCGATCAATCAGTGGCAACGTAATATTGGCTTTGGGCAGACCAGGCTTAATCTCTCCGACAGCATGCTGAGTCAGGCTTCGGAAACCTTGTCCCGCGTGCAAGAGCTTGCCGTGCAATTTCGTAACGATACGAACGGCGCGGCAGATCGGACGGCTGGTGCTAAAGAAGTGCGGCAATTGTTTGCACAACTCCAACAGTCTGCCAATACAGAACTGAATGGTCAGCCGATTTTTACCGGCACGAGCACACACGGACGTGCCACGGGACTTGCAATCACGACGCCCATGACTCTGACGAACGGCAGCAATGATACCCTCATCGTGACTGTCGATGGGACCACATCAGGTACGATAGATCTGACGTCCGGGACAGAATCCTTGACCGGCACCCAACTGGCGGCCCGTGTGCAAAGCCGCATCAACGCCGATACGGCGCTGGTCAATGCTGGAAAGAGTGTGACCGTTACATTTGAAGGAGATCGTTTAGTCATCGCATCCGACTCGAACGGCACGCAGTCCTCGGTGCGTGTAACCGGAGGTCTGGCCCGTGCGACGCTAGGATTTGCGGGGGGCAGTGAGACGACAGGCAGTGCACCGTTTGCGCTTACCGCAACAGTGGCTCCGGCTGTCGGTAATACCGGAGGAGCTCTGGCCAGCCAGGGCCGGGTCGTCGACGACAATGCCGCCACCTTGGACGACTATGTCATCCGTTTTACTTCGTCCACTACTTACGATGTGCTGAACGTGACGGCTCCGGTGGCGACGTCACGCGGGACGTCCAACGCCGGTGGCGCTGCCGTACTCGACGCCGGAGTGGTAAACGCGGCACAGCTCACGCTGCATAACTATCAAATCCAGTTCACGTCCCCGACACAATACTCGGTGGTGGACCAGACAACCGGTACGACTCTGTCATCCGGCAACACCTACGTGTCGGGCGAGGCGATTTCATTCTCCGGCCTGCGTGTTGTGTTGGCAAACGGTCAGCAAGGAGGGCCTCAAACCGGAGATACCTTTTCCATCAGTCTGTCGCCTCGGAGCGTTCTTTCCAACCAGCCATATGCATCCGGCAGCGCGATCAGTTTTGACGGTATCCGGGTAACGCTGAGCAACGGGACGGGGGCGCCGGCGAACGGCGATCTGTTCTCCATCGTCTCAGGCTTACAGTACCAGGGGGACGCGGGAAGACAGGCCATAGAAATCGGAACCGGCCAGACTGTGCCGACCAACGTCGCCGGCGATCGGGCCTTTACTGCGGGTGGAGTGGATATATTCGCAAGCGTCAAGCAGTTGATCAGCGCATTGCGCGGCAATGATGGACAGGCCATCAGCGAAGCCCTAGGCAACCTGAACCCAGCGATATCGCAGGTTGCAGCAATTCAGGCGGATGTAGGTGCGACATCGAATCGCCTGAACACGAGCGCGGCACAGCTTGATGAAACCAAAGGCTTTTTTGAACAAACACTCTCGGAAAATGAGGACGTCGATCTGGCGAAAGCCATTTCAGACCTGATGCTCCAACAATATGCGATCGAAGCGGCAAGTAGGACATTGACCAAGGTATTTGATAACTCGCTGTTGAATTATTTATGAGAACGAGGGCATTAGTTGCCCGTAATGCTCTCCGGATTGTTCCGACCGATTGTCCCGGCCCTTTAACTGTTTAAAGTTTCTGTCCGAGGAGGCCGAAAAGGGTTGAAACTTATACCTCTTGCCAAGAAAGGCCGGTATGTTGGTACTCAGCCGTCGATGTGGAGAAGGTGTCACGATCGGTCCGGACATCCGTGTAGTTGTGCTTGGGGTGAAAAGCGGGCATGTCCGTCTCGGTATCGAAGCACCCCGGGCTGTGCCGGTCCATCGGGAAGAAATCTATGCACGAATTCAAGACGAAAATCGAATGGCTGCGAAGACCCAAGCCGTGCCTCTTGACGCTTTTCGTCGATTGATTCCTGCAAAACGCCGAATGGTCTTGTGAGGATCTACCTGTGAAGTGCGTATCGACCCGCTTCGGATCGTTCGAAATTCCCAACGAAAGCATCGTGACGTTTCCTTCAGGGCTCCTTGGTTTCCCTGAGCAACAACGGTATGTGATTTTGGATCATGATACTGAGGCCCCCTTCAAGTGGCTTCAATCGGTTGAAGAACCGGCACTGGCCTTTGTCATCCTCGATCCCACAACGTTTCACTCCGATTATCACGTTGATATTCCCGCCGATGCCTTTGCCGAAATTCAATGTGAAAAAGAAGACCTCGCCCTGGTCGTGATCTTGACGATTCCGTCGGACGATCCAGGTCGGATCACCGCCAATCTACGAGGCCCGCTGCTCATCAGCCACAAGACCAAACTCGGGAAGCAGTTGGTGCTCTCAGAAGATTTTCCCACGAGGCACCCGTTGTTTCCCGTCTCCGGATCTCCATCGTCCGAGATAGCGCAGGCCTCTCGTCCTGTAGAATGCCGGGTCTAGCCAATACGTCGATCAGGATGAATGGGCAGTGATGCCGAACCATCTGCATGGGATCATGACTCTTACAGGGTATGGTAGGGCAGTTCGCGAACCACCCCTACACAGGACCGCAAACCCATTGGGCGATTGATCGAGGCATTCAAAACCGTTTCCACCAAACATCTCAATAGGGTGCGCAGCACCCCTGGTGTTCCGATTTGGCATTGCAATTACTACGAGCATATCGTCCGGTGAGAAGTTTCTGACCCGCATTCGCCCATACATCGTCGACAATCCATCTCATTGGGAGGAAGATCGCGAGAACCCACAGGTAACCAGACTCGAACTCGAGGACCTATGGTTCACTGGACCGGATCGGTCGTCGAATTTTCCGCTCTCGCCTGGATCGAAGTGCTGGGCTACCAGGTGCTATAGGGGCCGGACATCGCTTCGGGCGAACGAGGCTCGCAGCATTCTCAGGGGAGGTCAAATGAAAATCTCCCGCAGATTCAACTTTCCAGTGCATAGCCTCAGCGCCGCTTCGCCAGCGCGTGAA
>JACOEH010000027.1 GCA_024998685.1 Nitrospira sp.
CCCTTGCGAGAAGCCCTGCTTGGTCCGGACCGCTTTCAGGTGATTGGAAAACTGACCCGCGTTTGCCTCTCGCCGTGTCACAAGTTGCATGGCGGCGATGTATAGCAATCACACATTGCATCTGTCAACATATAATTAATCCAGCCTATTTAATTTTCATGTAAAATAATGAAAAACTTTAGTAGTAGTCATAATAATAGTGACGTTTCTTTAGTATCCATAAATATTCTAATCATGATAGGAAATATAAAGATTAATTGGATCAGGGCTTGTAAATAATAAATCATGCTGGTACATGTCCAGATAGCAAGAGCTGTAATCAAGAAATGGCGGATTATCACAACAGGTTTTCGATCCGTCGCCGCGCCCTCCTCAAAGCGTTCGGACTGGGAGCGGTGGTCGGCAGCGTGGGCGGATGCGATGCCGTCGGCGGCGTCTTTGGCCGCATGTTCGCCGTCCCGCCGCGCGAGACGACCTACTTCACGCCCAATGCAACCTTCTACATCGTGAACTACGCTGATGGTGCCGTCTCCGCGTCACGCGAGCTGAATATCGAGCAGTGGAAACTGCACATTACCGGCGCGGTGCACACGCCGATGGCGCTCGGGTGGCGCGATATTTTGAACCGCGATGCCTACGATCAGATTTCCACCCTCATGTGCATCGACACGCTGCCGGGGGGCGACAGCATCGGCACGGCGACCTGGCGCGGCATCTCGCTCAAACAACTGCTCATCGACTGCGGAGCGGATGCCGACACCGCGCGCGATGTCGTCTTTCGCGGCATCGACGGCTACGACGACAGTATTCCGTTCACCCGAGCGATGCAGGACGACGTGATGCTGGCCTTCCTGATGAACGGGGAGAAACTGCCGCAAGCCCATGGATTCCCGCTCCGCCTGCTGGTGCCGGGGCTCTACGGCATCAAGAATGTGAAGTGGATCGTGGAAATTGAAGTCTATCCGGGCGACTACAAGGGCTACTGGCAACGGAAGGGCTGGACCGACGACGGCACGATCAAGATTTTCTCACGCATCGATTCGCCCGGCCATTATCAACCCCTGCGCGGACCGGAGCACACACTCCGCGGCATCGCCTTCGGCGGCCCCAACAGCATCAGCAAAGTTGAACTAAGCTTCGATGCAGGCCGTACTTGGAACGAGTGCCTAGTTGAACCATCCATGTCTCCCTATTCCTGGGTGATCTGGACCTACACGTGGCGCCCGCCGGCGCCGGGGAAATTCCAAACTGTCGTCCGCGCCACGGACACAACGGGTCAACTGCAAATTGCGGAGATTGTGAGACCGCAGCCGGCCGGCGCGAGCGGATATCACACGATCGTCTCGGAAGTAACAGAACTCTGAAAACCGGGGGCGCCCTTACGTGTATCCTCGGTTTTCTGGTAGTGAGGCTCATACTATGGCAGCAAGTCATGACGACTCCTCGCCAACCTTGCGCGACCAACACGGACGCTGGCCGTGGGCCGAATCCGTGGAAGACTTCCGTCGCAATCTCGCGGCTGTTCAGGCAGGCATCGTAGCGGCATGCCGGCGGGTCGGGCGCGATCCTGCCGGCGTGCGTGTGCTGCCCGTGAGCAAGACTGTGGACGAAGAGCGGATTCGTTTGTCCTATGCCGCGGGCTGCCGCCTGCTCGGCGAAAACAAGGTACAGGAGGCGTATCGCAAATGGAACGCCATGGCCGATCTTGCCGACCTGCGCTGGTCGGTGATCGGTCATTTGCAGACGAATAAGGCCAAGTTGGTGGCGCGGTTTGCTGCCGAGTTTCAAGCGCTGGACAGTCTGCATGTGGCAGAGACACTGGAGCGGCGATTGCAGGCCGAAGGCCGCGCACTTGATGTCTTGGTGCAGGTCAATACATCGGGTGAGTCCAGCAAGTATGGCCTGCAGCCAAAGGAAGTGGCCGCCTTTCTTCAGGCTCTCCCGGCGTTCTCGGCGCTGCGAGTACGCGGTTTCATGACGCTGGCGCTGCTGTCCGCCGATGCCGCGCAGGTACGTCAGTGTTTCGTGCGGTTGCGTGAGCTGCGCGACCGGCTGCGCCAGGAGGCGCCGGATGGAATCGGGCTGGACGAACTGTCCATGGGCATGTCCGGCGACTACGAGATCGCCATTGAGGAAGGGGCCACGATCGTGCGCGTGGGACAAGCAATCTATGGTGCGCGGTCTACGCCCGACGCCCATTACTGGCCGACGGCAGGAACTGAGGAACCGCATTCATGAGTTCGGCCTTGCTTCAGTTCCTTTGCAACGTCATCCGCTGGAGGGACTTCACGTGGCCGATCAAAGGCTACGGCGTGAATGTTTCCGTCAAAGAGCGCGCCTCACACAGATTGCCTCCGTAAGCTTCTCTCTCGGCTGTCGGAGTAAACTCTTGGATTCACTTGTCACCTGGACAAAGGTCGTGTACGCCCTTCACGCGTTCAGCCTGCTGACCGGCATCATCGGCACGGCCACGGTGGTCGGCGCATTCCTCACCGGCTGGCCTTCGATCATCGCGGTCATTCTGAACTACATCAAGCGGCGCGAGGCTCGCGGCACCTGGCTCGAATCGCATTTTCGCTGGCAGATCCGAACGTTTTGGTTCGGCCTGCTCTGGATCTCCCTCTGCGTGGTCTTCATCATCGCGACCTTCGGAATCGGTCTCCTGTTCATGTGGTTACCGATCACTCTGGTCGGACTCTGGTTCGTGTACCGGATCGTTCGTGGCTGGGTGACTCTTAGCGACGGTCGGCCGATGTATATGTAAGCATAGCGGGCATCATGCTCATTAATGATCAGGTCGAGGCGGCCGACTGGAGGGTATGGCGTTCTTCCTCTGCCATACTTCGAGCGCCGCGTGAAGGATGAGCACCGTGTTGTAAATTAAATCGCGTTCGCTGTCCGCGAGCGGCTTACCGGCAAGGAGATGCCGTTCGATCGGCGCGCAGCTCGAAACAAAACGAACCACTGAGCGTGCGAATGCTACTTGAGTGTAGTCGGCCATAATACCTCGTGGGTTGGGTGGCGCTGTACCACACACCACCGGTTTGGCCGTCGATGTTCTGGCGGCTGAAAATGCTTTGGGGGTGGTCGTCACAAGCCGGCACGTTGATGAGGTGGATTGGCGAGTTCATCGAAGAACCCCAAGTAGAGGAGTGGCCTCGCTTCGATCGTGAGCCGATTTCTGTCCAGCTACAGTTAAACGATCATGGATATTTCTCTTCGACGGTTATGTCCCTATACTTCGAAATCTGAATTCGCTTGCCGGGATTTTCATGAACCTTCTTGATGACCTTCTCTTCTACGAATCGCCGCAACTCCTCGATGGAAATGCGGGCAGCTAAAAACTCCCGGTTAATGACGAGGTGCCAGGACAGCTTGCCGACACCACTGTTAAATGTAAAAGTCGGTCTTATAGCCTGACTGAACTTCACGTCTACGAATTGCTTTTCTAGACATTCCCGTATGGCCTGAATTTTTATCGGGTCACTTTCACATTTACCACTGTCCATGGATTGCTCCATCAAGAAAGGCGGTATGTTACCGGCATACGTTACCATGAGCGTTCGGACTATACGAGAAGAAAAAGAGCTGTCATTTCGGAGATAGCGGGAAAGGCAAGATGGGCTCCGTACCTCTGTCATGTCGAAAACGGCATGGCCGATCCTTCATTGAGTTCGCTCAGGCGCTTGGCGAAGGCAGCAACAGTGTTCCACGAAGCCCCGCGCTGCACAGAATCCTCACCGGATCGAACGTTGCAGCTTGCCTGAAATTCCATGGAAGGTTCTTGAGCCGGCGACCCGATTGAACGGGAAACCAGTCATCGGTTCGGCCCTGATGCTTGCCTCACCGATTCCTACGAAGTGGGCCAGCCCCGCTTTTCGTATCAACGGACAGTTCGATCATACGGATACGGGGCAATTCTCTATGCAAGTTGACGGATCGCCGCTATTTCATCGACCACAGGCATGTTATTGCCCATGATGGCGATGCCTGATTGGATGGATTTCGCGAGAGATAAACGGCCCAATCCCCTGTATTTCAGCGAATTCTTCCCGGACAAGGTGTGAACCTTGTGATGTACGAAGGAGGGATTAGGCCCTGTTATTCACCAAGCAAGGCAGCAAGGTGCTCAACCTTTCCACTCAAGATTTCCGTTTCGTCATCAGAAAGATCACCCTTTTCGAGAATCTCCCTGCTGGTGAAGATATATTCGTAGACACTATGTTGGTATTCAACCACAGCTCTGACTCCTATTTGTGTATTATTTGTTGATAGGACATCGCTGGTTTGCCACTGAGCAACTAAAGTTCACCGCATAAGGCATGCCACTCAGCATTATTGCTCGCATCTATTTCTCAGCTTGAGCAAGTAACTGAAATTTCTGTAATCCATCAAAATCAATCTCGTGACGGACGGTCGTTCATGCACTGGATGGTGTAGAACATGTATGTCATTCCATACATGCGACGGGAATGGAGTCCGGTCAAACGTGGCACGGCTCAGCATGCCATTGCATTTTGGGTATTGATCGATAAGATGAAGTAGGTTGCATAGATGGACAAACGAGTAAAAGCTGAAAAATGACATGCACCTGGAATGGTATAGCTTTAGATACATCGCTTCTGGATGAGGAACACCTAGGGGGGTACCTAGTTTCATCTATTGTTGTCCTCTCCTGATAATTACCATAAGCATTTAAACGTGTCGTTCTTTTTACGCGTCGATTTAAACGCGAATTCGGCATGATGGGTGCCCGAATGCGAGAACTAATCCGTTGACCGCCAATTCCGAAATCAAGTAATGTTTCTTATGCTTCAGATGGACCCAAGGCTATTTCCATCTTCATCTCGGGGAGTAGGTTTAACGTTTCTTGTCGTCTTGATTTGTTTCTGCGTGATAGTGCAAATGCTGGGAACGCCGGTCGCGCTCACCACTTTGCTGATGGCAGATACGTCAATGGGATCTGTCTGCGATGACTCGATTCCACCGGTAAAGCTGGATCTCGAATTACTTAGCTGTGCGCTACTGCACGAGAATACCGAGCACTCATCTTATTCCCAGTTCTTTGAGACTTCAGCCTTTCACCCTCCTCAGGTAGAGCCAACACTCTCATCGCGTTTATACCAATAGACGGATGATAAAGGACACGTCTCCTTAGCTCTTGCTCATGGCCGCCTTGCTGATCATGTCGTTGCGCCCAGGGCCACCACCTTCCACGCGCTAGAGCGTGAGCACGTCGCAAAAGCGACGAGCATCTCAAAAGGACAGCATCGGATGCCTGAGCTTGTAATCCTATATATAAGGTTCTTTCATGTGGCTACTCATTAAACGACTTCATGCATTGTTGAACCTCAAGGAGCGGCGTCTCTCCTATGCGCTGCTTGGACTCATGGTTCTAGCCGGCCTCGTGGATGCGCTGGGCATTTCTTCAGTCCTACCCTTTATGGCCGTGGTGGGAAACCCTGATTTGATTCAGACCAATCCATGGATGTACCACCTCTATACCGCGTTGCAGTTTGAGTCCGTCAACACCTTTCTTGTTGCATTGGGCTCAGCGGCGCTGGTGATCATGGTCTTGAGCAACGCCGTGTCGCTCGCCAGCATCTCGGCCATCTTATGGTTTTCCTATAATCTGGGGCACAGCTTTTCCACGCAGATTCTTTCGAACTATGTGCGACAGCCATACGCATATTTTTTAGAACACAATAGTTCAAACCTGGTCTTGAATTGTACCGATGATGTGACTCGTGTGACGAATAACGTTGTTGTTCCGATATTGCAGGCCCTGGCAAAGGTCATCATCGCAACCTGCCTTCTGCTTCTTGTGATATGGATCGATCCGTGGCTGGCCGTCCTGTTCGGAACGGTGATCGGAACCATCTACGTCGTCGTGTTTCTGAATATCCGTCACAAGGTGACCAATCTTGGAAGAGCCAGTAAAGAGGCGCAGAAGGAACGCTTTCGACTCGCTACCGAGATCTTGCATGGTATCAAGGAGCTCAAGATCCTGGGGCAAGATGAAGCCTATCAGGATCGGTTCGCCAGGTATTCGGCGTTGTATGCGAGGAATCAATGGGCGAGCACCACTCTGAGCCAGGTACCGCGATACGCCATTGAAAGCATTGCATTTGGATCGGTGATTCTGCTGGTGCTTTATCTACTTGCGACCCATCAGGATTTCAAAGAAGCGATTCCCTTAATGGCGCTTTATGCATTTACAGCCTATCGCCTGCTGCCGGCATTCCAGCAGATCTTTGGAAGCGCTACGACTATACGGTTCAATCTGGCCTCGCTGGAATCCGTTGAGGAAAAGCTGAAAACGATTGTAAGAGCACCGGGGCCGGAAGCCCAGCCGATCGTGGAAGTCAATCCAACGTTGCCGGTGAACAGGGATATCGGGCCCTTACGGCAAGAAATTGTCTTAGAGAATCTGGTCTTTCAGTATTCCAATACCGCCACGCCTCTTCTCAACGATCTGAATCTCACCATACAGCGTAATACGACGGTGGCCATCGTTGGGAGTTCGGGAGGAGGCAAGACGACGATTGTTGATATTATTTTGGGGTTACTTGAACCGCAAGGCGGCTCCTTGTTAGTGGATGGGACTCCGATTACTTCAGGCAATGTGGCATCGTGGCAGAAACACCTGGGGTATGTTCCACAACACATCTATTTATCCGACGACACCCTGGCGGCGAACATCGCATTCGGCGTAGCTCCAAGACACTGGGATATCGATCGCGTGGAGTGTGCGGCCCAGATCGCCAATCTTCATGAGTTCGTTGTCGGGGAGCTGCCAGATGGCTATAGAACTATGGTGGGCGAACATGGCGTGAGACTCAGCGGCGGCCAGCGGCAACGCATCGGCATCGCCCGGGCCTTGTATAGTGATCCGGATGTCCTGATTCTTGACGAAGCGACAAGTGCGTTGGATAGCCTGACCGAAGATGCGGTGACGGAAGCGCTCCGAACAATCTTCCATCAGAAAACGATCATTATGATCGCCCATCGTCTGAGGACGGTTCAACAAGCAGACATCATTTATCTGCTGGAGAACGGATCTCTTGCCGATCAGGGAACTTACGCGGAACTTCTTGATAGGAGCGATATATTTCGTCGCATGGCAAGCGGAAGGGCTTAGAACCTATCTGAAGTTGCTTTCAAGAGCTCAGCAAGCTCATGCGGTAGAGACCGGTATGATAGCCGTCGCGCTGACACGTCTTACGCATAGATTCGATCTAAGGCTTGGGTTTTTCTCCCTTCACCGCCGCCGACAATGGTTACACTTTCTGTTACATCAAGGGCGCTGATGTAAGAGAGGCACAGAGAGAGTGACAACGAACTGGTTGGAATCTCGCAGGTATATATGGAGCCGGCGACCCGGATTGAACGGGCGACCTGCGGTTTACGAAACCGCTGCTCTACCAACTGAGCTACGCCGGCACCTTCGGTCAGACAGGAGAAAGACAGGATGAAACCTTGCCCGGCATGATAACGACCACCGGCGAGCCTGTCAATGAAGCAGACCGGCTCATCTCATCTATGGCCCAATCTGCATCGGGTTGGTTCCTGACGAGTCGGGGGGAAGGGTTGGTTGTTTCTGCATCGGAACCGGCTTTGGGTTATTGCCCCTCGCCACCGGATGTATTCGCACCATGCCTCCCCGCCCGATTCCGGGGAAACAGAGCGCATCGTGTTTGTTAGCGAATTGCTCTCGAGCCACACGCGCCGCCTGACCTCGAGCATAGGTACAGAGTTCGCCGACGATGACAGTCCCATCCCGATCCACATCAGCTGCACCTTGCAATCCTCTCAGAAGATAGTACGTGAACAACCCGTGCTTGCCTTCGTCATACGCATGGGCTTCTTGCAGATCTCGATTGCCCACCATCCACATCTCCACATCCTTTCTGGCCTCGCTGACAGACGATTCCCAAGCAGGCGATGGGATGTCGGCAAGAGCGGTACCCGGAGACGGGTCCATCGAGACGTCGAACATCAGAATAGCCCGCCGGATCGGAAGCCGGTAGAGCACTTCTTGTAGTCGGACGAGAGAATAGAGCTGCTTCGCCCCCGAGAGGGTGCCGTCATACGGCACGAGCGAGATCGCGCCGGTCCCTCCCTCTACCAATGCTCGTCCGGCAAAAAATACGTAGACAACGGTCTCCCGGTCCACCTTCTTTCGAAGCCATTGTTCAAACGTGTCTTCCAAATCCCTTACGAGAGCCTGCCGGTCGAGCAAGATCCGTATACGCTCGCCTGGAACACCGCCGATGATGCGCAAATATTCGGCCATGACTTCCGCATCATGGCGGGCATATTTGACTGCCGGTACCTCTCCGTCGAGAAAGGTCCCGACGCCGATCGAAATAATGACGGCTTTGGGCTGATCAAACGCCGCCAGGGAACTCGGCATGTTATCGACATCCGGAATCAACGCGGCGTCGATGACTCTTGGTTTGACCCCAAAATTAAATATCTTGGGCGAGGGAACGGACACGACCGGGCTGGTCGTCCGCAAGTTCAACGTCAATTCTCCATGAAGGTGTTCCTGGGACGCCGTCACCCGTTGTGTGATCGAGGTACGTTTGATCTCTCCCGGTTTGATGATGCCCATTTGGACTTCCGAGGGAAACAAGGCGGCCAACTCGGCTTTCCCTTCAGCCGTGATTGTCACGTCTTTCGCTTCTCCCATTCCCTCATTCTTCACTTCGATTTCGATCGTGAGAGATTCATCCGACTGAAGGAATTGGTCCTGATTTTCATCCCGGATGATGGCGCGAAAACTCAGTTGCGCCGGCACAGCCGGCGCCGCCGAAGCGACCGACAGTTGCTGGGCCGCCGTCTCCATCATCGTGGGGTTGGACGTGGCGGTCTCCGCTGTCGGCGCCGCCACAGAGGCGTGTGGACGTGCCGCCGTTGGAACCTCGGCGCCTCTTTGTGCGGCATATTCTCGAATCTGCACCGATTGCGCGATCTGTTGAGCCAAGCCGGTGATAGCCGAGTCCATGGCGTCCTGAACAATCGCCTCCACGCCCGCTATCTGACACGACTGTTCCCCGACCGTCACCGTACCACGCCCGGTACCTTCGAGCTTCTTATTGAAGAGTAACGCTCCGTCCTTGGCCAAGAAGACCATCTCAATTCCTACCGTCGCCGTCGCCGGATAGGTTCCTTGCGTTTGCTTGGGGACGGCAAGCTCGATCCGTCTCAGTCCTACCCCTACCTCAATCACGCCGTCGGACGCGATGGTTTCATCAGTCTGACTCTGGGCCGTGACCGCGGTAAAGATGTCCGTCAACTTCTTGGGGACGGAGGCGACAAGCGCGTCAGCCAGAGCGACCGATCTCGTCTCGCCGCAACTGTCGAGGTATGGCATCTCAGCTGTCGTCACGCTGGGTGAAAACCAGATCACCGGCGTCAATGGAATCGGTTGGGAACCGACCGGCTCCTTTCCCGGCTTGAGCAGGGAACAGCCGACACCCGCCAAGGCGAGAGCCAGCACCACACAGCATGGGATAACACGACGACATGGCCGGAAATGGACGACCGGCATGGGTTGCAGCTTCTGCACATTGTGGTTATACCGAATTCGCATCGACGTCACAACCAGCGAGGTCGCATTGACAGCCGGTTTTCCCTGAGCTAAGGTCGCGCCATGTCCAGTCCGGCTGTGTCATCTTCGAGCTCCTCAGGAATTCCTTGGCCTGCTCTTGCCCGATTGATCCGGCTGCCGAATCAGACCGGCACCTATCTCTTACTCTTGCCCACGATGTGGGGATTGGTACTGGCCGCCCGAGGGATTCCCTCACCTCATCTCGTAGCCATTTTCATCGGAGGATCGTTCTTAATGCGGAGCGCGGGAGTGATCATGAACGATTTGGCGGATCAATCGTTCGACCGGCAGGTCGCTCGTACCAAAACTCGGCCATTGGCTTCAGGTGAGTTATCGCGGCACCATGCGACTATACTACTGGCCGCGCTCCTTGCCATAGCGGCAAGCCTCCTGTTTTTCCTTCGGCCGATCGTGACCTGGCTCGCTCCGATCGCAGTCTTTCTCGCAGCCCTCTACCCATACTCGAAACGATGGATCCATATCCCGCAAGCCATGCTTGGCATCGCGTTCGGCTGGGGAACGGTCATGGCCTGGGCCGCGGTACGAGGGCAATTGGATGCACCGGTGTGGTGTCTTTTTGGAGCAACCGCCGCCTGGGCCGTAGCCTATGACACGATCTACGCAATCCAGGATCAGGAAGATGATCGCCGCATTGGGGTCAAGTCGGCCGCCCTGTACTTCGGGTCTTCCGTTCACCAAGCAGTGGGCTTGGCATTCGGGATCATGCTGGCTTTCTTGATCACAGCCGGGTGGCTCGCTCAGTTGCGGTGGCCATATTACGCGGTACTCTTAGGCGTGTCGGTATTTTTTCTATTTCAAATCAGTCAGTTACGAAGGCCGATTGCACCGCCGTACGCCTTTGACATGTTCCGAAAGCACGTATGGGTTGGTATCGCCATCCTCGCCGGACTCTTCGCAGGTGTGCTGGTCTAGGGTTTTTCAACCGGCTTCTCGGCAATAGGTTCCGCTTTGGGAGCACGTAGCGTGGCGACGTACATGGTTACGGCCTTGGCGTCCATGTCATTCAGTCCCAATGCCGGCATGCGCGTGTGCGGGTCCATAGCCTGCGGATTCTTCAGCCAGCGATAGATCCAGGTCGCGTTCAGCCGAAATCCCGCTCGATCCAAGGCAGGGCCGATCTTGCCGCCCTCACCGTCCAGATTGTGGCAACCGTTGCAGCCGTACTTATTTTCGTAGAGTCTTTTCCCAAGGTCGGCCAATTTCGCGGCTTCAGCGGGCTTGATTGTCAGATCCGGCCTTGGAATACTGACCCCCTTACCCGGTCTCGTGGAGAAGTTGTTCAGTGCAACCTGTGCCGCATCCATCTCTTTCTTGGCTTGTACCATCGCCGTTTGTTCGGCCGCATAGGCGGATTCATCCACGTCCACATCTTTCTTCAATTGTTCGCTCTTCCGCTCCGCTTCTTCGCTGGCTTTTTTCTCTGCCGCTTCATAGGCCTGCTTGGCCTGGTCAAATTTGGCCTGGGCGGTTTTCAACCCTTCTTCAAGCGAAGCTTTGCGCGCCGCGACGTTGAATTCCATCTTCATCCCGTGCAGGGTGCGCACGTGCCCGACGATCGCCCAGATTTCATCCTCAGACAGCGTATATTTGAATGTCGGCATCGTCGGAACCGCAAAGTCATCGTCTCCGATCGGATCGCCACCCTCTTCGCTGGTGTCCAGCATGTCGCGTGAGATCGTACTGAAGAGCTCCTCGTCTTTGAACGTGCCCATTTCGGATTTGTTCGACAAATCTTTCGGTTTCGGATCCGGCATAGCGGACCAATTAAACCCTTGGTTTTGCTTGCCGCTCTCACCATGACAATCACTGCAGTAGTGAGTATAGAGCTCGTGCCCCCGCTTCTCATGCTCGCTCGCGCACCCTCCTGCGATCAAGGCTGCGCCCCCCACTATCCCAACCACCAACCCAATGACACCCAGCCGTGCCGCCTTCATGTTCACTGCCCTTTCTTGAGTTTTCTGATCAGGACAAACTGAAATCCCAAGGCCAATGCAGCGGCTACCGCCGCATACATATAGCTGGAATAGTCCGGCGGGGCATCGGCTCGGAAATACCACCAAGAGGAGACGGCTTTTTGAGATCCCTTTTCGACCAACTCACCCGCGCCGTCTTTTCGTCCGTCCCATACCGCGAAAGCGATACTGATGAATTGTCCCGGCGTCATTTGAACATCTTCTTCCGGATGGTCGGTCGAGAGATTTCTGGAAAAGACCACTTTCCAGGTCCCGTTGGAGTAGGCGCCCTTTGCGTTCACATCTTGATGCGTTTGCGGCTTCAATGTGCCGAAGCCTTTTGCACTCATATCGACAGCCTTGCCTACCTTATTTTTCCAGAACCAAATATTAACCGGCCCGCCTTCGACCTGCAGCATCGGTTGTCCGTGGGCAAAGTGCGCCTTCTTGTCCCCGACCATGAATTCGAGCGCCGCCCCATCGTCCGGATCTTGAGTGGGATCGGCATATTCCAGAAGAAAGGCGACCTGTTTCCCGTCGTGCAAGGCACGGACGGCTACATCCTTGACGGTGACTTCTTGGATGCGATTCGGCCAATGGACTTGCGGGGACATTGGAAACGACGCAGGGGATGCACTACTCCAAGCTGCAGCATTCGGATCATCAAGGGGTAACCCACCGGTCACAAGCGAAGCCCGAACCGCCACGCTTTCTTGTGCGAACGTGAGCGATGCGCCACCGATGATCAGACTTGCGATCACCGCCGACCCACCGCGTAGAATCTGCTTTATCATTGGACTCGCCGGTTTCATGCTGGCCTCGTTCTTCCTACACAACTACATCCCACGCTGTTCCTCTCCCTTACTCCCATGTTCGTGGAGATTGATGGGCTCCGTCGTATTCGCCCATAATGATCTTCCAAATCCATTCATCCGGTAATTCCACTTCCCAGCGGGGCATGGCGGACTTCCATGGCGCACCCTCGATCGGGAGACCGACTCCGCCCTTCTTAATGCGCCAGAATAGATAACTTTCTTGCAACATTGCGATTGTCGTCGGATCGGCAAAATTGGCTGGAGGAGGGTTGAAGCCGCGAGCGGCCGGTCCCTTGCCGTCAAAGTTCCCGCCATGACAGGGTGAGCAAAAGGCCGCATAGAACCCCTTCCCTTGCATGATATTTTCCGGAGTCTTGGGAACAGGATTCGACAACCCGGTGTACTCCCCGGGCGGCGCAGGATGAATCGTTCTACCTTCCGTCGGCGGGAGGTCACTCGTGGCGGTACTCCCGTAGGTCTGCCACCCGACCAGAAGGGGAAACAGAATGAGCACCCCATATCGAAGAGCTTTCAAGCCTCCGATCTTCTCTCCGGTCATGAACCGCTGCATCGGCCCCCAGAAGGCATCTTTGGACTCTCCGCTCAATGTCTCGTAGATGACGATGCCGGACGCAGTCAGGAGGAGATAGAGGAAAATCAGGCTGGAGGGAAGAGGCGCGGAGCCCGGTATGTTGGGCAGCACAAACTTCAGGAACACATACATGGCTATCATCAGTATGATCGGCTTACCTAACGCGCCCATACGTTCCTCCCTCGTCGTGCGTGTGTGCGTCGGCGACCAATGAAGATTCAGCGGCTTTGACTGGAGCTGACGGCGCCTTACCCGGTATCTCCAAATCCGTCACGCTGATGGAGACCGGCTCACCGCTCATTTGCTGCAGAAACGCGATGACAGCCAAGATTTCATTTTTCGAGAGCCCGATCGGATCCTTGTTGATCGCCGGCATCGTCGCCGGATATTCCTTCGGCACCCCTCCATGTCGATAATCGTGGTACACGAACGCCTGGGGATCCGTCAGACTCTCATAGAGGAAGTCTCGGCTCAATTTGGCGCCGATCCCCTTCAAATCCGGGCAACGGGCGGATTCGCTGGGACCGATGGAATGGCATAGCGCGCATTGGCCTTTGCTGAAGAAGACCGTCTGTCCGATCGCCGCGATGTCGGTGGGGGTCTTGATGCTCGCGATGTCGATCTTTTCCTCTGCCGGAGGCAGCGACGCCAACTGCGGCACGGCGAGACACGTGATCGAAAACAACCCAAGGACGATGGCAACAAATCCCGTGACCCGGACAAATGTGGCCTTGATGAAGAGAAGGATCAGAATCCCGACCCCGACGATTGACAATGCGATCAATTGTAATTGTGCGACTTCACTCATAGGCCCTCGAATGTTAGGTGCTGAGTGCTGAGTACTGAGTTTTTAAAGAAAGCTCACCATGTAACCATCAAAACTTTCTTCAAGTCTGTTGCCGCTCATCCGGAGCCCCTCCGGCCATAGCCGGAATGCCGTGCGGCAGTTCGCCCTTGCCTGATGCCGCAGCCGCTTTAGTCTTGTCACCCATGGTAGCGACCCAGAAGATAAACGCCACGAGGATGCAGAAGAAAAACGTGCAGAAGGCCATGATCAACGAGGCGCTGCCGAGGGCCGGCGAATAGGCATAGGGCGACGAATCGCGCATGACGCCGTACACATGCCAATGGACACGGGATGATGATCGCGCATACCCCATCAATGTCATGAGAAGAATGACCATCACGGCATTGAGGACCAGGGCATACCCGGCGCGCGGAGGCATACTGCCCCAGACCATTTCCGTCGTCGTCCTGGCGCTCTTGAGTAACAGCGCGGTCAACGGTGTGATGGTCAGAATGACGAAGATGACGATCAGCACTTGGGACGTGGAGAAATAATTGATGCGGACGATGGCCGGCACGAAGTATCCCCAGACACCGAGGACGATAACCGCCGAACTGGCCAGCACCAACACCGCGCCCATAACCGCTTTGCCCAGCGTCGCCCAACCGGCTGTGTCTTGCTTCCCTGCCCGCCAATACATGACGAAGCTCATGAAGGTAATGAGGATCATAAGGTTCGACACCGTCATTTTGGCCGACATGACGCCCAGGACGCCGAGCAACGGGTGATGGGCTCCTCCCATTTTCTGGGCCTCTTCGATGCTGGCTACGAGCGAGTGCGGGGTCATCCACACCGCGAGACAGAACAGCAAGCTGATCAGCATCCACAGCATCGGTCGCCGATATTTTGCCATTGATCCAGGAATGCGATAGGTAATCCCCAGCCAGAAATAATAATTGGACCCAAGAAACAAGACCCCGATCAACATGGCTTGGATGATGAAGAGCCAGGATAGAAATCCTCCCATCAGCGTAATGCCCATCTGCTGGTTGTACTGGTAGATTTCCCGCATGAGCCAGTAGCCGGCGAACGGCAGGGCCAGCAGGCCGAACACACCGATAAAGTTGCCGACATAGCCCATCCAGTCATAATGCTCCCGATCCTCGGGACTCTTGACCGACAAGTACCGGACCCCGGCATAGGCTCCGCAAATGTACCCGCCGAGCACGACGTTGGCGATGAACCGGTGGATGTTGATCGGCCACCAGGTCGGATTCCAGGTCGCAGCCCAGGCTCGCTCAATAGCCGTGCCTTCGGAAATCACGACCGGGCTGGCTTGGAACGTGGCCCAGGCATTGGGCACGATCATGATGAACACAGCGAAGAAGTTCAGCAGGAATCCTAGAAACACGTGCAGCGTTTTCTTCTTGCCGTCCTGCATGGCATCCCACCCGTACCAATACAAATACAGTGTCGCGGTTTCGAGCAAGAACAGAAGGCAGTAGAGCAAGAAGGACGGGAAGAAGACGTCCGTCAAATAATTCATGAGCTTGGGGTAGAACGACACTAAGAGAAACAGCAGAATGCCGCCGAAGAGAGCGGTAGTTGCATAGGCTGAAGTGAGGAGCTTGGTAAATTCCTTGGCGAGCTTGTCGTAGCGCTTTTCGCCTCCCCTCCACGCGATGACTTCGCACAGCCACGCGAAGATCGGCACGCCCAAGACAAACCCAGCCAACAGGAGGTGCAACTGCGCGACGATCCAGACGAGGTTCCGACTGCCGATGTAGGGGATATCGCGATATTCGGTAGGGCCGGCCGCAACTCCATCCGCTGCGAGACCGATTGAAGGGAAGACAAGCCAGCCGACCGTCAACAAGAGACCTGCGAGCCATCCACCGTGACCTCCAACGGCCCGGAGAGCTCGCTGAATTGTTCCGACCCCTTGTTGTATGGCACTCACCTCATCACCTCGCAAATTACGGTTTCGTATCGGCAGAGGAGTCCTTGGCTGTTCGGCTTTCGGCCTTCCCCTTGCCCTTTTCTTTCTGCCCTTTTGTTTCTGCCTTGTGCCGTTCCATCTCCTCAACTTGCGCCGCAAGCGACGCGATCCGCTGCGCATTCTTGTTCAATGATTCGATCGGCTTAAAAGCCGGTTCGACCTGTATCTCAGGTTTTTTACAGCAGTCGTGCGGATTGGGCGTCGTCACCGGAAGGATGGCCCAAAACACCAGCGACAGGACCACGCCGACACCCGCCAATGAAGCCAACAACAACCCTTGATCGGTCGGCACGCGCATCAAATCCCAACGGGTCACGATTCCTTGATAATTTTCAGATACCGGACGTGAGTGTTCCGCCATCCGCCGAACGATCTGTCCAAGTATGGAAATCCCGATGACCGCCAAGACGATCAGAACCGCCGACGAGATGGATCCCCAGATCGTGAGCTCGAGACCGATTCGTTCCGCGATGGGAAGACCGGTGCCGAAGAGATGTCGCATGCTGTCCATTTCGGCCATCGAGTGGGAGGCGCTGATAGCGATCTCCGTGACACGGCTGACAATCCACCAAAGAAGTGGAAGAAAGAAGGTCCCAATAAGCGCAGCCCTCCACCAGATCGCGAAACCAAGCCCATCGGGGGGCGGCTCTTTCCGAAGCCGTTCCAAAAAGAACGTTCGCCCCACCAGTCCGAGCGCCCAGATGTCGACGGGGATGGACATCCCAAAAATGAACGGCAGCCCGATCCCTTCACCGAAGTGCGTCTCAAAGACGGCGATGATGATTGGGGCGGCAAAGACTGTGACGGGACTGGCAAACAGCATTAAAAAGGCAAGACCGAATCGTCCTTCGAAATGCACCAATCCCATCGTCATGACAAGAACCGCAAACACCGCCTTAATGGGGATGCCGGTCCAGCAGGCAGACCACAGGATACCGAACCCTATCTTCGTCGGCGACATCGATTCTCGTTCTTCAGCCATGGCCAAACGTGTACCAGGATCAGTCCAAGAACTCTCGGTTAATCACGGATGCAACCGTGAACAAGACGATCACGACCATGATCGCAATCCAGCTGATGAGAGCAATCGGTCGCTTGAAAATATTCCGCTCGGGATCCTTGTCGATGAACGGGAGTGCGACGAGCAACGCCATGAAGGCGACCGGCAATGCCACGGCACCCAAAAATTGACCGAACTCACCGGCGAACAGCTTCAACCTGAGCAATTGGAAATAAAAAAGAAAATACCATTCCGGTTCTGGATGGTAGTCCCCTGGATCCGGCGCCGCCTCATCCAATAAAACGACCGGCTCCCAGAGAGCCAAGGCGCAGATCCCTACGAAGACGAACGCCATCCCGACCATATCTTTCCAAATTTGACGGGGAAAGAAATAGTCGGTTTTCGCTTTGATCTCCTCCACCGTACCAGTGAAGGGTCCTGCAGGAGCGGCCACGCGAAACAGGAACAGATGCAATCCGGCCAAGGCCATGAGCGCCGCCGGAAGAATCATCACATGGAGGACGAAGAATCGGCTCAAGGTCATCTGTCCGGGAGTCGGCCCACCTTTCAGAAATCGGGCGATAAAATCACCGATAATGGGAGTCTTATCCAAGATTTCGACACCCACAGTCGTGGCCCAGAACGCCCGTTGGTCCCAGGGCAAGAGGTAACCCGTAAAGCCGAAGGTGATCACAACACCGAACAGGGCCAATCCGACAAGCCACAGCAATTCTCGCGGCTTCTTGTACGCCCCCCAGAGAAACACCTGGGACATGTGTGCCACCACACAGACGACCATCGCACTGGATCCCCAGAAATGATAGCCGAGCAGGAACCACCCATAATCGACATCGTGAATAATATACTGCGTACTGGCATAGGCATGGTCGGCGGTCGGCACATAATAGAACATGAGCAAGATACCGGTCAGAGCCTGCATGGCGAAGATGAACAACAAGATGGATCCGAACACATAGGCCCAGCGGGAGCCGCCGGGGATCGGTTCATTCAGCATCTTGGCCTGCATTTCCTTGAGACCGATGCGTTCGTCAAGGAAAGCGACAAGCTTTTCGATCGCGCTGGGACGATGATCGGGAATGACTGTCGATGATGATTGCTTGCTATCCATGCCGCCAGCTTTCAAATGATCCGAATTTGTGATTTCGTACCGGCCTTGAACTCCATGTCGATAACCTCAACGTCTCCCGAGGCAGAAACCCTTATGGGCAATGCGTCAAGGGCACGAGGCGCTGGGCCGTCGAGCACCTTCCCTGCGGCATCGTAGATGCTGAGGTGGCAAGGACAAAGAAACACTTGTCCCAACGTCTTATGCTGTCGCCACTTGAATGCGCAGCCTAAATGAGGACACTTACCGGAGAACGCCACATAGGGAGTGTCTTTCTTGTTGGTCCAGATCGTCTTCCCCTTGGCGTCTCGAAACTCCATGTCCTTGTCATGATAGACTCTCTCGAGAAGCTCGGGAGTCGCTCGGAGGATCCAGACGTTTTTATCGATTTCGCTCTCCGGCATATAGACTTCTTTGACCTTTTTCTTGTACTTGAACTGCACGCCGACGTCGTCCTGCTTGATCTTGCCGACATTGCCCACGTTCAACCAGTGGTTGTCGAAATCCGCATACATCGGCTTCATCAAAAAGCGGAGAATGGGGTACGCGATAGGCAGGCCGACCAAGAATCCGATGATATTCGTGAAATTCATGAAAAACGTGCGGCGCTTGACGCTTTTTTCGAGATCGGGCAACGGCACCAACACTTCGCCCGGCGTCACATGGATGTTGTCCTCGAGGTGCGAGATCTCCACTTCATGCGTGGTGACATAATCTTCTCGCTTGAAGGGAGGCAAGGCGAGGATATCCATTGACGGCGCGCGCAACTGCACGAAGTCATCCGTCACAGCCTGGACATGGCCCATGGCGACTTGCCGCTCACCGTTCCCATTCATGGACACCACGATATGGCTGATCTCGTGGGAAAGGGGATCGAGCACGACCTTCGTGACTTCGCCGATGTCGAGGTCGGTGCACCGGACCTTGGATTTCAGTTTCGGTTGCAACATCAGCTTTTCTTGATCGGCTTGGGGGTATTCACCGAGGTGTTCTTGAAGGTGCCTAACCAAGCGGCGAGAGCCTGCATTTCCTTGGGCTCCATGAGGTCTTTAAATTTGTTGGGCATGATGCCCTTCTGGTATTCCTTCTCATACCCCTCAGCCATAAAGCTCTTGGGATCCGCAATTTTCTGTTGGATTTCATCGACCGTCAGCAATGAGCCGATATTATCCAATTCGGGGCCTCGCTTCTTTCCACCCTCACCCCTCAACTTGTGGCAGTTGTAACACTCTTGCAGTTGCCACTGTTCCTCGCCCACCTTCATGAAATCGCCGGCGCCCGTGCCGGCTGCCGCAGCAGGCTTTTCTCCAGCCGATGGCGCCGGAGCTGTCGCCACAGCTTGACCACTGCCCAACCCCTTCAGTCGCTCTTCCAAGGCTTTCACCTGTTCATCGAGGGCCTTGGCGCGAGCAATCAGCTCCTCGGCCTTCCCCTTCTGAGAGGCAGCCCGCTCTTTTCCCAAAAGTTTGTCGATTTTGGCCCGTTCATCCTCCGGGTCAAACTGAGGCAACAGCGATGCGCCGGCAACACAGACGGTCACCAAGAGAATCCAGAATGCGATAACAGCCAAGAGGGCCTTCCCTCCGCTCATCGTCCCGATCGGCTGCGCGTCAAGCAGTATGAAAACGACCGCCCCGATCAATGCAACGATGAAGAACAACACTTGGAATGAGATGGGCAGCTCCTGCCAATGTCCGACGAGAATAAGAGCACCACCAACCACCAGCCCAATGCCTAGCTTCTTGAATATATTCCCCATACGAATCTCGTCGCCTCAGTAGGCGCTCCACGCTGTGATTACTTGGCTGCGATCGGAACAGGACTTCCCTCGGGCTCTCGTACCCTTGCGACGGAAGGCCGAAGAGCCACCAGCGCAGCCACGCTGACGATGGCGATAAACACGACGGTAATCGCCGTAATCCACCCGGCCGAATACGAGAGTGTCGGAGTAAACGACTCGGCACTGAGGTCCGACACCAAACTATAGACATGGAAGTATTTCTTGAGCAACGAGCGCACCGCCCCCATCAACCCCATGATCCACGTGGAAGTGAATGCCAGAAAAATCAGCACAAATTGCGCCGCGAAATCGATTCGCCCCCAGAAGATCGTGCCCTGCTTGATGGTTCGGTTATACAAGACATAATTGACGACCGTCACATACACCAATGTCAAGATTGCCGAAAGCTTGGCCGGCATCGACGACAGATAGTCCCACCCTTCCGGCAGTTTCATGTCGTCGGGCATATCGGTGCCGGTGGCCACGAAACCGGCGGGCGTGAGCCAGACGGCATCGCTGATGAGCATAATGATAAAGCCGATCCTGATGACGGTCCGTGCCGAGACGGTCTTGGGAATAAACCGGCCCAATAAAAACGGTGATAACGTGAGGGGCAGCAAGAACACCAACGACATTGGATCGGGAATCCAAAACTTATCCATCACCCACATCGTAGCGGGGAGCAATACGATGAGGACGATAGGGGCCAAGATGGTCATCCGAACATTTTCGGCCCCTTCAATTCGTTTGACACTGAGCCAGCTATAATAGTTGATGCCCAGGAACAGCAGCCCAATCATGATGCCTTGCGTTTCAAAAAACATGGAAAGCTGATCGGCCATCATGTACGGGCAGAATGAAAAATCATAATCGCACATTTCATACGCCAACAAGAGCCCTGTAAACGGCTGCAAGAGCGACCCACCCACCGCGATCCAGATGGCGGCGAAGCCCATCCAATCGTAGTAGGCTCTCTCCTCCTGCGTCTTCGACCCCATGTACATGTAGGCAGCGATCATCCCGGCAATAAACCCTCCGAATGCCACGTTGCCGTCGATTCGGTGGAGACTCAGAGGGAACCAACTTTGGTTCGCAATCTTATCCCACAAGGTTGCTGTCGCGATGAAATCCTGCGGCGAAATCCCTTCAGCCTTCGGCGGTGTGTTCATGAACGACGTGGGGCCGTTAATGACGAACAAGATGAGCAGACAGACAAGATTCAAGAGCACACCAAGAGCAATGTGGCGCCCTTTCTTTTCACCCTTCCAGACATCCCAAGTGTAGAGGTAGGCATACATGAGGATGGTCTCAGCGATAAACAGCGCCGGATATAATACCGCGAACACCATGTAAAACTGATTGATGAACGAGGTCGTGAACTGTGGATAGGCGGCCAGAAGAACGAAAATAAACAAGCCACCCGTCACAGCCGTCATACTGAAGAGAATAACCGTAACTTTCGTGATCTCTTTAGCCAGACGATCATACCGGGGGTCCTGCTTACGGTAACCCAACCATTCTGAAATGACGACGAAGATCGGCGCACCCAGGATAAATGCGGCAAATAAGATATGGAGTTGAGCGACAATCCATACAGCCGTCCGATTACCGGTGTACGGAAACTCCACTGAGGATGCGCCAACTTCCTGAGCGGAGACACTGCTAGCAGCAGCCATACACAACGAGAACAACACAACGAGAGTCAGGAGACCGCTCGACAGTTTTTTCACGATGCCTCGATGCCCCCTACTTTAGAAGTCAGTCAAGGATCTTGCCTTCACACTGACTGCGCCTTCTTAAAAATACCTTCATCTACTCATGAATTTCGATCACTATTTACCAAGAAAGTCTGACACCCTTCATTGAACATTGAGACCTTGGTATTGGAGGTCAGGCTCCATGCGATTTGCCGCAGCACTATCTCATGCGTCCTTATCGACCGGCAGAGTATCGCAGATTTGTCCAAGCCTTACCGATAGGGGAATCCCTTAGCAGTATATAAAAAAAACCTGAGCTTGGTTGAAGACCTCGATTCGCATACGGAAGGCGGGTGCCCCGATTCCAGGAGATTAAAAGCCGGAAGGTGCGAAGCATCGACAACCCTGTACCCCCCCTACAGTCATTTAGCGCCGGCATCGCCCCATTGCTTCTTCTCTTCATTCCAAGCCTTCCCAGCCAATCCAAAATTTCGCTCATACAGCACAAGCTTCCATCGGTCTTCCTCTGAGAGCTTACTCTTCCAGCCTTTCATCTTGGTATTCGGCACTCCCTCGGAAATACGCCAAAACCACACGGAGTCCGAATAGAGCTTCATCCGCTCAGGATTTCGGAAATCCGTGGCACCCGCCTTGACCGGCTTTCCGTCTTTACCATGACAGCTGGCACAGTTCACGTCGGGATTTGTCTGACCGATAAAGAGTTTGCGTCCCTCTTCCAGCTTCTGAACATCTCCCCACCAATCTGCCGGCATATGCTTGTCGACATATTCAGCTGGAGCCGGCGGTGGCGGCACGATCGGCCCCTCACCTTGCTCTCCGCAACTCGATAATAGCCCCACACTCATGATCAATACAGCATGAATCGAGCTGACCCGCATATTCATTAAATCATCACTTTGTTATAGAAGGATTCTCGTCCAGACTGCAACGAGGTCGAGAAGGGGACCGACAAACAAAAAAACGCTTCTGCAGAGGCATCACTTGCCCCTGCAAGAGCGTCAAGATTATACTCGCCCTTTCAACTCGTATCACGGGCCCTCGCCGATCTATCGACCGATTCGGCGAGATACCTTGTAGCCCCAAGGACCGTCATCGGCGATCATGATTTTCTCTTTCCCAGGGATTTCGCCTTGACCCGTTCCTGCTTCCGCTGAGAACGGACAAATTTCATCCCGATAATACCGGTGGCTATTGCGAAGACCGCTCCGCTTCCCCACCAAAGCCAAGCGGGAGGCCCATGCGCCTCACAGCCAGTTCCAAAATTAACCCGGATCTTCCGTTCACTCTCTAGATCTTTTGGATCGAATTCGACTTTAAGATTTTGCTGCTCCCCCTTCGCCTCTACCAGAAGGGGATCGCCAAGATTGTCGTTGTGCAGATGAAACATCGCTTTGTAATAGCCATCTCCATCCGTCCTGACGACCTGACCGTATGAAACCCTGGTGTCCTTGACGAGGACATCTGTATTCGAAAGCCCCTTGCCATCCTGTCCGCAAACATACCCCTCCACCATGAAACGATGATCCGCTTCATGTGTGGCCTGTGCCACAGGTGGGAACGCCACGTTCATTACGAGACAGCAAGCTAAGGTAAACAGTCCTGCTGGACTAAGGCCGTCAAGCTTCGAACTAGATCGCTGACTCGTCGCTCGCTCCTTCTAAGAGTGCGCGCCTCGGTATCACGAGCGCGCTACATTCGGGCAGGGTTTCTAGCACAGCACTACATCTTTGTCAATGAACAGGCAGGCGGGTTTACTGATGTAGAGCAATCTTCGATGACGGTCTACTCTCCAATCGCCTGAATTCCACAACAGCTTCAGAGATAGCCCTTCGTGCGCGCGACAGCCTCGATCTTTTCAGCTTCCGCGCGGCGTTCGGACTCTTTCTTGGACACCCAAGCTTCCCACGATTTTCCGTTCGCCGTGTCCTCTCCGGTAAACGCGATGCTCTCGATGGACCGGTACGAAATGCGCTGTGGACCCTGCTGATCAATGGGAAACAGTTCGAGATACGAATCGTCGCCTGCCGTTTGACGATTAAAGAGATATCCAGTGACCGATTCACCGGACGGTAGAGACAGGGTGACGTCGCCGCGATAGTCGAACGCCAGTTCGACGGCCTCCGCTGTTTCCTCTGCAGAGGCTGGTTTGAACACTCGCCCTTCCAGAGAAGTAGGGCTACCCGCTGTGTGATCCTTCGTATCCGTCATGGCTGGAGATCGTGAATCGCTAAACGAGGAAGACCGCCGGAACTGCGATTAACGTTGAACGGTCAGCGAGAAGTAGGCAACAACGTCAGTTTTGCTGTCCGCGCAAATCCAGAGGCCGTACTAAACGTATCCTCCACTGCCGATGCCTCATAGCCGCAATGGACCATACAATCCGCGCATTTTTCATTTCGACCAGTTCCATACTTTTCCCATTCCGTCGACGCCATCAGATCCTGGAAGGTCGTTGTATACCCTTCTTGCAGCAAATAGCAGGGCTTCTGCCACCCAAAGACATTGTAGGTTGGGTTTCCCCAAGGAGTGCATTGATACTCACGCCGGCCCATCAGAAAATCCAAGAACAAGGGAGATTGATTGAACTGCCAACCCGGCTTGGGCCGAGCAAGAATCTTAGAGAAGAGCTCTTGCGTCCGCGCCCGCTTCAAAAAATGTTGCTGATCGGGGGCCTTTTGATAACTATACCCCGGGGAGATGGTCATACCTTCAACCCCCAGCGCCATCATGTCATCGAAAAATTTTCTCACTCGCTCAGGATTTGCGTCGTCGAACAACGTGGTATTCGTCGTCACTCGATGGCCGCGTTTGAGCGCCGCTTTGATGGCTTGGACTGCCACGTCATAGACACCATCTCGACAGACGGCTAAATCGTGTTCATCCTTCAGCCCATCCATATGGACGCTGAATGTCAGGTATTTGGAAGCTTTATATTCGTCCAGCTTTCGCTCCAAAAGAATGGCGTTCGTACAGAGATAGATGTATTTCTTCCGATCCACCAAGCCCTGGACGATTTTCGAGATTTCAGGATGAATGAGCGGCTCCCCTCCGGGAATACTCACCATGGGTGCACCGCATTCTTCTGCCGCTGCCCAACATTGTTCCGGCGTCAACCGCTTATCGAGGATATGATCGGGATACTGGATCTTTCCGCAGCCGGCGCAGGCCAGGTTACACCGAAAGAGCGGCTCGAGCATCAGTACCAAAGGATATCGCTTTACTCCCTTCAGCTTCTGTGAGAGCACATACTTCGCCACGGTATACATCTGGGAAATCGGAACAGCCATTCCGTTCTCCTTACTTAATTGTCTTTTCTAAAATCTGCCCTATCTGAACAGCTGCCTGAAGCAGCCCTGCATGGAAGCATAAAAATTTTTGGAATTCTAACATTATGCGTACGGCTCGTCAATTTCGAAGAGCAAAGAGGTGGTGCCTCCACTTGCCGCAGTATCAGGGTTTCTGCTACCGTCAGATTGACCTGTGCCAGGCCGATCCCAACGTCCCTAGCTGAGGCAGCTATGAGACGTGTCTCTCTTCTCTCGCCGTCCTTTCTTGTGTTCCAACTGTTCACACGTCGGCTGACAACGATTAGGGCGCGACAAGTTCATGACTCAAGGAGGCCCTCATGAGGGCATTCATTCCATATGATCAAAAATACTTCCATATAATTGAAGCCGTTCAACTTCGTACAGAAGGAGGGCGCATCATGATCATGAAAAGCCTGGTGTTGGGAATCGCATCACTATTTCTTCTCATGTTCGGCTATTTTGGAATATCCTCCGGCGCCAAGGATGCCGGGGGCATTCCTGCTGAGAAAGTGGCGGATATGTTACATTCCGTCATCCAGTCGAACCGAGAATTTTATACGCAGCACGTTGTAGAGCGGATGCAAGCAAAAGGCGCTGCCGTCGCATCGGAGAATTGGCGCACTGAAAAGACCTTGCCCCTGCCGGCCCAATTCTTACAGGAAAGCGCTCGACTCTCGATTAATTCGACGGCCAAGGTCGGCTATAAGCTCATCAGTCTCTGGCCCATCAACAAACAGAACGGGGCAAAATCCGAAGCTGAGCAACGGGGCCTGACGGCAACCCAACAGAACCCGAACCGCCCGCATACTGAAGTGGTCATGAACGGAGCGGATGCCTATCTCATGGCCATCTACGCCGACAGAGCTGTTTCTCAAGCCTGCATCGGCTGCCACAACGCGCATCAGGATAGTCCAAGGCACGATTTCAAGCAGAATGACGTGATGGGCGCCATCATGATCATGATTCCGCTGAAACTATAGCGGCACGCGCAAGCGAGGTATCTGAAAGAGGACACCGGCCATGATTATCCCACGGTGTCGATAGAAGAGGGCTACGCCTGAAGAGCCGCGGGTACGCACGAAGTGCGACATGGGAAAGTACGAACACTAAAGGCGTCTTCTCCCGTCGCCAGGAACAATCATACGGGCTCCGGGTCGAGTAAGAAATAGGGCTACTTGAGGTGCTTATCCGACGACGATTATTACGATAACACGATGATTAGTCGTCGGCCCACACGAAGAATGACAAGACACTTGAAGGTTTCATCCGCGCGCATCAGTCACGATAAGACGCCGAATAGCGCACGGGTCAACCGAAGGTCTGTATGGAGGCGCCGAGCGGGTTCGAACCGCTGCATCGCAGTTTTGCAGACTGCTCCCTTACCACTTGGGTACGGCGCCCCGGAGGACCACATTATAGTCGCTTCTTTTTCTGGAACACAACACAAGACCACCCCCGTCAATCGACGACGGTCTCATCAGTCAGCGCCTTGCTTTCTTTGATAGATGGATTATGCTTCACTGACCAAGCGGGAAGAACCGGTAGGCATTTTTTCTGAGTGCGGGACCGGACCGCTCCAATCGCCCCTGCTACTGAGAAGTAATCCATATAAGATCAACATGGCGATACCTAGATGATGGTAACTCTTCAGCGCTTCCCATCTGGCGGAACCCACGACTTCATAATTCAGCACCATGGTCAGCACAACGTACAGGGCCAGCATAGCATATCCCGTACGGGTTAACTCCCCGTTCAATCTGGCGGCGGCCGACACGACTACAACTGCCGCCGGTATCATCCACACTAAATGCTGATCCCATGTGATGGGTGAAAAGAACAGGGCCAAAAGCAAGGTTCCGGCGCACTCCCTCGCCCACATAGGATCTCCCGGCCCTTGAAACGCCTGACGGCTGGACCATGCAAACAGACCAAGCAAGCTGATCGCGGCAATCCCGACGATTACGTTCGCAAGAGGCGACGGAAGATCCAGTACCGGCTTGTAGCTCTGGTCGATTTGCCGAAGCAGATGAGTGGGTGGATACGTGACCAGGTATCGCAGCATGGTATGACGGAGCGAAAGATTGGCCTTCTGAAGTTCATTTTCTTGGCGTCCCTCACTCTGCCGATCAAGCATGGATAACACTGCGTTCCTGGTCCATTCCATATGATGATCCCACCAACTCGATGGCCCCATGTACAGGACGGGCAATACGATCCAAAAGACCGTCGCGAGCACTGTGTATGACACCAATCGCCATTGCCGCTTCCAAAGAAACAGCAACACAAAAAGTGCAGGAGTGATCTTGAGTACGATGCCGAGCCCGATCAGCGCCGCACCCAGCCGTTCTCTCCCTGTCCATATCGCGTAGATTCCGCCGGTTAGAATTCCCAATAACATGAGATGCGGCCCGCCGTCGTCGAGATCATTCAAGATGAATTGCAGCGTCAACGCTCCCGCACCCACGCCGACCAATAGCCGGCTCCACGCACTGGACTGTGATGTGCCGCACAGCATGCGGTGGAACAGCATGATTGTGATGACTAAACAGGCGACAGCGACGGCATACCGCAGGGCCAAGCTCGGATTTCTCTCCAGGACAAGCAAGGGAGCGAAATAGATCCCGGTAGTCGGCAAATACATGTAGCAATAGTCGTTGGCATAGAGATATTCGCCGGAGAGAAAGCGCCTGCCGATCTCGCGGTGAATATCAATATCACGGGAGTGAAATGACCGCCCGAAAGAGATGATGTAGCCGTGCACGACCGCCGCAATCACAAGGCCGATCTTCACCAGCCTCGCAAACAAAGGAGAGCCGGCAAACTTGCTGATCCGGTGGATGGCGGCCTTTGATTCCATGGGTCAGAGGCAGAAATACATGACGCCGTGAAAGTGTGTCAATCATTTTTTGGTGAGAGAGGCGAGCAGCTCAGTGAAGCAGCGGGAGAGTCGGTGTCGCTGCCGGCAATGCACCTACCGATGAGGCAAGACCGGGATTTCTCTGCCGAGCGTCGAAGGGTGATCCGACTGGGGTTCCAGCGATTCCCACCCGTTTGAAGGAACAGATGCAGTCGCTTCGCCGTTGTTTTCCGCTTCCTTTTCCTTGGCCAGCAGTTCCACTTCCTGAATCAATGTGTCCATCAATTCTTCCATCGGAACCTTTCGGACGAGCTTGCCTTTCTTGAACAAAATACCCTTACCTTCACCGCCGGCAATCCCGATATCGGCCTCTTTCCCCTCTCCAATGCCGTTGACGACACAACCCAGCACCGACACGTTCAATGGGGTCTTGATATGGCCGAGTTTCTTTTCTAACTCGTTCGCCATCCTGACGACGTCGATTTCAACGCGCCCACAGGTCGGGCAGGCGATGACATTAATGCCTCGATGGCGTAATTCGAGTGACTTGAGGATTTCAAACCCGACTTTGACTTCGTCGACGGGATCGGCCGCCAATGACACACGCAACGTGTCACCGATTCCCTGCGAAAGCAAGTACCCAAGGCCGATGGAAGACTTCACCGCGCCGGTCATGGTGGTCCCTGCTTCTGTAATCCCAATATGCAGAGGATAATCGGACTGATGGGCGAAGAGCCAATAGGCATCGATGGCATGATGCACGTCCGAGGCTTTAAGCGACACCTTCATATTGGTGAAGCCCACGTCTTCAAGCGCATGTACGGCATTGAGCGCCGACTCAGCCAGCGCCTCTGGGGAAGGCCATCCGTACTTCTCCAACAACGGTCGTTCGAGCGATCCTCCGTTGACGCCGACACGAAGCGGAATTCCTCGCTCATTCACGGCCTTAATGACTTCTTCCACTTTCCACCAAGCACCGATATTGCCGGGATTGATACGGACACAATCGACGATAGGTGCGGCCTTCAAGGCAAGTCGATGATCGAAGTGAATATCGGCGATCAGCGGTACCGTCATCGCCGCTTTGATTTGCGGAAGGGCCTTGGCGGCCTCGTCGTCCGGAACAGCCACACGGATGATTTCGCAACCGGCGGCTTCAAGCTGGTGGATCTGTGCGATCGTCGCGGCCGCATCTCGCGTGTCCGTCGAACACATGGATTGCACAGACACCGGAGCATCGCCCCCGACCTTCACTTTGCCGACCTGTATCTGGCGAGTCTTTCGTCTGTTAATGTGCATGGGAACTTTCCCGTACTTCTCGATCCGGCTTTCTCTTCACGACTCAAAACTCAACATTCAACACCCGCGCTTCGCGTTCAGCTTCCCTGTTCGTCTCCGTGCGGATGGCCGACCAGCGCCGTATCTGTGACCGGCGACTTCCCGGCGGATGCCTTGCCGATCAATTCCTTCACATTTTGATAGATCCCTTCAGCCGTCAAACCATATCGTTCCCGCAACAGATCCTGTGGCCCCTGTTCGATGTACCAATCGGGTAGGCCTAGGACCTTCGTCTTCACCCCCGTCACCCCGGCTTCCGATAGGGTTTCGAGCACGGCGGACCCAAATCCCCCGATCTTACAGCCTTCTTCCACCGTCACAACATAGCGCACCCGCTTCGCCACATCGACAATCAATTCATGATCGAGCGGCTTGACGAATCGTCCGTTCACGACCGCAGCGGAAACCCCTTCTTTGCTGAGGCGCTCGGCTGCTTCGACGGCCTGCCATACCGAGACACCGATCGCAATGATGGCCACATCCGTCCCGTCTTTGAGACGCTCACCTTTCCCGACAGGCAAAGCTTTCGGCACGGGGTCCATTTTCACACCGAGACTCACCCCGCGCGGATAGCGCACCGAAATCGGTCCGTTGAATTCCAAGCAGGTTTTCACCATATGCTGTAGTTCATTTTCATCCTTGGGAGCCATGACGACCATATTGGGAACATGCCGTAAATAGGCATAGTCGAAGGCCCCATGATGCGTCGTCCCGTCTTCCGCGACGAGCCCTCCTCGATCGATGCAGAAAGCCACCGGAAGATTCTGGGTGGCGACATCATGCACGACTTGATCATAGGCGCGCTGAAGGAAGGTTGCATACATCGCCACGACCGGTTTCATGCCCTGTGCGGCGAGCCCTGCCGCAAACGTGACCGCGTGCTGTTCGGCGATACCGACGTCGTAGAGACGCTCCGGGAATTCTTTTTCGAATGCCGTCAACCCCGTCCCCTCACACATGGCGGCCGTGATGGCCACGACGCGTTTGTCCTTGCGGGCTAGTTTGACAAGCGCATCCATAGCGATCGCCGTGTATGAGGGGCGCGCGGCTTTCTTGGCCGGCGCGCCGGTTGAGCGAACGAACGGAGGACAGGCATGGAACCATACCGGATTCTTCATGGCCGGCTCATACCCAAGCCCCTTCTTCGTGATGACATGGAGCAGGACAGGCCCTTTCATCCGCAGAACGTTCTCGAGGGTCGGCAGAAGGTGTTCAAAATTGTGGCCATCGATGGGGCCGCTGTACTGGAACCCCAACTCTTCGAAAAGCAATCCGGGCAGAATCACGCCCTTGGCGAGTTCTTCAGCTCGACGAGCAAGCCGTTGCATGTCGGAGCCGATGTGAGGAATCTTACCCAATAGTTGCCCGGTTTCTTCACGCATCTTCCCATAGAACTCACCCGTAATGGTCCGACTCAGATAGGCGGAAATGGCTCCGACATTTTTCGAGATCGACATTTGGTTGTCGTTCAAAATCACGAGGAAATCTTTTCCGAGTCCTCCCGCATGATGCAGTCCTTCCAGCGTCATCCCCGCCGTCATCGCACCGTCACCGACAACACAAACGACCTTGTGCTTCTGCTTCAACTGCTCCCTGGCTTCGACCATACCGAAGGCGGCCGACACGCCGGTCCCCGCATGGCCGGCGTTGAACGTATCGTACTCACTTTCTTCTCGCTTACAGAATCCGCTCAATCCTCCATATTGACGAAGCGTATGGAATTGTTCGCGCCGGCCGGTGAGGAGTTTATGCGTGTACGACTGATTGCTGGTATCCCAGATGATTTTGTCGGTCGGTGTATCCAGAAGGTATTGCAAGGCAACCGTGAGCTCGACCACACCCAAATTCGAAGCCAGGTGTCCCCCGACATCAGCGACCGCTCCGATAATTTGCTCGCGAATTTCCTGGCACAATGCCGGAAATCTGTCCGGAGACAACCGCTTCAGATCGGCGGGACTATGGATCGTCTTCAGTATGGACATAGATGGTCTCCTTCGTTCTCCCCGTCAGCAACGTGGCCATCACACACAACCGACCGCACCGGTCGTTCGTGTGCCGAATTTTGGTGGAGTCTCACACAAGAACCATATGAAGTCAAGCACTTATGAAACATCTCTTGATGAGCTGCCTCATCGGCCTCGTGATAAAGGAAAGAATGAAGATGAAGATTATTTCATTGCGTGAACACGGATGGTTCGATTAGTAAGGAAAGTCTAAACCGGCAAAAATGGCTCCTCCCTCTTTGCTGAACCCGTAGTCGATGCGCCCAACGACATTGGGCCGAATGATCCCCCGAAAACCGATACCCGGGGTAATGCGATAGTCCTTGAAGCTCACATTCTTATATGAATTGAAGACTTGCCCGGTATCGATGAACGGCGCGATTTCAAAATCAGCCATGACCCCGGCCAGGCGTGTTCGCAGTATATGAATGCGTTCCTCAATGCTGAAGGCAATCAGCTGCTTATCGATGTACCGATCGACACCAAAACCACGCAGATTGTTTTGCCCCCCCAACGAACTCTGCTCATAAAACGGAACGTCCGAGCCGAGCGTGGCTTGCAGATCGCCGCGAATCACCAAAATCGCCCGCTTGGACTCGCTCGCAAACATCTTTTTGATTTCGAGACCGTACCTAGAATACACGGGATCTACGCCCCGATGGAAATTGTAATTGAGCTCCGCATAGGCCGTGATCGCCATCCCATCAGTCGGAGTCACCAAGTTATTCCGTGTATCATAATGAAAGGTGATCCGTTGACCGAGTATCGTCGCCCCGTCCATGCCAGGAGCTTCCGGAAAAACATCTCGGGAAAACGGAAACATTGTCGCTGCTCCCTGCTGGATCGGCTGCATGATTCGTAGGCGCTGACTCACGGCGATCTGCGTCACTTCATTGGCATAGACGCCGAATCTCCAATTGAGCCGTGTCTCGGATGCCGTGTAGTTAGTCTGTTCACCTTTTTGGGTCGTCGGGCCTAGACCAAAAAAACGCATGGTGGCATTCTTGAAATTCATGGCACCGAACTCGATACTATACCGGCCATTGCTGAAACCGGGATCGACATAGTTGAACAGAAATTTATGTTCGATCTTCTCGGACCAGGACGCCATCGCTTTGAGTTGTTTCCCACCCGGCTCATAACGGAACAGATTGAGTGTTCCCCGAGCGCCCACGTATGAGTTATGAATCAACATTGGAGCGAGTAAGTATTTCAGATCTCCATCCGGTCCCGTGAAGAGAGCCGGCACGATCAGTCCGAAATCGTTGCCGTCGTTTTTGCTGGTACTGATGGCGGGGATGGGAAAGAATTTCACTTCCGCCTGAGCCTGATCGGAAAACATAAGACACAGAGCTCCGATCAACACAAAAAGAAGGCGGACCGCACGGCTGCGCATACACGTACTCATGATTCCGCAAACGACGTTATGGCGCCTTGAGCTTGCCGGTTTTCTTGCGGAGTTGATCGACGAGGTCCGAATAAGAAGAGGCGCGAAGAATCTTTGTAAACTGTCCGCGGTAGTTGTTCACCAGGCTGACCCCGTCCACGACGACGTCATAGACCCGCCAATCATCCGTTTTATTGATCAAGCGATAATCAAGCGGGATCTCCGTCTTTCCTGAAAGCACTTTGGTTCTGACTTCCGCGTACTCTTTTTCCGTTCGTTCATTTAAATACTGCACGCCCTCTCCGGAATAGGTTTCGATCTTGTCCGCATACGAATTGGTCAGCAACGTTCGAAAGAGGTCGACAAATTCCTGTTTCTGCTGATCCGTCAGCTGATTCCATGGAGCCCCCAGCGCCCGCCGGGACATTTCCGTATAGTCGAATCGAGCCGCCACCACGTTCTCCAGCAGGTGTCGACGCTCTTCGGCTTTTTCCGGTAGTTTAAGTTCCTTTTCCTTCACGATGCGGAGCACTTCGTCGATCGTCATCTTCATGGAGTCGGTTGGAGGCCCCGCATATCCGGGTACCGCCATCATTCCAATGCAGAGGACCATCATGAGCCCCGTGAACCACCGGCTGCCGCCTCTCCGCCCATTCTCAGTATTCCTCATCGCTATTGTCACGATGCCTCTCTTTCCTACACCAATCACATCGGTCTTCCGGTCACATCTGACACAGAGGTCCGGTTAATTGACCTTCCCATGGACGTATTGGCTCACCAACTCCTCAAGGTCAAGGCCTGATTCAGTATCACGGATCGTGTCGCCCGGCTTCAGAGGGTCTCCCCCTCCACCCGGCGAAAGTGCAAGATATTTTTCCCCGATGATCCCTCTGGTTTTGATCGAGGCGATGGTGTCGGAATAAAGTTTTGTCCCATTCTGGACCGCCAGCCGCACCATCGCCCGATCCTCTTTCAGATTGATCGCCTTGACTCGACCCACCTCAACGCCGGCGACTTCCACAGCTGCTCCGGATTTCAGCCCTGTGGCCGAATTGAACAGAGCATCCACTTCATAGACATCTCCACCGATCAGTTCCAGTTTGCCGAGTTTAATCGAGAGATAGCCCAAACAGACAATCCCGACCAGCACGAACACACCGACGATCAGCTCCAACCTGCTCTTGTCCATCATGCCACTCCTTTAATCGGTGGAAACCGCCTTGGTCAGCGACACCGTCCCGCCGACTGAGATGAATTCCCTGATTTCAGGATCGGTCGTCCGTTGAAATTCAGCCGACTCCGCCATTGCGGCTATTTTCCCGCGTTTCAACATCGCGACATAATCGGATATCCCGAATATCTCCGGAATCTGATGGCTCACCATCACGGCGGTAAACCCGAACTTCCGCTGCATGCTCGTGATGAGATCGTGAATCGATTTGGCCATGAGCGGATCGAGGCCCGTCGTGGGTTCGTCGAAGAGAATAATTTCCGGTTGCATGACCAACGCACGTGCGAGGCCGGTGCGCTTGCGCATGCCTCCGCTGAGTTCCGCAGGGAACTTGTGGCCCATGCCGGTCAACCCCACTTGATCCAACTTCTCTTCGACACGGCCGGTCACCGCCGTGCCTTTCATTCGGAGTTTTTCTCTCAGCGGAAACGCCACGTTTTCGAAGACAGTCAGTGAATCGAACAGCGCCGCTCCCTGAAACAGCATCGCGAACCGCTTGCGCACTTCGTTGAGTGCTTGGCCGCGAAGTCGAGAAATCTCGACTCCATCGACCCACACTTGTCCGGCATCAGGTTGGAGGAGCCCGATCATATGTTTCAGCAGCACGCTCTTGCCTTCGCCGCTTCGACCGATGATCGTTGTGAGCTTTCCTTCAGGGATGGTGAGATCGATGCCCTGCAAGACCGGCTGACCTCCCAACATCTTCGTCACACCCACAAGCTTCAGCATGATTACAACAACAATGAAGTCAGAAAATAATCCCAGATGAGGATCAAGACCGATGACAACACGACCGCCTCTGTCGTGGCGGTGCCGAGCCCTTCGGCGCTCATCTTGGTGTGAAAGCCTTTATAGCAACAGACCCAGCTCACGATCAGACCAAAACTAATAGATTTGAGAATGCCGCCATAGACGTCTTTCCACTCGACCGCGGCTTCGATGGAATTCCAGTAGGAACCGGCGTTGACGCCGAGCAGGTCCACTCCGACAAGGTGACCGCCGTAGATTCCCACTACGTCGAAGATCGCGACCAACAAAGGGACGCCGATCAGACCCGCCACAAGTTTCGGCGCAATCAGGTATTGGAGCGGATTGACGGCCATGGTATCGAGCGCGTCGATTTGTTCCGTGATCCGCATGATGCCGATCTCCGCCGTAATAGCGGAACCGGCTCGCGCCGTCACCATGAGCGCAGCCAGGACCGGACCCAATTCGCGAATCATGCTGAGCGCCACTGCGGAACCTAACAGCCCTTCAGACCCGAACTTTCGCAGCGTATAGTAGCCTTGCAGCGCCAGCACCATCCCGGTAAATGCCGCCGTCAACACGACGACAAACGTCGACTTGTAGCCGATGAAATGGAGTTGTTTGATGATTTGCATGCCGCGCAGCGGCGGGCGCGCCAACCAAGCGAAAGACGCCATTACGAAGATCAGCATCCGGCCCATTTCCGCTACATAGGTCAGGGCCCATCGTCCCACAAATTCGAGTAGCGTCATGGCCAAATCAGCGAGAGTTCCTTTTTATGCCGCTCAGTCGTCATCACTGCCACATAGCTTCGGAAAAAGGCCGTCAAGGCTTCTGCTGCGACCAGACTCTGCCGACGAAGCCTGTGAAGACCTAAGAGGCATGAAGGAGCGGATAAGACAGCACCGATACCTTTGAGCCACCCAGTGGGCCTGAGAAATAGATTGAAGTCAAGCGGAAGATCTTCGTCCAGAAGATCCGAAACAGATCGGATGATCACAAAAGGGACCTTCGCCTGTTGCGCTTGAGCGGCCAAAGCTGAACTTTCCATATCGAGAGCGATGGCCTGAGTACTCAGCGCAAACCTTCGCTTTTCCGATGCACTGCCGATTATTCGATCGGTCGAGACAAATCGCCCGATGTGCTCAGGCGGCACCAGATTCTGGATCAACGCCATGACGAGATCCCGCTCATCACCCGGCATGTCGAAAATCTCTATGATCGACTTTTTGCTGTGCGTTCCTCGATGTATCACTTCACGTCCTACTAAGAGCGTCCCGATATCCGCAGCGATGAGCGCGCAAGCAAATCCCGTCGAGACCATGAGGTTGAACGACTGGTCGCCGAGCAGTCTGGCGGCATTTCGCTCCGCCTTTTCAAGACCGACGCCGGTTTGAACAAGCCAGTATTCCCTGTCGCCTACGGCGCACACGCTTACAGAAAGATTGCCGATTCGACGTTTAACGCCGGGAGGAAATGCCGCCCGCACCGCCCCCATTTCCCAGGGGGTAGCGGCAAAAATGGCGATCCGTTTAGGCGGCACAGTACCAGATGAGCGCGGGGAAAGAGAATCGGAGAGGGTCAATGCTCGGACCGATACAAGTCAGTTCCTTGAATATGATGACGAAGTTCGTCGGCCCGCATCTTCCCACGGGAACGAAGGTTACGGTACATCGCCAGAGCCCACAGCGGGAAGTACTGACAATACCAATGATACCGAAGATAAAACACGCGCGGAAATCCTGTACCGGTATGAGCGATTTCTTCCCATGATCCATCCTTCATTTGACGACGAAGGAGGAATTGCACTCCCCGCGCGACACTAAAGGAATCAATCGCTCCCGCCGACATCATGGCCATCAATGCCCATGCTGTTTGCGAGGGTGTACTCTCCCCTTTACCGTGATGCTCCAGTTCGTCCCTATAGGAGAGACAGGATTCACCCCACCCACCGTCAGGATTTTGCTTCGATTCCAGCCAAGCAACCGCCCGGCGAACAGAAGGCGTCGAAAGATCTTCACCGATGGCCCTGAGCCCAGCTAAGACGGACCAGGTCCCATAGACGTAATTGATACCCCAGCGTCCGTACCAACTGCCGTCTTCCTCCTGTTCTTTCTTCAGAAAAGCCAAGGCCGGTCCCGCCGCTGGGTGAGTTTTGTCATATCCTAGTGCGCCGAGCATCTCCAGGCATCGCCCGGCCAGATCGGAGGTACTGGGGTCCAAAAGCGCTTTATGATCGGCGAAGGGGATATAGTTGAAGACGACCCGGTTATTGTCCTTATCGTAGGCGCCCCAGCCGCCGTCGGATCCCTGCATCGCCAAGACCCATCGCATACCACGACGAATGGACCCGTTCAGCTCGTCTTCCTGACCCGGGATCTTCAATTTTGAGAGCGCCATGATGACCACGGCAGAATCGTCAACGTCCGGGTACGATTCGTTCTCAAACTGGAAATACCACCCACCCGGTTCCGCGTTCGGCGAGGAGATGATCCAGTCACCCACGGTCTTCGTTTGCTTGGATATGAGATATCGCCCGGCCTTTTGGAGTGCAGGATGATCCTGCGGCACCCCCGCTTCAATCAAAGCGTTCACGAGCAACGCGGTATCCCAAACAGGAGAAAAACACGGTTGAAGGTGAAGCGTAGGGACGACCTCACCGTCAATCCTCGTGGAATCGTAGACTTCCAACTCTTCGATCTCGCGAAGCGCCTTGACGACGAGGGGGTCATCGACATCATACCCTAAGCATTGAAGCGCCATGATGGAATTGGCCATCGCCGGATAGATGGCACCGAGTCCTCCGGATCCTTTGAGATGGTCCACCATCCAGCCGGCTGCTTTCTGCAGCGCCTTTTCCCGCAATACCCGCATGGGCATTCGGTCATACAGTTTCAACATCACATCCAGTGCCACGAAAAAGTTATGCGGGGTGAACCATGCCTGATCCTTATTGAATGGAGGATATTTCCAGTAACGGACTTCCGCGCGCGGGATCGGGTACAACTCATCGATGCCTTGTTCATGTGGAATCCTGCAGACTGGCCGATGCGCGAATACGATGAGTAAGGGAATGAGCACGGCCCGGGACCAATACGAGATCGCATAGATACTGAAGTAGAACTTCTTGGGCAACAACATCAGTTCGACGGGCATATGGGGTACACCTTCCCACTCGTACTGATCGAACAAGGCCAGCGTGATTTTCGTAAAGACGTTGGTGTGCAGGACACCGCCCATCGCCAAGATCCGTTCTTTGGCCAGAGCCATAAATGGTTCGTCCGCCGACACGCCGCTTAATTTGAGCGCAAAATATGCCTTAACCGATGCACTGATCTCCGCCGGACCGCCATAATAGATCGGCCATCCGCCGTCCGGTAATTGCGTCGCTTTGAGGTAGCGGACAGCCTTCACCTCTCGATCAGGATCGACCCGATCGAGAAATCGACGCAGCATCAAATATTCGGATGTCAGAGTGGTGTCTGCTTCCAGCTCTGCAACCCAGTACCCTTCGGCATGTTGACGGTTGAAAAACCATGATTGACTCCGCCTGATCGCGTCATCCACAGCATCAGGCTGACTGACGGCATGACCGATGGGCCTGCGAGCAGCGGAAGAATCCAATGAAGACAGGACAACCGGTTTATCCGAAACCAGTCGAAGCGAAGCAACAGGGGTAAACTCCGTAGCCGGATCGATTCGCCCCTGAACGGTCGAGAGCAGACTGTCAGAGAGGCGGTTGAATAACGCCTTTATGATATTCATGATTCTTTATGGCTTGAACGACGAGACTGAGAGGGGTGAAAGACCGGCATCTTGCAATGGTCTCCCTTCGTAAACCTTTCCAACACTCCTTGAGTATATGGCAGGCTTATAACAGACGATTGGAAGCGAGTCAAGCGAAGGAGCTGAGAAGTGCCTGAAGTATATATACATTTTATCGGTGTAGGCGATCAAGAACACCGCTTCAACAGCATGTGTAACTGGCTGACGCAGCATTCCCTCCGCTGTCGATTAATACGCAATTGGGTCAGAGTCGCCAACTATTAATTAATAGGGGTCGGTCAAAGACACCGCATGGGTTGTTCGAGGAACCTATCATCTCACTAGGGAGACCACTAGGCTCGTTTGTCACCTAAGTAAGTTTACCGTTTGGTTGTCCGCGCTCCATTGGAATATCCGTTGACGAGGGACGACATCCAGACCAGGTCAGGTATTGTCCGAGTGAATGATCGCGGTCCCTTTCCCAGTCAGAACAATCCCGATTCTGGGAAGAGAATCATCGACCTCAGCCGAAGAGCGGCCGAACAGCTTGGATTTGTCGAGCAAGGTGTCGTCCAGGTCCGTGTGGAAACGATACAGCTGGAATCGGGTAACGGAAGTTGGAGGAACGCTCATCAGCGCTCTGACATGAGAGACGCATCGAGTCAGGAAATCGTCGCCTTTGTTGATGGGACAAGTTACCGCATCAAGAGGACAACGAGAGCGATGAAGCTCCAGAGTGCGACCGACAGGCGCAGCCCATTGACAATGCCTCTGACAGGCCCCAACGGATCATCGTCCAGCTCCTCCTGCCGCTCGTCCCGTGCCGCTAACAACCGCCTCTCTTCGGCTTTGCTGGTTGGCATGAGCAGTGCTTCCAAGGTCACTTGTGCAAGAGCGAGATTGGCGACCGATTGCGGATGTAATTTCCTATTGGGAATTTGAGAACGCGCCATGATCGCCCTCATTGTGCAAGTCGTGAAGTGGCCTTTACATTTTTGCTAGAGCAACAACGATACCGTGGACCATTCGCTTCTCATAGCAAAACCAACTTTCTGAACCGTGTATTCCACGATTGGAAACAAATGGGATGAGAACACAAACCATTGATGAATATCGCTTCCTTTCTTTAGGAATATCCGTACTCCAATAAAACGGGCAGCTCGCTGCTCTACTCAGCAGCTCTCTCCGAACCGGTGGAACATTTTTCGGGAGGGATCTTGACCGTTTTTGCACAGGAATGGCGCCTGCTCTGCGAATTGGCACGTGGATACAAAAAAGAAACTATTTCGGTATGCGAAAACTGGGTCCGTCATGACCGGTGGCCTGTTACTGCTGACGGCAAACCTGCTCCGAACCAGTCCAACCAAAAGCAGAAGGATGTGGACGGCCTATTACTCCTAGGCCGGCTGCAGATCACCGAGCCTGACAGACACGAGTTTGGACACCCCAGGCTCTTCCATAGTGACGCCAAAGAGAGAATCAGCAATGCTCATCGTTCGCTTATTGTGCGTGATGACGAGGAACTGCGCGTTCTGCGCCAGCTCCTTCAAGACCCCCGTGAATCGGCCGATGTTTTCCTCGTCCAGTGGGGCATCGATTTCGTCCAACAAACAGAACGGCGTCGGTCTGATCAGAAAACTCGCAAACAGCAGTGCCATCGCTGTGAGTGTCTTTTCTCCGCCCGACAGCATGGTGATGCTTTTCAGCCGTTTACCGGGGGGTTGAGCCACAATTTCAATGCCCGGTTCCTGACTGCCGCCTGGTTCGCCGCTTTCCGGAGGCGGTTCATCGACCAACTGCAGCTCGGCTCTCCCGCCAGGGAAGAATTGACCGAAGACTTCGGTGAACTTCCGCTGCAATTCCTCATATGTGGCTGCAAACATTTCCTTCGTCGTTCGGTGAATCCGCTGAATAATCTCCTTGAGCGACGCAATCGAGTTCGACAAATCCTGCTCCTGAACAGACAAGAACTTGTGGCGCTCCTCCAGCTCCTGATGTTCGCTGATGGCAGCTAAGTTGATCGGCCCCATACGGTCCAGCCGGTCACGAAGTTTCTGCAACTGTTCTTTCAACTCGACATCCGAGCGGTGCTCGCTCTCCTGTACGGCTGCCGCGTCAGCCTCGTTCACCGGTTCATTCGGCTTCGCGGAATCATCGACCAACGTGAGTGGATCGAGCTGATAGGTCCCCGACAACGTTCCTTCGACTGTCCCCAATTGTGCGCGAATTTCCGCTCGCCGAACCTCAACCCTCATCCGGGCATCCCGAATGACCGAAATTGCCCGTCGCAACTCCTCCAGCCCGGATTCAAGCGTTTGCCTCGCCGACATCTGTTGCGCCTGTCGCTCTTGAGCGACGACCAATTCTTCCTTCACCCGCCCCGCAATTATGCCAAGTTCTTGACAGAGGGCCTCCTGACGGGATTGTTCTGCCTGGCTCTGCTCAATGAGCCCGTTCAGATTGTTCAGGTGCTCACCCAACGCACAACGCCGGTCTTCAGTCTCCTGAATCTGTTGGGTCACCCGAGCGCGATTCAGTTGCTCATGTTCCCGTTTGGCTCGCAACCCTTCCGCGGTCAGCTTCGCCTCCGTCACCCGTTCCTGTTGCGTTCTCATATTTTGATCGAGCAGCCCCAGTCGTTCGCGCACTCTTCCCAACATCGTTTCCTGTCCGCTTTTCTCAGCAAGCCACTGACCCAATTGGGCCTGGACCGACAGCGATTCTTGTTCCAGCCGCTGGCCCTCGCTGATACCTTCCTGAATTTCTTTCTCCATTCCGGTGAGTCGATGATCAAGATCGCTCAGCACATGCTGAAGTTTTTCTTCATCCTTGCGCAGCGACAGATTCTGCATTTCGGCGTCACGAAGCGCATCTCCAAGTTGACGATCCCGCTGGGTGAGCGACTGGATCTGGGCAAACACCATGTTCCGCTGTTGCTTGCTCTGATCGAGCTCTGTGACGAGTGAGCGGCGTTTGGCTTCAAGCTCGATCACTTCTCGTCGGCGTTCGAGCAAACCCGGCGTTCCTTGAACCTGACCACCCGTCACGATGCCGGATGCATCCACGACTTCACCACCCAGAGTCACCAAGATCGGCCCGTCCGGAGCACTCCACGTGTATTGCTCCCACAACTGCATCGCCTGATCTAGTGATCGAACTATGACGACGCGATCGAACAGCGAATCGCGAGCCGCCGTTCGGGCGGCGTCGGTTTGGACCAAGTCCACTGCGAGTCCGACGACGCTCGGCTGCGTTGCTATCGATTGCCACCAATCATGCGCTCGTCCGCCCTCCCATCGCGGGCGCTGCGGAATAAAACTGCCTCGCCCCAGCGCCTCATCTTGAAGAAAACGGATTAACCGTCGCCCGACGGACGGTTCATCCACAAACCATCCGCGAACGCGCTCTCCCAAGACCGCCTCAACAGCCCGTTCCATCCCCGACGGAATTACCAGCCATTCGGCCACTGCCTCCCGCACTCCGTCACACGACTTCAACGCGGGACCTTGCTCAATCCCCTGCCGACCGTAGCCCATCTCCTCACGAACCACACTCTGCAACGCCTCAAGACGCGAATCCACTCCGGCCAGCTCTTCCGAACGTCGTAAGATCATCTGATCCGACGACTGGAGAACACCGGTAGCTTGAGCGGCCTCTTCTTGCACGGTTCGTTGTTCCGTCCGTAGTTGCGAAACAAGGCGATCCGCCTCTCCATATTCCTTGCGCAAAACCTCATGGCGATCGATCGCCGCTTCCCGTTGGCCCCGCAGTTCGTCTCGCTCCGACGACAAGCGCGTTCCGCGGCCTGCAAGATCTTCCATTCGTTTGGCCAATTGCAAGATGCTTTGTTCGGTATTCGCGACAAGAACAGCCAGTTGCATGACGTCTTTTCGCCCTCGCTCCTCCTCCGCGACAGCTGCAGCCCGTTGGTGGAGCAAGCGCGTCATCTCCTCATCGAGTTCCCCGAGAGCCCGATCCCGAATCGCCGTCTCTTCCTCGACCGACGTCAGTGACGACTCGATGGCTTGAAGTGCGAGAGCCAAACTCTCCTGTGACCGGACCAGTTCTTCCAGCTCAGTCGATTCCTGTACCTGTTGTTGATTGAACAATAGCCCTCGGTTTCGTTCGACCTCCGCCACCGTCAACGCATGGGCCTGTTGTTGTTCAACACCCGCCAGTTCCTCTCGAATCTTCCCGATGGAATCGGCCGTCGCAATCGCATCAAGGCGCGCCTGTTCGAGTTCCGTGGTAAGCCGAGCCTGCTCCGCCGCCTTCTCGGATTCTTGTTGATCCAGGTTCAGCACTTCGGTCTCCGCCTCCTGCAACACCTGTCGCAAGACTCTGAGCTCCCGCGTCAGCAATGTTATCTCGATGCCGCGCGCCTCACCCTGCAACGCTTGAAAGGTGCGCGCCTGACGAGCTTGGCGCTCCAAAGAATTGAGCTGTTTCTTGACCTCCGCCACAATGTCTCGGACACGCAGGAGATTCTGCTGCGTCGCTTCCAACTTCCGCAACGCCTCGGCTTTTTGCTTCTTATAACGGACGATGCCCGCGGTCTCTTCGATGAGCTCGCGCCGGTCCTGCGGCGACGCATTCAAAATCTGATCGATCTGGCCCTGCGCAATGACGGTGTGCCCCTTGCTCCCCGCCCGCGTATCGAGCAACAAACTACGGATATCCTTCAGCCTGCACGGAATCTTGTTGATGAGATACTCGCTCTCGCCGTTGCGGTACAAACGGCGGGTTATCATCATCTCTTGCGCCTCCGTCAGCTCGTTCGGAAGTCCTGCTCCTCCATCCAGTTTCATCATCGCCGGATCAAGGCCGCCGATCACCAACGACACGTCCGCCATCCCCAGGGGCTTTCGGAGTTCGGTCCCGTTAAAAATGACGTCTTCCATCTTTTCGCTTCTGAGCGTTTTGGTGCTTTGCTCGCCCAACACCCACAGGATGGCGTCGACGACGTTGCTCTTTCCGCTCCCATTCGGCCCAACGATCGCGGTGACCCCTTCGGGAAACTCGATCTTGGCTTCAGCGAACGACTTGAAACCCAGCATGTTCAACGATTTCAAATGCATCAGATCACCATACATTACGCACACGCACCGCATTATCTCGGAGAATTACGAAACGATGGTCCTTGTACCACAAGAGTTTTGAGAAATCAAAACCAAACCACATTGCGTAGTGGAATAGTTTATATGGCCCTACTACATATAGGGCCGTTGATAGGGTCATTCGGGGGATAGAACGGATGATAACGTCAGCTAGCCGGCAATGCCGGCCACCGACTTAGTCGATTCTATTTGGACGAGCTCTTTCGGCAGCAGAAATTCGACGTCTTCCTCGATCACCGTGAGTTCTTCGACATCGGACGGTTCCGATGCTCTCAGAAATGCAACCACTTCCGTGACCAGGATTTCCGGGGCTGACGCACCAGCCGCAATTCCGACTGCCTTGGCCCCTTGCAGCCATGCAGGATCGATGTCGGCGGCTGAATCGATAAGATAAGAGGGAATCCCGCATTGCTCTCCCAGTTCGCGTAGGCGATTGGAATTGGAGCTGTTCGGCGACCCGATAACTAGAATAACGTCCACGAGACGGGACAATTCCTTGACGGCATTCTGTCGGTTTTGCGTCGCGTAACAGATGTCTTCCTGATGTGGCCCCTTGATGTTCGGAAACCGCTGATGCAGGGCACCGACGATGTCCCGACATTCATCCACACTCAGCGTCGTCTGTGTGACATAGGAAAGGTTGACGGTGTTCTCCACTTTCAATTCTTCCACATCTTTGACCGACGACACCAAGTGAAACTTGTCGGGAATCTGACCCAATGTGCCGATCACTTCCGGATGGCCGGCGTGACCGATCAGGATGAGCTCATACCCCTGGGTATAATCGCGGTTCACTTCATTATGGACCTTAATGACCAGCGGACAGGTCGCGTCGATCACATGAAGACGACGCAGATTTGCCTCCTCCCAGACCGCCTTGGCGACGCCGTGCGCGCTGAAAATCACAACCGACCCTTCCGGGACCTCATTCAACTCTTCTACGAAGACTGCGCCCTTTTGCCGGAGTGAATTCACGACATGGCGGCTATGGACGATTTCGTGACGAACATAAATGGGGGCGCCATATTTCTTGAGCGACAGATCTACGATATCGATCGCCCGATCGACACCGGCGCAAAACCCACGAGGATTGGCGAGATAGATCTTCATGATTGTCGTAGCTCCTTCGGCCAGGGTCTACAAGGTGGTGCTGTCACCGTGATGGTTCACGATACGTCAGATCCATGGGGCCCGTCAACCGAATAGCCTCCATCGCAATACATCGGCTCTACCACTCAACTCATCACAAACACGGCTGGAGAGACCGCTACGGTGGGAAATGCTTGGAGAATCTGCCGATCTGTCGTGACCAAAGACACCATCGAATCTTGCGCCAAGGCGACAAACTCCCAATCGTAGGCCGAGCAGCCGGATTGCGCCGCGGGGCTTAACACTTGGGTGGAGATGACGCTGTATTCATGGCCGGTTAACCATCGTTCGGCTTCGTCGGCGATAGAAACCGCCGTCTCCAGCGGCAGCACGCGCTTTCTAACAAGCCCGATCAGCACATTTCGAAATTCAGATCGCCACAACAATGGCGCCGTCCACACCGGATCGCGTTGCAGCACGGCCTCGCTCTCTGCCGTCCATTGCCCCTGGATATAGAGATAGATCAAGAGATTCGTATCGGCCACAATCATGGCCGACCGGTTCCCTTCAGTTCTCTCAGGAGCCGATCCGTCACTTTCACTCCTTCCGGCGTACGGCGAAGTGTCCTCGCACGAACCAACAAGGCATCAGCATCGACGGAGACACTATGCGTCATCTGTTCGAGATACGAAATAACCTGAAAATTCAAGCTTCGATGTTGGGCAACCGCCTGCTGCTTGAGTCGCTTCACCACTTGTTCCGGCACATTCTTGATGGTCAGGGTCGCCATACTTACCTCTCAGATTCGGCATCCATAATGCTACCGCTATGGATACTATCCACACCGCCGCATTCAGTCAAGTTCGGTGCCGGGATTCACGAGACGGTTCATGCGGGAACTGTTCAGTAGTAAGACAATTGCTCCATTGCTGTGGCCTATGTCGATGCACCGTGTCGAATCGGATCTGTATCGGATTGGATTCATGCCGGATCAATTTCGATTCACCGCACTCTGCCAAGATCCATCGTACTTTTAAAAACTTCAACTAATCCGTCATAAGCGAAGGATGATTCATAGTGGTTTGTATTTTGCTTAGTGGTCTGAATGGGACTCACGATGATCGATGAAATGAGAGATGACCTGAGTAAATCTTAGTTGACTCTTGTGAAATGAATTCGCCCTGAATGAAAATAGATCGCGGAAGTTCTTCCTAAATATTGGGACTGAGAAATAAATATTCTGGATGCTGTGAATCGTGCTCATTGATGGACCGCACCAGCGGTCAACGCATCACAAGGAGGCCACGATGAACATTCCTCGCATGCCATTCCCCGTCGCAGAGCGGCGGCTGGGCGCCAGACCTGTGGTTTTTGGAATGCAAGCTTGGGTACTCATTCTCTTAGGTCTCTCCTTCGCCCGTTATGACGCTGCGATAGCAAAGATGGTGTCGCTTGCCGAAGCTGAAGTGTCCTTTGAGGCGCCCCCTGGATTCTCCGCTCTGAATGCGGAGGAAATGCGACTGATCTATCAAACTAATCAACCGCCGAAGTATGCGGTGGGAAACGAGGCACGGACCACAACCATCGGGTACGATTTAGCGGAGGCCGCCATACGGCTCGACCAATTAAAAGAAGCCAAACCGGCGCTTGAATCAATGTTTGAGCGTAGTAGGTCAAGAGTCGTATGGAAACAGCGCGAGATCATTACCTTGCAAGGGCAGCCGTGGATCTCGTTCGAACTCACGTTCCATGGTTCCGATGGGGAGGGGACCGATATTGAGTTCCATGACATCCTATTAATGACCTCACGGCACGGGCGACTTCTCCGGATCAGCTTCAATTCGACTCAGGAGGAGTTCCTCACCGTGGAGAACGCATTGCGAAAGACCATTCAGAGCATCAGGTTCACCCGGAAATGAGAGTGGGGGACACGGGAAGGACTTGTCATCAAGCCGTTGAGCGGTCACGCACTGACACGATGTCCGCTATGGTTCACTCAAATGGAGTGATGGAATCATGCTGAATCGTCACTATTCAGATAATATTTCAAATCAGCCGGAAGAAATTGAATCAAGCACGACGCTGACTCTGTCTCGTCGAGAAGTCTTTCGACTGATTGGCGCTCTCTGCCTAACGTCCCCGTGACATAGCTAAAGCGACCTGAGAAGGGTAGCTTTAGCGAATGATTTATCAACGGCGAAGCCGGTTGAGCGCAGAGAAAAGAGTGGGGTCAAATCTTGTATTGTGCATCACATTTCCGCTTCAAGTTTGCGGTTTCCATCTTGTTATGTGCATAGGACCGCATCTCATACTTGTCTGGATGGATTTCCGGTTCAGGACAAATAGCGTTTGGCAAAACTAAGTCCCCAAAATTTCCCCAACCTCCTTCATCGAGGCGTCTTCGTCCTGCGGCTGAGGTTCAGCACGTGGTGGCAGACGATGCCGTACTCCTGGCCGGTCAACCACCGTTGGACTTCTTCGACGTGGTATAGCGGTGACCAGAACGGACGAACGGCCTCTGAACCAGAAAAGCTCGGCAAGTTCGCCTTCATGGATCTTTATCCGCGATTCAAAGCGCGCCGGACCCGTAGATGATCTGGAGTGAGGACGGCGAAGGCCTTCGCAAGATGCGGTTCATGCTCCTTCAAAGCTGTGTTCACTATCTCGGACTTCGCGTCAGCCGAAAGGCCATTGAGCCGTATCAGCATCACACCGTGCGTGGCGCGGCCTTGACGAAAAATCAGTTCGCCGAAGTCCTTGTCAGCGGTCACCAGGAGAGCGCCTTGGTCACGCGCAAGAGCTAAGACGGCTTCGTCCGTTAGTCCCGGCGCCATTTCAGCCACTGCCCAGACACGATGGCCTTCCTGTCGCAGCCGGACTGTAATGGCCGCATCAATGCTTTCGTCCGCTACCAGATTCACGAAGCAAGCGAAGTAGGATAGATGACGTCGGCGCGCAAAGCTTCAGCGGCAAAGGCAAGGGCCGCCTGGATCGCCTCGCGTGTGAGACGGGGGTGCGCCACAAGAAGTTGCTCAACAGTTTCGCCGGCGGCAAGCTTTTCAATGATGAGTTCGACGGTGATTCTCGTCCCAGCCACGACGGGTTTTCCCATCATGATGGCTGGATTGGATATGATCAACTCTTTTGCACTCATGGCTTTCCTCAGGTAGGAAGCAAGCCTATCAAACGTGAAGAAAGTGCGCAAGCTGAGGTCGCCTCCTACCATCATGTGTGGAATGAGTTCCCGATAAGATTCCCGGTGATTTCCTGGCAGCCAGCGACAAAACGGGACCAATTTTGAATGAGCCGAGCCGGCTTCTGAAAAATCGGAGATATGTCCCGAAGATCTTGCTCGTCTCATACAGGCTTGGTATGTTGCGGACAGGTTGGACAGCCACAAGCCTAGGAGATCATTATGAAGAAGACATCTGCTAAAAAAGTTGCCACTGCTGGGAAGCAGGTTGTGCGAAAGGGGAAGGCTCTGCGAGGCAAGGCCGGCGGGACGGCTCGTCAACTCAAGAAAACCGTTGCTGATGCCGTGTCCACATCGAGCCGTCGGCTCAAGAAAGGCATCAAGAAGACGAAGTCCTCACCCGTCAGTCGTCAGGCAAGAAAGGTCGGCGAAGCCGTCGGCACCTTCCTCGGCCAAGCCATCGGCCGTGCCGAACGGATCGTGACACGAGTGGTGAAGAAGAAATAGCCAAGAACAAGGCATTACCAGAAGTCCGCCGAGATTTCATTTCCCTGCGGCAAACGAAATTCTTGGCTCTTTGCTTCCTTTTGGAAAAAGGGGGTAGTACAGATGGCTCAACGCCCTTTTCAAACCGGAGCGGTCGTCAATCTGAGTGATGGAGAAAGCACCAAAGAAGCCGTCCTCGTGACCGTGCCCAGGAAGAAACGATTCCATACTCAATTTCTCGGCATCAATGGTTTTGGGCACCCCAATCAAACCCTCTTCTATGCCGTTCACGTAACGACCCGATCGCAAGTCGGCATCTATCCCATTGCACTCACCGGCATTGCGGAAATAGATGAACCCGAATTCCCGACAAGATTTTTCGGAAGTCAGGTAATAATCCTCTACGCGGATCCCGGGTCCGAGCTCATCCTCTCGGTCGCGCGCAAGGAGACTACGGGTAATGTAAGGGTACTCATCGATATCTGCGGACTTCTCGTGGACGTGTGAGCTGGAGAAATAAATAGATTGCTGGACGAAAATTCCCAATAAGAGATCGGCACACCAATAACAAGGAAATTGCTTTTGTATGAACACAACGCCAACCCCCTCTTCCATTTTGCAGACCGCCTTTGGCTTTTGGGGCTCCAAGGTCCTGCTCACGGCCGTCGAGGTCGGTCTCTTCACGAAACTTGCCGGTCGTCGTCTTACCGGGGCTGAGTTGGGTCAGGAATTGCAATTCCACCCACGCGCGAATCCCGATTTTTTTGATGCCCTCGTGGCGATGAAGTTTCTCGACCGCGATGGTGACGGCGCCCAAGCCAAGTATTTCAATACACCAGAAGGCGCCATGTTCCTCGATGCAGCGAGTCCGCGGTACATCGGGGGAATTTTGGTGATGCTCAATGCACGGCTGTTCAAATTTTGGAACGATCTGCCTGAAGCATTGCGGACGGGGCAGCCTCAGAACGAGGTGACGCATGGGCAGAAGGGGATGTTTGAGGAGCTCTATTCGGATCTCCCCAGGTTGGAACAATTCATGGGTGCAATGATCGGTGCCTCACGCATCAATTTCGAGGCGTTCGCGGAGAAATTCGACTTCTCGAACTTCCGGACGCTCTGCGACGTCGGCGGCGCGACCGGACTGCTCAGCATCGAAGTCGCCAAGCGACACCCTCATCTCACGTGCACCAGCTTCGACCTGCCGGTCGTCGAACCGATCGCGAAGAAACATATCGCCGCCGCCGGCTTGGCAAGTCGCGTGGGCACGGCGTCCGGTGACTTCTTCAAGCACGCTCTACCGAAGGCCGACATCATCACGATGGGCATGATCCTGCACGACTGGAATCTGGAGAAAAAGATGCACCTGATCCGATCAGCCTACGACGCGTTGCCACCAGGCGGCGCTCTGGTGGCCATCGAAGCGTTGATCGATGATGCCCGTCGTGAGAACGTGCAGGGACTGCTGATGTCGCTCAATATGCTCATCGAATTCGGCGATGCGTTCGATTATTCCGGCGCCGACTTCCGCCGATGGTGTGGCGAGGCCGGCTTCACACGATTCGAGACCATTCATCTGGCCGGGTCGTCGAGCGCGGCGGTCGCCTACAAATGAGCTGCCCATTATGAATTCGCTGTTTTCCTAACTCTTGCCCATCGTTTGACTCTCTCTCCCCTCCTCCGTACGCTGAGGCATCCTATGGGTACCGCCAATCACAAGAAAATTCTGATCGTTGAAGACGAGCAGGATATTCTGCAGCTCGTCAAGCACTATTTGGAGAAAGAAGGATTTCGGCCTGTCACAGCGATGAGCGGACTCGAAGCTCTGAAGAAAGTCAAAGAGGACAAACCCGATCTGGTCGTCCTCGATTTGATGTTGCCTGAAATGGATGGGCTCGAAGTCTGCAAACGTCTCCGATCCGTTCCTGATACCGCGATGCTCCCGATCCTCATGCTGACGGCGAAAGCGGAAGAGTCGGACACGATCGTCGGTCTTGAGTTGGGCGCCGATGATTATGTGACCAAGCCGTTCAGCCCCAAGGCACTGGTCGCTCGCGTGAAGGCCCTCCTGCGTCGAGTCGAACGCGCCCCCTCTGCTGAGCCGGATCTGTACCGGTATGATACGCTCACAATGGACTTGGCCCGGCATGAGGTCACCATTGGAACGAAAGAGGTGCCCTTGACGGCGAAGGAATTCGGTCTGCTTGAACATCTTCTACGGCATCGCGGGCGTGTATTGACCCGGGAAGTTCTACTCAATGCCGTGTGGGGCTACGATTACTACGGTACGACCAGAACGGTCGACGTGCATATCCGCCGGTTGAAACAGAAGCTGCCGCTTCTCGAAGAGGCCATCGTGTCCGTGAAATCATTGGGCTATAAACTTAAAGACTTCGACGTGTCGGAATGACATGGTCGATTCGATGGAAAGTGGCGTTCGGTACGCTTGTGGCGGTGGCCTGTGGACTGCTGATTGCCGGGGTGATGACGGTTCAATCCCTCGAACAGCGACACCTCACGCAATTCGGTGATGCGCTGGAGACAAAAACTAAGCTGGTCGAATACGGTTTTCAACCGCTGTTTCACTCATCTGCACCTCCGACACCTTCCTCCTTACAAGAAACGGCGCGCGACCTCGGCAACCGAGCCTCTTCGCGAGTGACGCTGGTCGCCGAAGACGGAACCGTGTTGGCGGACAGTGCCGTACGGGATGCCGACTTGTCGGCCGTTGAGAATCACAAGTTTCGACCCGAAATCCAACAGGCCTTTTCCACGGGACAGGGACAGGACATCCGCCCTAGTCACACGACCGGAGAGCGAACGATGTATCGCGCCATTCTCATGCAGCCATCACAGGGTGCATCGCCGCTTGTGGTTCGGGTAGGCCTTCCAATGGTCGTACTGGACCGTGAACGCTCGGATTTACAGCAACGTCTCTTCCTCGCGCTCGGGTTCGCCTTCCTTGTCGCCCTGACGCTGAGTGTCTGGCTGGCTCACAGCATCACCAAACCCCTTTCTGATATCGCGTCGGCGGCCCGCCGATTCAGTTCCGGCAACCAGGCATTTCACGTTAGAACGACCGCACAAGATGAAGTCGGCCTTCTGGCCTCGACGCTCAATCACATGGCGGATCAGCTTCACGCCAAGATCGATGAACTCTCGGAAGACCGTGCGCAACTGCTTGCCGTGTTGACCTCGATGGTCGAAGGCGTGATGGTGTTGGACCGTCGCGGCCACGTGTTGCAAATGAATCCCGCGTTGGAACGCATGTTCGGCATCTCCCGCGTGGAAGCTCGGGGAAGATCTTGCGCCGAACTCTTTCGTCATCAACAGCTCAATGATTTGGTGACAGTCATGCTACGATCACGCACCCATCACCAGGATGAAATTGTGCTGCCGTTGAACGGACGATGCCTTCAGGTTGAAGCCTCCCCGGCAGGAGGCGAACGGGAAAACGAGGCCAGTGTGGTCTTGGTGTTCCATGACATGACAGAGCTGCGGCGCCTGGAGAAGATACGAAAAGACTTCGTGGCCAACGTCTCTCATGAACTGCGGACTCCACTCACTTCGATCAAGGGCTACGTTGAAGCGCTGCTTGACGGCGCCAAGGACGATCCTGCCGCCTCTGTAAAATTCTTAGAAATCATCCTCAAGCAAAGCGATCGGCTGAATCTGATCATTGAAGATTTGCTGGAGTTGTCGAAAATCGAATCAGGCAGTGTCTCGTTCAAGGAAGAACCGCTTGAACTGCGTTCCATCCTCGACCGGACGCTGTCGACGATCAAACCGATCGCGGAGAAAAATCGCCACCGGCTCATCACAGCAGTCGATCCATCGCTCCCCCCGGTGGCGGGTGATGAAGGCCGGCTCGTGCAAGTCTTGACCAATCTGCTCGATAACGCCGTCAAATATACGCCGACGGGGGGAACCATCACCGTCGGCGCCAAGCTGATCCCCTCCGTCGGGAGTGACGAGCCGGCACCCTGTGCGATCGAGCTCAGCGTCGCCGATACCGGAATCGGGATTCCCGAAGCGGACCGGCCTCGTGTCTTCGAACGGTTTTACCGCGTCGACAAAGCCCGGTCACGAGAGTTGGGAGGGACAGGACTCGGACTGGCGATTGTGAAACACATCGTTGAAGGGCATGGAGGACAGGTGTGGGTCGAAGCCAATCATCCTCAGGGGAGTCGATTCGTGGTCCGTCTTCCACTCAGCACCACGACTCACAAGCTTCATCACATGAACGACGCAAGCAGGACGTAGACCCCCGCGCCTAACAGCGCGGCTCCAGGCAATGTGAACACCCAAGCCGAAAAGATCTTGTTCGTAACCCCCCATCGAACCGCAGACAGGCGCTTGGTCGATCCCACACCCAAGATCGCGGAAGTGATGGTGTGGGTCGTGCTGACCGGAAGACCGAAGTGCGCGGTGAACAGCAACACCGAAGCCGCTGCCGTCTCAGCGCAAAATCCGTGAACCGGCTCAAGCTTCACCATCTTGATCCCGAGAGTCCGAATGATCCGCCACCCGCCGACGATGGTTCCGAGCCCCATTGCCAGCGCGCAGGCTACGATCACCCACGTCGGCACTTCGGTCGAGGTCAAGTGGCCGGATGCCACTAAGGCAAGCGTGATGACTCCCATGACCTTCTGCGCGTCGTTCGCCCCATGGCTGAATGCCATGAAGCTGGCCGACACGATTTGGAGGCGGCTGAATACCTTGTTGGCCACGCCCCGATGAACTCGAAAAAACACCCAGCTGACCAGGACCATCAGGAGAAATCCTATCCCGAATCCCAAGAGGGGAGAAAGAATCATGGCTTCGAGAATCTTGCGCAGGCCGTTGAACTGAACCACCACCCAGCCGCCGTGCGCCACCGCCGAGCCTACGAGTCCACCGATCAGCGCGTGAGAGGAACTGGTCGGCAATCCCAGCATCAGTGTAAGAAAGTTCCAGAGAATCGCCCCGCCCATCGCTGCGGCCACCACCGTATTCGTGATCGCGTCCGGAAAGACGATGCCTCCTCCGATCATTTTCGCCACGGCCGTCGAAAAAAAGGCCCCGGCGATATTCAGCACCCCCGCCAACAACACCGCGGCGAGGGGACTTAACACACGGGTAGAGACGACCGTCGCCACCGCATTGGCGCAATCATGCCACCCATTCGAAAAGTCGAACAGGAGCGCCAACACCACCGTCAAGAGTAGGATGCCGCTGAGCTCAGTCATGATGTGATTGAATGCTATCCGCTTATCTGAAGGCTATTCACGCATGGAGGGCTTGAGGACATACAGACATCATCATAGCCGCGCGTTCCATTCATGGGCGACTAGGTCTGCTTGAGCACAATGCGCTCGATCACGTTGGCGACATCTTCACAACGGTCGGTTCCTTCTTCGAAGGTTTCATAAATTTCTTTCCACTTGATGACGGCGATCGGATTCGCCTCTTTCTCAAACAACTCTGAAATGGCATCGCGTGACACACGATCAGCCTCGTTCTCCAGGCTATTCACCTGTACACCGTACTCTTTCACTTCCTCATGAGACATGGCGATATGATCGACCCCGCGACCCACCGCGACGGAAGCACGATAGAGAATATCGCCCAGTCGAATGGCACTCGCGGTAGGCTGCGCGATCTTGTAGATGGCGAACCGGTCGGCCACCGCTTCCACCGCGTCGAGAATATCATCCAGTGCGCTGGCCAAATCATGGATGTCTTCGCGGTCCAGCGGAGTCAGGAAGGTTTGATTGAGGCGCAAGGCGATGTCGTGCGTAATCCCGTCTCCTATATGCTCCACTTCTTTGATTCGCTCAATTTTCTGCTGGACATTCGTGTAGTCCTCCATCAGCTCCTTGAGCAGACGGCTTCCCTCAATGACGTTGTGGGCCGCCTGTTTAAATAAGTCAAAAAACGCTTCTTCTTTGGGAAGCAGGCCGAAAATCATACCGCATCCTCCTGATTCATATGGGTGTCGATGATGAACGATCGGACGAACCGCCGCGTCCGACCAACGCCGTTACCATCGTAGGAGGCCCGTTGCCCAAGTCAGTCCGCCGCCGAAACTGCCGAGCAGCACCAGATCACCCGGCGAGATGTTCCCGCCGCGAACCACATCATCGAGCGCGATCGACAGAGACGCGGAAGACGTATTGCCATAGCCTTCGATCACCGATGCCAATCGGTCCTGGCCCATGCCCAGACGATCGGCCAGGTGAGACAAGATGCGACCGTTCGCTTGGTGGAGGACGACTTGTTTGAGATCGCCGGGACAAAATCCGAATTCTTTCAAGATCTCCAACACGGCCTGTTCTATCCGGCGAACGGCGATCCGAAAGAGCGATGTTCCCTTCATGCGAAGCGTATGCTCCTGCTTGCGTACCGTGTCTGATGACAAGGGCGTCCGTGATCCTCCGCTGGAAACTCGAATGAGCCCATGATGTGCCCCATCGGCATACAGTCTGATTCCCAGGATTCCTCGCCACTCAGGGCTTCGGTCCTCTTCACCCCGTAGTATGACGGCACCGGCCCCGTCGCCGAACAACAACGCCGTCGCTTCATCCCGAAGATCGAGCGATCGTGACTTGACCTCCGAGGCCACGACAAGACAGGTCTTGGCCTGTCCGCTCTGGATCATGGCCTGTGCCATCGATAGCCCGTATAAAAATCCCGAGCAGGAGGCGGACACATCAAATGCCCCCACTTGTCGACATCCCAATCCTCGTTGGACCAAACAGGCCGTTGAAGGAAATACCATATCGGGAGAGGTCGTGGAAAGAATGATGGCATCGATGGAAGAAGCCGAGCAATCCGCAACGTCAAGCGCCCGGCGTCCCGCCGCGACGGCCATATCGGAAGACGCCTCATGATCGCCGGCCCAATGCCGTGTTCGGATACCGGTCAGTCGTTGGATGTGTGCGGTCGAGAGTCCCAATCTACCGGCTATCTCTTCATTGTGGACGATCCGAGAAGGGAGATAGCTACCCGTTCCAATGATTTTTGCTCGAATCATGTCCCTCAATTATCAGCTACACGAGCGAAATCGCTCGTACTTCCAATGTGGGCGGGGATTATAGGGAGCAGACGGGGGTAGGTCAACCAACATGCCGCCAAACCGCCTGTGTCATTGCTTTTTTTCCATATCCTTGCTATCTCTATGGCCCATGCATCCTCGATCTATTCGAACCAGTTCCAGTCCATTACCAAGAGCATCGAGTGTATGCCTGGCGGCGTGGCTCGGCGTCGGCTCTCTGTTCATGGTCTCGTGCGCTGGCGATTTTTCGCCCAGCGACGTGCGAAACGGGATCAAGAAAGCTCTGAGCGGCACCGATGAACAAATTTTTCTCGGAGATACGGTTGACAACCATTACCATCCCAACGTCATCATGAAGCGGGGGGAGGCGTATTTTGAGAAGGAAGAGTATGCGGAGGCATTAGTCGAGTACAAACATTTCATGGAGCTCCATCGCAATCACGTCTTGGCTCCGTACGCGGCATTTAGAATCGGGGAAATCCATTTCAAGATGGCGAAGACCATTGATCGTGATCCTGAACCGATGCAAAAGGCCATCGCCGCATTTGAGCAGATGAGAAAAGAATTTTCCGGCAGCCGGTATGATAGCCAGGCTCAGCAAAAACTGGATGAATGCCATGATTGGATGGCTCAGATGCATCTCTTCGTGGGACAATTCTATTTCCGGCGAGGCTCCTATCTTGCCGCCACGCATCGGTTCCAGCAAATCCTAAAAGATTATCCGGATAAGCCCGTCGCCGCAGATGCCTTGTACTTTCTCGCGAAGGCGTACCATGAAATGGGAGCCGACGATTGGGCACGGGAGAATCTGATCGCATTGGTTGAAAAGTATCCGAACAGTACGGCTTCAGGGGATGGAAAGAGCTTGTTGGAGAAGATCGGCGGAGCCCAACCAAATACGCTCCTTGCCCAGAAGTCGGAATCGGTCCCCCTTTCCGATGCCGGCCCGGGGATGGTCCGAAGCAATCGGGCGTCCGTTAGCCCATCTCCATCTTCAGCACTCGGAACGCTCGGTATTCCTCCATCGCTCGACTCGTTTGGCGCTTCCGCTGCCACCACACTGGGACAAAGCTTTACAGTCTGCCGTCTTGGCGCCTGGTGCTGATTGAAATAGTAGCGAGTGCTGAGGAGTGAGTGCTGAGTAAAAAACGCCCGCCCGGAATGTCTTACACCACCGTCCGCTGACACTATTTACTGACCTAAATACCAGCCGATCCCGTATCGCTCTAAGAAACTTGTCACGATGGTGAGCGAATTGGCATAGATCATCACGCCGACGAGGACCAGCATAACGCCACTCACGGTCGAAACGCCCCACAGATACGCCCGTACTTCTTTGAAATACGCTAAGAACCGATCAACACCCAATGCCGTCAGAAACAACGGCAAGCCTAACCCGAACGAATAGAATGTCAGCAACACGACTCCATTAAGAAGCGAGTCGGTCGTACTGGCATAGAGAAGAATGGATCCCAGAACCGGCCCGACACAAGGAGTCCAACCGGCGGCGAACGCGACACCGATCAAGAATGACCCCAGGTAGCCGGCCGGCCTGCTGCGGAACTGATACCGATGCTCCATTTTTAGAAACTTCAGATTCAAAAGCCCGAGCAGATACAGCCCGAATACGATGATCAACACACCACCAATGCGGCGAATCAGGTCTTGGTGGGAGATCAGAATCTGGCCGAAAAAGCTGGCCGAGGCCCCGAACGCAATGAAGACCGATGAAAACCCGAGAATAAACAATAACGAGTTCAGGACGATCGCCTTCTTGAACTTCACCCGTTCGGACGCGTCTGTCAGTTGCTCGACCGACAGGCCGGTAATGTAGGAAATATAACTCGGCACCAACGGCAGCACGCATGGAGACACAAATGAAAGGAGTCCCGCCGAAAAGGCGGCAATGAGCGAAATCTGCGGGATGGATTGCGTCATGGCTATGACTTCATCAGCTCGTGAATCAAGTCACGGGCCTCCGGTGAGCCCCAATCACGGGCACCGAAAATCTTTTGTCGCACGATGCCTCGGCGATCGACCATGAACGTGATCGGAATCGTGCGTGCCCCATAGGTCAGGCCTACGCGGTATTCCGAGTCATGAAGAATGGGAAATGTGAACCCCATTTCCCGCTGGAACGGACGGGTGACCGCCGCACCTTGTGGATCCGTCGACACCGCCAGGATTTCGAACTCCCTTCGCGGCAACGTTCGATACAGCTGTTCCATCGCCGGCATCTCGACACGGCACGGTCCACACCAGGTCGCCCAGAAATTTAGCAAGACGACCTTCCCCCTGAGCTGAGACAAACTCATGGCATTGCCGGTGAGGTCGCGCAGCGTGAAATTCGGCGCTTCGTCACCGACTTGAATGACACCGCGTTCGAAGCCCGGACGTTTCTTCGGGTGAGGTGATTCTGCTTGGGAGAACAGTACCGTGCACAACGCACCGACTGCCATGAAAGTGAAACCCAACACCGCTCGATGAAGCTTCATGTCAATGATACAGAGGGACACCGTCTACGCTGCCGTCAAAATAGCCGTGACCGCCACGATCACGCTTCTATACTCCCCTATCGGTGGATTCTCTTGCGACGAACGTATGTTACAAGTCCACAAAAACCTGAGTCAAGCAAACAGAGAGTGACTAATTTCCCCCCTACGATCGAAGTGATGGACAAAGCCGACTGATCTCTCTAGAATTGCCGAAGTTTGTGCGTGGTCTGTCACTCGGCACCACTCGTCACATTCACCATCAGCAGACACAGCAACGCTGGTATTCCATAACCTGAACCCACGAGGGGCATATGCGAGACAATTTCTTGTTTACTTCGGAATCGGTCACTGAAGGACACCCGGATAAGATCGCCGACCAGATTTCCGACGGCATCTTGGATGCCATCATTGCTCAGGATAAGTACTCCCGCGTCGCCTGCGAAACGATCCTGACCACCGGTATCGCTTTTGTAGCGGGAGAAATTTCCACCAAGGCTTATGTCGAAATTCCGGATATCATCAGAGATGTCATTAAGGACGTCGGTTACTGCGATGCGTCGTGGGGATTCGACTTTCATACCTGCTCGGTTCTCACCGCCATTCACCAGCAATCAGGTGATATCGCGATGGGGGTCGATTCCGGCGGAGCCGGCGATCAAGGGTTGATGTTCGGCTACGCCACCAATGAAACGGACGAGCTCATGCCGATGCCGATCGTCTTGGCCCACCGGCTGACCAAGCGCCTGGCGGAGGTGCGCAAAAAGAACATTCTGAAGTGGGTGCGGCCTGACGGCAAATCGCAAGTGACGGTCGAGTACAAAAACGGCAGGCCCGTGCGGATCGATACGATTGTCGTCTCCACACAACACAGTCCCGACGTGACCACCAAGCAAATTGAGCGCGATATCATGGAAAAAGTCATCAAGCCGGTGATGCCCAAAGGGCTCTATGATCCAACCGGCGTCAAACATCACATCAACCCGACCGGTCGTTTCGTCGTCGGCGGTCCGATGGGCGATACCGGTCTTACAGGGCGGAAGATTATCGTCGACACCTATGGCGGTCATGGCAGCCACGGCGGCGGTGCCTTCTCAGGCAAAGATCCCACAAAGGTGGACCGTTCCGCCTCCTATATGGCCCGCTACATTGCCAAAAATCTGGTGGCCGCCGGCCTGACCGACAAGTGCGAAGTGCAACTGGCCTATGCGATCGGGGTCGCCGATCCGGTATCTGTCCTCGTGGACACCAAGGGTACTGAAAAAGTCTCGGTCGATATTCTCGACAAACTCGTGCGCAAGCATTTCCCTATGACTCCTCGTGGCATCATCGATCATCTCAAGCTTCGGCGGCCGATTTTCCGCAAGACGGCCGCGTACGGACACTTCGGACGCAACGAACCCGAGTTCACATGGGAGAAAACCGATAAGACGAAGGCATTGCGCAAGGACGCCGGTCTGTAACGACGACAGGCTGAGGCCAAGGTTAAGGGTTCCGTAACTGAGGCTCAGGCATAGGGAGTGAGGATGAGTTTCTAGCTCAACCTCAACCTTAACCTGAGCCTTCTTTTCGAGAAGGAGGATTTCGTGGATTACGATGTCAGGGATATCAAGCTGGCGGACCAAGGCAGATCGAAGATCGAGTGGGCTGAAGCAACGATGCCTGTGTTGCGGTTGATTCGTAAGCGCTTTAAACGACAACAGCCGCTGAAGGGCGTTCGCGTCACAGCCTGTTTACACGTGACCACTGAAACGGCGAACCTGGCTATCACACTGAAAGCCGGCGGCGCCGATGTCCGCCTCTGTGCCTCAAACCCCCTCAGCACCCAAGACGATGTCGCCGCGGCCTTAGTACAACATGAAGGCATCCCGACCTTTGCGATCAAGGGTGAAGACAACGCCACGTACTATCGCCACATCGAGTCCGCCATCGCTCACCGGCCCCATGTCACCATGGATGACGGCGCCGACGTGGTCTCGCACCTGCATTCTAAGCGAAAGGAATTGTTGCGGAACGTCATTGGAGGCACGGAAGAAACGACCACCGGCGTGATCCGATTGCGCAGCATGGCGGAAAAGAAGGTCCTCAAGTTTCCGGTCATTTCAGTCAACGACGCCGATACCAAGCATATGTTCGACAATCGCTATGGCACCGGTCAATCCACCATGGACGGCATTGTGCGCGCCACGAACCGCTTGGTCTGTGGCTCCGTCGTGGTGGTCGTAGGCTACGGTTGGTGCGGGCGCGGCATCGCCATGCGCGCAAAAGGCATGGGGGCCGACGTGATTGTGACCGAGATAGATCCGTTAAAAGGTCTTGAAGCCGTCATGGATGGTTTCCGCGTGATGCCGATGGAACAAGCCGCTCCGGTCGGCGATTTCTTCGTGACCGTCACCGGCAACATCCACGTGATCCGGGGCGAACATTTTGCCGCCATGAAGGACGGCGCCATCGTTTGCAACAGCGGACACTTCAACGTGGAGCTGGATATCCCGACCCTTGAAAAACTTGCCGGCACGCGCAAGGTGGTCCGTACGGGAGTCGAGCAATTTACGCTCAAGAAGAACGGTCATCGTGTCAGTTTGCTCGGCGAAGGCCGGCTCGTCAACCTCGCCACCGCGGAGGGGCATCCGTCCAGCGTCATGGACATGAGCTTTGCCAACCAAGCACTCAGCGCGGAGTATATCGTCAAGAATTACAAACAGCTTGAAAAGAAGGTCTATCCCGTGCCTCCGGCTATCGACAAAGAAATCGCCCGGCTCAAGCTGGCCGGCATGGGCGTGTCGATCGACACATTGACGGCGGAGCAGAAGAAGTATCTGGCATCCTGGGAAATGGGGACGTAGAGAGCATGGTGCGGCGCGGGTACTCTCCGTGCTCGCTCACCGCGCATGCGGGATTGATTTGATTTTCAAATAGCGGGCGATGCCCGGTGAATGCGCGCAGTCGAGAGCACCCACGCCGCACCTGCTTGAAAGAGGAGAAATAGAAAGGCCGTCTTAATTGAGACGGCCTTTGTTATTCGTGACGTTCATTCTGCCGAACCATTGATTGCAATCTCGTGGTAGAGTGTGGGCAAGGAGTTTCCGTGAAATCCTCAATGCCCCAGCCGTTGTCGCTTGCAGATTTTGACATCTCTCCTGAGCGGGGATTCCTACCGTCGGATCCTTGTGAAACGCTGCCCGACTGTCCCACTCTGAATCATCTCGGCCATGAGATGCCGAAGTTGCTGAGCACGCGCCAGGTCCGGCAGTTTATCGACGAACAACCGTCGTTGCTTCCATCCATCCCATCAAGTTGGCGGGAGGACGAATATCGAGCGGCAATGCGGATTCTTTCATTCGCCGGCCACGCCTATGTTTTGGAAACGCCGGGACAGCCGGCCCTTAAACTACCCTCTCAACTCGCGCGGCCGTGGTATGAAATCGCCCGGAAGCTCGGCCGTCCGCCGGTGCTTTCCTATGCCTCCTATGCGCTGGACAACTGGCGCCGGCTTGACGGGACGAAACCCATTCAGCTCGACAACATCGTGCTGCTGCAGAATTTCCTCGGTGGGCTGGATGAAGAGTGGTTCGTCGTCGTACATATCCAGATCGAACGGCAGGCGGGAATCGGCTTGGAGGGATTGCTGAGGGCGATTAACGGAGCCGCGGAAGAGAAGGATGATGAGGTACTATTGGGATTACAGGCCTTGGCGTCGGCTCAAACTGCCATGCGGGACACGTTGCTCCGCATGAAAGAGCGCTGCGATCCTTATGTGTATTACACCCGTGTGAGACCCTACATTCACGGCTGGAAAAACAACCCATCGCTGCCCAACGGCCTCATCTATGACAACGTCGAAGCCTATGCCCAACAGCCGCAGCAATTTCGTGGTGAGACCGGTGCGCAGAGTTCAATCGTGCCTTGCCTGGACGCGGGACTAGGCATCCACCATGCGCCCGATCCCTTGACGGTGTATTTACAAGAAATGCGGGAATATATGCCGCCCCAGCACCGCGCCTTTCTTCAAGCCCTGGAGAGCCAGACTGATAGCAACGGGCGCGCGATCCTTTCCGGCTATGTCCATGATCGCAAGCAGCGTTACCCTGAACTGTGGTCCGCCTACTGTGCTTGCGTTAACCTGGTGGTGAAATTCAGAGAAATCCACATCGGCTACGCCGATAGTTACATCAACCGTCAGCATCAAACGAGTACAAGCAACCCCACGGCAGTCGGCACCGGCGGCACGCCGTTCATGACCTATCTACAGAAGCATCTGGACGAAACGAAGCAAGCCATAGAGGGCTAGCTTCACATCGCAAGCAGTTTGGTATCCCTATCCTCTCGCCAAAATCGTTCCAGAGAGCTACAAGCCTGCCTGAGAATAAAGAACTTAAAGACGCGCGGGCAGTTAAGAGCACCTGCGCCACATCTGAGGAATGAAGGCTAAGAACAGATAGAACTGGTAGTTGCTACCCACTAAGTTGGCTCATTGCAGAGTCTGCCCATGAAAACCATTGCATAAGATCACCTCCAAATTGGCCTTTCTATTTTTCGAGGGGCACCATTTGATACTCTTGGCAAGTACATACGCCTAATAAAAGAAGATTCCTACAGGGAATATATCATCGATGTCCGAACTCTCCTCATTTGCTCTCCCACAAGACCTTCTAGCAGTCTGCTGAAAAACCCTCTTTTAGGACTGGCATTTCCGTTTTTTTGAG
>JACOEH010000028.1 GCA_024998685.1 Nitrospira sp.
ACTTCGCTGCGCTCAAGAAACACCGAGAATATCAGGAAACCGCTTCCATCGACCAGATCGTGAAGGCCTATCAATGATTATGGGTTTGGCTATAAATCTTGTAAACCCATCATAATGAGAGATGTGGAAATGAGAAAAGTGGCTGGGGGACTAGGAATCGAACCTAGGTAGCCGGCTCCAAAGGCCGGCGTCCTACCGCTAGACGATCCCCCAGCGCGGTACGGAAATGAACCACTGACGGCGAGGCTGGAAAGATAATTGGCTGGGGGACTAGGAATCGAACCTAGGTAGTCAGATCCAGAGACTGACGTCCTACCGCTAGACGATCCCCCAACCGGAGCTCAACGTAATATAGGACCGCTCAATCCGTCAAGCCTGGTTGGTTTTCGCTCGTTCAATACCCTCCCGGAGTCGAATCAAGGTCCGTTCTCGCCCAAGGACCTCCATGACTTCAAAAAGTCCAGGACTTGCCGTTCGCCCGGTCAACGCAACGCGGACCGGCTGAGCAAGCTGGCCCATCCTCATGCCCTCTTCTTGAACCAATTGCTTAAAGCTATTCTCCCATTCCGCTTTCGAAAATACCGAGAAGTTTTCAAACCGCCTACTCAGTTTGCTCAGGACCGGTACGATGGCCGGCGTCAGAAACTTTTTCACCGCTTCTTCATCGAAGGTAACCGTCTGCCCGAAATACGGTCTGACCCAGTCCACCATTTCGCCCAACGTTTTCGCCCGTTCCTTCACCAAAACTACCAACTGTGCAAGCCATTCGTCCGAAACAGCCACGATCTCCTTCTTTAAGCCCGCTTGTTCCAGGAAGGGCACGAGCGCTTGGGCGACTTGGTGCGGAGGACTGGTTTTGATGTATTCGGCATTCATCCAGAGCAACTTGTCGGGGTTAAAAACTGCCGCCGACTTCTGTACGTGATCCCATGAAAATTTATTGATCAACTCCTGCCGGGAAAAGAGTTCTTGATCTCCGTGAGACCAGCCGAGTCGGACCAGATAATTGACCATGGCATCGGGTAGATAGCCCATGTCTTTATACGCCATGATCGAAGTGGCACCATGGCGCTTAGAGAGCCGCGTCTTGTCCGCCCCTAGAATCATCGGTAGGTGTCCGAACAGCGGAACGGCAAACCCCAAGGCCTCGAAAATTGGAATCTGGCGCGGCGTATTCGTGAGATGGTCATCTCCCCGCACTACGTGTGTAATGCCCATCAAGGCGTCATCGACCACGACGGAAAAGTTGTAGGTCGGATATCCGTTGGACCTGAGAATGATCAAATCGTCCACGACGGTGTTATCGAAGACGACCGTTCCCTTGATGAGGTCATCGATAATCGTCTGCCCTTCTTGCGGAGCCTTGAACCGAAGTGCGGCATCTCCGGGTGGACTGACGATCTGCAAATTGCGGCAGCGGCCGTCATAGCGAGGTGAGAGTCCTTTGGCTTCCGCTTCTTTTCGCCGAGACTCCAACGCTTCGGCCTTACACACACACCAGTACGCATGTCCCCTCTCAAATAACTTCATCGCATGGCTGCGATAGAGATCCATCCGTTCCGTCTGGCGAAACGGCCCTTCATCCCAATCGAGTCCGACCCATTCCATGCCGGCGATGATGGCCTGAATCGATTCATCCGTCGAGCGACTTTGATCGGTATCCTCGATGCGGAGGATAAACACACCCTGTTGTCGGCGAGCGAAGAGCCAATTGAACAGAGCCGTGCGCACTCCTCCTATGTGGAGAAATCCCGTCGGACTTGGGGCAAACCGGACGCGAACTTGGCTCATGACGGCGTCGTCCCTTCCTCATGCACAACAGACCGAACATCTATACCATGCTGTGAAAATCCTTGTACATCGCCCTGCCACTTCCATCTCTTGACGACTTCTGCTATGACGATGCCGCGAGTCGATCATGGCGGAGATCACGCACCCTGCCACGGTACTTGCGGTCACCGATCTCACGTCCCACGTCCGCCAACTCGTCGTCAAACCCAAGATCAGCAAGATTTCCTTTCAAGCGGGGCAGTGGGTCTCTCTCAAACTGCCGGTGGGACCAAAGCCGCCGCTCAACCGCGCATATTCCATGGCCGATCCGTCGTCTCCGTATGGGGAGCTCACGCTGGTATTTGATCGCGTTCCCCACGGATTGGGTTCCAATTACCTCTATGAGCTGAGATCTGGAGATGAAGTTCCCTTGTCGGGCCCTTACGGAAATTTCATCCTTCCTCAACCATTGGATCGAGAGCTGTTGCTGATTGGACGCTACACCGGTCTTGTCCCAATACGATGCCTTCTCAAGCAGATGTTTTTTTTGAAAATCCACACTCCCATCTTATTGATTGCCGTGGCACCCAACGAAGACGAGATTTTGTTCCATCAAGAATGGCTTACGATGGCCGTGCAACATCCCTCTTTCCGTTATCTTCCGCTGGTCGCTCGGAACGGAGAGTCGGAGGCCGTGGAAAAAACCTTGGCCATGCTCACGCCGCTGGTCGAAGGGCAGCCTAAAGTGGTTCCGATGATCTGTGGAACCAAAGCGTTCGCCCGGCCCCTGCGTGCATATTTTATGGAGGGAGGATACGATCGAAAAGAGGTGAAGATAGAGACGTACGATTAGAGAGAGTTATTCGTGAATCGTTAACCGTGAGGCCCTTATTCTTGCGTTTAACCAATAACGTTTAACGAATACCGTGGATGAATCAATGCCCCTCCCGCACGAGATTTTTATTAACGGCCGGAATTTCGACGACGATATCCTTGGTTCCGCTCGGCACACACTGGCACCCCAGACGAGACTGTAATGTCGTCATGGGAGCCTCGTCCAATTGATCATACTCATCATCCGTTCCTTCATTGCAGGTTTCCAATCCCTGCTTCACGATGACGTGACAGGTCGAACAGGCGACCACACCACCACAGACATGCTCCAGATCCACTCCGTGACCCATTGCAACATCTAAAATGCTTCCCGGCAACCCAGTCACACCGTAGGGAATCTTTGTAGGATCGACTGAGACTGTGGTCGAACTCCCATTCGGCTGAATAAATGTCACGGTATAGGAGACTTTTGGAAGTTCATAATCAGTCTTTTCAATATACGGGTTTGTCCCGCCCATGTGCCTGTTCCTTTCTAAGATATCGCTGGACTCCGGCTGTGTATTGACACCAGAGAAACCTGCGTGCTACGCTTAGTCCGACCGGATAGATCGGAGATCATTATAGTCTCCGATCAAACGGATCGGCAATAGCAATGTTGAAGATTTCAAAAAAGGCTGATTACGCGCTCATGGCACTGCAGCACATTGCTTCGGTCCAGTTCGGTGATGTGACTCCTGGCCGCGTGGTGAATACGAAAGAGATCGCAGAAGAATACAACATTCCCCTGGAATTGTTGGCGAAGGTCCTTCAGGTTCTCTCAAAGAACGGCCTCATCGAAAGCCACAATGGTCCCAAAGGAGGGTATCTCCTGGCACGAAGTGCAAGACAGATTACGATTGCGCAAATTATCGAAAGCATCGAAGGCCCGCTTGCCATCACCGACTGCTCACACGAAAAAGACGGCGAATTCTGTATGCAGCTTGAACACTGTAACATCCGCACGCCGCTACTGAAAATCCAAGACAGCATCTACCAGTTACTGAACAACATGACGTTGGGAGACATGATGGGCGGCACACCGCTCATCACGATTCAGTCTCCTTCGGCACAAGGAGTAGAACGATGAAGCTTCCCATTTTCCTCGATAACCATTCCACCACTCCCATGGACCCGCGAGTTCTGGAGACTATGCTGCCCTATTTCGTGGAAAAGTTCGGTAACGCCGCCAGTCGTAATCATGCCTTTGGCTGGGCCGCGGAAGAAGCGGTGGAACAAGCCCGCAAACAGATTGCGAAGCTCATCAAGGCCGACTCAAAGGAAATCGTCTTCACCAGCGGTGCCACTGAATCGGACAATTTGGCGTTGAAGGGCGCCTTGGAGATGTACAAGGAGAAAGGCACCCACATCATCACGGCAACCACGGAACATCGGGCCGTGCTTGATACGGCCAAGTCTCTCGAAGCCAAAGGGCTGGCAACCGTGACCTATCTGCCGGTCGACAAGTTCGGCATGGTGAATCCACAGGACGTGCAAAACGCCATCACCGACAAGACGATCTTGATCTCGGTCATGCTGGCCAACAACGAAATCGGCACGATCAATCCCATCCAGGAAATCGGTAAGATCGCGAAAGCGAGAGGGGTGCTGTTCCATTGCGATGCCACCCAAGGTGTCGGGAAAATACCGGTCGATGTCCAGGTCATGGGCATCGATCTCATGTCGTTCTCAGCCCACAAAATCTACGGACCCAAGGGAATCGGTGCACTCTACGTCAGAAAGCGGAATCCCCGAGTACGAATCGCGGCCCAGATGGACGGAGGGGGCCATGAACGTGGTATGCGGTCCGGCACCTTACCGGTACCGTTGATCGCCGGATTCGGAAAAGCCTGTGAAATTTGCGAGCAGGAAATGACAGTGGAAACAGCACGGCTGACTAAGATGCGCGACCGTCTCCAGACAGACATCATGGCGGCTCTAGAAGAAAGTTATCTGAACGGCCATCCGACGAACCGTTTACCGGGCAACCTCAATATTTCGTTCGCCTACGTCGAAGGTGAATCACTGCTCATGGGCATGAAGGATATTGCGCTCTCGTCCGGTTCGGCCTGCACGTCAGCCACACTGGAACCTTCATATGTATTGCGCGCGCTCGGCGTCGGAACTGAACTCGCTCACTCCTCGATCCGTTTCGGTTTGGGTCGTTTCAACACCGATGACGAGATTGACTATACGATCAAAAAGGTTATTGAAGTGGTGACCAAGTTGCGGGAAATGTCCCCGCTCTATGAAATGGCGAAAGAGGGTGTGGACCTGAAATCCGTTCAATGGGCGGCACACTAACTGAGATACAACGTATATTCGGAGGACACCATGGCATACAGCGATAAAGTCGTCGATCATTTCAACAACCCCCGCAACATGGGAAGCTTTAAGAAGGACGAAGAAGGTGTGGGCACCGGCATGGTGGGAGCCCCTGAATGCGGCGACGTGATGAAGCTGCAGATCAAGGTGCAGAACGATACGATCGTCGATGCCAAGTTCAAGACCTTCGGGTGCGGGTCCGCGATCGCCAGTTCCAGCCTGGCCACCGAATGGCTCAAAGGGAAGACGATCGAGGAAGCTCAGAAAATAAAGAATACGGACATTGTGCAGGAACTGAATCTTCCACCGGTGAAAATTCATTGCTCGGTTCTTGCGGAAGATGCCATTAAAGCCGCATTGACCGACTATCAGCAGAAGGCTGATACGCAACCGATCGACACGAAGTAACGGTCACGAAGGGAGCGTCACGATGGACACGACAAATATCGAAACGCAGGCTCCGATCATCTCGCTCACCGACGCAGCCTTGAAAGAGGTGAAGCGACTGATCAATGTCCAAGGGATCGAAGAAGGCGGACTCCGCCTCGGGGTGAAGGGAGGAGGCTGTTCGGGCCTCAGCTACACGATTAATTTCGATGAGAAGATCGGACAGTACGATCAAGTCTATGAGATCGATGGCGTCAAAGTGATCGTCGATGCGAAGAGCGCCATCTATCTCCAGGGAACCCAATTGGACTACCAAAAGGACCTCATGGGCGGGAACTTCAAGTTCCTCAACCCGAACGCCAACAAGACTTGCGGCTGCGGAGAATCGTTCTCAGCCTGATTAAGACGCGAGCAGGAGAAGCCGACCGGGCATGGCACGGTGCCATGCCCGTTTTTGCTTATGGCTAACGATCAATCATCAACTTCTTCAGATCCCCGTCGCCAGCTGCAGATGGCCCGTAGCATGTGCTGGCATTGTCAGTCGGAAGTGACGGGGGAATACTTCTGTGAACGGTGCGTGAAAGTCCAGCCGGTTTCAAAAGAAACCGACTATTTCACCTGCCTTGGAGTTCCACGGCGCCTCACGCTCGACCCGAAGAAACTGGAGGCCAAGTTCTATGAACTGAGCCGGACATTCCATCCTGACTTTTATCAAACCAAGAGCACGGCCGAACAGACAATCAGCCTCAGCAATGCCGCTGTTCTCAATACTGCCTATCGCACACTCCGTGATCCCATTCAGCGAGCGGAGTACCTATTGGCTTTGGAGACCGGGTCGGTCAAAGACATTAGAACTTCCCCGCCGGCCGATCTCTTCGAAGAGATTTTGGAATTGCAAGACACCTTGGAAGAATACCGAACATCGGATCGTGGTTCGGATCAGGGCCATCAGCTCCGTGCCGCTCTGCAGGCGGAACAGGAGGGGTTGGAGCGGCGCAAGGAGGAAATGGAATCTCAGCTCCGTCAGCTGTTTGCCGACTGGGACAAGCTCCAAGATACCGGAGAAGCCACGAGCCCGGCGAGGGCGGAACGGAACAGAATCCTAAAGCAGATGCGCGATCTCCTGTCGCATCGGACGTATATCAACAATATCGTCAACGACCTGGCGGCCACGATCGCCTGAGAAGCTCTTTTTGTGATATGGCACGGATAGTCGGCATAGACCTCGGCACAACCAATTCGCTGGTTGCGTACATGAAGGACGGGCAGCCCCGCATTGTCCCGGACCGCAACGGACGGACGATGGTGCCTTCGGTCGTGGCCTTGGCGGATAATGGCCTGATTGTCGGAAATTCGGCGAAAGAACATTTAACGCGAAACCCAGAACGTACCGTCTATTCCGTGAAGCGGTTCATGGGCAAGGGACTGGCCGATATCCAAAATGAGCTCACCTATTTTCCGTACCATCTCACAGAAACCGGCGGGGTGATTCGGATCCGGCTGGGCCAGAAGAATTATTCGCCGCCGCAGATCTCAGCTATGATCCTCAAAGAATTGAAGTTGCGTGCCGAAACCTACCTCGGCGAAAGCATTACGAAGGCCGTCATTACTGTTCCGGCCTACTTCAACGACAGCCAACGACAGGCCACCAAAGACGCCGGCCTCATTGCCGGGTTGGAAGTCTTGAGGATCATCAATGAGCCGACCGCGGCCGCTTTGGCCTATGGTCTTCAGAAAAACACGCAGGGCACGATCGCCGTCTATGACTTCGGCGGCGGCACATTCGATATATCAATCCTGAAATTAAAGGACGGTATCTTTGAGGTGCTCGCGACCAACGGTGATACACACCTGGGAGGAGACGACGTCGATCGCATGCTGGTTGATCTCTTTGTTTCGGAAATTCAAGAACGAGAAGCAGTCGACATAAGCGACTATCCTGATCACTTGCAGGCCGTCCGACTGGAAGTAGAGCGGGCCAAGATCCGCTTGTCCGACGAGTTGAAGACCGAGATCGCGATCGAGTTACCGGAGGGGAGAGGACGCTTTACCAGAGCGCTGACTCGTGATCAGCTCGAATCCCTTGTGATGAGTGTGATTGAACGCACTTTGGTTCCTTGTCGCATGGCGTTAAAGGACGCCGGACTCAACCCGAAAGACATTGATGAAGTGGTCTTGGTGGGCGGCTCCACCCGCATGCCGTTGGTTCGGCAGCTCGTGGAAGCGCTGTTCGGGAAACCTCCGCATTGCCACCTGAATCCGGATGAAGTCGTCGCACTGGGGGCGGCTGTCCAAGCCGATATTCTCAGCGGCGGGACGACAGATATGTTGTTGCTCGATGTGACGCCCCTCTCTCTCGGCATCGAAACGATGGGCGGCGTCATGAGCAGTCTGATCCGCCGAAACACGACCATTCCGGCAAGCGCCAAGGAAATGTTCACGACCTATGTCGACGGTCAGACCGGAGTAGACATTCATATCCTGCAAGGTGAGCGAGAACTCGTCAAAGACAACCGGAGCTTGGCACGATTTCGCCTCAAGGTTCCGCCCCTCCCGGCCGGCGTACCGCGCATTGAGGTGACCTTTTTGATCGATGCCAACGGAATCTTGAATGTCACGGCGACGGACATGCGGACGAGCCAAAGCCAGTCGATCGAGGTCAAACCCTCCTATGGATTGTCCGACACGGAAGTGGAGCGGATGATTGAGGACTCGTTCAAGTTTGCGGCAGAGGACGTAGGTGCTCGGAAGCTGATTGAAGCTCGTTTAGACGCCGAATCCTTGATCAAGACGATCGATAAATCATTGGCGGAAGCAGGACATCTGGTGGCGCGTGAGGAGGCCGATACTATCCGCATCGCATCGTCGCAGTTGTCCACCGTAAAAGACGGGACGGACTTCCGTGCCATCCGTGCGCGTATGGCGGAACTCGAACAGGCTGCGAAGCATTTGAACGCCGTGATGCTGGACGATTCCCTCAAGCGAGGGCTCCAGGGGAAGAAAGTCTCGGACGTATCATGAAGAATATCTCACAGATAAGAGCATATGGCGTATGGCACGTACTCAGATCGGCTCCGTCGATCCTTATTGGCTCAGGCTATAAGCCGGCCGCCATATACTCTTAAGGAGTTTCAATGGACCTGAAGTGGCAAGATGCTGAAGAGATCGCCATCCGGTTGGTGGAGGAACACCCTGAGACCGATCCGCTCACCATGCGCTTCACCGATATGCATGGCTGGATCGTTGCACTGCCGGAGTTTAAGGACGACCCCAAAAAATCGAACGAGAAAATCCTGGAGACGATTCAGATGGCTTGGCACGAGGAGTATCAAGATTCACAGTCATAATCGCGGCGGTTACAAGTTTCCGTCTTCAGCAGGCTGTCCCTCGGGAATCTGATCGAGCTTATAAAAATCCGTTGGCTCCGGTCGACGCTGTACCTTCTGAGTGGGCTCACTTCCCTTTGCAAAGAGTTCAACCGTTCCTTTTTCCGCTTCTTCTTCTTGCTCTGACTCCAAAAGTCCGGTGGCGGCATCGACTTTCACAAAGGTCACCCCGTCGGGAATCTCAAACGGGACGACAGGAAGCTGCTTAAGCGCCTCTTTCATGAACGCGGTCCAGATCGGTAAGGCAGAGCGGGCTCCCGTCTCGCTCTCTCCGAGGGAGCGGCGATCGTCAAAGCCGACATAGACGCCGGCAGCCAGATTCGGTGTTCCACCGATAAACCAGGCATTGATGTAGTCGTTCGTCGTACCGGTTTTCCCGGCAATCGGGCGCCCCAGCACCTTCGCCGCTTGCCCGGTTCCCCTCTGAACGACATCCTCCATCATGTTGATAATCAAATAGGCGGTTTCTTTGGCGATGACTTCATGAGGCTCGGGCTCAGTCACTTCAAGCACCTTACCCATGTTATCTGTGACCGATTTGACGGCAAAGGGTTCCACTCGACTTCCCTGATTCAAAAATACGCCATACACCGACGTCAACTCCATCAAGCCCACCGAAGATGTGCCGAGTCCCAAGGATAGATCGGCAGGGAGCTGGCTCGTGACCCCGACAGTACGCGAGAACTCGATCACGTTTTTCACACCGACCTTGTCCAACAACCGAACCGTCGCAAGATTGTGTGACTGAGCCAGCGCATCCCGGAGGCTCACCATGCCGTGAAACTTGCGGCCGTAGTTTTCCGGCTTCCAAATCTTGTCTTCCTCTTCTTGCTCATAGACGACCGGGGCATCGAGGATCTGTGTGGCAGGGCTCAACCCTTGGCTCATCGCGGTCGCATAAATAAGGGGTTTGAACGCGGACCCCGGTTGCCGGTGGGCCTGCACCGCACGGTTGTATTCACTGCGGGAGAAATCATACCCGCCCACCATCGCACGGATCGCACCCCCTTTGGGATCGATCGCAATCAATCCTCCTTCGACGATCGGCGTCTGCTCCAGTGTGAGTTGCACTCCATCTTTGGTGAGCTTTTTCACGCCGATTTCGATGACATCCCCAGGCTTCAACAGTGATTTGAGATTCGGGTTCACGATGAAGTCCACTGTGGGATCCGGCCCCTTGAGTATCCGCTTGGCCCATGCCATGTCGTCAAACGCCAGCTTCGCGGTAAACGCGCCGACTTGAACCACATAATGATCCTTCGCCACCCTTAAGACGACCCCTTCACCGAGATACCCGGATTTGAGCGGCTGATCCGCCTGGGACAGTCCCAAGGGCTGAAAGGTCGCCAAATCGACGGTTCGCCGAGGTCCTCGCCAGCCTTCCCGTTTGTCGAGATCGCGAACGCCGTTCAAAAACGCCGACTCCGCCGCTTTTTGCATCTCCAAATTCAAGGTCGTGTAAATTTGGAGACCGCCCTTGTACACCATCGACTCCCCGTACTTCGCCACAAGCAGTTGACGGACGTATTCGACGAAGTATGGCGCAAGATGTTCGCTTCCAGGTCGATGGAAATCCAGTTTTTCCCGAGCGGCCGCGTCCCGTTCCGCTGCTGTAATAAACCCGACCTCCTCCATTCGCGCGAGAACATGCTCTTGTCGCTTCTTCGCCAATTCATAGGCGGTGAAAGGAGAAAACCGGCTGGGCGACTTCGGCAGACCTGCTAAAAACGCCGACTCGGCCAGAGTCAGTGCTCGGATGTCTTTCCCGAAATAGGAATGAGCCGCTGAGCCCACGCCGTAGGCTCCCTGCCCGAAGTAGATTTGGTTCAGGTAGGTTTCGAGAATCTGTTCTTTGCCCGACACAGCCTCCATCTTGTAGGCCAAGATGAGCTCACGAATTTTTCGCTCATAGGACCGCTCCGACGAAAGAAAGAGCGAACGAGCCAATTGTTGTGTGATCGTGCTGGCGCCTTCGACTTTCTTTCCCCAGTGCCGAATGTTCGTCCAAGCCGCCCGCAGCATCCCGATATAGTCCAACCCTGGGTGTTCGAAAAACCGCGCGTCTTCCGTCGCGATGACGGCCTGTGTCAGCGTCTTGGGAATTTCAGGGAGCGGCGTCAAGATACGGCGTTCGATGAAGAATTGGCCGACAGGTTGGCGATCATCTGAATAGACGGTGGTGACGAGACTGGGTTGGTAGTTTTGGAGCAGATCGAGAGAGGGAAGATCCTGCGCAAAATGCCACACGACCCCCACGGCCGTCGTGACTCCGACGATGGTGACCGCCACGACACTGATTAATGCGATCTGCCACGAACGCAGGCGCCGGCGTGGCCGTTCCTGAATCTCGATGAACCGTTCATCCCCTGGCATGAGAATTCTCTCCCGAGGAAATTCGATAGGCGAGGCTGGAAAACCTTACAATGCGTTTTCTCAAAACTCAAGCTTCCACCGCGAATGTCACCCGAATGATCGCTTGAGAGACGGCCGGCGCTCATGTATACTTTCGTCGACGCCTCGGTAGCGGGGCGTCTTTTTTTTGTCCATCAAGGAAGTATCGCCATCATGTCCACAGTACGCGCCCCTCATGACCGTCGAAGCGATATCCGCAATATCGCCATTATCGCCCACGTCGACCACGGCAAAACGACCTTGGTCGATGCGGTGCTCCGCCAAACTCACGTCCATCGCAAGATCGACGATATGGGCGAACGCATCATGGACTCGATGGACCAGGAACGGGAGCGTGGGATCACGATCCGGGCTAAAAACGCCAGCGTCATCTACAATGGGGTGAAAATCAACATTGTTGATACTCCAGGCCATGCCGATTTCGGCGGTGAAGTGGAACGCACGCTCCGGATGGTGGACGGTGTCTTGATTTTGGTCGATGCGAAAGAGGGCCCCATGCCGCAAACGACCTTCGTGTTGCGGAAAGCCTTGGCGCTTGGTCACAAAGCCATTGTCGTCATCAACAAGATCGACCGGCCGGACGCCGTCATCGACGACGTCGTCAACCGCACCTTCGACCTGTTCGTCCATCTGGGTGCCACCGACGAACAACTCGATTTTCCGATCGTCTACACGTCGGCGATTAAAGGGATCGCCACGCTGGACGTCAACAAGCCTGGTACCGACATCATCCCGTTGCTCGATACCGTGCTGGAGAAGATTCCGGCCCCAGCCATTACCGTCGAGGCCCCGCTCCAAATTCTTGTGCTGGCCCTTGTGCAAGATTCCTACAAAGGCAAGATGGGGATCGGCAAGATCCAGTCCGGTTCAATTGCCAGGCGGCAGAATGTCATGGTCCTCGGCAAGAACGGCGTGCAGATTCCCGGAAAGGTGTCCGACCTCGCGGTTTATTCAGGCCTTGAACGGGCCGACACCGAACAGGCGGCGGCCGGAGAAATCGTCGCGGTGGCGGGCCTTGATGAGGTGAGCATCGGGGACACCATCGCCGATGCCGAGCGCCCGGTTGCCCTCCCACGCGTCTCGATCGACGAGCCGACCGTTCAGATGACCTTCTCGGTGAACAACAGTCCCTTCGCCGGGCGAGAAGGCAAGTTCCTGACGTCACGCCATTTACGTGAGCGTTTGTTCAAGGAACTGGAAACCAATGTGTCGCTTCGCGTCAATGAGACGGACAGCGCCGACCGCTTCCTCGTGGCAGGCCGAGGCGAGCTCCATCTCGCCGTGTTGATCGAACAGATGCGACGGGAAGGGTATGAACTACAAGTCTCGCAACCGGAAGTCATTCTTCACCGTGAAGGCGGCGCCGTCATGGAGCCCTACGAGGAGTTGACCATTCAGGTACCCGAAACCTATCAGGGCACGGTCATCGAAGAGGTCGGCAAACGTCGCGGCGAGATGCGGCACATGCGGCTCATTCACTCCGATGTCGGCACCAGCGAGATGCATTTGGAATACCACATTCCGACTCGAGGCATCATGGGGTTGAAGAACGTGCTCCTGGCGAAGACCCGTGGGACCGTCATTATGCACCATGTCTTTTCCGCCTATGAATCGGCGGAAGAGCGGGACTTGATCGTCGCCCCGCATGGCTCGCTTGTCGCCTACGAGGACGGCCTCAGTACGGGCTATGCCATCTTTATGACCCAGGAACGCGGGGCCATGTTCATCGGCCCCGGCGTCGAAGTCTACCGCGGAATGGTTGTCGGCCAAAACAGTCGAGACGAAGATCTCGACGTGAATGTGTGCAAGGAAAAGCATCTCTCCAATATGCGGGCCTCCGGATCAGACGAAGCCTTGGTGCTCACGCCTCCGCGTGAAATGACGCTGGAATTTGCGTTGGAATATATCGGGGCCGATGAGTTGGTCGAGGTCACCCCTCAAAACCTTCGCCTCCGCAAGAGGCTGCTGAATCCAGAAGACCGCCGCAAGGCGCGGAAAGCCGGGAAGTGATTCAACTAGCACTAGAATGAGAATCCGGAAAAAGTCCCCCAAACCATCGGCGAAACGCCCACCCCTCTACTTCGTCGGCTATCGTGGCACTGCCCCGACCGCCGAGGAACTGAAGCTTCTGTATGAGCGGGAGTATGGCGCTCCATTGGCCATCCGACATGAAGAAGGGTCGGCCGAGTCCTGGCAGGCGACGCATGGCCCCTGGTCCGCCCACGTCGTGATGCCGTTACCGATGAGCCATGTTGCCGAGGTGATGAAGCAGTTGTCGTGGGAACACGAGCTCATGGGTGCCGTCGCACCGTCCATCGCCTCTCCTCGCGACATGCCCGATACCGTCCTACTCGCCGCGCGCCTGGCTCGTTGCCTGACTCTATTGTCTCAAGGCACTGCGCATGACGTCATTACTCAAGCCTACGTCAATCCCTCGGACTGGCAGCCTCGTACGCTCGCGAGTTTCCTTCTGGATGATCACGTGTCGATCGTCCATGACGACACTTCGCGACCAGACCAGGTATGGTCTTATTCGCTTGGCTTGAGCAAGTTCGGACTGGACGAGGTTGAAGTGTTTATGGCGAAAGGACTTTCTGACAGTGCGGCAAAGGAAGTGCTGATTGAGTCGGCCGGCGAATTGCTGCGGGTGGGACATTCTCCGAAAGTCGGAACCGCGCTCGACCTTCCGCAGCTGAGTCGTACCATTCGCATCAGGAATTATCGAACCGCCGCACCAGCCGGCCGAATGTTGGGATTCCGAGAGCTTCAAACCTCGTAACTCCGTCGATAACTCAACATGTTATCGATTCAGATCCAATGCTGGGCCTATCGGACCGTTGACATCCCGTTAAACCACAGGTTACAAAGTTTATCGTTCATGGTGGGGTCCTGCCAATCCGAGACCTCGTACAGCAATCACCCATACAGATCTAATAGAAGGAGGGTTTGTAATGAGCGACGTAGCACCGGAAATTAAAACGGGCGATACAGCGCCTGACTTCAATCTCAAAGATCAAGACCAGAAGGACGTGAAGTTGAGCGACTACAAAGGCAAGAAAAACGTCGTGCTCTGCTTCTACCCTCTCGATTGGAGCCCGGTCTGCCAGGGTGAAAACAAGTGTCTGACCGACGATTTCCCCAAGTTCCAGTCCGCCAACGCGGAATTGTTCGGCGTCAGCTGCGACAGCTTCTTCTCCCACAAAGCCTGGGCGGATTCCTTGGACCTGAAGCACCGCCTATTGTCCGACGTGCATCGGACGACGGCCAAGTCATATGGCCTCTACTTTGAACCGTTGAACTGTTCCAAGCGTGCGACCGTAATCGTCGATAAGAACGGCAAGGTCGCCTACGTAAAGGTACAGGAAATCAAGACGGCGCGAGAGGACAAGGAGATCCTCGATGCGCTGTCGAAGTTGAACTAACGATACAGGACTGAGTAACGAGGACTGAGGACTGGGTGGCTCCGAAGCTCAGTCCTCAGCACTCAACACTCGTTATGAGCGGAATCGTCGAAGACGTCAGCGACGCCAACTACAAGGAATTCACCGACAGCGCCGGTGCGGTCGTCTCGTATGGCCTTGCCACTTGCGAGCCCTGCAAGACGTACGATCCTATTCTTGAAGCGACCGCTGCGAAATTCCCCGAGATCAAAATCGGTAAGGCCAAGATGCATGTGCCCGGCCGCTGTCGTGAGATCAAGAAAACCCACACGTTTGAGACATACCCCACCACTCATTTCTTTGCGCATGGTACATTACTGCTCACGCGTGAAGGAGTCGTCGAGTCGGCCGAACTCGCCGCACTCATTTCGGACCACCTGCTCAAGTAGCGTCCATGCAGACGTAGTTGAATCGAGAGAAACCTTTCCACCGCAGCCGGATCACCGGACGCGTTGAAGGGCAGTGAGGAGGCAACCTGAGCATGAACAACATGATTGCGGCTCTCGTATTCGGTGTCACCCTGGCTGTTTCATTCCCGGCTCACGCCCATACCGACGAATTTTTCGAATCCGTCGAGGCTCCGCACGGCGGGCAATTGCGCATGACCGGTCCGTTTCATATGGAATTGGTCGCCAAGGAAGGAGACCTCACTGTATACGTCACGGACCATGCGGACAACGCCATCAGCGTGGACGGCGGATTAGCCAAAGCCAACATCGAGAACGGGTCAACAAGGACGCAGGTGAACTTGCACCCGGTAGGGAGCAATATCCTCAGAGGATCCGGCACCTTTTCACTGACTCCAACTACCGTCGTAGTCGTGTTCATGAAACTGCCGGATCAAGACGGCTATGCCGCGCGCTTCATGCCGTTGAAACCCAAGGGTGAACAAGGAGAGAAAGCTCCATCCCACGCGCATGATGCCGGCCCGCACCACCATCACCATCCACCGAAGCATTGATGGGAAGAACCGATCATGAAACATCTACTGAGGAACGTAGGTTTATGCGCAACGCTGCTTGCGGCGGTGCCGGTCGGGGCCCACACGGCGAAACAGTCCGATCCCGTGAAGGCCTTGCACGGCGGGCAATCGCTTGCTGCAGGGCCCTATCATCTAGAGCTGGTCGCCAAGGACGGAGAACTGGTGCTGTATGTAGCGGATCATTCCGACAAGGCCATTCCCACTGATGGAGCCAAAGCCAAGGCCACCATCCAGCATGGGTATGAGAAGGCCAAAATTCAGGTGGAGTTGGAACCATCCGGTGAAAATACACTGAAGGGTACCGGGGAATTTACGATTCATCCGGATACCGGAATCATTGTCTTCCTCAGGTTACCGGAACACGAAGCCTATGCAGCCCGCTTTACGCCGCGTGACACCAAGGGTGGGGCCGCACAAACAGGCGGGCACCACCATCCGCCGAAACATTGATCAATTATAGAAGATCAAGGGAGGTAGGAGGGTGGAAAGATAATGCTTTGTCGATCACTGTTTGCTCGCCGCGCATTGGGGCTTCAGTGATTCGTCTGAAAAGAGATGCTGGGCGTCTAGTTCCTTCATGATGACATCGGCCGCTCGGTAGAGCGCGTCCTGCTCGTCTTTCCCGATCCAAAACTTCGTCTTGATCTCGGTCACTCGCTCGGCCAATTGTCTCGTCTCCTCCGAATCGTCGCTGTGGAGCAGATGCCGAAGAGAGAGATGAAGCACGTGACAGCTGCATTGATGCAAGTCGTTTACCGGCAGCCGGCCCCGCACCTGTTTATCTTGCTGTTCAGTCGGAATTTCCATGCGCGCGAGGAGGGTTCTGCGCGCTTCCATCAACATGGCATCCGTCGCATCGAGCGCGTTCATGTCGATGAAATAGTCCGCGAATTGCCGACTGGACATTCTGACATTGAGGTCCGGATGCTCGCTTGTCGGCGTCGCGTCGATCGCGATGACCAGGCAGCCTTTGGGAAAGAGACGATCGAGCGTCGTCCCCAGGATGTTGCGGTTCAAATACTCGACGACGGCCTGAATGCCAAGATTGTCGATGGGACCGCCGTCGTAGAGATGCACGTACTGCGGCCGGTCCATATACCATTGGAGCGTCACATCCTGAAAGGCGCCGGGAAAAGCGGAAGACGCGTTGACCGCGTTCGCCACCCGGTATTGCGCGAAAACGGAACGCAACGACGCAAAGCGATCGTCGGTAAAGGTGAAGCGAGTATGATCATTGTGAACGGTCGCGTTGAGCAGGATCTTCGGGTGCGGCTTCAGATCGGCGAAGGTCGCCTCGTGGTACAGTTGGTTGTTGAGCACCTGAACCATGATATCGGAACGGGTGAAGTCGGCCAGCCAATAACGGAAGATGTTGTGCGGCAGAAACCAGCGGCGGATCCAACTGCTCTGAAAGTCATAGCCGAGCGCCTCGCGCAGGGCCGGGGCGGTGAAGGGACCGGCCTTGGCACCCAGCCCGTAATAGACGGCAGGCAACGTGCCGCCTGAGACGCCGCTGATGACATCCGCTTGTTCCAGCAGACCACGCTGCTGGAGTTCCAGCATCACCGCCGCGCCGAAATTAGCCGCCCGGCTGCCGCCGCCGGAAACGGCGAGGGCCAGGAAGCGACCATCTTGCGTTTCAGCCTCGGTCAGCTTCCAAGATCCGGCCGTCTCCATGACCGGTTTTCCGTCGTTCCAAGGCTTGTTCCATCCCGGTCGCCAGTTGCCCGGCAACATCTGACAGCCTGCGATGACCACACAGAGAAAGATCGTAGCGGATAACAGTCGACCGAACCGCATATCAGGTCCAATGCCTGGCTAGAACAATCATGAGCATAAGTAATTCTCGTAGGCTGATTGTAGGACGGGGCATAACCACATGCAAGACCTGAACAGGGCGCAATAAGGGTTACACAAGTGCGTGGGACCGGTATAAGGAAGTTATTGAATAAGTGGAGGCATCGCATGCCGGGCATTGCCCTGGTCACAGGTGCCAATAGAGGCATCGGCCTTGAGGTCGTCAGACAACTGGCGGCGAAACAATGGCGGGTGTTTCTAACCGGACGATGTCTCGACTCCATCGAACGAGCCGCTGTCTCCCTCTCCGCTCCGTCCGTCATCCCCGTCGTTCTCGATGTCACCGACCAAGAAAGTATTGACCGGGCTGTGAAGACCATCGCCCAGACTGTCGATCATCTCGACGTCCTCGTGAACAATGCCGGGATCTTGAACGACCATGATGATTCGGTTCTCAATCTCCCTCCCGATCGGCTCCGACAAATGTTTGAGACGAACACCATCGGTCCCTTGCTCGTCACCCAGGCCTTCTTGCCGTTGCTCCGCAAGAGTGCCGCCGCTCGAATCATCAACGTCTCGAGCGCGGTCGGACGGTTGACCGGCATGGGTCCAGCAGTTCCAGCCTATGGCATTTCCAAAACGGCGCTCAACGGCGTGACTGGGAAATTCGCCGCGGCATTGAAGAATTCAGGCATAGCGGTAAATTCCGTGGACCCGGGGTGGGTACGGACTGAGATGGGAGGGAGTGAGGCGCCCCGCTCAGTCGAACAGGGTGCGGATACGATCGTGTGGCTGGCTACGGAAGCGCCTCAGTCGATGACCGGCCTATTCATCCGAGATCGAAAGCCGATTCCGTGGTAAGGGGATTAGAGAACAACCTGTTCGATTGTGCGGCCTTCGTTGAAGTTCAGGACAGATGACCGTTTGTATCGATCACGGCAACAAATTCGCCGACGGCTTATCCATGTAAGTTAAAAGGGCGATGAGTCCCGCGCCGATCAATAGCCATAACAGGCCGCCTTTCCAATTTCGCTGGCTGAACGAAAACACGCTGATCAGGAACAGCAGCGACCCCACAATACCGATAAACATCGAACCCGTCGCACTCATCGTTCCTCACAAGTTTGAGTCTCTCTTTAACATGTCCGAATGAGGGAACTCCAGAAAACGCACCAAGTTTCCACAAGCCTGCATGTGGAAATCTAATTGAATCGTGGGGGGAATATAGGGACGACGAGTTGGCCGAATGGTTGATCGCGCCGAAGAATCACATGGCTGCCTTCCTGTCGCCGGACTGTGAAACTCGCCCGCTCCAGCGCTTTAATACAGGCTCGCCCCGAGATACTCGGCAGTTTGCTCATACGGCTATCAGCACCGCATCGAAACGCTCTTCAGGTACGGCAAGCTTGTCTTCCTCTAATGCAGCAACGTACCCACGAATGGCCTCACGGATGTTTGTGACAGCATCCTCCTTGCTCTTCCCTTGGCTTAAGCAGCCAGGCAGACTTGGACACTCGGCCACCCAATAGCCATCTTCCCCACGATATATGATGACCTGTCTCACGATTCACCTCCCTGGCAAACAGAGTCTGCTTCCATTTCCATGTACCGCAACCTTACCATCATTGCAACAATAACCAGCAGATACCTGAGTGTGCCCCTCAACTCGCCACCGCCGGGGCCAGCGCTTCGTGAAGGACGGCTTCGAGGAGGCGGCGGCTGTCGGTGTGAGTAGTAGTGAGCTGCGCTTCTATCTTATCGCAGAGGGCCATCAGTTCATCAACTTTGGCGACGATGCGCTGTTGTTCGGCGAATGGTGGGAGTGGAACAGGTATTTGACGAAAGTTCCCCAGCCCAATTCGAGTAAGCGTCATTCCATGATGATGAGCAGCGGCAAACTCTTGGGCCACTGCTGAATTCAAATAATGCAAGGCAAAACCTGCGCATGTCTGCGCATGAACTGAAAAGCGATAACAATCTGCCTTCACTACTGCTGGGCCAATATTATCTGGCAACCTGCAACAGCGAACGTGCGGATCAACCAGGCCAGCGACAACCAAGTCGCCAGCGTGAACATGGTGCTTGGAGAGACGGCCAAATCGCGACCGATCAATGTATGAACGATGTTCCTCGCGAAAGATTCCACGGCCAATATTCTGAAGGCGAATGACTCGATAGCCCGGTGCTGTCACGTAGTGCTCGGTTTTCAAATTTGCGCCGAACGGACCGTCGGTGATTGCGTTGGGATCGTCCGCTGCAATCTGATCGACAACGGTCCATGTCCAGCTTGGTGGAATCTCTGGAAGCGGTGACTCCAATTCATCGATATCGAGGCTTGCAAACTTTCGGAGATATTTCCGAGTGCAATAAATACGCTTGAGCAGTTCGGATCCCTGCTCCTCGTTGGAGTCTTGGGGAACGAGTTTCCCGCGGACGGCGAGGTTGAGAATGGTTTGGCGAAGTTGCTGGATGTGTTCGGGTTTCGTGGTGAGGCGCGGGAGGTGCTTGAAGTAGAAGCGGGCGTGGTCGCGAAAAGCGTCAGCATCCACGCCATTCTTCAAACTATTCAGAGACGAAGCCACCAGACGATTGCGCCGCCTCTCGCGCTCCTCCTGCGCCGCTTCCAAGCGATCACACAGCGCCATCAATTCATCCACCCTGGCGACAATGCGGTGCTGTTCCGCGAGGGGTGGGAGAATGATTGGGATATCGACTGCCTTCGCCTGATTTAGTTTGGAACGCGTAGCCCCGGCAACTCGCCCCTTATAGTCAAAGGTGTTGAGGCAATATGTAAGAAAAGCATGAGATATCAAGATGCCTCGAAAAACATGTGCATGATTGTTGACCCATGTTTTCCCGGAAATCAGATAAGCCTTAGGACGAAGGGCATCAAAGAAAGGAACGCCGTCCTCCCCAAGCAAAACCAGTTCCTCATCAAAGAGGAAATCATCAATCCATCCCTGCTGCTGAGTTGCGCCAAAATATGGAAACAACTCTGAAGGGCTCTTGCCCTCGATCCGTTGCTCTCGCTCCGTGCTGTTGACCGGCTGGCGCATGTAGTCCAAGCACGTTGCAATAGCGGCTAATCTGGTAGGTTGCCATCCCTCTGGGACGGAGAATGAGAGCTCATCTTTGCCCACTGGTGGGAGAGATTCCTGCCGTTTAAGCTTCCCTCCTTGGATGAGCTGCATCTTTTTTGCTTCGATGCGATCGAGCAGCTCCGAAGCAGGCTCATCCCTCGGGTCCTGCTCAACCAGCTTCCCTCGCACGGCAAGGTCGAGGATGAATCGACGCAGGCGCGGGATTGCGTCGGGCGCGTCGCTGATGCAGTCGAAGTGAGCAAGGAGTCGCGCGGGATTCATCGCAACAAGGCCTTCTCCAAAATGGACTTGAGCTGATCGTGGAGGTTGGCGGTTTCCTTTTCGGCCGCCTCAAGTTTCTGCAGCAGTTCTTCCGGATCGCCATGATCGTCGGCGACTGTATGTGGATTCTTGATATCGAGGTTATAGCCACGGGCTTTCACTTCATCGGCTGTCACTTTCCAGGCGACATCCGTTTCCTTCCGTCCTTTCCGCTTCGCTCCTCCCACCAGTCGATGCAAGGCTTCAAGTGTTCGAAGCGGATGGGCTTCGTCATCGAGTAGGCCTTCTGCCCATCGGGGATGCGATGTTCGTAGAACCAGATCTCTTTCGTCGGCTCGCCCTTCTCAAAAAACAGCAGATTCGTCCCGATGCTGGCGTAGGGTTTGAACACGCTGTTGGGCAGACGGACGATTGTATGGAGATTGCACTCCTCCATGAGATGTTCCTTGAGCCTGGTCTTCACGCCTTCGCCGAACAGCGACCCGTCCGGTAGCACGACGGCGGCGCGCCCGCCGGTCTTGAGCAGGCGCACGATCAATGCGAGAAAAAGGTCCGCTGTCTCGCGCGTCTGGAAATGTTTCGGAAAGTTGCTTTCGATCCCGTCTTCTTCCTTTCCGCCGAAGGGCGGATTGGTGAGGACGATGTCCACGCGATCGGCTTGGCCGTAGCTGATGTAGGGCCTGGCCAGGGTGTTGTCGTGACGGACGAATGACGGATCTTCGATGTTGTGCAGCAGCATGTTGGTCACGCAGAGCATGTGCGGGAGCTGCTTCTTCTCGCAGGCCCGCAAACCCTGCTGCATCTTCTGTTCGTCCGCCGGTTTCTTCACATAGCGCTCGCGCATGTGCCGGATGGCGCAGGTGAGAAAGCCGCCGGTACCGCAGGCCGGGTCGAAGAGAATCTCGCCGGGGTGCGGGTCGATCCGGTCCGCCATGAAGGCTGTAACGGCGCGGGGCGTGTAGTACTCGCCCGCGTTGCCCGCGCTCTGAAGGTCGTTCAGGATCTGCTCGTAGATGTCACCGAAGTGCTGACGCTCGGTCAGGTTGTTGAAGTCGATGCTGTTGATCTTGTTGATCACCTGCCGCATGAGCTGGCCGGACTTCATGTAGTTGTAGGCGTCCTCGAAGACCTCCCGCACGACGCGGCGGCGCCCGTCTTTGGTCGAACCCGACAACTCTTTGAGCGAGGGGAAGAGCTCACCGTTGACGAAGGCCATGAGCGGTTCGCCGGTGATACCTTCGGGATCAGCCGCCCAGGTGCGCCACTGGAATTTCTTCGGGATGGGCGAGCGGTAGTCCTTCTGCATCGCTTCGAGTTCCAGATCCTGGTCGTCGATGATTTTCAGGAAGAACATCCAGCAGAGCTGAGAGATGCGCTGGGCGTCGCCATCGACGCCGCTGTCCTGGCGCATGATGTCTTGAATCGATTTGACGGTGTTGCGGACGGACATGAGTTAGGCGGCTCCCTGATAGAGGGCGGATTGCAATTCGTGGACGGCCTGTTCGAAGCCGGGACGTCCGCCGAACGTCTTGAGCAGTTCGATCGGTGTCCCCATGGTATCGAACGGCGCGATCTTGAGGATTTGCGGATCATCCAGGTTGGTGACGCCTTCGTCCTGATATTTCTGGAGCAAGGCTTCCAGCACGGCGCGGGCTTGCTTGCCGTACTTCGTGAAGACATCCCGCTTGCGGACATTCTCCGCCCGTTCTCGCCGCGTCAGCGGCGGCTGATCGAAGGCCACATGGCAGATGAGGTCGAAGGGGTCGAGATCCTTTCCGACTTCGTCGGCCAATGGTTCGAGCAACAGCCCTTCCTGCTCCAGTTCCTCGATGATGGCCTGCTTGCGCTCGGCGCTGTTCCACTGTTTGAGAAACGCCGTGAGGCCGGCATAGCGCTTCCGGAGCGTCTTCTTGGTGTAGTCGCGCAGAGTTTCGGTCACGAGCTTGCCGTATTCGTCGAGATACTCGATCCGTTCCGCAATGACGCTGACCTCCTCGCCATGGATGTAGTACTTGCGGGGTGGCGTTCCGCCGGGTGGGATGGTGAGGTCCGGTGTGGCAGGATCGACGACGACCCGCTCGTCCTCGCCAGGTCTGGTCGAGATCGGATCGTCCGCATCAGCCGATGGGGGCAGATCGTCAGGCGGCGCGACCGGATCTTGTGGCCCAGGCTCGTAGATCTGCACCGGCTCGCCGTCGAAGTCGGGATCGGCGAAATGATTGGTGGCCTTCCGAAAGTCGATGAGGGTGAAGTAGTACTTTTTGGTGTCTTCATGGACGCGGGTGCCGCGCCCGACGATCTGTTTGAACTCCGTCATGGACCCGACTTCTCGGTCGAGCACGATCACGCGGCAGGTCTGCGCATCCACGCCGGTGGAGAGCAGCCGCGAGGTCGTGACGATCACCGGATACTTGGCCTCCGGATCGATGAAGTTCCCGAGCTGGGCCGTGCCTTCGGCGTCATCGCCGGTGATCCGCATGATGTAGCGCTCGTTCTGCTGCACCAGGTCGGCGTTCTCGTTGATCAGGGCCTGGCGCATCCGGGCGGCATGTTCGACATCCACACAGAACACGATGGTCTTCTGAAAGCGGTCTCCGCTTTCTTTCAGAAAGTCGGTCACTTTGTGGGCCACTCGCTTCGTCCGCTCGTCGATCACCAAATTCCGGTCATAGTCCTTCTGGTTGTAAATGCGGTCTTCGATCTCCTGGCCGTATTTATCGAGTTCACCCTTCGTCGGGCGATAGCCTTCGACGTCCACATCCAAATGGACCTTCACCACTTTATAGGGAGCGAGGAAGCCGTCTCGGATGCCTTCCTTCAGCGAGTAGGTGAACACCGGCTGGCCAAAGTAGTGGATGTTGGACACGTACGCGGTTTCTTTCGGCGTGGCGGTGAGGCCGATCTGGGTGGCGCCTGAAAAATGGTCAAGGATTTCCCGCCAGGCGGAATCCGCCGCCACGCTGCCGCGATGGCACTCATCGACGACGATCAGGTCAAAAAAATCCGACGACAGTTCGCGGTAAAGTTTCTGCCGATCTTCAGGCCCTGTGATGGCTTGATAGAGTCCGAGATAGATTTCGTAGGACGTATCGATCCGTCGATGCTTCTTATCCATGGCCAGGGGCAGCTCAACGACTGCGCCGTCCGCTCGCTCGATGGTCTTTGAACCGGTACTGAGTTTAGCCATCGTCTTTCCAAAGGGCCGGAAGTCGTTGACCATCGTTTGATCGATCAGGACATTGCGGTCGGCGAGATAGAGAATGCGTTTCTTGCGCCCGGCTTTCCAGAGACGCCAGATGATTTGAAAGGCGGTGTAGGTCTTGCCGGTGCCAGTCGCCATGACCAGGAACAGGCGATTCTCGCCTTTGGCGATGGCCTCGATGGTCTTGTTGATGGCGATGCGCTGGTAATAGCGCGGCTCCTTGCTGCTCGCATCATTGTGGTAACTCTGGAGCACGATTTCTTCCTACGCCGGCGCCAAGCATTTCCAGGCACGATACTGTTGCCAGAGGGTTTCAGGCGAAGGAAACGCGTTCAGTGCAAGATCGATTTCCCGCTGCTTGCTCCGGCCCGTTCGATCGTGAAAGACGAAGCCGTCGCCGTTCGATGAAAAGGCGAAGGGAATATCGAGCGTCTCGGCATACTTCAACGCCTGCTGCATGCCGCCGCCGACGGGATAACTGTTGTCTTTCGCCTCGATGAGGGCAATGGGTAAGTTCGGCTTATAGTAGAGGATGTAGTCGGCGCGTTTGGCTTTGCCTCGGGTAACGAGCTTGCCCCGGACGATAATGCGCCCTTTCGTAAACCCGACCTCCTCGCGAATCTGCGACAGATCATCCCATCCCGCCCGCTTCACCGCCGGCGTGATGAATTTGGTGCAGATGTCTCGTTCGCTCAGCGATTTCTTGTCGAGGTCCGTCACAAAGAACACCTCGCGTGTGACACACGTCGGCGCCGAAGGATACATGTTTCCTATGGAGGAAACCACGCTCCCGAAGGAGGAGGAAGTGCCGCCCTTCGACAGGCTAAAGACGTGGCACTAGGTGCTGAGCGGTGGTTGACTTGTCTGATCCGGATGTTTAATCCGGTTTATCCCGTTTGATTGGTTTATTTTGTGGAATTGCTATCCGACTTTTGAGTATCGCCTCACTTCACCGTATTGCCCTTTGAGCCCGTTCAGAACATCGATGTCCGTTTGTTTGTGCCAATATTGCCGTTGAGGACGCCCCTGCCGGAGCAGCTCCGGAACGGTCATGAAACTGAGTCGCCCGCTCAGTTCGTTTAGAAGCATGTCCACCGCCTTCAACATCGGTTCTCGGTCGACATATCGATCCTCTCCATGCCGAAAGAGCGAATCATGAAAAAGGATGATGCTGCCGTTTTGCATCCGACTCATAATCCTGCCTTTTATCCAATCTGCATCGTGGTCGAGCCAGTCCATAGCCGTCGCATTATAGGTAATGACCTGATACCCAAGCCACAGCGCGTCGAGGCGCGACAATAGGTTCTGGTCCGCATAGGGAGGACGGAAGATTTGCTGCGCATACGGAGCAATGGCTTTTGCACATGCCCGGATCTGGGCTCGCCGTTCGTGTCCGGTGAGCAAGGGGAAAGAGGGATGATCCCAGGAGTGATTGCCGATCGCATGTCCGGCGGCAGCCGCCTTCTTCACAAGATCGGGATGACGCTCTGCAGCCTGACCCACCATGAAAAACGTCGCCTTCGCATGATGCTGTTGCAAAATATCAAGAAGGCGAGGGGTGAAGACCGGGTCCGGACCATCGTCGAAAGTCAGCGCGACGGCCGGCTTTGATGTGGAGACATGCGTGATGGTCCCAAAAACAAAAAGAGGAATCGATTTTAATCGTCTATATGTTGCTCTTAGTAACTCTGTCATCGAATAGAGAACATACCGTTTCGGATTGAACCTTTTGTTCGGCCGGATGCATCAAATCGCCAACACTCTGTATTTGATGCTCCCTTTCAAACGGCCTATCTTCGCCCCACATCGCCGAGCCCAAACGGCCCGATCGCTTTTATCTCGAATGTGCGGAATACTTTTCGCAAACCATATAATAAAATTCATCCATGAAGCGATGCCCTGTTTCCAAGTCCGTTTCGGCATCCCGAAAGGAAGATGTTTCTTATAAAGGAGAACACGATATTCGCCCCATCCAACCGCCTGCCGATAGTTACCTATAATGGTATCCCTTACGCGGACATGCATCACTGCATCCGACACAAAATGAAGCGTCACCCCTTTCAGCTGAATGTTCCAGCAATAATCCGTGTCTTCACACAAGGCAAGAGACTCATCGAAGCCGCCGATTGTTTCATGGATCCAACGTTTCACTCCAAGGGTGCCGCCCCCAGCGTGCGGAAGATAGGAGAGCTCCCCTTTCGGTTGAAGCCCTGATGCTTGGGAATGTCGTACCTGCTTCGTCACCCAAGCGGGGCTGAGCTTATTCGCGTCGATACGGCAGGCAACAAAATCGTACTTGGACAACGCCTTTCCCATCGCAGAAAGCCAACCTGGAGCGACCTCATCATCTGCATCGCAAAAAACAAGCGCTTCCCCCAGCGCAAACTTCGCGCCGATATTCCTGGCATGCGCTTGCCCACGCTTGTCGGATGCGTCAACGATACGAAGATCCGGAAGACGACTCACGTATCTCTTCACGACGTTCACTAAATCATCCGTCGATCCGTTGTCTGAAACAATCACTTCCCAAGGCTCGGAATAATTCTGACCCGCAAGGGCTTCAAATTGAGCGGCAATCGTACCCGCTGCATTCAAACAGGGAATGATGACGCTCAATTTCATCCGCTTATCTCCCACCACTTACCCGGCCCGAGTTCAAAGGATAACCGACCTTCGGAACATCGAATGACGAGATACGTTCCCGGCGTTCGATAATCGCCAATTTGCGATGACTGAAACGAAGGGCATATGGTATCTCGTGTCGGCCCGGCCGGAGAAAAATGAAAGTTTTTCGCAAACGGAAAGATACTGCCCGGCAGGCCCTGAACGAAAAGAGGAGACGCGACGGAGATCCATTCGCTCATCTTTTGGAAAGCCTGTTCAAACATAGGGAGAACGCTCGAGCTCTCGCCCTCTTAGAGACGAACCGGCATTACCGGAATCTCCCAGCCGTCCACTCCAGCATCAATACGACTTGATTCGCGGGCGAATAGTGATGTTCGTCACCTCGGCTGTTAACGGCATCATCAGCGTATTAACGACGACCTCAGCGATATCTTCCGGTTGGAGAAGAAGTTCCGGTTTGTACTCCCTTCCCTCCGCCTGAAAGATGGTCTCCATGCGCGGCGTGGCTGTTCGCCCGGGATAGACACTAAACACTCGAATCCCATCCGAGTTGACTTCATCCCTCAGACTGTCCGCTATCGCTCTCAAGGCATGCTGCGTCGCAGCAAACTGACCGGCATTCGCATGCGCCTGAAGTCCCTTACTGGAATTGACAAAAGCAATCTGGCCTTGCCTTCTTTTGAGCATCGGTAGAAGTGACTGGGTCAACAGATACGGCATACGCACATTGGTTCGATACAATCTATCGAACTCGTCAATCGAAGCGGTTTGAAGGCCTCCCTGAGAATAGGCTCCGGCACAGTGAATCAGCATATCAAGACCGCCCAGCTCCTGAAGAATCTTCTCCGCGATAATTGTGGTTGCCCCTTCAGCTACTAGGTCAGTGGCATGGGCCACGACACGCGGCGATGATTTGCGAGCAAGTTCCGCCACTTCGTGTAAGGCAGCGGTATTTCGCCCAACCAGAAACAGCATGGCTTCCTTAGCCGCAAGACCCAGAGCAATCGCCCGCCCGATCCCCTGACTAGCCCCCGTAACAACGGCAACATGATTCTCGAAGACCAGCTTACGAGTCAATCTCATTGCGCAACAACCTCCGGTATGTGAGCATTCGGGCCATAGATCGGCAGATTGGATCGGCTCCGTGAGCCAACGTTCGGTTTCACGTTACATGGGATTTCCGGGACACAGTATTCTTATGGCTTTCGGTCTGAAGACCGACCGCCGTATTTTCCTGAGGATCAAGGATTGCCGTGCTGCCCATAGTTCCCCTAGTTTCTCCCTGTGGTCCTGAGGCTTGTCTTCCGACCGGCAGGTCAGGCATGGAAGGCTTCGGGCGCCTCCCGCCTTTGCCGGATAAGCCATGCTGTAATCGCAAATTTACCGCTATAAAATAATAAGCCTGGACACGATCCAAGGTCGTCCAGGAAGGCGGGCTCGCCTCTCGGTTGTTCGACACACTGTTTCAAATATTTTCCTTTCCTCATGATCCCGTGCGCTTGCATCGCGTGACGACTGTGCGATTTCGCAACAAACCGCCGTGAGTAATGCGCCAGGGACCATCGCGTACGCAGAGCAGGCCCGATCACTCCGCAACTCTCTCCTCTACCACGTTCCGCAAAAATCCTCTACGATTGCTGCGTTTCCGTAGCGGTCTGGCAAACCTCAGCAGCTTCTGCCCATCGACAGGACACCCAAGATGAGCACCCTGATCCATAATTAAATTACAACTAGGCAAAACCCTTGCCGACGAGGATGCGTACGATCACATCATTTCTGCTCCAATCGCCGCTCGTTGAACACCTTCAGGACCTGAGCATTGGCCCGGATGAACCACCTCGAGACACTGAGGGCGCTCAGCCCGAACATGTCCGGCACCGCTTCGGGACAGGCTTCACACTGGCCACAACTCAGGCCTGCAGTATAGTGCCGAACAGCCCTACATCCGCTTGCCTGGGGGTTCGCCAAGGCCTGATATATGTGCAATTCCGTACCGCCACATTCCTAAGCCTACCCTGGACGCGGCGTAGCTGATGGGCAGCTTGATCAACAGATAGACCGAACCACATTGCCGCCACCAGCGCACGTATTCCGGAAGGCTGTCCGATATTGTTCGCCCGTCAGCTCGATCACCGCCTGGATCACGCCCCCAGGCTCGCACGGTCGTCCACCACTGGGAGCCTCCAGAGATCGCTGAGGGATCGATCAGACCTTGTCTTCGTTGGTGAGTCGGATTACTACCGGTTCAAGAGATTGACGAGAATATCGAGAATATTAGGATACTTGGCAGGATGGAAGGTCGGTGTAGTCGAACGAGAGGTCGCGGGTTTGGATGAGACGAATATTGCGAAGCGTTCCACCTGAGAGACGACCGACGAGACGATCCCAGATCGTCTTAGCGAGAGCTTCCCCTCTCACCGTTTCGGAGCCAAGCACCTGCCGAAGATCCTGCCGATCGAATGGTTTGATGATCCGTTCCTGCACCAGTCGGTCCAGTGCGCCGATATCGGTCGCCATGCCTGTCATGGGATCGATCGTCCCGTGAACCGTTACGTAGCAGTCCCAGTCGCGCCCCTGATGGCTGTCTTGGACGGCATTGAACGAGTATCGCTTGGCGACGGCGGCGACATCCGGGCGGTCGGCTGCCGTGACCTCGGCATACAGATCTTCATCCTCGCAGAGCCGGAGGGCATACAGTGTGCCGATATCTCGTTGGGAGGCCAATTTCGTCCAGAGGACATGCGCAAAATTCTCCGATGTGGGAATCCGATTTTCGAAGTAGGGCATGTCGAGGTTCAGGTTCTTGTGATCGAACTCTTCGAGCACCGCGAGCAAGACCCGTTTCAGATCGAATAAATTGACGACCATTCCGGTCTTCGGATCAATCTCGCCGAACACCGTTACTTCCAGCAAGTAGTTATGACCGTGGGCGGGAGGATTGTAGCAGCGTCCGAACACCGTGCGGTTCTGGTCTTCATCCCATTCCGGCCGTACATAGCGATGGGCGGCGGCGAATTCGATGCGCTTGGTCAGCAAAACAGGAGGCATAGTTCTTCGGTGCTGAGTCGCGGGTGCTGAGTGATGAAACGGATGGATGAAATCGTTAAAACCTCAGCACCCGGCACTTACGACTCAGCACTGCCTTTCAAGTCGGCAAGCCACTCTTCCCTCATGCTGCCGGGGACCGGAACTTCTTCGTGGTATCCGCCATGGATTACTCGAATTGTCACCGGTCGAGTCAGGTCCGCAAAGGCCCTTTTCATCGAGGCGGTCGGCCGAAACCTGACGAAATGGACCGCGCTGATTTTCGTCTCATGGCTTCGCCCGCCTTCGAACTCACCGAAGGCTTCTTCTCCGTCGGCAATAATGGCCGTTTTCTCGCCGTGATCCAGTCCTATGAACTGATCGAGCTTCTCTTTCATCTTTGCCTCATCGGTGATCTCGATCAAGAGGGTGGCGCTCAGCTCGTTCTCCTCCGGCAAAAGCGCGTTGTACACGTCCAGCTCATCCTGCACCTTGACCGGATCGACGATTCGCTCGGTTCGGATCATTTCCTGAATCTGGAACCGGAGTGTCTCACGATTTTCAAAAACGACGGTGATCAACGGGCCCACAGAAATTCGGCGCCGCTGCTTCAGCGCGATGATCTTCGCGCGAAAGGCTTCTCGCTGCCGTTCATACTCTTCGTACGGAATGACATCGCCGGGTGTGATCGCCTTCACTGTTGCTCCCCTTTTACTTCCGACCTATCACTCTTGTGGAATCAGCCCATACGCGTCACGGACTATTTGAATCGGATGCAGGACGGCCTTTCCTCTCGCATGGGCCGATGCGCCGGCTTGTTCCAATTGTAATCCCGCCAACGGACAGTCCGACGCGACAAGGTCAGCCGGTGTTTGCCCGATCACGCGCACGGCCTTGCCGGCGATTTTCATGGACAATGGGAAAAACTCCGTTTTCGCCGACCAGGAGCCGTCGTGCCCCGAACATTGTTCGATCACCTCGACCTGGGCTCCCGCGCACTCCATCAGCTCCTGGGATTTGAACCCGATATTCTGATCCCTGAGATGACAGGGAATCTGATAGGCGACGCGTCCCGGCTTCTTGGTGAAATCCGCCGCCAAGTGACCGGTTTTTTTCATCGCCATCAGATATTCGCAGACATCGAAGGTCCGCTCCCCCACCCGCTTGGTCTTCTCATCACGATGGAGCTCCGGATATTCGCGTTTCAACATCAAACTGCAGCTGGCAGTGGGGACTACCACATCATATCCGTCGGCGACCAAGGGATACAATGAAGCGACGTTGCTTCGAGCCGCCTCTTGGATCGCCTGGGTGTCTCCAATATCGAAACTGGGCATACCGCAGCAACGCTGCTCCGGTACCACCACCTCGACCCCGTTCTTCTCCAGCACCTGCACCGTCGCCTTGCCGACATCGGTCACCTGAAAATTTACGAGGCAACTGGCAAACAGAGCGACCTTGCGGACGGGGGGATCGGCTGTCGCCGTCCTGGGTCGTCGGCTGAACCAGCGGGGAAACGTCTCTCCGGAAAAATGCAGGACTCGGCGGTCCCGATGAATCCCCATGACTCGTTCCAGAACGCCGCGCACACGTGGATTCTCCAACAAACGGTTGGTGATGGAGGCGGTCGCACTGCCGAGTCTTCCGATCATATCCGTCATGATCAAGAGTCGATCCCGCCACCGAACGCCGCGCTCCGCCGCAAGACGCTTCTTCCAGGCGACCATCAAATGCGGGAAGTCGATTTCGTAGTGATGCGGCGGAGTATAGGGGCAATGATTGAAACAGAGTTTACAGTAGTAGCATTCGTCGACGACGCGATGATGATCGGCCGGGGTCAACTTGGCCACATCACCCTCATACACATCGATCCGATCCAGTAGCGTGTTGAACGATGGACAGAGATTGAAGCAGCGTCGGCAACCGTCACAGACCTCATAGATCCGCAGCGTTTCTTTTTCCAACTGTTTGGAATCGATCGGTGTGATGAGACTGAGGCCCTTCATTCGTCTCTCCGAAAACGACCAGCGGCCAGCCTTCGCCGACGAACTTGCGCCACGTCGCCGAAAACTGACCGCTGAAGGTCAACTGACCCGCAGGCTGTTAGGCCTTCAGAGTATCCAATCCCTTCTGAAACCGATTGGCATGGGACCGTTCGGCCTTCGCCAAGGTTTCAAACCATTCGGCCAACTCAGCAAACCCTTCGTCTCGCGCGGTCTTCGCCATTCCTGGATACATCTGGGTATACTCGTACGTTTCACCTTCGATGGCGGATTTGAGATTGGCGTCGGTGTTCCCCATCGGCACGCCCGTTGCCGGATCTCCCACCTCTTTCAAAAAATCCAGGTGACCGAAGGCATGGCCAGTTTCAGCTTCCGAGGTGTCCCGGAAGAGCCCGCCGACGTCCGGATAGCCCTCAATATCGGCCCTTCGCGCAAAATACAGATATCGGCGATTGGCCTGTGATTCGCCCGCAAACGCATGTTTTAGATTGTCGTGACTCTTGGTCCCTTTTAAGCTCTTTCCCATGTCATTCTCCTCCTTAATCGAAGGCCCATCATGTTGCCGTAAGCTCTAGTTGATGAAAACCCGGAGACTAAGATAGCTCAGCCATTGTGAGAGGTTCAAGAGGCTTCGCGACCCAGGTCGGCCATTCTCGGAAGATGAGAATGCGCGCCGATCAAGCTAGTGTTTGCACGGCTGAGTGTATGCTAGACTCGACGCATAGACGTGCGAGAACTCTTATCCACGAGGCTCATGTGAAGATCTCTATTCTCCCCTTCATCTCCCGAACGGCAAGTGTCATCTTGTTGTTCGTCTTCATTCTGTCTGGTTGTGCGCAAGACTCGTATCAACGACGAGCGGAGGTCATGAAAGACCATATCGAGAACTTCTACAACCACCTCAGGGCCAATCGAGTGGAATCGGCAGTCCATGAAAACGAACAAATCGAACGCATGGCCGACCAGATGGCGAATACCGTCAAGAAGCAGGGTCAGTTGCAGGGAACATCGCAGGTCGAGCGTGAGTTCGCGCTGATGAAAACCGCTCGTGGAACGGCGGCTGAGAACTGGATTGCGTTGGGGCAGTATTTCGCGATCAAGCAACATCCGGAGAAAGCCCGTGCCTCGTACCAACGCGTGGTCGATACCTACACGGAACCCACGGAACGCGCTTATCGAGAACATGCCGCTCGAGCGTTGAAAGATTTGGAGGTCCTGTCAGGGCCCCCTTCCGACTCGATTCCATAATCGCGCAGATCAGAACAGGGTGGCGCGAGTTCGTAGGCCCAAGCTTTGATCGTCCATGCCCCCGTCCATGACGTTCAAAATACTCCTGCTGATCACGTGCGTCGCATGGGCGGGGTGCGTCCATCGAATTCAGGTGACGCCTCTTCCCCAGAACGCGTCCGCCATCATCATCCCTCGAACCCTTCAGGCGGTTATCAGCCCGGTTTCAATGGAAGGCCCGGACCATCGACCTGGCATCGTCTTGCTGGAATGGTCGCATCTCGATCTAAAGCAGGCAGTCTTGCGATACCTGCAACAACGAGGCACCTTCGCTTCAGTCTCATTTGACTCCGGCGACCTGACGCTTCGTGTGGCCACGAAACTGACGCTGACCACTCGCAACAATCTCTATCATTACCGAATCGGGTTGCAAGCAGAGATGAGCGCAGGCGTCCGGCCTATTAAGGCGTATCGCGCCGAACACACCGCAGTGGGATCATCGGTACGGTGGGTCACTGCTTCAGACCGTGACCCCGTCGAAATCGCGTTGCAGGCGGCTTTGGAAGACTTAATGAGGCAAGTCGAAGCGGACCGACCGATCTACATCAATCCAGCAGAGCAAACCGCCACAGAAGTTGTCGGATGATAAGCCGTCAGCCGGCGCTTAGGCTTTGGGGTTGGGTTACGCTCGCAGCTTTGTGAGAGTCGGCATTATTGCTCGGATCTTCAGCTGGGGCTTCCACGTACTCGGGACAATCAAGGCGAAATGCCTGATCTCCGAACGCAACATTGTAGAAGGTGCAATGATGCGGTTGGTCCGATTCCGCATGGACATGCTGACGGAAATGCTCGCAGGAGATGCACATGCGGGCTACCGGAATTTCTCCCTGCAATTGAAGCGCGCGGATCAGCTTCACGAGCGCGGTCAGAAGAGCGACCTGCTCTTGCATCGATAAATTCTCGGTAGCAGACGCGAGGATCTCCGGCCATCGGTTTTCCACGTGACCTGCCTTCGCTCCAAGCGAGGTGAGATGAACGGTCACGACGCGATTGTCGATCTCCCGACGGCGTCGGCGGACCAAACGCTTATGCTCAAGCGTTCGGATGACTTCAGAAGCGGTCGGCAACTTCACGGAGAGTTCTCGGGCGATCGTGGAGACGGTCGCCGACTGATTCGGCCGAGACCGGAGAAACGTCAGCACTTGGATTTGCAGGGGACCGATACCTTGCCGTCCCTTCCGTCTCCATGCGCGGCTCTTCATCGCCAACCCGATTTTTGAAAGCCCCGTCACTAAACGATCGGGAAGCGGGTCTTGATCGATTTTCATTAATGCTGTCATAAGGCCTCTCCCTTGATGTCTCCGAGAGGGCGTCAGTCTATTGCGCCTTCCTCCTTGCCGTCAAGCCTGTTTACGCAGCCATGGACCATCCCCTACTTAAGATGATCAGCGGACCACGAGCACTCCACAATGGGCATGTTGCACCACCCGGGCGGAGACGCTGCCGAGTAGGACACGGCGGATCGCGCCCAACCCTTTCGCTCCGGTCACGATGAGGTCCGCCTTATCCTGTTTGGCCACCTTCAGAATCTCGTCAGCCGGCTTCCCAAGTCTCAAGGCTTCACATATCTGGAAGCCTGATTCCGCGAGCTTAGCACCATAACGCTGTACCAGCGCTTTCCCCGTCTCTTTGACCTCCGGATACTTGAAATAGGGCACCGCATGCGTCACGGTCACCATGACCGGTTCATGCCCCGGACCGTCGGGGGTCGGATCGACATAGCGCATCAGGAACTTCACCGCTTTATCCGACGCTGCCGACCCGTCGATCCCCAACACCACATGTTTGATGGGCCGAGGCCCTTCTTTCACAACCAGTACGGAGCAAGGGGCATAGCGGATGGCATGGTTCGAAACGCTGCCTAGCATGAATCGATCCAAGGCATCCAATCCTCGGCACCCGATCGACAGGAGTCTTACACCGCGTTGCGCATGCTTTATGATCGTGGTTGCCACACCGCCTCGATCGATCGTCACGGTTCCGCTCAAGCCGAGTGTGGACATCAAACGCTCCGATTCTTTTTTTGTGGACTTCGCCGCCGCTTCCAGCCGCTTCATTTCGGACTGAATGTACCGTGCGGTGCCGACAGCCACCGGTTGGATCATAAACGGAGCCCGAACGCTCGCCGTATCGACGACATGGAGGACACGGACGACCGGCTGCACCGTGAACGGTATCTCCGCCAACCATTCGATCACCCACTTACCATGTTTTGATCCATCGGTTGCCGCAAGAATCTTCATGTCGGATTATCCTTTGTTCGACGGGATGCATCATGTTGCTTAGAGGACTGTGCTGAACCGCTCTCGGAACGCCTCCGGCGACAGGCCTGCCAAGGCGGCATAACGGCCCAGCGCATCCTGATTCTTCAGGTCGTCCTCGGTGAGACGAATCATGTATTGCCGGGCGATTTGGTAGGACTGGGAATCCATATCCACCATTCTCACTTTAGCCCGTCCGGTGGAGGAATCCATCAGCTGCTTAAACGGAATAGGGGTGAACCGCCCGTTTTGAATCGAGACCATGGCCGAGGTCCCGCCGTCGAGTAAATATTGAGCGGCACAATAGCCGAGATCTCGAGTGTATTCGATATCATATGGAATCGGATCGGCGCAGCGGAGCTCATACCCCACGTTCTTCGCCACCAGGCTCGTGGAAAATCCCAACTGGTGAAGCTGCTTCGTCAATTCGCGCCGCAACACATCGCCGACATCCACCTGATTCATCCGCAAATGACCATATTCGTCCCGCTCCACATGCTCCATCCCACCGAGATCGCGCGGGTCGAGAATTTCGATCAGTCCCTCGGACAGCACCGCAACCCCATCGGCTCGACCATGTTCCAACCGTTTAATGATGGCCCCGATTAAAAGATCGACGACCCGTCGCAGCTTGACCGGCCGCTCGCGAAACTCTTCCGGGATGACCGTCAGCGTCGCACCGGCTGCCTTTCCGATACCCAAGGCAAGATGGCCGGCCTTACGCCCCATGGTTACGACCAAGTACCAATGTGTGGTGGTGCGGGCATCCACCATCAAATTCTTCACGATCTCCGCCCCGACGTGACGAGCCGTTTGAAACCCGAACGTCGGAATACCATATGGAAGGTCGAGATCGTTGTCGATGGTCTTGGGAACATGGATGACTTGAAGACGCCCGCGGGCTCGTTCTTCCAGTTTCATCGCCGAAAACGCCGTATCGTCCCCGCCGATCGTCATCACGCGCGTGACGCCGAGACTCGACAAGGCAAACAACGTATTGTCGAGCGACTCTGCGTTTTTGGTCGGGTTTGCACGTGAGGTGCCAAGGTAGGACCCTCCCCGAAAATGGATTCGGCTCACATCCTCGATCGAGAGCGGCCGTATTTGTCCCGTGCTCCCATCCATGAGCCATTTGAACCCGTCGATGATCCCCAGCACATCCGATCCGCCGAGAATACTGCGGATCGTGGCCGCGCTGATCACACTATTGATTCCAGGAGCCGGCCCGCCACCGACAAGAATACCGACCGTCGGACGTTGCTCTGTCATCGGCTTCTCCCTAGACTATGTCTCATCGAGCCTTAACTTCTTCTTCATCTCCGGCATGGTTGTATACTCCATCTCGTCAGGAGGCAAGCGCGACTCCGGCAGTTCTTCCAAGCCGACATGAGCGCGAAGCCGGTTATAACTGAAGGCCGCCTTCCCAAACCGCCGACGGCCCGGATCATACCGCTCCATGTCGTCGATCAGCTCACCGACCTTGCCCCGCAATGCCGCAGTTGCCGCCGCATGCCGAGGCGTTTGTCCGCCGAGCGCGAGATGAGGCTGATCCGGCCACTCCAAGTACGCTTTCTCCAGGAATTGGTTGAGCAGCGTCCGGTCTTCTTCCGGCGTCACGATCAACGTCGGGGGTTCCTCGGACATGAGTTCGGCCATTGATAGTTGCCGGGCCGGCGGCGCCAACGTCTCGCCTCGGAAATGCAACGAAAATCCCAACGAGGCCGCGAGCCGATGCTTGATGGAGTCCAGCCGCTGCGGGCTGTCGCATTCCACGATGAGTTGAAACGCGGTGAGCGTGAGTCGGGCGACGAGCCCACCCCCTTCGTGTCGTACCCATCGCCGGACCAAGGGCCGATCCCTCACGGCGTTCTGCGTATCATCCGCACTCGGCTTTTCGATATGAAATTCGTCCATGCCCGACAGGACTTCAGTGAAGAATCGATGTTCGTGGTGGTCATACAGTGCGACCGCATAGAGATAGGGTCGGCCGTCTGGATTGCGATATCCGATATGGACGACGGCATCCACCAAGGCTTCCATGCGCCGTTGAGCGAACGCCCAGAGAATCATGTAGCCGAATCGCTTGGCAAACTCCTTCCATTCTCCCAGCGCAAAGGATCCGGTCGTCATCTCCATCTCTCGACGCCATTCCGACGTGATGTCGAGCAAGGCCTTTGCCTCGGCTGGTGACATGGTGATTCCACAACCGGCCCATACGGCCCTGTCGGATTCCTGGGTGTTGGGATCATGAACGACACGGGTAACCAACGGACGGTCCGCCGAAAAATCCTTGACGAATTCTCCACTGGGTAGGACCAGCCTCGTTCCATCAGCAAGTGATTGCAGCATGAGATCTTGGCCGAGTTTGGGCGGCGAGGTTGGTGTCAGTATATCGAAATAAGAATGTTTCAGAGGATCGAGCCATTGCCGCTCCTCGTCGGGAATGTGTTCGGTGATGACGTCCCGCAGTTGTTCGATAAGCGTCAGTTGTCCGTCATCCGGGTAATAGTCGCAGAACAGGTAGAGACTCGCCAGTTCTATTTCTTGTTCCAGCGGTGGGACAAGCCGTCCTGTGCTCCCTTCCAAATACGGCTTGAGTGCGCGCGCATGTGCCAGTTCACGTTGCAACCTGAATTCCGGTTTACCTGAAAGCCTTTCCAGGCGGGAGAGCGCTCCATCCAAAGACGGAGGCCGAGGAGTCCAGAACCCTACCGCTTGTTCACTCGCGTGCTTCATGGATTTCTTCCATGATGATTTCTTCCGCGTCGAGCCAATCTCGAAGCGCGCTGCCTTCTTGGCGTCCGCGCTGTTCCCAGAGCTCGTATGCTTTGCGCGAAATCCGCTCCCACATTCCATCCGGCAATTCGATGGGCTTCCGGGCTTGGGCGGCTGCGGAGGCGGTTCGACCTTTTACTTTTCTGGTTGGGGTCCTACGGGTTGCCATGACTCGCTCCTGGGTTAAACATTGGTCGGCATCGATTGTCCTGAAAGGACACGGCGATGGCCCGGCGGTAACGTCGGGCTCCGTACGGTCAGCACAGGACACGACGATCTCCGCACGACGGATTCCGCGACGCTGCCGAATAATACATGAGACAAGCCTCGACGACCATGAGTCCCCATGACGATCACGTCGACCGACTGAGCACGGGCCGTATCCAGAATGGAATCGGCCGGCAGCCCTCCCGAAATCAGGACGTCGGACGCAAGGCCGGCGGAGGTGAGCGCGGAGGCGAGATCCGATAACCGTTCCGTGAGGGCTGTCTTGCTCGACTCCCTCTGAGCCCAATGGGGAAGCGTAAAATCGAGGCCGTACGACACCGGCTCCAGCACGTGAAGAAGGTTCAGGGAGACTTTCGATCGTTGTGCAATCAACGCTGCATACTCAAAAGCGTCGAGCGAACAGTCGGAAAAATCCACCGGCACCAGCATTCGCTTCGGTGTGGTGCTCGGCTTTTCGGTGGTCGAGTTTCCATCCGCCCGCTGTGCGTCCATTGGGACGGTCAAAACGGGACAAGGAGCCCTCCGAATGATCCGCTCAGCCGTGCTTCCCAGCACAATATGTTCGAGACCGGTCTTCCCCCTCGTTCCAACCACGATCAATTCGGCCCCTTGGGTCCGCGCGACGGTCAACACTTCCTCGCTCGGGATTCCTGTTGCCACATACGATTGTACGGGAATCCCGAGGGCGACCGCACGCGTCTTCAGATCCGTCAATTTCGTCGTGACGTCCTTCATCAATTCATCCAAGTACAGCCGATTCACCGCATAGTCCGGGTTCATCCCGGGAGGAAATTCCAGCACACTCATCACGGTCAATGAGGCCCCCCATGATTGAGCCAATCCACAGGCATAGACCTCCGCTGTCGCCGATCCAGTCGACCCGTCGGTCGCAAAGAGAATGCTCGGTTTTTCTGGCGACACACTCACACCGCCTCCGCGCTCAACAACAGCAACTCTCCGCTCATCGTCGGGTGAATAGAGCAACGAAAGACCTGCCGGCCAGGCCGCGTCATGTCAAATCGAATCGTGGCGTCCTGTTTCGGGTCGAGAAAGACCCCCCCCACCCCTCGACCGTAGACAATCACGCCGTCCTTTTCTATCTGTGTCGGAATTCCCTCAAACATGGTCGACCCGAAATCGTGCCGTACGGCGTCATCATTCCGAACTGTAATGGCGGTAGGAAACCCCAGGCGCAACGTACTCTGCTTCGTCACAAACCGATAATCCTTGATCGTCACCTCCACCACTTGTTCGGATTGGGCCTGAAGGGCTGCGCCATACATCCAGGCTAGAAACGCCATGGATACGACCATTCCCGACCTATGCCATTGCACCCGATTTCCTCCAGTGGTCATAATTTCCTCCATCGTCGTTAGCGTGTCGATTTGTGTTGTGAGACGGATGCGGCAAGCGGCACGGTCAGTACGGGACACCCCGCGGTGCGAACGACTTTTTCGGCCGTGCTCCCGAAAAAAATCTTGTCCACACTGCCGGACCGGCCGCCGTAGCTTCCCATCACGACCAGATCGATATTCCGCGTGCGCGCAACTTTGGCGATCTCGATGAAGGGCGCCCCCTCCACGATCACGCGCGCAATCTTGATATCCATCGCTACGGTGGACTCCAACAACTGCCTTACATTGAGACGGGCATGATGGCGTAAGCGACGGCGCTGTGGAGCGGCATCGGATGGAACGGCCAGCAGGCCCAGCCGATTGAATGCGGCAAGGGCGCTGGTATCGATCACGTGCAGAACGAGCAGCGTCGCTCCATACAACCGCGCGACCTGGCAGGCGACCTGGAATGCCTCATCTGAGCAAGGAGAGAAATCCACCGGCACCAGGATGGTCTTGAAGAGATTCGCCTCTTGCGGCATGAGCAGGCCCTCCTGCCTCTGAGCCGAGCAAGGGTGGTGCCACCGTGCTAGCCCGGAGCTTATGGCATGTAGCTTGTGGCTCGAGAAAGAAATCGGCACTCATCTGAGTCTCTTGCTTCTGCCATAGGCCATACGTTATCAGCGGTTTGGGTCTGGGAGGGGCTCTCTGCTACAACGGTCATTCGCTCCCTGTAGCAGAAGGCGCCATACGAGGTGAGAGATAAAGAAGTGAACGGTGAGACGTAACACGGGTCGGTTTCGCAACTGCTTCCAATTCCTTTCACATCCCACGTTTCACCTCTTACGTCGAGGCGGCATTGGACTTGCTCAGCATCATGGCTAGGATGTTGGGGTTGCATGACGCGTCTGCCATGGTTCGATGGTGACAACCTTATTGCCTGAATGACCATATGTGAAACGAAGCCGCAGACCGATAGTCGGAAGGTGATGTTATGAAAATTTTGCTCACTGTGGACGGTTCTGATCATTCGTATGAGGCGGTTCGGTCCCTGAAGTATCTGTCTCGTGCGGATGAACTGCACATCGTACACGTGCTCGATGTCCCGAGCCCCGCCTATCCCATGATGATGCCGGAAGTGGCGCAAGAACTGTATGAGACGGTCGAGCGGAACATGCACGACGATGGGACTCGTTTGTTGGATCGCATTGTGTCGTTGCTCCCGTTGGATGTCGGGCCGGTCACGAAGCATCTGGTCGTCGGATCCCCGGCTGATCAGATCGTGACGTTGGCTGAGCAACTCAAAGTAGGGCTGATTCTCTTGGGCACCCGCGGCCTTGGACCGATCAAGGAACGACTCGTTGGAAGTGTCTCCCACCGCGTGCTGACGTTCGGGCCGGGCACGAAATTCATTCTTCCCGGTCCTTTGAAAGCGCTTCATCAAATTCTGCTTCCCCTACAAGGCAACTATGATGCAGACCATGCCCTCGCTTTCCTTCAACAGAAACCCTTTCGTGAGTCTCCCATGATTTCTCTGTTCACCGTCCTTCCCCATACCAGGCCCCCCTGGCCGATAGATGCTGTCTCGGCCGAGCACATGGAAATCCACTCCATCCGCAAGGCAAACGACTTTCTCGACGAGACGGCAGCCAAACTCAATCCCTGGGGCTACCAAACCCGCGTGCGGACCACGTTGGGTACTCCGGTTGATGGGATTCTTCAGGAAGCCAAGACCTTGAATCCGGACCTTATGCTCATGGGATCCCGGGGACGCCGCGGCCTTACCCGCATGGTGCTCGGCAGCGTTTCCCATGCCCTGTTGCACCAGGGAACCTATCCACTCATGATTTTTGGCTGATTGTCAAAAGGAGTACGCCATGCCGATGTACGACTATAAGTGCCTCGATTGCGGGAAGGAGTCGTTGATCGTGGTGACATTGAAGGAGCATGAGGCTGGAACAGTGACATGTCCCGCCTGCGGCGGCAAAAAGCTGCAGCAACTCTTCAGCCCATTCATTGCTCACACCACGAAAAAGAGTTAGCCCATGGTCGCAGCTTCGCGGCGGTTCATACCGCTTTGGCTCCTTGCAGCAGGCCTCTTCGGAGGTTTGGCCGGCGAGCCGTCGATCTTCTCGCTCTACGCTCAGGACTATCCTCCTGACCGTGCACGCGGGAAAGCCGTCTACGAGCGGCATTGTCAAAACTGTCATGGATCAAGCGGTCGAGGCGATGGCCCCACCGCTGCTTCATTGAAAGTGCCGCCGACCAATTTTCAGCGATTTCAATCGTTCCTGAAATCCGATGAGGAGTTACTGCGAACCATCGAGCACGGCGTGGTCTTCAGTCCGATGCATTCGTGGCGCGGCCGGCTCACCGACGGAGAAATGCAAGACGTCGTGGCGTACATTCGCCTGTTGTCGCAACGAGGACAATAGCCGATCGAAGATCTCTGACGTGTTGATCTGGAGGCCAAGATCGCACCAGTTCCCCACTTCTCCCTTGATCTCTCTCGCGTTCCGTGATGCAGTTGAGACAACTTTCCGAAGTGCTGTGAGCTCTGAGACGGGGCCGGCTATGACCTTCGGATTTCCTTGACTTTGCAAAGCGCAGCCTAGACAGTCAACTGCAGATTACCGAAGGAGACATGCGATGAAGCGTCTCTTCATGCCGACCCTCCCTATGTCAATCATCATCCTCATCGGATTCGCCGCTACATGGGCCTGGGCGGCCGGTTCATCAGCTTCCCAGGCGGCGCCGCCGGTTCCTGCATGTAAGAGTCCGTACAAGAAGAAGCCTGTCCCGGCCAAAACACTGCAAGCTCTCGTGCGTTCGCATGAACGATGGGTGGAGTATCGGGGCAACCCGGATGCCAAACGCGCTGAACTCTGCCAAGCGGATCTGAGCCGGGCCGAATTAACGGGTGCGAATCTTGAACGAGCAGATCTGGAAGGCACCATTTTGCGTCAGGCGAAACTGCCCCAGGGCATCTTGACTCAGGCCAGTCTCGCCGGAGCTGACCTCTCTAAATCCGTCCTCAGAGAGAGTAATCTTTCCGGAGCAGATCTGCGCCGTGCCCGGCTCACCGGTTCGGATCTTTCGCGCTCGATCGGTGATGAAGCCGCTCTCTTCGGCGCCGTCCTGATCGGTGCCAAGTTGAAGGGGTCCTCGTTCGAGCGGGCACAGTTGCAAGACGCCGATCTCACCTCCGCCGATTTGACCGACGGCGATTTCGTCGAGGCGTATTTTTATGGAGCGACCCTGATAGACGCAGTCTTTGTGCATGCTGATCTGACAGGCGCCGACCTACGTCGTACCGATCTGACTCACGCGAATCTTCATCGCGCCAATCTTCAAGGTGCGCTACTGGACCGCGCACGCCTGGAAACAGCCCGTCTGGTTGAAGCCGACTTGGAAAGCGCCTATTTGGACGAAACGAATTTGCGCCGCGCAAATCTTAAGAAAGCGATTCTTCGCGGCGCAGATCTCCGGTATGCCGAGCTACAGGATGCAGACCTCCATGACGCCGACCTGGAAGGAGCCAACCTAGAAGAGGCCGCGCTGGTCAAGGCGGATGTGCACTCAGCGAACCTCCGGATGGCTATTCTCTATCACGCCGTCCTCGATGAAGCCGATTTCCTGGACGCGAATCTCAACCGCGCGGTCCTCATCGGGGCCAAGGGATCGCCCGTCAACTTCATGAACGCTGATCTGAGCGAAACCTATGCTCCAAAATCCTCCCTCCAGCGTGCGCAATTCAACAGGGCCAATTTGGAATCGTCGAACTTCGTCGGCGCAGATCTTCGCGGGTCGAACTTCGGCCATGCCGACATGACCCACGCCAATCTTCAGGACACCAATCTTCAAGAAACAAATCTCCAACATGCTACCCTCGTCCATGCCGATTTGAGCGGTGCTCGGCTGGACTCAGCGGATTTGCGTCGCGCAAACCTCAAGGGCGCCCTACTCTCGTCGGCCATCGGTCTCACACAGACACAGCTCAATGCCGCCTGCGTCGATGACCAGACCAAATTGCCGCCTGAACTCAGCCGTCCGGCTCCCTGCAGTCCCGTAAAAAAACGGACTAAGCCATGACCGCCCCACAGGAACACAAAGAACACAGCGTAACAATCACGAAAGGAAAACTTGCCCTGGAGTGTATTCTCAGCCTTCCGACTGGCACGCATGGAATCGTCATCTTTGCGCACGGCAGCGGGAGCGGGCGATTGAGTCCGCGCAATAATTTCGTCGCCCGCCATTTACTGCAAAACGAGCTTTCCACGTTGCTGCTGGATCTCTTAACAGATGAAGAAGCAGAGGATCGACGCAAAGTGTTCGATATCAACCTGCTGGCTGATCGGCTGTTGACGGCCAAAACCTGGCTGGAAGCAGAGCCACGGACCAGAAATCTAGCAATCGGGTATTTTGGTGCCAGTACCGGCGCTGGAGCCGCCCTGCAAGCCGCGGCGCGAGAGCCGTCGAACATCAAAGCCATCGTGTCGCGAGGAGGACGACCGGACCTGGCTGAACCCTATCTGCCGGCGGTCACGGCTCCGACCTTGTTGATCGTCGGAGGCCACGATGAACCGGTGATTGAGATGAACCAGGCGGCGTACGAGCAGCTCATGTGCGAGAAGAAACTGACCATCATCCCCGGCGCGACACACCTCTTCGAGGAGCCCGGCACCTTGGAACAGGTGGCGGAACAGGCGGGCGGGTGGTTCCTCCAGTACTTGAGCGAACTCCGGTAACCATCAAGAAATCCTTTCCGATGCAGAGGGCTGGTAGGTCACCTGATAGATCCGCTCCTCTTAGACCTTCCAAGCATTTGACATACACTAATTGGTATATCAATTTAAGGCCTCGTATTTGACATAACGATTAGCTTAGGTCAAATTGACGGGCGAACCATGGGAAATCCATGAATATCAGTGAGTTCAAGGCAGGATGGATAGTCTCCGATTCCAAAGTCCTTACTCTCCTGGAAGAAACAAATCGCCTGCTTGGAGAGTTGAATGCATTCTCTCAGCTCATTCCAGATGTCGATTTCTTTATTCGCATGCATATCACCAAAGAGGCCACGACTTCCAGCCGTATCGAAGGCACACAAACCAACATTGAAGAGGCGTTGGTAGGCAAACTCGATGTCGATCCAGAAAAACGCGATGACTGGGAAGAAGTACACAATTACATCGAGGCGATCAATTTCGCCATCAAACAGTTGAATCAGATCCCCTTGTCCAATCGGCTCTTGCGCGAGACGCACGCGGTGTTGCTACGTGGAGTGCGAGGAAAACACAAACAGCCAGGAGAATTTCGCACCAGCCAAAACTGGATCGGTGTCAGCCTCAAGCATGCCACGTTTATTCCACCACATCACCAGCAGGTACCGGACCTGATGAGTGATCTGGAAAAATTCATGCACAACGACCACATCTATATTCCGCATCTGCTCAAGGTCGCGCTCATCCATTACCAATTTGAGACGATCCACCCGTTCCTAGACGGGAACGGACGGTTAGGCCGTTTGCTGATCGTTCTTTACTTGGTAAATTTCGGCTTACTGCATAAGCCAGCTCTCTATCTCTCCGATTTCTTCGAACGGCACAAGGGGGAGTATTATGATCAACTCATGGCCGTCCGCACGACCCACAAACTAGAACCATGGCTGCAATTCTTTTTGATCGGCATGCGCGAAACCACAGGAATGTCCATTCAAGTGTTCAAGGACATTCTCGCTCTCAAGGAACGCATCGAGCGCGAGCATCTCCCAACATTTCATGTCCGCCGGCAAGCCAACGCGCACGCCCTCATGCGATCGCTTTACCGAAAGCCGGTGACTAACATCAAACTGGTGACCGACCTCATTCAGGCTCAAACCAACACCGCCGCCGCGCTCATCGACGATTTTATCAAGCTTAAGATACTGAAAGAATTTACCGGTCAGAGGCGTAATAGGCTTTTCATCTTCGAAGACTACGTGCGACTATTCAAACGATAGCGCCTTCATCATTCTTGGGAGCGACACACCTTTTCAAAGAGTCTGGCACGCTGGAGCTGGTGGCGGAACATGCGGGCTTCGACGCTATTTGCGGTAGTCTTTAAGCTGAGATTCGGCATGCGCCTATATAATTATCTCAACAATTATCTCAACAATGGTGAACATGACCGACGCCGAATTACTTGAAGAACTCGAAAGCCAATTCGAAGAAAGGGGAGTCGTATCATTTTCCCTCGAAGAAGGCGCACTCATAGCGAAGCTGTCTTTCACATCACGTCGACTTACAAGAGAGACATTTAGAGACGCTTGGACTGCCTTTCTAGTGGAAATTGGCCTCGATACGTTGGGATGGCCGGTACATTTTGGCATTGCACTTTGGTATGAGGATCACGAGATGCTTCTTCACGCGGCGGCCGTTTTTGAGCATCTCCATCGCGAAGTTCGACGAGGATACGATCAGGCTGGAGAAGTGGCCTACTATCAAGCCGACTATTTACCAGAAATGCTACAACTCTACTCAGAGCTTTCTGACAACGAGAGAGTCAGTCAATTATTTGGTCGCCTTGATGAATTGTATGAGGATGGTCACGTCGCGATTTCTGAATATTCGGACGGATTGCTGGCAGTAATTAGAACTGTAGATGAACGTCGCAGCACCGATGGACATTCACTACTGCACAGCGCCACAAGAACCATATGTGACCTTCGAGAACGGCTGGATGTCGAGTGTCGCGAGAAAGAAGCCTTAAGAGTAGAAGTCGATGACGGAGTTCGACTCAAAGATGTGTGCGCGAAAGCAGAGAAAGATCTAAGGGCGAGATATGCTGCATCGTTTCCCACGTTCTGCTCGCAGACACAACAGTTTCTTATTGAGGCAGCTTCCTGGAACACCAAGCCCTTCAGGAATATAAATCCATGCTGGACTCCCATCCTTTATCAGAAAGCGATTGAATATGAGTTTAATGAGAGAGTATGGGTGCCTGTTCGCAAAAGCGATGTGCCCCTACCGAAGGAATTTGATCACGACAGACTTACGATCAACCAAATAAACAGATTACTTGGTAGCAGCAAACCGGTGGTCAAAGGTCTTGTACGATCTATTTCTGAACGATTCAAGATCTCAATGGTTTTCCCTCCCCCGCTGGCGGGCGCTCTCGACAATTTGAAGGATAATTGTACCCGTGCACGACACGGAGACAGAAAACCTTATACAATTGATGACTTAGATTCTTGTCTGAAGGTCATTGCTGAAGGTGAGGCGATTGTTCAGATAATGACTCAGTTCCGTCCATCCTGAAGAACTGCAGACAAAGACTGCTTTTGGGAATTCAAACGACGGTCGACATCCTTACCACCTCCTTCAGATACGAGAGCTTCTTGAGATAAGAAGCCTATTCCATTTAAACTTCCTCTCCTTGCAGAACACAGGTGACACCACGCAGGCTTTTGCGTGAGTTAACCAAAGAGAGGCCAGATGAGGCAGAACAAAGGTCCAGAATTCATCCGGTTTTTCTGTCCGATCATTCAGGTTATGAGAACCCTCGTCGGGTCTGGAACAGCGTCAGAGATAGTCGACCGGTCTCTGGAAGTGGCACAAGTCACAGAAGCAGAGCAACAAGCCGTCAATAAGAACGGACTTTCCCGAGGAAAGAACCAGGTTCACTGGGCACGTCAGTATCTCGTGTGGACCGGTATCTTGGATCATCGAAGTGGGGAGTCTGGAATCTCACAGATAAAGGGATGTCCGTGGATCTTTCCAGCCTCAATGCACTCGACATATTCAAGTCCGTTCAGGCTAATCGTCCCAAGAAAGCGAAAGAATCAGAGGTACATCAACGTGATGAGGATATTTCAGAAGAAGAGAAGCCCAAGGATCATAGGGCTGCGCTGCTTGAAGCACTCCAGTCATTGCCTCCAAATGGATTCGAAAGACTAACTCAACGACTGCTTCGAGAGTCAGGCTTCCAACAAGTCACAGTAACTGGCAAGAGCGGGGACGGAGGGATTGACGGCATAGGGACTTTGAAAGTTAATCCCTTTGTCAGTTTCAACGTGCTTTTTCAATGCAGGCGATACCAAGGAGCAGTGACTCCTTCGCAAGTCCGCGACTTTCGCGGTGCCATGCAGGGACGCGCCGACAAAGGGCTGATCATTACAACCGGAACTTTTACGTTAGACGCTAAAAAAGAAGCCCGACGGGATGGAGTTCCACCCATTGAGCTTGTCGATGGAGACATTCTTGTCGAAATGTTCGAACAGCACGAACTCGGCTTGGTTCCCAAACGCTCGTATGAAATTGATGAGATGTTTTTACAGGAATACAAGAAGTGATTTCAACCAAGATATGCGCAGAGTCTATCCATTTTTATAGCACGTGGTCCTGTATGAATCTCATGATCATCTCCGCCGCTTCGCTGGCTTCGTCTTCGTCGTATCGATCCACACTTTCTGACTGACCGGTGCCTCATGAGTCACCTTGTAAGTTTGGCACTGCCGTGGGGTTCATCAAGCTTCTTCAGGCAAGTCAATGTTTCGGAGGGGAGGCTGCCTCGAGCATCGTAAAAATACTAGCGGTAGTCAGAAAGAGAGCAACTCTCTCTAATCGGAAGAAGAAGTCGTCAGCTCCAGTCGGAAATGTTCTCGTGATCATGCGCTCGGCGAGAGCAGAAAGTCGAAGTCGGCTTTCGTCAGCACGCCTTCCCCGGACCCGCGCACCACGCCGGCCATGACCGCATCGTACAACTCGAGCTTCCGCTGTTTGAGCGCCATCATCTTCTCCTCGATGCTGTGGCGCATGAGAATCCGCACGATCGAAACGGGCCGCTGTTGCCCGATGCGGTGCGCGCGGTCCGACGCCTGGCGCTCCACCGCCGGATTCCACCACGGGTCCAGATGAAAGACATAGCTCGCTCGGGTGAGATTCAGTCCCTGCCCTCCTGCTTTGAGGCTCAAGAGAAACACGCCCGGTTGTTCATCGGTCTGAAACGCCCTTACGCGGGTCTTGCGCGCGGCCGCCGCCGTGGACCCATCCAGCCGATGGTAGGGCAGCGCGTGACGGGTGCACGCTTCCTGCACAAGGTCCAGAAAGCTTGTGAACTGCGAGAACACCAGGGCACTGTGCCCCTCGTCGCGCAAGACTCGCAAGCGCTCAACCAGGAAGCCGAGCTTGGGCGAGCTCTCATCGGTTTGGTTCGTGAGGAGGCGGGGCGAAAGACAGACTTGTCGAAGTTTGAGAATGGCGGTGAGCGCGATGAATTGCGCCTGCCCGGAAGTCTTGGTGCGATAGGCATCGTCGATCGTGAAGCGAACCTGGGCGACCGTCTGTTGGTAGAGCGCCTTTTGGCGGTCGGTCAACTCGAGGAACACCTCATGCTCCGTTTTCGGCGGGAGGTCATGGAGGATCTCGGCTTTGGTCCGCCGTAGAATAAAGGGCCGCGTCCGGCGCAGCAACCGATCGAGCGCGCGACCCGCGATCCGTTTCACGTCTGTTTTGAACCGATCGTACTCGCCGAGGAGTCCTGGCACGCACAGGTCGATCACGGAGAAATACTCGCCCAGATGGTTCTCAATCGGCGTGCCGGTCAGCGCGATCTTGAAGCGCCCCTTGAGTCGGCGGACCGCGCCCGTTGTGTCCGCCAGGATATTCTTTACCGCCTGCGCTTCATCGAACACGATCACGTGGAAGGTCATCCGCCCCAAGATCTCGATGTCGCGGCGAGCAAGCCCATAGGTTGCGATCACCACCTCGCCGTCTTTGCCATCGAGCGCCCGATCGTTCCCACTGTAGACATGGACCTTCAATCCGGGCGCGAAACGCGCCAGTTCCTGTTCCCAGTTGAAGAGGAGACTCGTCGGCACGACGATCAGATGAGGTCCCTTCACTCCTCGAGCCGCCTTGATGCGTCCCTCCTCGATGGCGGCCAGCAGGCAGATGGTTTGGAGGGTCTTCCCCAATCCCATGTCGTCTGCCAGGCAGGCGCCGAACCGGTGTTCGTAGAGAAATGTCAGCCAGGCATAGCCCTCCCGTTGATAGGGACGAAGCACCGCATGCACGCCTTTCGGCAACGGCGGTTTCTCGATCCGCTCGAATCCCAGCAAACGTGCCAGCACCGCCTCGTCCTCGGCGGGCAACGACACGGGGATGCCCTGCTCTCGCAACGCCAGCCAGTCGAGGATCTGCAACCTGGGCACGCGTACGACCTCCGCTGTTTTCCGATCCGCCCGGGTCTCACCCGTGAGGCCGATGATCGCGCGCAGCCGTTCCATGGTCCGACTGTCCAAAACCCGCAAGCCGTGCGCCGTCCGGATCAGCCCGCCCTGCCGGAGAGCCTGCCGCCATTCCGCCTCATTGACCGACATGCCGTCGCAGCGAATTTCCGGCCGGATCTCGAACCACTCGATCCCGGTCTCCTCTCGGTCCTGACGTCCGATTTGCACGGAGCAGTCCCATCGAGTGGTCCGGAGCGGCTGGTCTTCGTAGAGCAATGTGATCTCGGCTTCCGTCAGTTTTTCCAAGAGACCCGGCAAACGTTGGAACAGCACCTGGGAGTCGATCGTCATAGCATCGTACGGCTGCATCCCGCGAAAGGCGTCCAAACCAAAGACCTCGAATGGAATTCGGTACAGCAACATTTCGCGGCTTTTGTCGATCGCCTGCAACGTCCACCGCTCGTTCTCAATCTGCAATCGCGCATCCGGTCTGACATACACCGACAGATGGTGTCTCAGCCATTGCGCGGCCTCAAGACGAATGCTCCGCGTCCAATCGGTCTGGTCCAGCGCCGCCTTGATGCGGTGGTCTCGTTCCTTGGCTTCGCCGACCGTGAGCAACGTAAAGAACAGATCGTAGAGCATGACCTTGCGTTTCTGCGCCCGCAATGGAGCGGAAACAGAGCGGCCTTGTTCCAACGCTGAGATGAAGGAAAAGGTCGAGGCGCTCGGAGCAAATAAGGCATCGCCGCACCGGCATTGCGTTTGTAGCGTCCATGCAGCTGTCGGCGACCCGGCCTCGTCCGAGAGAGGCGCCAGAATCAAGGCGTACGACACCTCTTCGTTCGCTGAGACGGTAGCAGAAGAATGAACCGACGCCTCTGTGCCATCCACGCGCAAGAGAAGATCGCGCAAGGTCTTGTCGGCCTGTTTGTGGATCAGATCGATCTGCGCGGACTGGAATTCGTCTCGCGAGACGGAGAACTCCGTCTCGCCATTGATGCCCTGCCGTCCACCATAGCCTCGGCCATCGGGCAATGTCACCGCGCACAGCGCCCCGTCCAGTCCGTCGGCATAGTCATAAGAGTTGAGACCTCGGAAGCCGTCGCGCAGCGCGCGAAACGAGGCCCATCCGCTTTCGTCCTCCATAAGAAGCAAACGTCGGCCGTTCACATCGGCCACGAAGTTGCGAAAACGGACGATTCGGTTGAGCGCGGTTCCGTCGGCCACACAGATCGCACGAATTTTCACGTCATCGCCCGCGACAGCAATCTCCGTTTTGCTCTGGCACGTGACCGACGGGATCCATTGAAGGACGATAGATTCCCGTCCGGTTTTCAACACAATGGGGAATCGGCGTTTGGAGACTTGGAGATAGCGGAGTAAGGGTTCGTCTCCATACCCTGTCGAAAACCAGGACGGATTCAGCATCGGGCGCAGTTCGGGAGGCAACGCGGGGCCCCATCCTGCAGGAAGCCGCACGCCATTCCGGTGGACGAAGAGCTGCGGATACGACTGCCCGGCATCGATCACGATTTCATAGCCCGACGCAGGAAGAGACGAAAGAGAACCGTCCCCATTCCGCGAAGAGACCGTCCCCTTGATCGAATCCGACTCGGCGATCTCGCGAAACAGCTCGGTTCGGAGCGTGGTCAGGTGGGCTTCTTGCCGATCCGACAATTGGAACGTCTCAGGCGACAGCAGATGTTTGGTGGCAAAACCGGCGCAAAGGACATGCTTGCAGAGCCAATCGGGATCCCAGGCCGGACAATCGCAGGAAGCCGAGAGAAATCCCTCGTCTAGAGAAAAGACGACCTCGTACAGTCTCGTTCCCTGCACCTGCGCCGTGAGCCTGTCGCGGTCCTGACTCCAGGCATAGTGCTGAAGCCGCAGCTGCTGATAGTAGTTATACCCTCGGATCACCGACTCTCTTGGCGCCATCGTGTACAGATCGTTGGCGGCGAGGGAACGAAACGCGGCAAGCAGTGCTGACGGGTCTGGAGCAGGAGTGAGGGAACTCGTCTTCGCTTCAGAAAGCGAATCGCCCCTCTCTCTGCGGTTGGATGACTGCTTCTTGCGCATGACCCGTCACTATAGCGGGCGGGGAAAGCCTCATCAAGCAGGAGAAACGCATATACGTGGGGTAGTGGGCGATCATGGTCCCTGAACCGAGTCGGTTCTGAATATTTCCTTCACGGCTTCCAGTACTTTCGCCGCTGCGTCTTTAGCGGATAGCTGTGTCGTCTCGATCCGTACCTCCGGATTCAGCGGCGCTTCGTAGGGATCTTGTAAGCCTGGGACGGTCGATGATTCACCACACTGGCCTCGTCGGTACGTCCCTTTGTAGTCGCGCCGCATGGCCAGGTCCAATGGACAGTCCACGGCCACTTCGATGAACTTAGGAATGAGACTTCGTGCAAAGTCTCGATAGGCTCGCTTATTAGCCGTCGCATCGAAGATGACCGTCACGTCATGAGCGGCTAATCTTGCCCCCATGAACGCCAGGGCACGGTAAAAAAGATCCCGTTCCGCCTGTGAATAGGTCGGGGTTGGCGTGAGGACTTGCCGGACCGCATCGGACTCCAGTACCTCGACCACACAGCCTATTCCTTCGAGTTGCGGTTTCAAAGCGGCAACGATGGTGCTCTTCCCCGAAGCAGGCAGGCCGGTGAGCCAGATGGCAATGGAGCTGTGATCACTCATCACTGACAATACTCATTCACTCGTTTCGGCTCAAAGCGCGGCACATCGAGGACATGCTCGATAAAATGAAACAGGCTCCGTCGGATGCCGGTCGATAAATTGGGGTACCACAGTGGGCTGGCCACGACCAGGCCGCGAAAAGCGAAGAACGGAGCCGCCGTTTCAGTAACTTCTTTGTCGCCGCTGGTTTCCAGATATGTATCCCAGAACAGCCGGAACAGGACCTCGAACGGACCCTGGAGCTTGCCCCATCGAATCAATGAGTTGAGCAAATAGTTGATCGTCATCGCGGTGACATCGTCGGCCGGCTCGCCCCATTCTCCTCGCGACCGATCCAACACCGCAAAATCCGTCCCGGTACGGAACAACACATTGTATGGATGGAAATCTCCATGAACCTGCGAAAGTCGATGGGCTTTATCGCGAAGGCGCCATCGCCATCGATTGCAGGCTTCCTCCACGGTCCGCAATAGATCGCCGGTAATGAAGCCACAGCGCGCCGGATAGCTGTCGGTCAATCCCATGATGCATTCGCCATGACCGATTAATTCACGCAGCCGCCGCTTGTACAGATCCGCGTCACGCCGTTTCTTCGCATGGATCTGGGCCAAGTAGCGCGCCAACGCGACAGTGCGTTGTCGATCCAACTTACGCAGCGTGCCGCCTTTCATCAGGCGCTCAAGATCCGCATGGTAGCTCCTCCCCTCGGTCCACTCATTCAGGACGAAGAATTCACGGGATTCTGCGAGGGAGAAAAGGGCTTGCTTGCCGTCGAATGCACCCACATCAAGCGCCTTCACATGGCGGGGAAGACGCCCGTACGAATCATAGTCCCACAACATGGCTTGGGCCCGATCCGCCATATGTTCATGACCAAACGGGCCTGGCTTCATGGTCGCCAGCACAGCGGACTGGACTCGACGCCCGATCTGGAATGTCAATTTGACCGGCGTGCCGTACCCGTAGCGTTTCTGCGCCCCTTTGGAACTCTCTTTGCCGATCACTCCATAAGATCGCAGCTTGGCGTGAGAACCAAAACACGTCCGCAGATACTCTTCCAGCGCTTGCTTGGTCAACCTCGGCATACTGTGACATAAAGCAAGTCATATTCCAGCTCCACAGGCGTGCGATGATTCATCGACGACGCTGTCGATTGCGAAGATTGTCGCATTCGGCTCCAGCGATCGGCGTATCACTGTGGAAAAATGCGTCATGCCCATTCACTGATTGCCGGTTGTTCCGGCTCGAAAGGACACGGACGGTTCCTGTCTCGTTTCTCGAAGGACGAGAAGGCCGGCACTCCGTGTTTGTTCGCATTTGACTGGAAACTTATAGTACTAGTATAGTTTCCACAGTGATGAAGAAGCTCTCTCTATCACACGTGAAGCCGGCGACGGGATCGCCCGTACAATCCGCCTTCCATCGCCGCATTATTGACGAATCTCGGCGGCACTTCTTTGCCCACGGCTTCCGAAACGTCACGATGGATGACTTGGCCCATGAGATGGCCATGAGCAAGAAGACGCTCTACGCCTGTTTTCCGAGCAAGACGGCGCTGGTGGAAGCCGTAATTCTTGAAAAATTCAGGAACGTCGATGCCGATCTGAGCCGCATTACGTCTACGTCCCCATCCGATTGCCTCGCAGCCCTCCGCCGCCTTCTCGAATGTGTGCAGGGACATATGGAAGAGATCCGACCGCCGTTCTTGCGCGACATCCGCCGTGAGACGCCGGACTTGTTCGCGGTGGTGGAAGGCCGGAGGCGTGATCTGATTCAACGTCATTTCGGCAAGGTGTTCCTGGAAGGTCGCCGAGCCGGACTCATCCGCCGGGACATTCCGCCCAAGCTGGCGATCGAAATTCTCCTGGGCGCGGTACAGGCCGTGATGAATCCGTCCAAGATGGAGGAACTTGGTCTCACACCCAAAAGCGGCTTTACCGCCATCATGCGGGTCGTGCTGGAAGGATTGACCACGGAGAGAGCTCGATCATCGCGACCACGTTGACGTTGACATTGTATGCAAGCGAAGAAACGAATGGTGGTCATAGTGCTTGCCGTCCTAGCGGCGATCGCCGGTGGATATCTCTATGTGGGCTCATTGGCCGAGCGGGCGACCGACAATACACTCAGGATAGCGGGCAACATCGAAGCGCATGAGAGTGTCGTGGGTTTTAAAGTGCCGGGCCGCATCGTGGAGCTGCCGGTCCAAGAGGGCCAATATGTCAACAAGGGCGACCTATTGGCGAGACTGGACGACGACGATTATCGTCAGCAAATAAGCATGGACGAAGCCACGATACGAACACGAGAGGCTGAGCTGAAGTTGGCCTTGGCCGGGAGCCGTAAACAGGAGATTCAGGCGGCGAAGCAATCGCTGATCGACGCGCGGTCGGATCTCGAACTCAAACGTGCCGAATTCCGCCGGCGCAAAGACCTTCTCAGCGAACAAGCCGTGTCCCAAGAGGACGTCCACAGCGCGGAGACATTGATGAAGCGAGCCGAGGCCACGTATCAACGCCTCAAGGAAACCTACGACCAAGTCGTCGAAGGGACCCGCAAAGAAGAAATCGCCGTGCGGCGCGCCGATCTTCAGCTGGCCCAAGAGCATTTGGAAATGGCGCAAGTGAATCTGTCCTATACCGTCCTCTCGGCTCCGATCTCCGGGGTGGTCTTGGTGCGGCAGGCCGAACTCGGCGAGGTCGTGGCTCCAGGAACGCCGGTCGTCACGATTGCCGATGTCGACCGGCTCTGGATGCGAGGCTACATCAACGAGACGGACCTGGGTCGAGTACGGTGGGATCAACCGGCTACCGTGCACACGGATACTCACCCGGGCAAGGATTACCACGGTCGCGTGTCGTTCATCGCGTCCCGAGCCGAGTTCACGCCGAAGAGCGTGGAGACCTACAAGGAACGCGTGACGCTCGTCTATCGCATCAAGATTGATCTGGAAAACTCGAACCACGAGCTCAAACCAGGCATGCCGGCTGAGGCGATCATCGACGTGCCGCCGAAACAATGACGTATGCCGATCTCCGTTGCCGCATCGGACTTGACGAAACGCTTTCCCGGAGTCACGGCCGTAAACCGCCTGACGTTCGAGGTACATGCAGGTGAGATTTTCGGGTTGGTGGGCCCTGATGGAGCAGGAAAGACGACGACGCTTCGCATGCTGGCCGGCGTTCTCTCACCGGATGGGGGATCGGCGACCGTCGCGGGCGCCGATATCGCCCGCGAGCCTGAAGCGGCCAAGGCCCGCCTCAGTTACATGCCGCAACGTTTCGGACTCTACGAAGATTTGACCGTCGCGGAGAACATTCGTTTCTACGCCGATGTGTTCGGCGTGTCTCGAGCGGAACGAGAGACGCGGTCTCGGCAATTGCTCGACGCCGCCGGCATGGATCCCTTTACGACTCGGTTGGCCGGCAAGCTTTCCGGAGGAATGAAACAAAAGCTGGGACTCGTCTGCGCCCTAATCCATCGCCCCCTCGTGATCCTGCTCGATGAACCGACCAACGGCGTGGATCCGGTCTCGCGTCGGGATTTTTGGCGCATCCTGTACTCGCTGCTGAACGAAGGCATTGCCATTCTGATGTCGACATCCTATCTCGACGAAGCCGAACGCTGCCATCGGGTGGCGCTGCTCCATCAGGGACAGATGCTGTATTGCGAGACGCCTGCCGGATTGAAGAGACGCCTCCACGGCGCGGTGGTGTCGGTCGTCGGACATGAGGCCCGCCGTATTCGAGCCGCCCTCGGCGGAGCAGCCGGCGTGCTCAACACCTTGCTCGTCGGCGATGGTGTCCATCTCGTGGTGGACGATGCCGCGCGTCGCATTCCCGAGCTTCGGGCGGCGCTCCAGGCGACCGGCCTGGCGTTTGATCGCCTGGAAGAAGTCGAGCCGACGATCGAAGACCTATTCGTCGCCGCCACCTCCGAAGACCGGAAACCATGACGGACCACGATACGATACCGGTGCTCGCGCACGATCTCGTCAAACGCTTCGGCGACTTCGTTGCCGTGGACCATATCAATCTGGAAGCGCGGGCGGGAGAGGTGGTGGGATTTTTGGGCCCGAACGGCTCCGGCAAATCGACGACGATCCGCATGCTCTGCGGTCTGCTTCGCCCATCCGCTGGACAGGCCTTGGTGGCCGGCTTTGATGTCGCCAGGAAGCCTGAACAGGTGCGCCGCCGGATCGGGTATATGTCGCAGAAGTTTTCGCTCTACAACGACCTTCAAGTGATCGAAAACATCCGGTTCTTTGCCGGCATGTATGACGTGCCGGCGTCGGTCCTTCATGAACGGACGGAGTGGGTACTCTACATGGCCGGTTTGGTCGGTCGCGAATCGACGATCACCGGTACGCTGCCCGGCGGATGGAAACAACGGCTCGCCTTGGGTTGCGCCGTGCTCCATCGACCGTCGATTCTCTTCCTGGACGAACCGACATCCGGCGTCGATCCGATCTCACGTCGACGATTTTGGGAGTTGATCCATGCGATGGCAGCCGAAGGAGTGACCGTGCTCGTGACCACGCACTACATGGACGAGGCGGAGTATTGCAATCGTCTCGTGTTGATTTTTCAAGGCCGTATCGTGGCCTCGGGGTCGCCGACGGAGTTGAAACAGCAGGCCATGGCCGGAGAGCTGCTGCTGATCGAATGCGATCGGCTCGGCCCCGCGCTCGACCTGCTGCAGCAGGTTCCGGACGCTCGGCATGTCGCCTTGTTCGGCAAGGCGCTGCACGTCGTCGTGCCTGACGCGCAGACCGGTATCCCGCGTCTCCGCGCCGTTCTGTCGGCACATGGAATCGCAGTGTCGCGCATCGAACCGATCCGCGCGAGCTTGGAAGATGTCTTCGTCTCGCTGACCGCGCAACTGAGCGGTCAGAGGACTTGATGCGCCTGCACCGACTCATCGCCGTTATCCGCAAGGAAACGATCCAGATTCGCCGCGATCTCGCCAGTCTGTTGATTACCGTGACGATGCCGCTGCTTTTCATGCTGGCATTCGGCTATGGGGTTCGTTTCGACGTCAAACACATTCCGGTGTACGTATACGATCGGGCCGGCAATCAGCAAAGCCAGGATTTTCTGAAACATTTCCAAGCGTCTGAGTATTTTCGCATCGTCAAGGCCGTGGACAATTATCCCGCGTTGATCCAAGCGCTCGACTCAGGAGCCTGCCGCCTGGCCATCGTCATCCCGATCGATTTCTCCGAGCAGTTGGGCGCGGGCGGTCCCGTCGCCGTACAAGCGCTGGTCGATGCCACCGACAACAACACCGCGAATATCAGTCTCAGTTACAGTGAAGCCGTCGTTCAGTCCTATAATCAACGCCTCCGCCTGGACTGGAGTCAGCGCCACGGACTGAGCACGGTCCAATCTCCGTTGAGCGTCGATATCAGGACCTGGTTCAACGAAAACCTTGAGAGCACCGCCAATATCGTCCCGGGGGTCATCGCCATCATCATGGCCGTCATCGGCTCCTTTCTCACTTCACTGACGGTCGCGAGAGAGTGGGAGCGCGGCACCATGGAACAACTCGTCTCCACGCCGATCACGCCCCTAGAACTCATGATCGGGAAACTCGTGCCGTATTTTGTGATCGGACTGGTGGACACGGTTCTTTGCGCCGCGGTGGCGATCCGGTGGTTCGAGGTGCCCTTTCGCGGGCAGTGGACGGTATTGTTCCTCAGCTGCACTCTGTTTCTCATCGTCGTGCTGTCGCTGGGATATGTCATTTCGGTCGTGGCCAAATCTCAACTCGCCGCAAGTCAGGCTGCATTGATCGCCACGTTTCTCCCGGCCTTTCTGCTCTCGGGATTCCTCTACCCCGTCGATCAAATGCCGGCGGCGACCCAAATCATTACTTATTTTGTTCCGGCACGCTATTTCATGACGATTCTCCGCGATGTCTTTCTGAAAGGAACGTCGCTTCCTTTTCTGATGGACGATCTGCTTGCGTTGGCTCTCTTCGCCACAATCCTGACGATCCTGGCCACGCGTGTGTTCCACAAAAAGCTGACGTAGGAATGCTTCATGCTGCGACGCCTCCACGAGATGTTGGTCAAGGAATTCATCCAAGTTTTTCGGGATACACGCACCCGTACGCTTTTGTTCGTCCCTCCCATCATTCAAATGCTTATTTTCGGCTATGCCGCGACCTTGGAAGTCCGCCACATCCCCATCGCGGTACTGGATTACGACAATAGCCAAGTAAGCCGAGAGCTCCTATCACGCTTCACCGCCAGTCCGTACTTCGATGTCCGCACATACCTGAGCGACCGTCGGGAGATCGGAGATCTGATCGATCGCGGAGAGGTCACGGTGGCGCTTCAGATCAACGGAGGATTTGCTCAGGACCTCGGGAAAGGTCAAACGGCTCGGTTGCAAGTGATCGTAGACAGCAGTAACTCCAATACCGCCTTGATTGCAGTCAGCTATATCAATCAGATCGCCGCCCGGTTCGCCCAGGAATTTCAACGAACGCAGCTTCTCCGGACATCCCCTTTCGCTCCATCGCAGATGCCGTCGATCGTTTTTGAGAGACGCCCCTTGTTCAACGTCAATTTCGACAGTCAATGGTTTTTCGTGCCCGGCGTGATCGGCAACCTGATCTTGGTCATGGTCGTGAGTCTGACGGCGTTTGCCATCGTTCGCGAGCGGGAAATCGGCACGCTCGAACAGATTATGGTCACACCGATCGGCCGACTGGAGTTCATCCTCGGCAAAACAGTACCTTTCTTTCTGATCGGACTGTTCGACACCGCCCTTGTTTCATTGGTAGGCACCTTCTGGTTCGGCGTGCCGTTCCGTGGGAGCATCGGCGTCCTTGCAATCGGCAGCATCCTGTTCATCCTCTGCATGCTGGGCATCGGGCTGTTTATTTCGACCATTTCGAGAACTCAGCAGCAGGCGATGGTATCAGGATTTTTCTTCAACATGCCGGCCATCAGCTTTTCCGGATTCGGCACCCCCATCGGCAGCATGCCGGAATGGCTACAAACTCTCACCTACCTCAACCCCTTGCGGCATTTCCTGGAAGTCCTGCGCGGCGTCTACCTCAAAGGCGTGAGGCTGGACGTCCTATGGCCGCAAATGGTCGCCATGGGTCTTTTAGGCTCGATCATGTTGGCGATCAGCGTGGCTCGGTTCCAGAAGTCACTGGATTGAGCTTCTTCTTGTCTGCGGCTGATGGCCTGAGGCCTCACCGATGAAGTGGATCTTTAGCTCGAGGATGATCCACATCCTCTATTCTTTTTTGACCGTGGCAACTCACTGCCATGCTTGACAGTATATGCCTTGACCATGCATATTCAGGCACATGCGCACCACACTCAATATCGACGACCATCTCATCAAGCGCGCGGTGCAACTCACCGGCGTTCAGGAAAAGACGCAGCTCGTACGCTTGGGGCTCGAGGCTCTCATTTCACGTGAAGCCGCCAAGCGTCTTGCCAGGCTGGGCGGTAGCGAACCCCATCTGAAAGAAATCCATCGGCGTCGCCCCGTCTAGGCATGCCCACATTGGTCGACACCTCCGTGTGGATCGACCACTTTCGTAGCAACTCTTCCGCTCTCCGACGGCTGCTGGACGACGACCTAGTCATGTGCCATCCGCTCGTCATCGGTGAAATTGCCTGTGGCAACATGAGACATCGATCTGAAGTGCTCGAATCTCTAACCGTCCTTCCTACCGCCCCCACCATTGACTATGAGGAGCTCCTGACGTTTGTCGAAACCCATAAGCTCTTTGGACAGGGCTTAGGCTGGATCGACGTACATCTCCTCGCCTCGACAATGCTCCAACAAATCACACTTTGGACCTTCGACCAGGCTTTACGAAACGCCGCCAGAAGACTGCGCTGTCATTTTGATGCGCCCGACTGAGCGACCATTCCCTGGTATTGAAAAGGTATCCGACCATCCGACCCCTTATGTGTTGCGCGGCATCTACCTGAAAGGCGTAGAGCTGGATGTGCTGTGGTCGGTCGCGCCGCTCGTCGACTAGAGCCACATATGACGGGAGATGTCGAATAGTAGATAAATACCAGACTTTTCAGTAGACTTGGTTTTCAACACGCTGAGGGGTCGTGTATCTTTTAGCTGAAAGAGTGGACAAGTTGCTAACAAAGACTCTTCTATGCGAGAGCTAGAATCTGCCGATACGTGGAGTGGTTCTTCCGTTAAGGATTAATGAAGCTCCCCGCAGCAAGCTGCGGGGTATCACAGAACTAAAACATTCGGA
>JACOEH010000029.1 GCA_024998685.1 Nitrospira sp.
CAGAATGCGTCGGAGGGAAGATCTCACGATGGAGTCACGCCGGATTCAAGTTGAAACCTTCTTATCCTCGGGCATCGAAGGCGGCTTGCATCTCGGCAAGAATGGCGTTGACCGTTGCCGGCGGATCTGCTGCATCACGAATGGGTCGGCCGATCACGAGATAATCGGCACCAGATGCGATGGTCTGAGTGGGAGTGGTGGCTCGTGCGTGGTCGTCCACTCCTTTACCGGCCGGCCGGACCCCCGGCGTGACGATCCCAAAGCGGGGACCGATTTTCTGCCGGATGGCGGCGGCTTCTTCTCCTGACGCCACCACACCGTCACAGCCGACCTCTGAAGCCAGCAACGCCCTCGCCGTGACGAGGTCTTGCACCGTCCGCTGTATTCCCATTTCCCGAAGATCGTTGCTGTCGAAGTTCGTCAGCACGGTCACAGCCAGCAGCTTCAACGATGATCCCTCCCGCCCCTGCACCGCTGCCGTCAACGCCTTGCGGTTCGCATGAACAGTCAGAAAATCAACCCCCATGGCCGCAACCCGTGCCGTCGCACGACGGACCGTCTCTTCGATATCGAGAAACTTCAGATCGAGAAACACCCGCATGCCCCGCTCCACAATCCGCTGGACCATCGTCGGGCCTGCCGCGGTATAGAGCTCAAGGCCAACCTTTACGAAGGAGATGTGTCCTTGGAGTCGGTCCAAGAGCCGATCTGCTTCTGCCGCTGAAGGCACGTCCAATGCAAAGATGAGTCGGTCGCGTGCCGCGTTCTTCACCATACCGTTGCTCCTTCTTCAGGCCGATCCTTGACGACCGGCGACGCTCCATGATAAAAATCTACCTCTTTTTCAGAGGAGTCATCTATGCCCCGTGTTCATAAATCGACGATTCGACGAGCCCGCCAAGCAGACCGACGCCATGAGCGGAATCGGGCGACTCACAACACCGTGAAGACGCTCATCAAGAAGGTTCAGTCCGCCGTAGCAGGAAAGAAGACGGACGAGGCCAAGACCAGCTTGCTGGAAGCGACCTCGGTGATCGGAAAGGCCGTTTCGAAAGGCGTGCTCCATCGCAACACCGCGTCCCGCCGAATTTCGCGTTTGGCTCTTCGCGTCAATGCCCTGTCCGGTTCCGGCTCTTAATCGTTCGCACGTTCGATACGACCCGCGCAGGCACTCGCTTCGGTGAGGCCGGAGGAGGCGGCGGCTCGGCTCGCCGGCCTGCAGTGTCCTCACAGAGCTTCAGCAACAGACGCTCCAGCACGATCCGCGGACGATTTCCGCTTCCACCCTTCAGCTTCCCATCAGTGTCGAGAAACAGACGCAGCGCCGCGTGAAGGTGCGGCTCAGAAAACCGATCGAGGAAAGAGGGGACCTTCCATGGGTCCATACGCAAGCTTCTGGCCACCTCCCCTTCACGACCGCCATTGGCCAGCGAGTCTTTGGCTTTCCAGAGACGGCGATACTGCCATGCGAGAGAACCAAGAATCCGAAGCGGGGCTTCCCCCGCCTCAAGGTTGCGCGCCAGAATGGAAAGGGCTCGTCCCCGGCCACCCTCCGCGATGGCGAGGGTCAAATCAAACACCGAGGCGCCGGGATCCATGCCGCGCAGCAAATGGACATCGGCGGCGGTGACGAAACGATCAGGCGGCACATACGAAGCCAACTTCTCCAATTCACGCCGCACGCCATAGAGTGATGCACCGCAGGACTCCTGCAGCACCTGGGCTGCCGCATCCTCCACGCGAAGCCCGATCCGTTCTGCTTCACGGGCGATCCAAGCAGGCAACTGCGCCTCGCGGAGAGGTGAACAATCGACCGTGATCGCCGCTCGTGTCAGGAGCTGGGAAAATTTTAATCGACCGTCCAACTTCGGGCTCACGAACACCAGCGTCGTAGATTCGACAGGATTCTTTACACAGTCGAGCAGGAGGTCGCTTTCTCGCGCATTCAGTTTCTCTGTCGCCTTCACCACGACCAAACGGCGCTCCGCAAAGACCGGCACATCCATCACACTGTTCCGAATATCAGTTCCACGCGCGTCATCTCCATAGAACAGCTCGTAATTGAATTCGTCCCCTTCGCTGCCGATGCTCGCGCGCTTGATGGCGGCGAGCACAGAATCCCGCAGAAGATCTTCTTCACCTACGACGAGATACAGAGACCTGGGTCTCTGCTGTTTCAAAGCCGACTCCAGCTGCACATGACTCATGACCGATGCCATTGGTCCAGACCTTCGATACTAGTGAGAGACAGGATCCGGAGCGGACACTTGCTTCGTGAGTGTACCCGTCTCGAGCTGTAATAGAAAACGGGCCGCCAGGTCGGCCGCCACAAAGCGGCCCGCCTGTTCGATCGCACGGTTCTGCAGCGCGCGATTAAACTGAAGATCGGACGTAATGAAGAACTCCGATGCCCCTTTGACGACTTGGCTCCAGACCACTTTTCTTAATCGGGCGTCTTCCACTCTCACCAAGACGACCACCTCGGTTCTGCTTTCCAACGTCGCCGTCCGAGAAAAGCTGAGTGTCGGCAGGATCACCGAAAGGATTTGCCCGGTCAGCACAAGATCCGCCGCTTCGGACTCCGGCACGACCTGCGCCCCGCTGCCGGTGGAAAATTCTTCACGGAGGTAGTTGGTGTATCGCGTTTCCAGATTCGGCTCAAAACTACCATTGATCAATGTCCGGATGATGAGACGTGGCGGAGGCTCTTGGGAAGAAGTCGCGGGGGCCCCTCCGATGGTCGGGCCGGCTCCCTCGACTCGAAACTGGTAGCCACAGGCGGTCAGCGCCGAAGCGATGAGTGCCGGGACGAGAGTGCTGAGAATAAAAAAGAATGACCCTCTTCCGTCGTGATTCCTGCTGACCGCAGACTCAGCACTCAGCACTCGACACTCCTTCAGATCACAAAGTTGATTAACTTCCTATCGACGTAGATCACTTTTTTCGGCTCCTTATCTTGGATCCACTCCGCCGCCTCCGCGCGAGCCGACCGCTCGATCTCATCACGTGACGTGTCAATTGCGACATCGAGTTTGGTCCTGAGTCTCCCGTTGACCTGAACGGGAATGGTCATGCGCTCACTTACCGTCATTGCGGAATCGTAAATCGGCCAAGGCTGTTGCGACACACTGGACTGGTGTCCCACCAAGCTCCAGAGCTCTTCGGCGACATGCGGAGCGAACGGCGAAAGCAGCAGGATGAACGGCTCGATCACGGCCCGAGGCCGCTGTTGTGCCTTCGTCATCTCGTTGGTAAAAATCATCATCTGCGAGATGGCTGTATTGAATCGAAGAGCTTCGATATCTTCCGTGACTTTTTTGATCGTGTGATGCAGTAGGCGCTGTTGGTCGAGGCTCGGTGCGGTCGGCACGATGGCGGTCGACAGTCGGCCTTGCTCATCGATCATCAACCGCCAGACTCGCTCCAAGAAACGGGTCACCCCTTCCACGCCCCTGGTGCTCCAAGGCTTCATCGCCTCGAGTGGTCCCATAAACATTTCATAGAGCCGTACGGCGTCCGCGCCGAACTGATCGATCATCTCATCAGGATTGACGACGTTGCCGCGTGATTTCGACATCTTCTGATTGTCTTCTCCCAAGACGATGCCCTGATGCACCAACTTCAGGAATGGCTCGGGAGTGCTCGTCACACCGATGTCGAACAGGACTTTATGCCAGAACCGAGCATACAGGAGATGCAGAACGGCATGCTCGCTGCCCCCGATATACAGGTCCACGGGCATCCAATAGCGTTCTTTGGCCGGATCGACGAGCTGTGTCGAGTTTTTGGGATCAATGAATCTCAGGTAGTACCAGCAAGAGCCGGCCCACTGGGGCATCGTATTGGTTTCGCGCCGAGCCGGCTTACCGATGACAGGATCGATCGTCGTCAGCCACGAATCCAAGTTGGCCAACGGACTTTCGCCCGTCCCGGACGGTTTAAAATTGCTCGTTTCCGGTAAGACGAGAGGCAACTGCTCCTCCGGAAGCGGACGTGCCTCTCCATCGACCCACACAACCGGGAACGGCTCGCCCCAATAGCGCTGGCGGGCGAAGAGCCAGTCGCGTAACTTGTAATTGATTGCTCGTAGCCCCTTTCCCTGTTTCGCAAGCCATTCAGTAATTTTGGGGATCGCTTCAGACGGAGCGAGACCATTGATCGAAAAGCTGCCGTCAGCGGTCGCAGAATTCACGACCGTCCCACGATCTATGTCCGTGAACGCCCCCTCGTGGATATTTCCGCCGGCGATCACTTCTCGAATAGTGAGTTGATATTGGCGCGCGAACGCCCAGTCTCGTTCGTCGTGCGCCGGCACGGCCATGATGGCGCCGGTCCCGTAACTCATCAGCACATAATCGGCGATCCAAATCGGCAGGCGTTCATGGTTCACCGGGTTGACGGCGTAGCCGCCGGTGAAGACTCCGGTCTTCTCCTTATCGAGCTCTTGTCGTTGCAGATCGCTTTTCTTCGCCGCGGTTTCACGATAGGCCTGGACGGCAGCTTTTTGCTCCTCACTCGCGACCACGTCGACAAGCGGGTGTTCAGGCGCTAAGACCACGTAGGTCGCGCCGAACAGCGTGTCCGGTCTGGTTGTGAACACTCGAATCGCGCCTCTCCGATCGGCAAGCGAAAAATCAACCTCTGCGCCGATCGATCGCCCGATCCAGTTTTTTTGCATCTCCAGCGTACTGGGAGGCCAGTCGACGAGTTTCAAGTCCTCAAGCAATCGATCGGCGTAGGCGGTGATCTTGAGCACCCATTGCCGCATCGGCTTGCGAATCACGTCAAAACCGCCGACTTCGCTCTTGCCGTCGATGATTTCCTCGTTTGCCAGCACCGTGCCGAGCGCAGGACACCAGTTCACGGGAACTTCCGCCACGTAGGCCAATCCTCGTTCGAAAAGCTTCAAGAAAATCCATTGGGTCCACCGATAGTACTGCGGATCCGTGGTACTGAGCTCTCGCTCCCAATCATACGAGAGTCCGACTCGCTTCATCTGACGCTTAAAGGTGGCGATGTTCTCGGCTGTCGTCAGGGCAGGATGAATGCCTGTTTTCACCGCGTACTGTTCCGCCGGCAGACCGAACGCGTCCCAGCCCATCGGGTGCAGCACGTTGAACCCACGCATCCGTTTGTACCGTGAGACAATATCGGTGGCGGTGTATCCCTCAAGATGTCCGACATGGAGCCCGGAACCGGAGGGGTAAGGGAACATATCGAGGCAGTAAAATTTCGGCTTACCAGGATCTTCCGTGACGCGAAACGTCCGGTGCTGATCCCAGTACTGCTGCCATTTCGCTTCGATCGCGCGATGATCGTATCCTTTACTCATAGTAAAAATTGCGTGTTGACGACTAAAGATTGAATGTCAATTGAACTGCGGAATCTAACATAGCCTCCGTGGGGTCACAAGTTCGAAACCGAGCGAATGAGGCTCTTGTTATACTACAAGCGCGATGGGGTTCTACTGCGATCATATCTTCCCACGCCTCATGGAGTGGGTCATGGCCGGAGAAGAATTTCTTCGCTTGCGCAGCGAGCTACTCGCTTCAACCCATGGTGAAGTCCTAGAACTCGGGATAGGAACGGGTCTGAATCTGCCTCACTATCCGAAGACCGTCACAGAACTCCATGCGGTCGACCCAGCCCAGCTCCTCCCAAAAACAGTCGCAGCACGCAGCGCCTGTCTCTCGTTTCCAGTTCGCATTCAAAAAGGCACCGCCGAGACCCTTCCCCATGCCGATCAACGGTTTGATTATGTCGTCAGCACGTGGACGCTCTGCACGATTCCTGGTCCAGTGCTCGCGCTGCAAGAAGTCGGGCGTGTCCTCAAACCGGGAGGAAGGTTTCTCTTCTTGGAACATGGCCTGAGCGATGATCGAAAGATCGCTGGGTGGCAAGACCGGCTGAATCCAATTCAGAACGTGATCGGATGCGGATGTAACCTCAACCGGCAGATCGATCGGCTGATCACCCAATCCGGCCTCGAGATCGTTCACCTCGATCGATTCAGCATGCAGGGTATGCCAAGATTGGCAGGTGAGATGTACCGAGGCACGGCAACCAAAAACAATCAGGCTGGTGACCGGCCGTTGAGAAGCGGTGCAAATCCGGCAATGGAGAAAAACCGGGAGAGTGGAGACGGCGGTAATTGCGAACTCGACTTGGCGCTGTGAACCAAGTTGGCCACCCCGAATTCTTTCGCGGCCAGCAGACATCCTTCATCGTCATCCATGAACAGGGATCGCGACGGATCGAAACCCAACAAGCGCTGACAGTTCGGCCAATACTCCGGTCGCATCTTGAGATAACCGACCTCAAAGGCATCCACGATCCGGTTGACGTAGCGATCTAGACCGGTCTTGGCGACTTTGACCGAGACACCCGTAGAATGAGCGTTCGTCACGATCGTCACCCGCTTCCCAAGCTGACGAAGATGGCGCAAGAATTCCTCGGCACCAGGGAGAAAGCCGATCATGTGATCGAGTTCCTTGTGCATCGCCACCACATCGATGCCGACCCGCTTCGTCCAGTAGTCCAGGTCCGTCCACGCTAATTCGCCTTCGACCGATCGATACATCGTCATCAAGCGATCGCGAGCTTCCTCAAACGGGAGTGCGTGGAGCGTGGCATACCGACGCGGCAGCTCCTCCTCGAAAAAGAAGTTATCGAAATGGCGGTCGAGCAACGTCCCGTCCATATCGAGCAGCACATCGTCGATTTGAAACCAGTCGGGGGGGTGCTGAGTCATCGCGCAAAGTATAGCCGAACGGCACAAGAGAAGACGAGGCAGGTTGTCTTTGAGAAAAACCCTATGCTACGGTCCGACAAGTTATGCCGCGTACGAAATCAGCTTCCAAACAAGAACCGACGCTGCCGTTGCCTTCAATGGAAAGCGGATCACCTCCTCTCGTCGCCATCATCGGTCGGCCGAACGTGGGGAAGTCGACACTGTTTAACAAGATCTTAGGCGCGAAGATCGCCATTGTGGACGACGTACCCGGCGTGACCCGTGACCGCAACTATGCCGACGCCTCGTACCGCAATCGAAGGTTTCGGCTGGTCGATACGGGGGGACTGGATCTGTCTACCTCCGACAGCATGTTGTCCCTGATTCGACGACAGTCGGAACTGGCGATTGCTGAAGCGGATATCCTCATCGTGCTCTTGGACGGTCGCTCAGGATTGACCCCGCCGGATCACGAAGTCGTACGGCTGCTGCGTGGAGTCACGAAACCCCTGTTCTATGTGATCAACAAGATCGACACGCCGAAGTCCGAGCCCTTGCTGGCCGACTTCTATCGCTTGGGCGCCGACCAGCTCTACCCTGTGTCCGCTGAACATGGCCTCGGTGTCGCTGAGCTGTTGGACGCCATGTACCCGCTCCTTCCGTCCGCTGACGAGTCCGACGAGCTGCAACAACTCCCTCGCGTGGCCGTGGTAGGACGTCCGAACGTCGGCAAATCCACCCTCGTGAATGCGCTGCTTGGAGAGGACCGGGTCGTCGTCAGCGATGTCCCAGGAACGACACGTGATCCGATCGACTCACTGGTCATACACCAGAACGAACGCTACATCTTCACCGACACGGCAGGCATCAGGCGTCGCGGCAAGGTCGACCGCGGGGTGGAAGGCTACAGCGTACTCCGATCGCTTCGTGCCATCGGTCGGTCCGACATCGCGGTTCTCTTACTTGATGGTCTGGGAGGAGTCACGGAACAAGACACTAAGATCGCCGGGGCCATTCTGAAGCAAGGGCGCGCCTGCATTCTGTTGAGCAACAAGTGGGACTTACGGGCTGGAGATCCGAAAGCGCGACAAGAGTATGAACGCGAACTCCGTCGCCGGTTTCCCTTTCTGACCTGGGCTCCGGTCCTCTACGGATCGGCTCTCAAACCAGAATCCGTCCGCCGTCTCTTCCCCCTCCTCAAGGACGTACACACCATGTTCACCAAGCGTGTCCCCACCGGCGCGCTGAATACCTGGCTGCAGAAGATTCTGGTCAGCCATCCCTTGCCGGTTCGCAAGCACAAGCCATCAGCTGTGACGAAATCCGCCTATATCACGCAGGTGGCCACCAAACCGCCGGTCTTCGCCTTGTTCGTCGGACACCCGGAAGACCTCACACCTTCATATCTCCGATACTTGGAGAATCAACTGCGCGAGACATACCAATTCACCGGCACACCGCTGCGTCTCATGGTGAGGAAAAAGTGAATGTCCTACCCATTCGAAGGTCCGAATAACCAAGTCGAAAAACACGACTCTCGGCGCCGACTCCATCAATTTCGTCTCAGACATCTGATTCCTCTCTGGCCACTGCTGGAACCTGGCATTTTGTGAGTCGACCGCCGCCATGGGAACCAGCCGTGGCACCAGTATGCAGGAGGCATGGACAATGCGCTGACAGGGCGCGCTAAGTGAAGAGGTTCAGGAACGTACGCGGCGACACAATGGTAATGCCGCGAAACTGCTTAAGGGGCTGCAGGTGCCGCTTGTCGCCGGTAATCAGATAGTCGACCCGTGCTGCCAAGGCGCACTCAAGAATTCGGTGATCGGCGTCATCCTGCACAATACCCGACAGACGCAATGCAGGCAGGATGCGATGACTGACGGTGCGGAGCTCCGCAAGCGCATCTTGGACTTGGAGCTTGGTCCACTGAAATTTGTCGTGCAAGATGCGTTGCAATTCTCGCTCGATGGCGGGGGAATGCGACAGCTCGATCAGTCCCGCTCGCGCCATACTCAAAATCGTTTCGGCAGGACCGCCAAAGAGCAACGCTGAGATGTAAATATTGGTATCCGCGACGGCGGTAATCACCGCCGCCGTCCGCGCGTGCGGGGGCGAGTACGCCGGAGGAATCGTTCCAGATCGGCCTCGGACTTCAACCCTAACCGTTTGGCCGTGTCGGCACCCCATTGGCGAAGCCGCTGCCAGCGGCGTGAGGTGAGATATTGGCGAAGCGCTAGTTCCACGAGTTTGGCCGGTGTAGTCGCCTCCACACTAGCGAGGCGCTGCGTCTCGCGCAGCAGGTCGGCTGGTAACGAAATGGTCATGGGTTTGGTCGCAGCCATGGGACGTGATGTTTCCTCTGCTGTCTTGCTCTGGTAGCATCGTTCAGCTGGGCAGGATCTGTCAAGCAATACCCTCAGATCACTGCTCGAACCTGGCATTTTGTGGGTCAATGACCCTATCGTGGTACCGTGCTCCTACATAGCCAAGGGAGACAAGACCGTCGGGCTGCTCTTGATGCATTTGCTGAGACTGTACTCGCCGATAGATGAAAAAGTGTCAGGAACCAGTGCCTTGATGGACTTGGTGTACGCGTATGGGCCGTCCGCTTCCCGTCGCTCCCGGCGGGTTGGTGTACCACGTCTTGAATCGGGCGAATGGACGCGTGCTCACCGAGGCCTGTGAGCGAGTGTCGATGAGGCTACATACACAGTTCGCGTCCCTACTTCCGGCGTCGTCATGCGCTGAGCCGGGTACAGGTCCGAAATTGCTTGTCAGTGTCTCGCATCAGCAACAGGGGTATAGTCTCTATCGGCTTTATGTTTACGCTCGAGTTCTAGGCACGACGATTGTAGACCTTCTTGGCATTCTCTCTCTAACTGGTTCCGGTACTGATATTCCGCGTACATGGCAACAGGCACAGCCAAACATCCTGATAGAGTAAGTGAGAACACCAGTAGGAAGACGAGTTTCATGATCGCTCCTTTCATGACACCAGCCCACGCTGAAATAGCTTACCTTCCTGGCTGTACGACTTCTTCCCCATGTGGCAGCGCCTTCATAAAGCGCCAGTCTTCCGGCCACCAAGTAACACTCGTCTTCAGTTACTGATCCGACCATGAAAGAGTGCGCAATTTGTCAGTAAGAACATCCCGAAAAGCGGCTGTTTATGCGCTTTTCAAGAAATTAAGGTACGCACTATTTAGCGTTCGCCTCAGTAACCAGAGAACTTGATTAGTTCACTGCGCTGTGTCGTATGGCGCTGTCCTTTAATAGATTTGATGGTGACGCAATCCCCTTGGTCAGTTGTTTCTGTCTTTCTTCCAGCACTGCCTCCTCAGCAGCACACTCCGACGGCTTCATTGTGTGGGCCTGCTCTTGAGGGCCCGGGAACAGTGCATGCACGCGATTGGGGGAAAGGTCGTACAACGCATCGTTACTGAAATCAACAACCACCCCGATCAAGCCGCCAAAGACCAGATTGCCCCAGACCCATGGACTCACCACTGGAACGACACTGATTTCGTAGGGAGGGGAGCCGTGTTGCTCAACCCTCACCACATACACATGCCCTCGGTGGAGCGATGCGATGACGGGTGTCGCGCCATACGACTGTCCGTTGATGGAGACGCATAAGGCCTCTGGTTGACTCGTTACGGCAAGTTCTTGGTGTTGCCCATTCACGATTGTCGCGCAGCTTGTAAGCGTCAGCCCCACGATTACGATTCCGACCAGTGTCCGCCATTGACCTATCATGTGTCCTCCCACCGGACTACCGATACCATTTGCTTTCCGGCCCTCGGAGTTACAGCGCTGCATTGGTCAATGTTTCCTAGGCTCGTCATACGGAGTGAGTCCCGACTGCACGAACCGTGCTTGTTCTGCCTCCTTACGTCGTGCCGCTACGACAACCACGGACTCGGGGCATTCGTCTCGTTTGTGCACCTGTCCGACCGGCACGGCGAAGAAGGCATGCACCCGACTCAGCGAATGTTCATAGATGGCATTCGTCGCTCCATCCACCGCCATCCCGACAATTCCACCGAGGAATAGATTCCCCCACGTCATTGAATTCATCACCGGAACGACCGTCATCTCGTGCGGGAGATAGTTCTCCTTGCGCACCTGCACCACATAGTTCTTGCCTCTCGGAAGCGAGGCAACCACCGGGGTTGCCCCATACGATTCGCCGTTGATTGTCACGCACAGGGACTCCGGCTGACTGGTGATCGTGAGATCTTGGTTCGGCCCATGAACGAGGCTTGCGCATCCCGTGAGCAATACGCTTGCGATTCCAATGAGTGCCTACCAGTGCCTCATAGTCTCCTCCTGTGTTCCTGCTCGCAGAAGGGTGCACCAATACGAATCAACTTGGTACTCCCCGTTTGTGGGGCATCGTCATTGGATAGTAGGTGGAGCGTAGCTTTGTGATGTGTGGAACCCTAACCAGGAAGAGAGTCAAAACAACTTAGGGGGGCCATCATGTATAGATCAGATGCAAGAAGAGAAAGGTGTCAGGAACCATTGCCTTGATGGACGAGATGCACGCGTAGGGCTGCCTCGCGTTTCTCCCGGCGGTTCATAACTTGGTGTCCACGAAATCCGGGCCAGCTCATGAACAGCAATGTCATTCCTCTTCATTCTCTTCGTCGTACCACTTTTCGCGATAGATCGGGCAGAGGCCTTTCGAGCGAAGAAAGCCGGTCACGTCCTTGATCATGCCGCCGTTTCCGCAGAGGTACACGGCGAGGTTGTCCACCGTCTTGACACGCTCCTGCACCAGAGCGGTGACGCGACCGGTTGGACCGGTCCATCCCGGATCCGGACGAGACAATGTGATGGTACTGTGAAACATGGGATGCCGGGCCGCCACCAGTTCATGCAGCCCTTCCTGATAGTACAGATCCCGCTGGGCTCGGAGACCCCATAGCAAGGACACGACCTGCGGGGTTGCTTTGGACAATAGAGTCTGGAGCATAGACCGGATCGGGGCAATCCCCGTGCCGGTCGAGACAAACAGGAGATTGCGTGGCACATCGTCGCGCAGACGAAAACTTCCCGCCAGCCCTTTGAAATGGACCTGATCGCCGGGTTTGAGACCAAAGAGCAATGTCGACCCTGGTCCGTGGTCCACGCGGTTGAAGACCAATGTCAGGATGCTCCGTTGACTGGGCGGTGAGGCAATCGAATAGGCACGTGTCATCGGATGCGGTCTCCCTATGACGGGAATCTCAAAAGAAATGAATTGCCCGGCTGGAAATCCAGTGTCGCAGGCGAGATCACTCGCAAGTCAAACTCACGGACATCGTGTGTGAGATCATGCACTCGGACAACCTCGGCGGCATTCGTCTGCATCCTTGAGTCCTCCTGTCCATTCGACATAGCCGAATAAGGCCTACCGCTCTAATCGGCAACCTGCTTTGGAGTTGACTCCGATTCTGACCCCATGTTATTCGCATGGATGGTCAGTGTTTGATCGCAGCCGCGATAATTCACAACTCAGAGGGGTTTTCGTTTAGCCGGAACGAAAAATTCACCACTTCTATACTGAACACATTCGCCTCTTATGGATCGGTTTTCATACACCAGACGGTTCTTGCACGCATTGCTTCTCCTCGGAACAGTCAATGCCGGCTGCGCCACAGCAAGTCTCGCGGACGGAGAGAAGGCTCAGACACCGCCCGCCGATCCCACTCCCTTGGAAGCTCAGCTCGATACCTCTACAGCTTCTCAACCCCAGACTGATCAAGCAGCATCCGGGCAATCCTCGGAATCTTTGGTCAATGCCCCTGCACCGACTCAATCCCAGGCTGAAGATACAGCACCGACTCAATCCGAGGCCGATGAGGCTGCACCTGCTCGCCCCCAGGATGAAATCCCCACAGCTGTCCAGCCGCAGGACAGCGAGACTCCACCTGCTCAGGCTCCCGAGACGTTTCCGTCCGCTCAGCCACAAGGGGACAGCCCTCCGATGGCTCAACAGGAAATTGCCCCTACGGCGGTCGTTCCTACTGAGGCGAACCCTTCCATCATGCTGACAGGCCGGGTTTGGCGGGCCAAGCCTGGGATCGTCTTCCTGAAAACGCCGGTGGGGCTCATGTCGCTCAGTTCAAAAACCACGCTCAAAACTCTCCCCGCCTCGCAAGAAGTGGTCTTTTTGATCCACGAAGACCACGTCGTGGTGGATATTGTCAAGCGAACCGATGGGTCACTCGTCCACCGCTATTTGACCGGTCCGTTCAAACGAGACAATGAGGACGGCACACAGTTGATAGGTTGGACGCCGGAAGGTGAGAAGGCCTTCCACATGGGCGCATATGAGCGGACGCTCGCTTCCCGCAAGGAGGGCGAGTCGGTGACGGTCGAAGTTGACGGGAGGGACACCGTCATCGGCGTGCACGACCTGCAGTTCGACCTTCAGATCAGTCAGGTGGCCCTTAATGGGTCCAAGGCGCACGTGTTGCTGACCGGAACTATTTCAAAACTGAAGTCCAATTTCATTTTCTTTCGGACTCCCATCGGCATCATCAATGTCAATGCCAAGATCGGAATCAAAAATGCCAAGGTTGGACAGATCCTGACCGTGCGCATGCATGACCATCACCTCGTGGCGGATCTCTCTGCGTCCATCGATTCTGCTCCTATTCGACGTTTCGTCACGGGTCCTCTGGAATTTGCCACGCCGGATCGAGCCAACGTCAGGCTCTGGACCCCGGACGGGGAACAGATCTACCCGGCAGATTTAGGTAAATCCTCGCTGAACGGGGCAAGAGAAGGGACCCTTATTACGGTGGAGCTCGATGGGCAAGGTGACGTCGTCGAATTCCATCGGATGAAGTGATTTCACGACGTCCTGCTTTTGTCCGTCTTGACTCTCTTTTCAATCCCCTCATAGACTGCGCTAGGCATGGGCACCACATCTACCATTCGCCGCTCACCGGCCTCGTCCTCGAGTAATCCCCAATCCGCTAAAAATTTTGATACTCTGTACAAGGATCACGTGGAGCTCATGTATCGCTTCGCTTATCGATTGTGCGGCGAACCGGAAGCTGCAAAGGATTTGGTACAGGAGACTTTTTTGAATGCGTATCGAGGCCTCGCCAGGTTTCGGGGCGACGCTCAAATTTCGACGTGGCTCTATACCATCGCTTCGCGGGCGTGCCTGCGCATGCGGCGGAGACGGAAAGGAGCCCCGGAACGAGAGCTGTCGCTCGAGGAATTCATTCCCACATCCGACGGTGAATTCCATTTGCAGATTCCGATCGATGGACTCAGTCCCGAGGCCGCCCTCCAGAATAAACAATTGCGGGAAGCACTCGATACCGCGATCAACCAATTACCGAAGAAGTACAAAATGGTCTTGGTGCTTCGTGACATGGAAGGATTAAGCGCCAAAGAGGTTGGAGCCATCATGGGCTTGAACGAACGAGCGGTGAAATCACGCTTACATCGGGCTCGACTGTTTGTGCGCCGTGAACTCAGTGCGAGAGGCCTCGGCAAATCGTCCATCCACCACGACTCACTCGGCTAGCGGAGGGACTCATCCACATGATAAAACTTTCTAAGCGGCGACGGCGTTTTTCAATGACCCGGCACCGACATGCTCATGGGAACGGCCGGTGCCTGCGCATCCTTCGCCGGTTGTCCGCTTATATTGATGACGAACTTTCCGCGAGTATTTGCCGGCAAATTCGTCGACATCTGGGCGCTTGTCCGAATTGTGAAATCTTCATGACGTCATTGCGCCAAACCGTATCGCTCTGTCGCCACAACCCGGCGCCGGCTTTATCGACAACCGACCGTGCGTTGATGCGTGCGAAGATACTGAAAACCGCCTAATCTGGGTAACCGACACCAGTGAGTCATTTTCATCATGAATAAGAACCTATTGCTTGGAATTCTACTTCTCTCCGGACTGCTGATGGCCTTTGAGGTCACCTTACCCGACCTTGTGACTGCGGCCTCCAAGGCACCTCAGAAGGCGACAGGAAATAAGGCCGCCATCGACACGGCCCTTCGATATGCCCAAGCCATCGCCAAAGGCGACAAGATCATGGCTGGGCAGCTGGACTTCGCGTGCCAATACAAACACCTGACCATGCTGCCGGTTAAGCCTCAGGCAATCGACGCTTCGTATGAGGATTGTTGGCAAGAACTGACTGCCGGCCATGCTCCGCTCTTGAAGCGATCGGATATTGGGATGAACATTCTCTGGCCCAGCACAGGGTTCCTGGTATTTTATGGAGATGATCTCGCTCGGACTCAGGCCTCAGCCTTTGTCATGGATGTCCTCGGATTGTCGCCCCCCGGAACCGGCCTTCATCTCACGGTGGCGAACAGCCGCTCGATTTCGAATGGATCATTCCGATTAAATCGGAAGGAGAAAATCATCGGTGTCCCGACCACGCTGGTTGAATTGGCCGTCCATTATCATGATCCCCTCACATCGCCGGTGGCGTACGGACCCGGCACCGTCCGATGGACAAATACGATCACGCGAGAGCGGCGCGCCATAAAATCCATCACCACTCAATGGATTGTCTTCACCGGGCTCAAAAAATACGGCTTTCCTCGAGACTCGGCCGTCTTTCATCTGCCCGTGAGAACCACCCCTGAAGCGCCGGGTATGGTAGCGGACAGAATTCCGTTCACGACTGAAACGAGCCGAGCACTTCCTGACTCGCTTGTCTGGTGGGGTCCCGACGATCAACCTGGAACCTTGACGGCGGCAGCAGCACAGGCTTCTGCGTTTCCTGAATTACGCGATCGCGTCGCCATGCTCAATCGTATCTTGATCATCGACCCGCATCAAATTGACGCGCTCACGATCCTGACCAGAAATCTCCATGCCGTCTTACTTCGGGAAGCCGCTCAGAATCATCAATTGCTCGTTAAAGATCCGGCGCTATCCGTGACCGTCAATGAGTTTTATTGGAACACCTCCGCAGCCTCCACTCGCCTGGACCTGTCGAATGCGATGGAGATGGGTGGATTTCCGCAACCGACACCGGCAGACTTCTTGTACCGACTGCTGCCTGCACTAGAAACCCTTGCTAGCATTCGACCTGAACAACTGGACTGCCGATTTCAGCTCGGCATGGCCTATCGATGGAACAATGACCAGGTTCCGATGATCGAGACGTTCGACGCATTGGTCAAAGACATTCCGAACGAACGAAAGACGCCAAAAGCCGAGGCGCTGGTGCAGCTGGCCTGGTCACGCATCAACAAGGTGGCGTGGAATCGAATCTTGCACGATCCGGACAGTGTCCGAGCGTACGAGGACGCTTACGCCTCATCGGTCATCGCCGAGCTGCCGCTCGACAAGTTTCTCGCGGAATACACCATGGCCTATAGCATGATTTTCATGCCTGACTATGGGGATAAAAACCGGATGCTACAACACCTCACCGCGGCCAAACGCTGGTTTGATGGAATACCAGGAAAAGATGATGAGGTCTGGCGCTATTTTCTTCACAGCGAGCGTCTAATGGCTGTGCTTAAAGCTGATCCGATGTTTCAACCCATTCTGGCCTCGGCGGAACAGCCTAAAGGATGATGACCGAGCTCCGGCTCATCCCGCCGTAATCGTTTTGCACCGCTTCACATATCGTACAGAGCGATGTTTCGTTTGAATCGGCACGATCTTCATTTTCCCCCGGTTGATCGGGCATCCCCTGAAGGCCTCCTCGCGGTAGGAGGCGATCTCTGTCCGGAGCGGTTACTCGAAGCCTATCGACAGGGCATTTTCCCCTGGTATAACGACAAGCAACCCATTCTCTGGTGGTCGCCGGATCCTCGCGCCGTGCTGTTCCCTAGCAAACTCCATGTCTCGCGCAGCCTCAAGCGACGCCTTCGCCCTGATGTGTTCACCGTCACGCTCGATACGAGCTTTCGAAGTATCATGGAAGGGTGCGCAGAGGCTCGCCCACAGTATCCCGAAGGAGGAACCTGGATCACAGATGCAATGCTGAACGCCTATACATGCTTGCATGAACTCGGCTACGCCCATTCCATCGAGACATGGCAAAACGGTCGCTTGGTCGGCGGACTGTACGGCGTGGCGATAGGAGGGGCCTTCTTTGCCGAGTCGATGTTTACGCGAGTCGATGATGCATCCAAAGTGGCGCTCGTGAGACTTGTCAAGCAACTTCAGACCTGGAACTTCCGCCTCATCGATTGCCAACAATTCTCGCCCCATGTCAGCCGGTTCGGCGCGGAAGAAATTCCACGGGCAGACTTCATCAAACATCTCGACCAGGCGCTCACCCCTCCCGACCGACGGGGACGATGGGAATTCGATACAGTATGAGCCATGGAGGGAGGCTGCGTCTCCCCTGCATGGTGAACCGCATTGACAGCCTTTTCATCGGTCGCTTATGATTCCGTCCTGGTCATGAGGAGAATATGACATGAGCTTTGCCATTACACCAAAAGAACTGAAGGCACGACTCGATAAAGGGGACAAATTGGTGATTCTGGATGTGCGGGAGCCTTGGGAAAACCAACTCGCCAAGCTGGACAACTCTATTCTCATTCCACTCGGCACGCTGCCCGATTCCCTTTCCAAATTGGATAGAAATGCCGAGATCATTGCCTACTGCCATCATGGAATGCGAAGCGGAGACGCGACAGGATTCTTGTTACAGCAGGGATTTTCAAACGTGAAGAACCTGATCGGCGGGATCGATGCATGGTCTATCCAAGTAGATGGGAGTGTCGCTCGATACTGATCCGATGGGACACCGACAGTCGTAAGTCGGCAGGTTCGTCTGAGATCGTAAGCGTCGGTGCAAGGTTCGATTCCCTCGGTCGGGCCGGTGAGCTATCGGCTCTTCCCTTGGAAGAATTCCACTGTCTGCTTCAGTCCTTCGGCGAGGTCCGCCTTGACCTCCCACCCAAGGTCTTGTTTGATTCTGGATGGATCAACCACGCTGCGAATCTGCTCGCCGGCCTTGGCCGGGCCATGAATTTCCTTGGCGCTCGAAGCGGTTAGACCGGCGAGCATGCGGAACAACTCATTGACGGATGTCTCGGTACCTGTTCCGACGTTGTACACTCCGTGCGCATTCTGCCCCATGGCGGCTAGATTCGCTTCCGCCACGTCGTCGACGAATACGAAATCACGTGTTTGGCGGCCGTTTCCGTTAATAATGGGCTGCTCGTTGTTCAACATCTTTTGGATGAAAATGGCAACGACCCCGGCTTCTCCCTCCGGATCCTGTCTCGGTCCATACACGTTGGCGTACCGTAGGCTGACTACCGGAATCCCGCTTGTCCGTTGGAAGTAGGACAAGTAATGTTCACCGCACAGCTTACTGATGCCATAGGGTGAGAGTGGGTTAGTGGCGTGTGATTCGGCGGCCGGAAATGTTTCCTGTTCACCGTAGATTGCCCCACCGGATGAGGAGAATACGACCTTTCGACAACCATACCGAACAGCCTGTTGCAACACGTTCATGGTTCCCAAGACGTTGACCTGCGCATCGAACACCGGATCCTCTACCGAACGACGGACACTGATCTGCGCCGCCAGGTGGAGGACAATGTTGGGCCGTTCATTGCGAAAGACCCGTTCGAGACGCCAGCTGGTAATGTCGGTTTTGTAAAGACTCGCCGCACGGTTGACGTTTTTGCGCTTTCCAGTGGCCAGATTGTCGACGATGACGACTTGATGCCCCTCTTCAACGAGTCGGTCCACCACATGAGACCCGATAAATCCTGCGCCGCCGGTCACGAGTACTTTCATTGGCCCTCCCGAATGAACTCTCAACAGTTATGATACCCCCTTACATACCATGAAACGGGGTGTTGTACTCAAAGATTGCTAATATTTCCTGATTGCCCTTTTTCCCTTTGATCGGAGAGACAATGATCTTCATTGTCTGCAGCCCCATTTGTGCCGCGAACCGTACAACTCTCTGGGCCGCCTCCGCTCGCTGTGCGTCGTCCCGCACGATGCCCCCCCGACCCACTTGCCCCTTTCCCACTTCAAACTGTGGTTTGATCAAGACAATGACATGGGCTGGAGAACGAAGAAATTGCGTGACGGGCGGAAGCACCTTCGTCAATGAGATAAACGAGACATCGATGACGACCAGATCAACCGGCTCCGGGATGGTGGAAGGAGCCATATAGCGAATGTTGGTCCGTTCGATCAGCACGACGCGTGGGTCTTGCCGAAGCCGCCAATCGAACTGACCATATCCCACATCAACCGCGTAGACCCTCGCAACCCCCCTTTGGAGCAAACAGTCTGTGAACCCTCCGGTCGAGCACCCGACATCGAGACAGACCATTCCTTGAGGTGCGATCGAATAGGCGTCCAAGGCGGCCGCCAGTTTTTCTCCTCCCCGGCTGACGAACGGCTTGCTCTCTCCGATGATCTCGATGACTGCGTCGGTGGGAATCACCCTGGACGGCTTGTCGACGATCGCCCCGTTGCTCTTGACTTTACCCGCGAGAATCATCCGAACGGCAACATCTCGGCTCTGCGCCAATCCCCGAGCCGTCAGCACATGGTCACAGCGATCTCTATCGCGCCGTTTGTTCGTGCCCATGAGAATCAAAAGGAGGGAGTTCAGAAAAGAACGATGGTCAGAAGGATGACCTGTTATGAGTCTTCCGCGGATTCCGGTACGTCAATGTCATCGGACGTGAAGGCGCGTAACTGTTTCTTCCCATTCTTGTCCTGAACCAGAACTTCTACTTTCCGTTCGGCCTCTTCCAATACTCTTAAACAGTTCTTTGACAACCGGATACCTTCCTCAAAAATCTTTAGCGATTCATCGAGCGGCAGATCTCCCTTCTCTAATTCACCCACGATAGCTTCTAGTCTAGCCATCGCCTGTTCAAACTTCACTCCAGCCACAACAATCTCCTTTTAAGCCGATACGCAGCTCATTATAACGAAGTCTCAGCCGGGCTTTTAATCCGATGGATCCAACTTGACTTCCTCCACGGTACATCGAATCTGACCCCTGGCAAGACGTGCCAGAATCTCTTCCCCGACGGAGACCTGCCCGGCATCCCGAATGGTCTGGCGCCCAGGCATCGTCTCGAGAATCCCATAACCACGATCCAGAATGGCGAGCGGGCTCAGTCCGTTGAATCGGCCGAGATAGGCATGGGTATGCTCTGCCTTTCGTTTGAGGCCATGGTTCACGGCTGCGACCAAACGCGACCGCAACTGTGGAACGATCACCAGATCGCGACGCACCTGAAACACCGGACTCCTCGACATCAGTGCTTGCGTCCATGTTTGCGCATTCACGATCGCTTGTCTCAGCCGTGCGCGGACGGCTTCTCGCATGCCTGTCACAGCGCCATCCACTTGCTGAGCTTCTTTGAGAACTCTAAACCGGATGCGTCCCATATGGGCAAGCAGAAGATCACGTCGCTGATGCTGTTCCCTGCATCGCGAGGTCATAGCTTGCCGACAGCGGGCGGTAAGCATACCCAGCCGCTCAGCCGTCTCTGTCAACACTGGGGCAACCATTTCTGCGGCAGCCGACGGTGTGGGAGCCCGTACGTCTGCCGCAAAGTCGGCCAGGGTCACGTCCGTCTCATGTCCAACAGCCGAGACGATGGGAACCTGTGACGCGGCGATGGCTCGTACGACGGCTTCTTCGTTGAAGCTCCACAGATCTTCCAACGAACCACCGCCCCGTCCAATGATCATGACATCAACGACGCCCAGCCTGTTCAATGCCTGAATGGCGGCTGTGATCTGCTCAGCCGATCCAGGCCCCTGCACCTGTACAGGCGCGATGATGATGTTCAAGATGGGACAGCGACGGTGCAACACGGTGATCAAATCACGAACCGCCGCCCCGGTCGGCGAGGTTACGATTCCGACGGTCCTGGGGAACGTCGGTAATGATTGTTTGCCCTCCCTATCGAAAAGCCCTTCGGCCTCCAGACGACGCTTCAACTGCTCAAACGCCAACTGAAGGGCACCCCGCCCTTTGGGTTCAAGATGGTCGAGAATGACCTGATACTCTCCACGCGGCTCATACACAGAGAGTCGCCCTCGCACGACGACATGCAGCCCCTCCTCCAGGCCGAACCTCAAACGAACGGCCGCCGAACGGAAGATCACCGCCCGGACCTGGCTCGCCTGGTCCTTGAGTGTACAGTAGAGATGCCCGGACACTGGCGCGCGCAGGTTCGAAATCTCCCCTTCAAGCCATATCTCGGCAAAGTCGGTTTCGAGTGAAAGCCGAACCATGGCTGTCAGTTCCGAGACGGTGAGGACTCGTCTCAAGATCAACTCCGAAGGAGAAAGAGACGGGCGAGAGTACGTAGCCGTGCGACCTTTCCTTGAAGCTCGCAAGATACCCATCGATCGCTGCGAGTTGATGGGGCCAGGGCTCGCAGACTATTGCAGCGTCTCCACCTAATCGATGAGGCGAATTCGTTCAAATGAAATCGCCTTGCCCAAGCGAGGATCGAGTTCGAGCAGAACCGCGCAAAAGACGGACGGTCCTGAAGCGACTTCAAATCTCCGCGGCATTGCGGTCAAAAACTTTTCAATCGCCAATTCTTTTTTGACGCCGATCACCGAATGGAGAGGTCCCGTCATGCCGATATCCGTGATGTACGCAGTGCCCTTCGGGAGGAGTTGTTCATCGGCGGTTTGGACATGCGTATGCGTCCCGACGACAGCGATCACTTCCCCGTCCAGGAAATGCCCCATGGCCATCTTTTCAGATGTGGCCTCCGCATGCATGTCGACGACGATCGCGGAGGTCTCGCGCTTCAACCGTGACAACTCGCGTTTAGCCGTCTGAAACGGGCAATCGATCGTCGGCATATACACTCGACCCATCAGCTGCAGAACTGCCAGCCTCTCCCCGCCTGCAGTCTCAATGACGACACTCCCGTTTCCCGGGACTCCCGCCGGATAGTTCGCCGGCCGCAACAAACGAGGTTCTCGGGAAAAGTAATCGACCGCCTCTTTCTTGTCCCAGGCATGATTTCCGGTCGTGATAACCGATATGCCTGTTTCGAACAGTTCCTCGGCCAACTCAGGCGTGATCCCGAAGCCTCCGGCCAAGTTTTCACCGTTGGCAACGACCGCATCGATACGGTGCTGTACGATCAGCCGAGGCACCGCCCGAGCGACAGCCCGGCGGCCCGGCTCTCCCATGATGTCCCCGATGCATAGCACCTTCATTTGGCGTATTCCACGTATCGGCTTTCTCGAATGACCGTAACCTTGATCTGTCCCGGATAGGTCAACTCCTGCTCGATTTTCTTAGCAAGTTCACGAGAAAGTTGGAAAGACTCGGCATCGGTAATGTCTTCTTGCCGCACAATGACGCGAATTTCACGCCCGGCTTGGATGGCGTACGCTTTCTGCACTCCCTTGTGACCGGTTGCCAGCGATTCCAGCTTTTCCAACCGCTTCACATAGGACTCAAGAGCTTCCCGCCGTGCGCCAGGCCGTGCCGCCGACAGCGCCTCAGCAGCCGCCACCAAGACACTCTCCGGACAGATCGGCTCCACCTGCTCATGGTGCGCGGCGATCGCATTGACAATTTGGGGAGATTCTCCGTATTTCTTGGCAATTTCGGCCCCCAGCATGGCATGCGGCCCCTCTTCTTCATGGCTGACCGCCTTGCCGATGTCATGAAGCAAGGCTCCTCGCCGAGCCAGTCTGACATCGAGACCCAGCTCCGACGCCATGATGCCGCAAATATACGATGCTTCGCGGGCATGATAGAGGTTATTTTGCCCGTAGCTCGTTCGATACTTGAGACGTCCCAACACTTTGATCAATTCAGGGTGAAAATCTGAAAGTCCCAGCTCAAAAATAATTTTTTCCGCCTCTTCATACATCAGCTTATCGATGTCGACCTTGACCTTTTCGACAATTTCCTCGATGCGCGTGGGATGGATGCGCCCATCGTGCATCAGCCGTTCCAGCGACACTTTGGCAATCTCGCGCCGCAACGGATCGAACCCGGAAATAATCACAGCTTCTGGGGTTTCATCGATGATCAGATCAATGCCCGTCGCCGCTTCGAGCGCACGGATATTCCGTCCCTCCCGGCCGATGATTCGTCCTTTCATGGCGTCGTTTGGAATGGGAACCACCGAGATCGTGGATTCCGATACGTAGTCGCGAACGACGCGTTGAATCGAAGTGGTAATGATCTCTCGAGCTTCTCGTTCGGCATTCTCACGGGCTTCTTCGATCGTTCGTTTGGCTATACCTACGGCATCAAGTTTCGCCTGCGATTCCATTTCGAGGATTAATTGTTTTTTGGCTTCATCAGCCGTCATCCCGGCCACCCGCTCCAGCGCGTCGCGATGTTCGCGCTCAGCCTTGGCGCAGGCAGACTCTTTGACCGTCAGACCTTCTTCTCGTTTCGCGAAATCCGCCTCGCGCTTGCGGGACTCATTGTCCCGCTTTTCCAGAGCGGCAAGCTTTCCGTCGAGCCCCCCTTCTCGTTGGATAAGACGTTTCTCCATCACCGAGAGTTCACCAAGCTTGGCTTTCTGCTCTTCTTCGAATCCAGACTTTGCTTTGAATACCAAGTCCTTGGCTTCGAACCTCGCTTCCTTGAGAATATTATCTGCTTCTCGTTGTGCATTCTGTACAACTTGCTTGGCCAAATCTTCAGCCGCGGCCTGTTTGGCGTCGGTCATCCGCCTTCGCACGCGCTCAAACACCCCTGCACCAATCACGGCGCCGAAGATCACCGAAAGAATAATGTAAACGACAGTTGCAGTAGAAATGAGACTCACCCCCTTGCTTGAAAACAGTCAGATCAGATGAGCTTACCCCGGCACTCGCACCCTGCCCCAGATTGACTGGGATGGGCACGAATCACGATGTGAGGTGAAGAATGGAGAAGCCTTAGGAGACCGTGAGTCGTCTTACCTGGAAACGCAGGAGATCGTCCGGGTACGATACCACACCGGTTAAGTTTCTCTGTTTGCCCCTCCTCGGCTGTCGGTTTCCAGGCACTTGCCATTGGAGAGGGGCAGCTATCGAAACAGGTATGGAAAGTAGATACTCGTGCAGCCCGGCAGGTATCTGCCGACTCGCGTCAATTTCAGAAACTGGCCGTCGCATGGCCGATTGGAGTTCCCGCCCAAGCACGACCCCTACCATGAGTATCCACCAAATCAATACTTCGTATCCCATCAAATAAACGTCTTCTGTGGTGCTCAACACTCGTTTCCAGTAAATCAACAATTGACGATATCACCCTTCTTCTTCATCTCTTCTTCATCTACACACTCACTTATCTACATGATAACAAAGGAACTCTTCGAAAGCAAAGCGAATTACCGCTACCGAAAGAGCGATGTCGGCATCTGTTCGTCGATCGATTCCATCAGCGTCACCATTCGCCGTTCGACATCGGCCTCCCCTTGGATTCGTTTTTTCTCGGACTCAAACAGCTGATGGGCAAGGTTGATCGCCGTCAACACCGCCAACTTCGAGGGCGTCGTCGTCTTCATCCCTTCCGCCAGATGTTTCATATGATCGTCGACGAAATGGGCCAGCCGCCGGATATAGGCATCATCGCCGTCTCCTGTGATCGCGTACCGTTGACCATAAATTTCGACATCAATGGTCTTAGTCAATGGCCACCTCCTTAGGATCGTCGACACATTCGAGGAGCTCCATTTCACTCATGACTTTTTCGATTCGCGCCTTGATGTCCATCCGTTCCTTTTCCCATTTTCGACTCATATCATCCTGCGCAGCCAACCGCTGGCGAGCTGTCTGGAGCTCCTCCTCCAATAATGCATTCTTTCGTTTGAGTTCTTGGACGAGCTTCACCAAGTCACGAATTCGAGTTTCCAATGCATCAAGTCGATCCAACTCCATAATCAACCTTTCTTCGTTATTGCCCCTACGGATTGTGGCGCACTATAAAAACTTCACAAGACCTTGTCAAGAAACGGTCTTTTGAACTCCTGCCAGACGCAGGTATTCCTTGTAGCTACGCAGGACGCGTTTGACGTATTGCCTGGTCTCCTGGTACTGGATCAACTCGACGAATTCGTCCTCGCTCCGTCCCTGATAGGTCGCCGCCCAGGTTCCCACAACGTTTGGGCCGGCATTGTACGCCGCGATCGTCTGCACCATATTGCCTGCAAACTGCGTAAACAGTTGCTCAACATACCGGGCCCCGATTCTGATATTGATCTCTTGATCGAATAAATCTTCTCGGGATAGGTTTGGCAGGCGGTGTTGTTGAGCCACGGCGTTGGCGGTGGCAGGCATAACCTGCATCAATCCAATCGCCCCGACGCGCGAGACCGCTCTCCAATCATATTGACTTTCTTCCCGAATGATCGCTGCAACAAGAAAAGGATCAACCCCCTTGGCTCCCGACATTTTAATCGTAGGGATCAATCCTGTGGGATAGGCCACATTCCAAAGTCCATCTGCAACCGCTCCGCCGGTTCGCTCCAGCTTCTCACGGAATCGGGACCGTACCAGGCGCAGGGCATGATGATAGGCGCCGACCTCGTTCAACATCATTGATAAGGCCGCCAACACCTCGGGATCACGGCTATACTGATCCGTCAACGCGCCGAGCTCTCTGGCGGCATCGCGCTCGAGGCCGAGTGTCCTGAGTTCCACCGCCCGCCGGTACGCCGGCTGTAGCTCGATCTGCATACGACTGCTGGTCGGGTTGTCCTGAACCGACAGCTGAGTTACCTCGGGGATAGACTGAGTGGACGAGGCAGCGACAACGGGGCCTTCCTGTTTCGCCTGCCCGGAAACCGACTGGTCCGTCTGTTCGTGCGCCAGCTGGCAGTAGTAGGTATACGGAAACCGTTGACAGAGGAGGGCAAACAGTTCTTTTGACTTCACACCATCCACATAGCCGTAGGAACGAGCAGTCCAGTAGAGCGCCTGGGGTTCAAAATCGTTGTCCTTCTGATCGACGAGCTGGCTCCACGCGGTGATCGCCTCCCGATAACGAGCCGTTCGGTAAAGCACCCACCCTTCCCGCCATTGTCCTTCCGCTCGTTGAGAAGCCGGTTCTCCGAACTTGGCCACCTGTCGATATCTTGCGATCGCCTCATCGAATCGCGCCTCATCTTCCAACCAAATCCCGGCAAATAAATTGATCTGCCCTTTTTGTTCGGGAGTCATCGTTCGCTTCGGGACCGTCCGGCAGAGATCCAATAACTTTTCCCCGAGTCCTTGTCTGAGATAAACCCTCCCCAGCCATACGCTCGCTTCATCCGATCGAGGTCCTTGTTCTGTGGTCAGTGCATGGAAGGTGTCGCGTGCCTGATCGTAAAGCTTCAGCCGGACTTGGGCGACCCCTAATTTAAACTTGGCATCCAAGCGCTGTGGAGACGATGAATCTTGCGCCAAGAACTTTTTCAACTCCTCGATTGCTTCCGCGTGGAGCGACTGGCCGAGAAAAGCCTGGGCGCGCTCGTAATGTACGTCGGGCGCCGCTATCCACGGTCCTCCTCCAATGCTTCCGAGCAGAGTCTCGGCTTCCTTGCCTTCTTTTGTCTGCGGAAATTTCGTCCAAAGCTGCTTCAGCGTTTCTCGTGCTTCCGTCAATTGATTCTCTCGAAGATAACAAGACGCCAGCCGCAACCAAGCCTGAGAAATCTGCGGGTCTTTATCATTGACATTGACGGCCTTGACGAACCAGGACACGGCCTCGGGACAGCTGGACGCCTGATACCATGCTTCCCCGGCACGGAGCGCCACCTGATTGAGAAGATTGGAATCAGGAACCGCTTGCGGCACTCCTTCAAACATGGCGGCCGCTTCTCTTCCATCCCCTAAGCGCAGCAACGCCTCTCCCATCCAAAATCGGATATAATCATCGAGCACGAGAAAGTCCCGCTGGGCTGCTCGAAGGTATGGTAGAGCGCCTCCGGGATTCCGATCGATCAAGATCACCCCGGACAGTAATCCGGCACGTTTGGCCCACAGGGTGGTGGGAAATTCCTCCATGACCTTTCGGAGACGTTCCAGCTTGAGCGCCACTACTTGATCTTTCGTCAGAGCACGACCCAGCCGCTCCTTCGGCCAGGTCGCCGCCGTAAAGCAATCCTCCGCCGTCATACAACCATTGGTCGCCGATTGTTCGGACGTCTCAACTTGCGCCGTATATCCGATGCCGGAGAGAAAACATCCGAATGCGAGCGCCAGGCCGGATACAACCGCCGGCCTGCAGCCACCGATCGGACGATACGTATTAGGGATCTTCATAACGGCCTGCGACATTCGCCCGCGTTCATTATATACGGAGCCGTCAGCAATGGAAGAAGTTTCAGGACCCCATGATGAACATGACCGTATGCGGTATGACTTCCGCTATGGTAGGCTTCTGCTTTTGAAATGAGTTTGCGGACTTGCCAATGACTCTTCCCGTGACGACGCTCTTGAGCCTCACCGAACCACAGATGGTGAAGTTTGTCCGCACGCATCGCTGGCCTGACTATCGTGCAAAGCAAATCTTACGCTGGATCCATCAGCGACGACTTCGAACCATCACCGATATGACCGATCTCCCTATGCACGATCGCATAGCGATGTCTCAATCGGCCACGATCGGACGCTCGCCCGATGTCGCGGTTCTGTCGTCCCGGGACGGGACGCGTAAATTGCTGTTGACCCTCAACGACGGCATGTCGATTGAAGCCGTACTGATCCCGGATGAGGATCGGCTGACGCTCTGCGTGTCAACTCAGGTCGGTTGTATGTTGGATTGCGGGTTTTGCCTGACCGGACGAATGGGACTTAAACGCAACCTCAAGCTTCATGAAATCATCGATCAGGTCCTCACCGCGCAAGATTTGCTGAGCTCCGATGAGCGTATGACGAACCTCGTGTTCATGGGGATGGGAGAGCCTCTGGCCAATTTGGACGGTCTCAAGGCTGCCGTGACCGCGTTGACCAACAAGGCGTGGGGCCTTGGGTGGTCGCGTAGACGCGTGACGGTGTCGACGGCGGGGCTGGCATCCCGTCTCCCGGACGTCGCGGCGCTGGGTGTAAATCTCGCCATCTCGCTCAATGCCACCACGGAAGAACAGCGGCGGGAGCTGATGCCTGCCGCGAGCGAAATCGCTTCACTGAGTGCTCTTCTGGCTGCCTGTCGCCGCTATCCGCTCGCCTCTCACCAACGACTGACCTTCGAATATGTATTGCTCGCCGGTGTCAACGATCATGCGACTGATGCCCGCCGACTCGTCCAATTGCTGAGAGGCATGCGGTGCAAAGTCAATTTGATTCCGTTCAATGAATTTCCAGCCAGCCCTTTCCATCGTCCGTCCGAACAAGCGATTCGTCGTTTTCAATCCATCCTCCGCGATGCCTGCCTCGATGCATTTGTTCGAAAGAGCCGTGGTCGGGACGTTTTGGGCGCCTGCGGACAACTTGGAGAACTCTCCGGCAACCGCTCCTCCTCCCTTACCTTGACACCTATTGAAACTCGTTGTTAGCATGACGAGTTCGGCCTTCATCATGAGCATGCGGACTATTCAGTACCATTGGCGCATCCACTTCTTAGCGGCGTTGCTCGTCTTCGGCTCGACCTCGATTTCTCTTTCAGCAGAACCGAGCGAGTACACCCTCGCAAACGGCATGAAAGTACTGCTGGTCGAGGTGCCCAAGGCTCCGGTGGCCACGGTGCAAGTGTGGTACAAAGTCGGTTCGCGAAACGAGGTCATGGGACGGGCAGGACTTTCACACATGCTCGAGCACATGATGTTCAAGGGCACGGCAAGATATCCGAAAGGCTCGTTTTCCCGAATCGTCAGAAAAAACGGTGGGATTGACAACGCATTTACCAGCCAAGACTTTACCGCCTACTTTGAGAACGTGGCGGCTGATCGTGTCGGACTGGCACTCGAACTGGAGGCCGACCGGATGCAAGGCCTCATTCTGGATAACAGCGAGTTCCAGACCGAGCGAGAGGTCGTAAAAGAAGAACGCCGGCTCAGATCCGAGGATGACCCGCAAGGTGCGCTGGTTGAAGCGCTGTTTGCCCAGGCCTTTCTCAGCCATCCCTACCATTGGCCCGTCATCGGATGGTTCGCCGATCTCGATGCGATGTCTCTCGAAGACTTGCAACGACACTACGACACCTTTTACTCTCCCAACAATGCAACCCTGGTGGTTGTGGGCGATATCAAGGCCGAATCTCTACTTCCGACGATCAAACATCTGTTTGAGCCGATCCCCAGAGGTCCCTCTCCCAAGCAAACCCTGCCGCCGGAACCGGAACAGCGCGGCGAGCGCCGTTTTTTCTTGAAGCGCGAAGCGCAGGTCCCGTTCGTCATGATGGGGTTTCGTGTGCCCAACTATTCGAGCGACGACTCGTATGCTCTCGACATCCTCGAATCGATCCTGTCTCACGGGAAAAGCTCCCGGCTCTACCAGAGCTTGGTCTATGACCAGAAGAGTTCGTTGGCTGTCGGAGCCGAGTACAGTGTGCTGCAAACGGATCCAGGCCTATTTTATTTCTACTCATTGGTGAATCCCGGCGCGAAGGTCGAAGGGGTCGAAGAAGCCATCCAACGTGAGATCGTGCGGCTGCAGAATGAACCGCCGTCCGAGCAGGAGCTTCAGCGGGCCAAAAACCAAGTTGAGGCAGCGCGCGTCTTCGAACAAGATTCTAATTTTCGCCATGCCATGTTGATGGGGCAGGCGGAATCCGTCGGCGCCGGCTGGCGGCGGATCGATCAATTCGCTGAACATATCCACGCGGTTACGGCAAAGGATATCCAGCGTGTTGCGAAGCAATATCTCACTCCGGACAATCGAACCGTCGGAATTCTCATTCCTTTGCCCTCTCGCCCCACAGACGCAGCACCCACGGCTGTGCATGACGGGAAGTCATAAGAACCATAGAACCATGACCACGAAGCCGAAAGAGCAGAAGCGCCATTCTCCTGCCCCTCGATCCGTCCGACGGTGGTCGGTCGCGTGCCTGGTGACGCTGGTCCTGAGTTGGGTGTGCGTCACGAGTCCGGGTGATGCCGCGGACATTTCACCCATGAGATTCACCACTCCAAATGGGATGACCGTTCTTGTGCTGGAACAACATTTCCTCCCCATCATTGAAATCCATGCCCTCATCAAGGTCGGCTCAGCACAGGATCCTCCGGAAAAGGCCGGTCTGGCGAATTTAGTCGCCGGTCTCCTCGATGAAGGCACCACAACCAGATCCTCCAAACAGCTGGCCGAACAGATCGATTTCGTCGGTGGTTCATTGGGAGCCCAGGCGGACGAAGATTTCACGACTGCGTCGGCGCGCACACTGAAGAAAGACGTCGACCTCGGGTTCACTCTCCTCGCCGATATCATCCAGCGCCCCGCTTTCCCCAAACTGGAGTTCGAACGAGTCCGAGCGCAGATCCTCGGAGAAATTACCAGCGATAAGGACGACCCCGGGCATGTCGCCATGAAGACCTTCAATCAGTTGGTCTTTCAAAACCATCCCTATCGTTGGCCGGTCAACGGGACGGAGGATACGTTAGGCAAGATCACCTTGGCGGATGTGCAGACCTTCTACGCCAAAGAGTATCTTCCCAATCAAGTCATCCTCACCATCGTCGGTGATGTCACGGTGGAACAAGCGACGACGCTCGTCCAGACTCATTTCGGATCCTGGAAAAAAGGGGTAGTGCAACCCAGAACGGTTAAGAAGCCGGCTGTCATCGACAAAAAAATCGTACAGCTCATCGAAAAGGATCTCACGCAATCGACTATTGTGATAGGTCACCATGGAATCAGTCGGACCAACCCTGATTTTTATGCCGTCACCGTCATGAACCATGTGTTAGGGGCAGGCGGGTTTTCCTCACGACTCATGGATAGCATTCGAGACAAGCAGGGGCTTGCCTATGGCATTACCAGTCATTACGATGCCCGATCGATGCCGGGCTCTTTCTGGATCAACCTCCAAACTCGCACTGAAACCACCAATCAGGCCATTAACAGCGTCTTGGCTGAAATGAAGGCGATCCGAGAGGCTCCGGTGAGCGATCAAGAATTGGCCGATGCCAAAGCATTTTTGATGGGCAGCTTCCCGTTACGGCTGGATTCTACGGCGAAACTAGCGAAAGTCTTAGCACAAGTTGAGTTTTTTGGATTGGGGTTCGACTATTTCAGTCAGTACCCGAAATGGATTGAACGAGTGACAAAAGAGGATGTGCTGCGAGTGGCAAGACAGTACCTGGACCCTCAGCGCTATGCGCTCGTCGTAGTCGGCAATATTGCGAAAGCGAAAGTTCGCAACTAGGCTCGCGGAAGCTCATATTATGCAAACGGCCCTTCTCCAACAGAAGCTCCACCGGCTTAGAACTCTCCTGATGGAAATGGGCTCGGCCGTGGTGGCCTATTCCGGTGGAATCGACAGCACCTTCGTGCTTAAAGTTGCCCACGACCAACTCCATGAGAAGGTAATCGGCATCACGGCCATCTCACCGACGTTTCCATCCATCGAGTTGGAAGCCGCCGAGCGGGTCGCTCTGGAGATCGGCGCCCGCCATGAAACCGTACAGACGGATCAGTTGATCATTGATGACTTCGTGAAAAATGACGCAACTCGCTGTTTTCATTGCAAGACCGATCTGTACCGACTCCTTGGGAATGTGCGGCAATCCAAAGCTGCTGCCTATGTCGTCGATGGAACCAATCTGGACGACCTAGGGGATGATCGCCCCGGCATCAAAGCCGCACGGGAATGGAGAGTGCGCAGCCCGCTCGTGGAGGCCGAACTATCAAAGGCCGACATCCGTATGCTTGCCAAAGAGCTGGGGCTTTCGAATTGGGACAAGCCGGCCGCTGCCTGTCTTTCATCAAGAATCCCGCGTGGAATCATGATTACCAGCGAACAACTACGCCGCGTCGAAGGAGCGGAAGCCGTGCTCCATCGCGAGGGATTCCGTCATTTTCGAGTGCGAAACCATGGTGAGATCGCGCGGATTGAATTGGCACCGGACGAACTCCCTCGGTTGATGGAATCAGATCGGTGCGCAGAAATCAGTGCAAAGCTGAAAACGCTGGGGTTCAAATTCGTGACGGTGGATTTGGAAGGCTATCGGCCTGGTGGCGTCGCTCTGAGTTGACCCCGCCCTGCAAATGAGGACACATTATTGTCGGTAAGACTTGGAAAGCGCTGAGAGCGCTTCGTCCGCGAATTTTCGCTGATCGGCTTCCGTCAAACTCCGCTGCACTACTTTTTCGGCCACCATAAGCGCGAGTTCCGTCGTCTGGGTTCGAATGTCTTGCAGCGCTTTACGGCGCTCTTGTTCGATCTCGCGCGTCGCATCACCCTTGATACGCTCCGCTTCCGCGGTCAACCGTTGTTCGTTTTCATCGAGCAACCGTTGAGCGCGTTCTTTTGCCGCGGCGAGAATGGCCTCGGCTTCTTTCCCTGCCGCATTGAGTTTGGCTTCATACTCTTTGAGTCGTCGCTCCGCCTCGGACCGGTGTTGCTCCGCCTGATCGAGGCTGTCTTTAATTTTCTTTTCGCGCTCTTCCAAGGCGCTCAAGATGCCGGGGAATGCGTACTTATAGAGCACGAACAAGAGAATACCGAACGAGATGACCTCCCAAAAAATCAACGAAGAAAAAAAGTCAGATTCAAACTGTGGCATATGCGTTTCGCGAAACGTTAAACGTGAATCGTTAAACGAGAATGACCTCTCGATGAACGGTTAACGAATAACGATTAACGCTCCTTATTTTCGGAAGCCCATGATGATGAAGGCGATGACCAAGCCGTACAGCGCAATGGCTTCTACCAGCGCGAACCCGATCCACATGTACTTCGTGACGCGGGCTTCTGCCTCAGGCTGGCGTGCCACCACTTCAATCATTTTCCCGAAGATGTAGCCGATCCCAACGCCGGCCCCGGCAAATCCTGCCGCGGCACATCCCATACCGATCAATCCTGCTGCTGCTGAATCCATTATGTCTTACTCCTCCCTTTTGGCTAAACCCGCATGCGCTAATGCGCGTGCTCCTCATGCCCATGCAAATGAAACGCGTCTCCCAAGTAGACACAGGTCAAGATGGTAAAAATATAGGCTTGGATGAATGCGATACCAAACTCCAGTCCGTAGATCGCCACCGTAAACACAAAGGGTAACCACCCGATCAATAGTCCCCCACCAACCGTGAGGCTGAACAGCACCGCGAGCATCACATGGCCTGCCGTCATATTCGCAAAGAGCCGAACAGCCAGTGAAATAGGCCGCGCCAACTGACTGATGATCTCGATCGGAATCATCAACGGCACCAGCCATCCGGGAGTGCCAGGCGGAACGAGAATGCCCAAAAACTTTATCCCATGTAACCAGAATCCAATAACCAGGCTAATCCCGTACACCAAGAAAGAGAACGCAGCCGTCACAATAATCTGACTCGTCACTGTGTAGGTACCGGGAATCAGCCCAATATAATTAGAGAAAAGAATAAACAAGAAGAGAGTGGCGACAAAAGGAAAAAACCGCATTCCACCCTTCCCCATCGTATCGAGGATCATGTTGCGGATGAAATCCACCATCATCTCCGCCAGACTTTGCAACTTGCCGGGCACGAGCTGGCGCGACGATCCTGCCTTCACCATGATCACCGACGCGAGGGCGATAACAATCCACATGAAAACGACGGCTTTATTGATGGAAATATCCAATCCGCCGAACGAGATCGGGATCCAGTTATGAAGTTCGAACTGATGAAGGGGACTTTCTTCCATGACTATTCCTGCTTATCCGCGTTGTCCGACGGGCCTTGCCACCGCTGTGCAGATCGATACGCGTTCCTCATACCTGCAGCCAAACCGAAGACCAACCCCATAACGAGTCCCCACGGAGTTGTCCCGAGGAGATATGTATCGACAATCCATCCAAGCCCACCTCCGACGATTAGCGCAGCCAGCAGTTCCGTTCCCATTCGAACGGCCTGACCGAGCCCCGCATATAAGGGATCTTGCGGAGGGGGCATCCCAAACCCACGGAAGGCGAGAGCACGTGAGCAGAACCCTGCCCCTGATGGGGTTCGCAATTTAAGCAAAACCATGCTTGGAATGTCAAGCGGTTAGAGGTCTATGCCCACAGAAACCGCTGCGGTATAGTGATCTTGCTTTCGTGCTGGAACGTGCCGACTATGCCCAAAACCTTACCCTCATCCATTCCATTTTTGCATGGTTCTCCTTCGCCTCTCATCCTGACACGGCTCTCTCCCTGTGCGAGTCCGTTTGAACTGTACGCGAAGATCGCCTCAGCTCGACATCCCTCATTTCTCTTTGAGAGCGGTAATGGCCAGGGCGCCATGGGGCGGTATTCCTATTTTGGCGTCGATCCCTATCAAACGTTGTATGGGAAGGGTGATACGTTTGTGTGCCGATCGATTGAAGGCCGCATGAACTCAGGCACATCTCCGTTTCAACATTTGGCTCACCTTCTGAACCGCCAGCGGATTGTTCGTCCTTCCGATGTTCCACCGTTTTTCGGCGGCGCGGTCGGCTACTTGAGTTATGATCTCGCCCGCAAGTTCGAGAAGTTGCCGTCCTTGGCCTTCGATGATCTTGCCGGGCCTGATTTGGAATTCGCATTTTTCGATCTCGTCGCGGCAATCGATCACGAGTTGAACCGTCTGGTGCTCATGTTCTGTCCACCGCTTGAACGATTTTTGGGCGAACCTCGGGAAAAGCTGTTTCGCGAGGGAAGAGATCGACTGGCCGAATTCGAAGCCAGATTGACAAGGCCTGACAAGATCGACACGCATTGGAACAATCTCGGTCGCCTGACGTTTACACCGGAACAGGAACACGCGGTTTATAGTCAGAACGTGAGCCGTTGCCAGGAATACATTGCAGCCGGTGATATCTATCAAGCCAACCTCTCTCACCGTTTTCACGTGACCTGTGAAGCGTTCTCTTCTCTAGGGAACCTTCAAACCGATCTGTCTGCCTATAGTCGTTTGCGCACATTAAATCCTTCCCCCTTCTCAGGAGTACTCCGGTTCGACGCAGTCCGCCTCATCAGTTCCTCACCCGAACGGCTGGTTCGGCTGGAAGGGCGTCGAGCCGACACGAGGCCGATCGCGGGAACCAGACCTCGCGGGGGAAGCGCTTTCGATGATCGACGGCTGATCGAGGAATTACTCACGAATGAAAAGGAACGCGCCGAACATGTCATGTTGGTCGACCTTGAGCGGAACGACCTCGGTCGAGTCTGCCGTTTCGGAAGCGTCCATGTGGATGAATTGATGACCGTTGAGCAATATTCTCATGTCAATCATCTGGTCTCGCATGTGGCCGGCTCCCTCACGGATCACGCGACTGGTTTCGACCTTCTGGAAGCCATGTTCCCTGGTGGAACGATTACCGGCGTACCCAAGATCCGCTGCATGGAGATTATCGAGGAGTTGGAGCCCGTACGCCGCGGTCCATACACCGGCTCGATGGGCTATCTCAGCTGGAGCGGAGATCTCGACTTCAATATTCTGATACGCACGTTGGTTATGAGGAACGCCGCTGGCTACCTTCAGGTCGGAGCAGGAATTGTGGCCGATTCAGACCCGGCGCGCGAATATGAGGAAACGATCCATAAGGCCCAAGCTTTCTTCAGCGCCTTTTCATAGCCCATGTGGATATACCTGAATAATAAGTTCGTCACGGACAAAGAGGCGGTGGTCTCCGTCTTCGACCATGGATTTCTCTATGGCGATGGAGTTTATGAAACGATTCGCTCGTACGGTCCCCGCATCTTCATGCAAGACGAACATATATCGCGGCTGTTCCATTCCGCGGAGGAAATCGGACTTACGATCCCGATTCCGATGAAAAACTGGGGAGACATTCTGCTTGAGGCGATGATACGCAACGACGTTGGGACTGATCTACGGGATGCCTATCTCAGGATCACGGTTTCCCGAGGAGCGGGAGATATCGGACTGGACCCGGCACTCTGTTCTTCGCCCACCGTCGTCGTGATGGCCAAACCTCTCGTGCCTCCGGCATCCCATCTCTATGGAACGGGCGTCAACGTGATCGTGGCTTCCACGAAGCGGAATTTACCGAGCGCCTTATCACCACAGATCAAGACCACAAACTTCTTGAACAATATTCAGGCTAAACGCGAAGCGATTGCAGCAGGCGCATTCGACAGTATTCTGCTCAATTGGGAACAGCATCTGACCGAATGCACCATCAGCAATGTATTCTTTGTGATGGACGGCAAGCTGCGAACGCCTGCTCTGGAATGCGGCTTACTGGACGGCATCACCAGAAGCCTCGTGATTCGGTTGGCCGGGGAGCTCAACATGCACATCGAAGAAGGCCGCTATACCGTCGACCGGTTGTACCGGGCCGACGAATGTTTTCTGACGAACACCAGCATGGAAATCATGCCGGTGACTTCCGTTGATCGTAGACCGGTCGGCGATGGAAAACCGGGTCCATTTACCCTGAAGCTAAAAGAGCAATTCGTAGCGATGCGAGGCCGATTTTAGGACAGTCTTCCGCGTCGATAAATTTCATCTTCCTGTTTTCCTTCAATCTCTACAGATCTCTCCCCAAGGCACAGGAACTGCATTTCCTTGACAGACAGCGCCAGACTGCTATCGTTTGACCATGCCGAAACTGAATAAATTGCATCGCTCAATCAGCCGGCCCGGCATGGCCATCCTCGTCGCATTGAGCGGCAGCATCCTGCTGACTGTTCCAAGCGACAGTCAGGCAGAGATGTACCAATATATCGATGCCAAAGGGACGATATCGCTCACCAACGTTCCCTCTGACACGCGGTACCGTCGGATTGACCTCCACCCGAATCGGCTGCATCCCGTTCTCTCGGAAGAAGAGTTGGAACCGGTGATCCGTCGATTCTCACGGCAGCATCAACTCCACCCTGCGCTTATCCGCGCCATCATCAAGGCCGAATCGGATTTTGATCCTCGTGCGGTATCACGAGCCGGAGCCATCGGATTGATGCAATTGATGCCGCAAACCGCAGTGAAATTGGACGTCCGAGACCTCTACGATCCCGAGGATAATATCGGAGGAGGAACGAAGTACTTACGCCAGTTGCTCGACCGATTCCGGGGCAACCTTCCGCTGGCACTCGCTGCCTATAACGCTGGGGAGCGTGTCATCGATCGCTACCGAACTCTTCCGCCGATCGACGAAACCCGCCAATATGTCCGCAAGGTCTTACGGTATTATCGACTGTTTCTCGCTCGTGATCTTGCCGTAACCGGTCACGTCATCCCGTCCTCTGAGTCCGTAATGCCACGACCTGCTTCGGTGTCTTCGATTCAACCCGCCCAGTAGCTCGGACTCCCGAACACACTCGACTATGCTGTTTCCAACCCGGCCGTTTGGATCCTGGGAAATCGGATCTGTAATGGGCGCCGACACTGTTTTCTCTCCAGAGCGCAGCTTCCGCCACGCAATGAGCCACTTGCACCATGTTTTTGACCTCTAGGTCGGCTCTCCCCGCAAAGGATTCCGACACCATCCGTTCCCATCGAGCAAGCTGAGCGGTGGCGCGAACGAGCGATTCCCGAGAACGGACGAGCCCCACTTGTCCCCACATGGTCCGTCGAAGGGAGCTGCGTACCTTTTCGGCATCTTCCAATCGATCTAACCGACGGTGCGCCAAGCGCTCCGCTTGGTGAGTCAAATCGGGCATCGAACGACGAGAGGCCCACGCGACAGCGGCAACCCCGGCCCGCATCCCAAATACCAATCCTTCCAGCAATGAATTGCTGGCCAGCCGGTTGGCGCCGTGCACGCCGCTGCAAGCCACCTCGCCCGCCGCAAAAAGACCCGGCAATGTCGTGGCCCCGTTGATGTCGGTCGCCACCCCTCCCATCATGTAATGGGCGCTCGGGGAGACCGGGATCCATTCTTCCGTGATATCGATATCATGGCGTAGACAGGTCGCATAGATGGTCGGAAACCGCCGTTTGACAAAACTCGATCCCAAGTGCGTCACATCAAGATAGACATGCCGCGCACGCGTCGTCGCCATTTCCGCCCAGATGGCCCGCGCAACGATATCCCGTGGAGCCAAGGCGCCGAGGGGATGATATCGTTGCATGAACGTCTCTCCCCTGTTGTTGCGCAGTTGACCTCCTTCTCCCCGCATGGCTTCCGACAACAAAAAAGGCGGGCTCGACGGCAGATACAGCGACGTCGGGTGAAACTGGACGAATTCCATGTCCTGGAGTTCAGCCCCTGCACGAAACGCCATGGCCATGCCGTCGCCGGTCGCATTGGGCGGATTGGTGGTGCGAGCAAAAATCTGTCCTGCTCCCCCTGTCGATAGGACGACGGCCTTTGCGGGTATGATGAAATGTTCTCCTGAACGCTCATCGAGCACCACCGCTCCGCAACATCGGCCTTCCTCAATCACAAGATCGACGGTGAAGTGGTAATCCAGCCTGACTATCCGCTTTTGTCGGGCGGCCTGCGCCATCAAGACCCTCACCATTTCGTTTCCTGTCGCATCGCCTCTTGCACGAAGGATTCGGCTGCGGCTGTGAGCCGCTTCACGAGCGAAGACGAACTTCCCGCCGGCCTTGTCGAACTTCGCGCCCCAGCGGATGAGCTCTTGAATGCGATCCGGTCCTTCCTCGACCAACACACGCACCGCTTCACGACGACACAGACCGTGTCCGGCCTTGAGGGTATCCGTCAAATGGATGGCGACATCATCTTCCTCGCTCAAGGCCACGGCGACCCCTCCTTGTGCGAAAATAGAATTGCTTTGTAAGGGATGGCCCTTGGTGAGAATGATCACCCGACCCACTCGGCACAGTTCCAAGGCGGCTCGTAGCCCGGCGACTCCGCTACCGATGACAAGAAAGTCTGATCCCTGCATATTCCGCGGCATCGTTATCGTGGTTGGAGCGGCGGTGAAGACGGTTCCGACAACATCTGTTTCGTTTTCATTCCGAAGGGTAAATCTCCCTGCGCGCTATGCAAGAGAATCGACTGCGTACCGACCCATTGCAACCGTGCGTGGCCACGCTGCCGAATACCCATGTCATGATCATCTCTTTTCCACGTCCCTTGCCAATGGATGAAGACGTCGATATCGTCTTTTTCGATCACGACCCGTTCAATCTGGAATTCAAGGGAGATGGTGGAAAAGGCTTCGAAGTCCATGTCGACCTGCCGTTTCAGTTCGTCCAGCTGGTCCAGCGGCAACAGCATGGCGTGGAACCCGGACCGATCCTTTCGCTCATACGCGCTCCGCAAGGATTCCAATACCTGATCGATGCGAAGGAGTCGCTCGTGCTCGGCCGGATATCGGATGGTCTTCGACGGACACCCACCTGCCACCAAGGCGAGCACGATGATCCACACGATGGATGAGGGTTGCGAAAAACCAATCCTCCGGAAGAGCATGGCGGTGCAGTATAGCATAAGGGGAAAAGGCGCCGTGAGCTTGCATTTTCAGCGGAAAGCCTCTAGACTCGGGCCTCCTTGGAGATACAGCACATGTCAAGCGTCCTGAAGAAACGACGAAAGAAAATGCGCAAGCACAAGTACAAGAAGCTGCGTCAACGCCAGAAATTTCTTCGCCGAAAAAGTTAAGCTCAACCGGCGTGGCGGGAGGAGGGAGCCGTGGCCGAAGGAAAGAAAGCCCGCATCCGCGTACGGACGGTCAATTGTACCTACGTGGGAGACTTCCTGGTCCCTCCGATGCGGAATCGTGTCTCCGATGCGATCAACGAAGACGCACGTCTCTTCATCAGCCTGACCGACGTCGTGATCGACGACAAGGACCGGTCGGATTTCGTTGCAATCAATAAGAATCTGATCGAGTCGATCGCTCAACTCTAGTCTTTCGTCTCCACCTCGTCAGCGTATTCTTTTCAGCGTCAACGTAAACCGGAACACGATTCTGTGTCCAATCACACCACCCAACCACCATGTTGATCTTCAAACGATTCCTCCCGTTCGTCCGCCCGTATCTGACGCGTTTGATGTTGGCTGGACTCTTGGTGAGCGCGGTTGCGCTCATTAATCTGGCCTTAGTTCGACTGGCCGGCACCCTCTGGGATATCGTCACTATTCAACGCGACGCCGACCAGATGACTCGGTCGATCGGCCTGTTCCTTGGCCTGGTGATCTTGCAGGGTTTGTGTTCAATGGGCCATAGCTACCTGACTGCGTGGGTTTCTCAGCACATTGTCGCCGACTTCCGCAAACATCTCTTCGCCCATCTGCAGACATTGACGGTCAGTTTTTTCGCCCGGCGACGAACCGGGGAGTTGCTATCGCGAGTGATGAACGACGTCACGGTCATTCAATCCATTGTCACAGAAACCCCCATCGACAGTGTCAAACAACTCGTGACCTTCATTGGAGGCATCACCTTTCTCCTCACGATGAATTGGCGCCTCTGTCTGCTGATCCTGATCCTGCTTCCGTTGCTCGTGTTTGTGGCCAAACTCTTCGGCCGCAGGCTGAAATCGCTGTCCACCTCGATTCAGGACCACACCGCCACACTCAGCACACTCGTCGAGGAAGTGATTTCCGGCATTCGCATCGTCAAATCCTTCGTGCAAACGCAACGGGAAGAAACCCGCTTCGCCGCCCAGGTGAACGACACCCTTCGTCTCACCCTGCATCGGGCAGGCATCATGGCGGTGTTCATTCCGGTGATCAGCCTGGTCACGTTCTCCGCAGCAGCAGCGGTGCTGTGGTACGGCGGTCGGCAGGTCATCGAAGGGAGCGTCACGCCGGGGGAGCTTTTCGCTTTTGTCCTCTTTGCCGGCATCCTTATCGGTCCATTCAGCTCAGGAGCTCGCATCTTTACGCAGCTCAAAGAAGCGCAAGGTGTCATGCAACGCGTCTTTGAGATTCTTGATGCACAGCCGGAAATTGCGGATCAACCCAAGGCACAGAGTCTCTCCATAGTTGAAGGCCATGTCCGGGTCGAGGGAATCGGCTTCGGCTACGACCCTCGACACCCGGTGTTATTGAATCTCTCATTTGAAGCTAAGGCCGGCGAACTCGTCGCCTTGGTTGGACCTACCGGTGCGGGCAAGACCACCGTGATCAACCTGCTTCACCGCTTCTACGACCCAACGGAAGGTCGCATCACGATCGACGGCAAAGACTTGCGCGATGTGACCGTTGAGAGCTGGTACCGACAGATTGCTCTCGTCCCGCAAGAAACGATCCTTTTTGGGGGTACCATCCTCGACAACATTCGCTACGGTAATATGGCAGCGAATGAAGCCAAGGTATTGGAAGCAAGCAAAGCTGCTCATGCTCATGACTTCATCACGAGCTTGCCGGGCGGATATCAAACCCTGGTGGGCGAGAAGGGAGTCAATCTCTCAGGTGGACAACGCCAACGAATCGCGATCGCTCGGGCGATCTTGAAGAATCCTCGCATTTTGTTACTGGATGAAGCGACCTCGTCGCTGGATACCGAATCGGAACGGCTGGTTCAGGAAGCCCTTCAACGCCTCATGGAAGGTCGCACGACCTTCGTCGTCGCGCACCGACTGTCGACCATTCAACGTGCCGACCGAATTCTGGTCTTAGACAAAGGCAAACTGGTGGAAGAAGGCAACCATGCCCAGTTAATGGCCCGCAATGGGCTGTACCACTATCTGTATACCATCCGCTTGAACGAACCGACGACGTAAGCCCAGCACCAAATAGATAGACAAGTTCCTTACGTTCAATTGTTCCTAGACATTTAACGAATCTGTAACACAGCGCGCGTATGGTTATCGTCACAAATCCAGTCGGCAACGACTGGATGAAGGCCATGACCTCACAACGCCCTAAGAAAATTCTCATCGTCGAAGACGAACAGGATATTGCGCAGTTGGTCAAACACTATCTTGAAAAGGAAGGATTTCATTCAAACATTGCCAAAACCGGTCTTGAAGCACTCAAGCTCGCGGTATCTGAGCATCCTGATTTAATTATTCTTGATCTCATGTTGCCTGAGGTGGACGGATTGGAGGTGTGTAAAGCCCTCCGCCACAAGCCTGAGACGGCGCTGTCGCCCATTATCATGCTGACGGCAAAAAAAGAGGAGTCCGATACCGTTGTCGGACTTGAGCTCGGAGCCGATGATTACGTGACCAAACCCTTCAGTCCCAAGACATTGGTCGCTCGGGTTAAATCCCTTTTCCGTCGGCTAGCACGGACAAACAATCAAAACCCAACGACCTTGGCGTACGGTCTACTACAAATGGACCTGACGCGACATGAAGTAACGGTAAGAGGTGACGAAGTGCTGCTCACGGCCAAAGAGTTCGGGCTGCTGGAGCATCTATTACGTCACCCTGGCCGGGTACTGACACGGGAGGTGCTCCTCAATGAGGTTTGGGGTTACGACTATTTGGGGACGACGCGAACCGTCGACGTCCATGTTCGGCGGCTGAAACTGAAAGTGCCGCTTCTCAATGAATCAATTGTGTCAATCAAAACGCTTGGGTATAAATTATTGGACAAGCCTCTGACGCAGTAGCCCTTCTTCGCAAACCCGTCGATTGCTCTCGATATCACATCGAAACTTTTACACAGACGTAAGCTCTCCGTAACTATTTGTTGCCATTCATGCTGTATCACTGATTGCAAGAGGCCAGAGGTATGGCAACGACTACACAAGCAATATCAGTGGCATGAGCCGATCAACAGACCACTACACTTGCTGTGAGTGCGTCATATGACCAAGCGCGTACGATTGAGAAAGGAACTCAGCCGGCAACGAGCCGCGCTGCTGACCAGCTGGAACCTCTCGCTTGCTCCGCTGTCCGAGCGAGCACTCTATGCTGACCCCGCTGATCAGGCCTCGAGCGATTTCGGGCATGACCTGGCCATCCAGGTAAGAACGAGAGTGATCGTCAGGCTCAAGCGGATCGAGCACGCTTTGCGGTTGGTGCAGACCAAGCACTATGGAAGGTGCCGACGCTGTCGCAAGGCGATTCCTTATGCTCGACTGGCCGTTCAACCTGATACGCGCTTTTGCATTTCTTGTCTTCAATTCATGGAGAGCGAACGGTAGCCAAATTATGACGGATCGCGCCAGTCCCTAGGGATCCACCTACCTACCTCCCACCCAGCCCCTGGCTTCCCGCGCTTGCCCTTTCTTTCAGGAGAAAGGGCAAGCGCGATTTACCGAAGTTCTACCTTAGATTTTAGAGTAAGGAGGCGCCATACCATTGCTTCCGTTGGGTATCGTAATAGAGATCCGAGAAGTACCCGATCCGACCGTTGTTGGCGTCCGTGCGGCCGCTACAGTCCAGAAGGGAACCGTCTAACGCGAGGCCATTCACGAATTCTGACGCTGCCGGCACGGCAGAGGCCGTTGCCGCGCAGATCAGGCTCATTGCCATAGCCATCGTCACATGACGCAGAGATCTCCTCATCACCTCCGATGGTTGAGTGCCAGTGGAGCTTGTATCGAATCGCGGCTTGTGCCTGGGGGCATGTTCAGGGACACTACATTCTCCCTCCCGGCTCAACATTGAGGCTTCGTGCGCACTGTCAATGGTTCTTCACGAAGTCGTTGCGGGCCACGATGCCGCGATCGGTCTGATCGGTGGTCTGGATCCAGACCAATTAATACCGCAGAGTGACACCACCGCGACGGTCGCGAGACTACCGGTCAAAAGGCGACGCCGGGACAGACGCACCTTCCAGATGTCTTGGAGTGGTGGTTGCCGGAAGAATTGCTCGTGCCCTCATCGTCGATGATCGACATGGAAATCTCCTTCTGAAGAAACTGTGTCTTGTGACGCCGGCCTAGCGATGCATTCCCAAGGGTGGTCATTTTCACAGAGGATCGTTACATATCGATCAACACTTGGTAACGACCCCGTTAAAAGTTATCGCTCCAATAATAATAGAAGGGTGCGCCGGCCTCTCGTGGTCAGGCATACCTGTCAATGTGCAAAGGTGTAACTGTTAAAATGATGGCTTGTGAGGAGGATGTCATGCCGGAACCTGTCACCATCACCAAAGGAACCTGCTTCGCTCTTTTCGCCTACGATATCGGGCAGTCCATCAACCTGACCGATGCGGAGCGGCGAATCCTCGCCGGAACCGAACGAGGGCGGCTGCGCCACAAGACCAGAGCCCCGCAGTACTTCGAGTATCGGCCGGCTCCACTGCGGCACGTGCAGGAAGAAAGAGTCTTCGACATTCATCAGTATCAGGTGAGCTCCACGGTTGAAGTCATGGTGTATGACTTCGGAGCGGTGACGATCACCTATCGCTTCCCCCTCGACGGACCATTCAACCGTCTGCTGGAACTCAGCGAGGCGCTCTACGAAAATGAACGACTGCTGACGGAGTCGCGCACTCGCGTCGAACAGTTGATTCAAATATTGGGTCCTGCAATCGAACGACCGTCCATTGCAGGAGAGGTGGAGGATTACATTATTTTTTCGATTGAGTCCTGTGTGCCGGAGAAGCCTCCATTGTGGACAAGCAACGAGACCGACTTGGCTCAGATTCTGCGTGCTGAACGGACTCCCTTCTCTGAGCAGGAAGTGGCCGACGCCGTGTCATGCCGAATCTCGTTTGGACAGGACGACGCAGCCGTCATCGACTGGCATTCGGCCGTCCTGTTCGGGAAGGAGATGGACGACGTCCGTGCGGTCCTAGAATTCGCCAACGTCGAGTTGCTGGAGATGCGAATACTCGACGAACAGCTCGATCGCGCACTGGACGAGGGGTACGAAGCCTTGTCTCGAAAACCGCGCCTCCTGTCGCTGCCGGGCTCTTATGAAAAAGACATGACGCACATTGCACAGCTGCAGGTCGACAGCGCCTTGCTCTTCGAGCGCGTCACCAACACCTTGAAGCTGCTGGGCGATCAGTATCTTGCGCGTGTCTATCGGCTGGTCTCGCAGCGCTTTCATTTGGAGGCGTGGGATGCCAGCATCCTTCGCAAGTTGCAGACGCTGGAAAGCATCTACGGCAAGATGTCCGACCGGGCCGGGACCAGACGGATGGAGGTGCTGGAGTGGATTATCATCATTTTAATCACGCTCTCCATCGCCATCTCGTTTCTCCCGATAGGGACAGGCCACTAAGTGCTTTAGGCCGCTCATTCAGTAGGGAGAACTCAGGCACCGATACGCATCAATTCTGAGGAATATGAACGCGACTGAGCCCTTTCACTCTTTCGCCCGGTTCTGCTGCACGACCTACCTTCCTATGGCGTTGATCGTTTCACCGGTCGTCGCTACGGCAAACCCTCAAACTGAAGTCGCGTTATGGTTTGAATCGGGTATGGCCGTCGCGACCAGTCAACTGAGCGGACGAAGGGAATTCCCGCTGGGTGCGCAGGAGGTCGTGATCAGTTCCGGCTCAAGTGGGATCAACGGCATCGTGGTGACGTCCCGTCGGCTCTTAGGGTTTTCAAGCCGTGCGTTGACCTGGAGCAAGAAAGAACTGGACGTGAATGAAAAGGTCCTCGAACGGGAAATCCTCCCCACCTTCAGCCTCATCAGGACCGATCGGCATCTGTATGGATTTCGAGGCGTCAACGGTCTGTGGCTCGAAGAAGCGTTAGGTGTGCGAGAACAGGTGAATCGTTTCCACAGCAACGACTATGGAGCGGTCTTCATCACCAATGAGCGATTGGTCGGATTCACACCACTCCTCGGCGGGTTCGCATCGAAGCTCTTAGATGTCCACGAGCGAGTCTTGGGCGTGGATAACGACAGCGGCCTCATCGTCGTTTCCACGACCAGACGCACGCTGGTCTTCGGCAGCCGTTTGAACGGATGGGAGGAATTCGAATGAAAGCAATGGAGTTTTACCCGCAGGAGATTTTACCAAAATTTAACGTACCCGTTCATCAAGCAGGATCGGTGTCCGGGTATTGTACTGATCTGCTCGTTTCACTCTCTATCTTGGAGATGCCCATGTAGGTCGTCCTCTCTTATTCATGGTAGGATTCCTGGTTCACTCGACATGAACGAACAAAGATTTCTTCTCCTGGGTGGCTAACAGGGCCCCCTCTCACAATCGGCGACATCATGCGGAATGCTCCCCTTCGTGGCTTCAATATAGAAGCGATCCTCACGGACCTCATGGCGATAAGATCCGAGATGGTTGCCGAGCCGATCATGGCAAGCACACGGCTGAATTCGATTCATCCAAACTACAGCGTAAGCGCGAGAAATCTCCTGCATTACCTGATTCTCCGTCGGCGCGATTTGCGGCCGCTGCAGCATCGCTTGGCAAAAGTGGGGCTCTCCTCCCTTGGTCGAGCTGAATCCCATGTCCTAGCCGCCGTTGACGCGGTTCTGGAAATTCTGCATCGTCTGGCACAGCGATCCTGGCAACCACAGCCGACAGAAGCGAGGGTTCCTGATTTTTCGAGTGGGCCACGGCTGCTTGCCGAACACACTGAAGCGTTGTTCGGTCCCACACCTCACAGACGTGCGGCCAGGATCATGGTCACCATGCCGAGGGAGGCGGCGGACGATTACATGTTGGTTCATGACTTGCTGCAGGAAGGCATGGATTGCATGCGCATCAATTGCGCCCATGATGATGCGCCGGCCTGGTTACGGATGATTGAGCATCTGAAACGAGCCAAGCAGATCTTAGGCCGACCCTGTACGATCATCATGGACTTAGCCGGGCCGAAACTACGCACCGGTCCGCTCGAGCGGGGCCCGGAAGTGGTTCGGATTCACCCCTACCGCGACGGCTATGGGCGAGTCATCGCCCATGCCCGCGTGTGGTTGACTTCGGCGACTACTCCCTGCCCGCCTCCTTCGCCGGCGCAGGCTTGTCTTCCCGTTGCTGCGGCCTGGCTGGCCCGACTTCGAGTTGGAGAACGAGTCACCCTCACCGACGCCCGGGAAGCGAAACGGACCATCGCAATCGTGGATGTGACGGAGCAGGGCTGCTGGGCGGAAGCCACGAAGACAACTTACGTCATCCCTGGCACAGTCCTGCGCCGCCAGGCCACGACGACGGATCGGGTCAGCCACGAAACAGTCGTCGGCAAGCTACCTTCATTCGAAAACCCCGTCATCCTCCGGCAAGGAGACATACTCATCTTGAAGCGAGACGGCAAACCAGGACGGCCCGCAACCTATGACAGTGCCGGACAAGTACTGAATCCTGCCTCGATCAGCTGCACAATACCGGAAGTGTTCGATGACATTCGGTCCGGGGAAGCAATTTGGTTTGACGATGGCAAGATCGGTGGCGTAGTTGAAAAGATAGAGCCTAACGGAGCTTTCATTAGGATCACCCACGCACGGGCGGCCGGCGAAAAGCTCCGGAGCAACAAGGGCATCAATCTGCCGGAAAGCAACCTTCGTCTGGCGGCATTGACACCTCCGGATTTAGAGAACCTCGCCTTTGTCGCCGAGCATGCCGATATCGTCGGATTATCATTTGCGAATAGTGCCCGCGATGTGGAGTCACTGCAACAGCACTTGGCTCTAGTCGGACATCGACAACCCTCCATTGTCCTCAAGATCGAAACGCGGCATGGCTTCGAGAACCTGCCGGAGATGCTGCTGACGGCCATGCGGTGGCCGTCCTGTGGCGTGATGATCGCCCGAGGGGACTTAGCAGTCGAATGTGGTTTTGAGCGTCTAGCTGAAGTCCAAGAAGAAATCCTCTGGATCGCAGAAGCCGCCCATGTCCCGGTGATCTGGGCTACGCAAGTCCTGGAGACTCTTGCTAAGAAGGGAATGGCATCCCGGGCCGAAATTACAGATGCCGCGATGGGGCAACGTGCTGAGTGCGTGATGCTGAACAAGGGCCCCCATGTGCTGAGCGCTGTACGCGTTCTTGGCGATATTCTACAGAGAATGCAGGCGCACAAAACGAAAAGGCGATCTCTGCTTCGAAAATTAAGACTGGCCAAGGCGAGGCCGACGGATCTAAGGAACGTCTGACCAATGAGCGACGCCGAGGAACAGCGTCGTGGAGCAACCACCGGATCAGCCAAGGTCCGTTCGTATCTTTTTCACCGACAACCGCTGCTTTCTTCCGGTGCACTTGCCGATCCCGCCCTCCAACCCGCATAGAACGCTTCTTGGTACGACACGCCGGTTCATGACTGAAAGTTACCACGGGTCTTAGCTCGCGGCTCTCAAAGAACGCACGCCATTCACGAAAATTTACCGTTCTGAAACTTCACCGTAACCAAGCCAGCGTATAAGGAATTCGTGAGAGATGGATTTGTGAGTATCGGCAATCACAATCCGAAATCTCGACGCGAGAAACCATCACGCCGACCTGCTGCGCACTGCGCAGGTCGTCATGTTTTGAAGTTGGAGAAGCACTATGTATGCATCGTATCCATCATGGTGGATGAAGGTGTCGCCCAGACGAAGAAGATCCATTGGTAAAAGGAAATTCCGCTGGGAGATGCTGGGCCTACAAGATCCGGCGGAAAGTTCGTCCACACCGTCGATCGAGGATGTTCGCCGCCAAATCGTCTCAGCTTCACACCATGGCCTGAGCCCCAATACTCTGGCTCGCTCTCACAAGGAGCAGAAGCGTACCAAGTCGAGATTGAAGGCGTCTAGGGATACGCGCAAGCGTGGTGTCGCTTCACAGTAGGCGTCCCATACGGATGTCGCGCTTGAAAAGAGAGCAACAATCTTTTCTTATTGATCGGACACATTTCCATCGTAATCCGCGTCTGGAGGTGCTGATGACATCGTTACGTACTGCGGCTCTCGCCATGAGTATACGTCTTCTCGGCGCAATCATGGCTCCTCCCGTGCCGGCCTCCCCTGAGTTTGTGAATGGGCTTGCCCTTGACGGCGCGTGCTCCCTCCCCGCTCTTCTTGACGCTACAAGGTAGCGGCGGCCGATTTAGGCAACTTTGTTCGTCCCGGCGATCATGGCAAGAAAGACCGGGATGACGAGGACAATTACGATGATGAGCAGTCTGAAAACTAAGAGCGAGTGTCGTGTTCTTCATCATTCATGAGGCTTACTCCTATGGAAACTCACAAAATCATCTTCAGAAAAGAGATTGCCAGCTTTATTTCAGCGAGTGAACGACTCCAGAGCATGCTGGCACAGGGCGAACACCTGTCCAGTGACGAGGCGGGAGTAGTGCGGTTCTGCGCGGTTGAGTTGCTCGACAAGATACCTCAAGTGTTCTTTGCCGAGCATCATTCTTAACGAATGCGGTAATCGCATCTGAGACCCATCGCTTCTAGTCGGAAGAGGTGCCGAGTGGAAGGTGATGTCATACCCCATCTGCAGACCGATCTCGGTCGAACATCTCCAGATGAGTGGGTCGCTGGTGACCCATGTATATCCATAGCCGTTTTGCCGGGATCGGCATCTGTATGGATTTCGCGGCGTCAACGATCCGTGGCTCGAAGAAGCGTTCGGTGTGCATGAAATCGCTTCCTTTCCTTCACACAGAATTAGCACGATCGTAATGAGCGAGAAACAGCCCCCCGATAGGCTTGCATCGTGTTCATCAGAGGTGAAACCGAGATGAACTCCCATGTCGCTTTCCCAACATGAAAGGGGGTGAGGAACTATGATGACGTCATCGCTCTTGATCGTAGGAACGCTCGTGATCGGTACCGTTTTGGGTGTGCTGTTTAAGCTGCCGTATGCCGATCGCAAGTAAACCTTGACAACTGGAAAGGAGGTGACAAGCCATGACGACGTGGACCATCGAAGCGTTTCTGCTCAGCGCCATTATGGGGCTGACGTATACGGTGAGATCTCTGGATCGCGAGTAGGTGAAACGCTTCGTGAGAAAAGGAGACTTGGCCGTGACGTGAATAGAGATCATCAGACGAGAGCCGCAACGGAGTGTTCCTGTTCCAGCGGCTCTCGTCGAGAAGGAAAAGTTGTCAGCCATCCGGCGAGATTGGGTTCCATCACCGCGCCCTCTGCTCTATCGTCACTAAACACATCTTCTGCCTCGCACACCATCACTTCCTTACCGACACCGTCCTTCTTCATTCCCCTCAAATTTTACCGGCCTGTAATGTCCACCTAACGCCGACGCAACGGCACACTGGTAGCCTGGAGCCAATACATAAACAATCAAACCAATACATAAACAATCAAAAAGGAGGAGCAGCATGGTCACAGTCGGCACCTTAATGCAGAAGGAACCAGTGACGGTGGACGCAGGCACGTCGGTCATCGAGGCGGCGAAACTGATGAAAGCCTGCAACGTCGAAAGTGTGCTCGTCGCCCGCCAAGCGAAGATCATCGGCATCCTCACGGAATCGGACGTCGTCAAGAAGTTCGTGGGGGCTGAGAAAGTGTCCTACTTCGTGCCGGTGGAAGACATCATGAGCAGTCCGGTTCCCGGCATCGAAGAGCGGCGGCCATTGACGGAAGCCGCCGATCTCATGGATAAGCATCGTACGCTTCATCTTGGTGTGACGAAGGGTGGTTCACTCATCGGCCTGGTGTCGGTGCGAGACTTTCTCCGACCGGTGTCCATCGACGACTTTTAACGACTCCGCCTTTCTTGAGCCCGCTGCCGACTCGGCAGTCCATCCCTGCTCGCCCGTGTCGCCAGTCACATGGCGACCCTCCCTGGTCTTCCCTCATGTCCCCCTGAGTTGCATTTTCCCCTCCTCTGCGTTGACACTGAAGGGGATGTGCCCTGCGGTGAGAAGTTCACGATGATCCGATTGGATAGACAGCTCCCTCGTTGCGGCCCCCCTTCCCCGATCTCTTCACAACCAGAACGTGAACGGAAGCTGGCCGTTGCTCCAGATTTCCACCTCCCTCGGCTTCCCGGCACACCGCTCCCCCGTCGGCAACTGATCTCCACCTACTACGACACCACCGCCTACGACTTGGCCCATGCGAAGATGACTCTTCGCTATCGAATCGAACGGGGAAAGAAATCATGGCAGCTGAAAATTCCGCTGGGAGACGATCGGCAGGAGATAGAAGTGAGCGGCGACCAGGTCGATCCACCGGCCTCTCTGCGCGGATTACTGACTCTCCATCTTGATCATCGGAAGCTGGTACCAGTGGTCACGCTATGCGTCTGGCGAACCGCCTTTCTGGTATGCCATGGCCGCGTGCCCATTGCCGAGATCGCCCTCGACACAGTGTCGGTAGTCAAAGGCGGCCGTACAATTCAGCGATTCCGCGAGCTCGAAATCGAACAACGGCAGGGCGACGAGGCCTCACTGCGTGCCCTCGAACAGCAGTTGCGAGAAGCGGGGGCGTCTGATCACGATGGAAGGCCGAAGCTCTTTCGCGCCCTCTCCCTTTCAGCCCCCACCTCCCCTGTTCCCCCTGAACCGGAGGCGCCGGTGGTCGAACACCTCAAGTGGGCGCTTGCACGGCACGTCGGATGGCTCCTCGCCTATGATCCCGGCACGAGGCTCGGCACAGAGCCTGAGAGTCTGCATCAACTGAGGGTCGCGACGAGACGCTTGCGCGCCGTGTTCCGCACAGCTCGCCCGATTCTGCTGCCCGCATGGTTGACGTCGCTGGAACAGGAGCTTGAGTGGCTCAGCGAGCTGCTGGGACCGGCGCGCGATCTGGATGTCCAGATCGCCTATTTTGCGGATGAATCTGCCGAACTGAATGCGCGAGATCGCAAGTTGTTGGCACCATTTATCGCCCATCTGCGCACGCAACGAGAGGCTGTTCAGCAGCTGGTGCGCAGCGAACTCACGAGCGCTCGCTACTTCGAACTCATCCGGCGGCTGCAACAGGCCGCGCATGATCCGTCGGTGGTGGAGTCTCCCCTGTGCATACGCGACCTCGCCAGGCGGGAATTCAAGAAGCTACGCAGGGCAATCTGCCGGTTAGGTCCTTCGCCGTCAGACACGCGACTTCACAAGGTCCGCATCAAGGCCAAACGCGCTCGCTACGCGGCGGACCTCGCCCGCAGCTCGGTAGGCCAACCCGCCACCCGGTTTCTCAAGTCCGCGCGTAGGGTCCAAGATCTCTTAGGGATCCATCAAGATGCGCTCCAGGCGGAACGTCATATTCGACAGTTCCTCAAATACTCGACCAGCGTCCGCGCCGGATTCGTCGCGGGACGCATGGTGGAGCGTCAGCGTCAACGGCGCCAATTCGTCCGCAAGGACATGAAACCGCTGTTCCGGACGTTGTTGAAGCGGGGTAAAAAGGCGTGGAAATGAACATGAAGCAAAATGCCCGGGACAGACCCTGCGATGTATCCGGCGACAGCCTGAATTCTATAATGATGCAAACAGTTCAACCCCGATGTCACATGGGATGATTGGGAGTGGCTTGTGCTCAGCGCGTTTGTATTGACCGACGGGAAGCTCATGCAGGTCCAGGTCGGCGTCGCAGGGGATCTGTCCCGGAAGGAGACCATCTGGATTGATCTGGCCTATCCGACGGAAGAAGAACGGGAGTTGGTGCAGTCGGTCTTTCGACTGGAGCTGCCGGAAGACGAAGAATTGCAGGACTTGCAGGCGAGCGCGCGTTACTACCAGGACGAACACGGGGTCCATATTCGCTCGACCTTCATTCAGAACAGCGATGAGGCTCCTTCAAATATTACGATGTCGTTCACGCTGCATGAAGGCCGACTCCTTACGGTGCATGACGATGATCTCTCCATCCTGCGTCTGTTCCGAATGAGAGCACGTGCGGGGCCTGGGATGGTGGGTGATGCAGTGGACATCCTCCTCGGTTGTTACGAGCTTGCCGTGGAGCAGGATGCCGATGTGTTGGAAGAAATGTACATGACGCTGGACCAAGTCGCTGGCCTTGTCCTGAACCGGAACAAGGAGATTGCCGGTCCTGTCATGCGCGACAACATAGAACGGATTGCCGCCCAGGAGGACCTCAATGGGAAAGTCCGCTTGGATTTGATGGACAATCGGCGCGCCCTCTCATTCTTGTTGAGGAGCCGCGTCCTCTCACGCGAACATACGCAAGAGGTCAAGGGTATCCTGCGTGATATTGAATCGCTGAACGGCCATACGGGCTTCATTGCCGATAAGATTAATTTTCTCATGGATGCCTTACTCGGAATGATTAGTCTGGAACAAAACAAAGTCATCAAGATCTTTTCGATTGCAGCAGTCGTGTTTCTTCCGCCGACCCTTGTCGCCAGCATTTACGGCATGAATTTCGACATCATGCCGGAGCTTCGATGGCCGTGGGGCTACCCGCTGGCGCTCCTACTGATGATTGTGGCCGGTGCCGCGCCGTACCTCTATTTCAGACGCAAAGGATGGCTGGATTAAATGGCGTCGATCGAGCCTTCTACCGAGAATTCGCATCGGGTCACGGAATCACCAGCGGACCTCGAGAAACCCGGCCTGTTCTTGAACCGTGAGCTTAGTTGGCTGCAATTCAACCTACGGGTCTTGGAGGAAGCGGAAGATGTGCGACATCCGCTGTTGGAACGCGTGAAGTTTCTGGCGATCTTCGCCACCAACCTCGATGAATTCTTCATGATCAGAGTCTCAGGCCTGCGACGCCAGGTTGCCGGCGGAGCGGGAGAAACCCCACCCGATGCCATGACACCATCCGAACAAATGCTGGCGATATGCCGGGAAGTGATGGTCCATCTCGAGCGGCATCGGACTTGTTGGCAGCAGGATCTGTTGCCAAAACTGCGTGAGGCCGGCATTTATGCGCTCTCGTATGGTGACCTGGAGCAGGCCGAACGGGACGGTCTTCGTCAGTACTTCCAGCGTGAGGTTTTCCCCACGCTCACCCCATTGGCCATTGATCCGACTCATCCATTTCCACATATTTCAAATCTGAGCTTCAACCTGGCCGTGGTGGTCAAGGATCCTGAGCGGGGTGACTGCTTCGCGCGCGTCAAGTTGCCCGATTCCTTTCGGCGTTTGGTTCCGGTTCCCGCTCAAGAAGGATCCACCCCGCAGGAGAAAGACCTCGGAGGAATCGGGAAAGTTCAACGGTTTGCTTGGTTGGAAGAGGTCGTGGCGGATAATCTGGATCTCCTGTTTCCCGGCTTGGAGATTGTCGCGTCCTATCCATTCCGCGTGACGCGAGACGCCGATGTGACGATCGAGGCCGATGAAGCACCCGATCTGATTACGGCGGTGGAAGAGCAGCTCGAGTTGAGGGATTTCAATTCCGTGGTGCGTTTGGAACTGGCTGGGACCACGCCGGACCATATTGCAGATATTTTGATCCGCAATCTACAGATCCCGTCATATCTCGTGTACACGGAACATGATCCGATCGGCATGGCGGGGCTTATGGAACTCACCGCGCTCGAACGTCCCGATCTCAAAGATGCGCCTTTTCAGCCCGTCATGCCCGCGCTATTGAGTAAACCGGGTGGTGTGTTGGACGCTATCAGGCAAGATGATCTTTTGCTGTACCATCCTTACGATAGTTTTACGCCGGTCGTCGAGTTTGTCCGTGAAGCGGCCAACGATCCGAATGTCCTGGCGATCAAACAGACGTTGTATCGCGTGAACCCAAAATCCCCGATTATCGATGCGTTGATGGAAGCTCGGGTCAATGGGAAGCAGGTGGCCGTGCTGGTAGAGCTCAAGGCTCGTTTCGATGAAGAAAATAATATCGAATGGGCCCGAAAGCTCGAAGATGAAGGAGTACATGTCGTCTACGGGGTGCGCGGGCTCAAAACCCATGCGAAAGTGTGTCTCGTCGTCCGGCGCGAACCGGAGGGGATCCGACGGTACGTCCATCTCGGAACCGGCAACTATAATGTGCTGTCGAGTCGTATCTACACGGATCTGAGCTACTTCACGTGTGATCCCGCCATCGGCAGTGACGTGTCCGATCTGTTTAACGCGCTGACCGGGTACTCCAGGAAGGATGGCTACGCCAAATTGCTGGTCGCGCCGGCGGCGTTGCGGCGGGAGCTGCTCGATCGGATCGATCGCGAGATTCACTGTCACCTGAAAAACGGCGATGGGCATCTTGCATTCAAGATGAATGCATTGGTGGATAAGGCATGCATTCAGGCGCTGTACCGTGCCGCACAGGCCGGTGTGAAGATTGAATTACAAGTGCGCGGCATCTGTTGTTTACGGCCAGGTATCCCCGGCATGAGCGAGGGGATTACGGTGACGTCCGTTGTCGGCCGTTTTCTCGAACATGCCCGGATTTATTATTTTCATAACGGGGGACAGGATGAAGTGTTTCTTGGAAGCGCTGATCTCATGCCGCGCAATCTGGATCGCCGTGTGGAAATCCTCTTTCCGGTGCTTCATTCCCGCTGGCGGGAGGTCATCGTGCATGACATTCTCGACGTCAGTCTTCGCGATAATGTCCAAGCCAGACGGTTGCGTTCAGACGGGACCTACGAGCGTCTTACGCCTTTGGAAGGGGAACCAAGCGTCAATTCGCAGGACTGGTTTCTCAATCGCTGGAAAGCCAGATCCATGAGCTGAAGGTCCTTAAGCGCTTGTTGGGGATGTCGGAATGATCTTGTAACGGGGGGTGCTCCAGATTGGATACAAATTGACGAAGCATCTCTGCCTCCCTCCGCTTTCGTTCATGTCACGTCAATATTCATGATCGTGTTGTCGTCCATACAAAGACAGTTGCCGCAGCCTATCGATTCCTCAAACGATTGTTAACTGTTTCTTCATGCCGGGCTAATGCAGTGGTAAACGTCCTGCCTTATGTTCCCCGCTGCGGATCATTGCTGCTTGAGACGACTTCACCCGTCATGCACACTTGGAGGGGATCATGACATCGTTTCGTACACTGACTCTGGCTGTCAGTTTCAGTCTTATGGGCACCGTCACGGACCCAGCTGCACAGGCTGCGCCCGAATTCGTCAACGGCATGGCTCTCGATGGCGGGGCACTGGATCGTAGCGGCGGCATGGATGCCAATACGGGTCGAGTCGGTTATTTCTCAGATATGTACTACGACCATCAACGTAATCAATGGTGGGGCCTTTCTGACCGCGGACCCGGCGGTGGCCTTCTCAGTTATGAGACCCGCGTTCAGCGGTTTCGTTTGAAAGTCGACAAGAAAACAGGAGCAATCAGCGGCTTCAAGATCCTCAAGACCATCATTTTTAAGGATGAGAACGGCAACCCGATGAACGGGCTGGCTCCTAGCCCGTCCAACGTCCTGGGCAATGCTTTCGACCCGGAAGGGTTCGTCATCAACCCGCATAATCACAGTTTTTATGTGTCGGACGAGTACGGCCCTTCTCTCTATGAGTTCAACGACAAAGGAATCCGAGTGAGAACCTTTGCCACCCCGACCAACTTGGTTCCTCGCGACAATGCCGGAATGCCCAACTTTGCCGGTGATACCGGAAACACCAGGGGCAAGCGGACCAACCGAGGGTTTGAAGGTCTCGCGATCAGCCCCGATGGGACCTATGTGTATGCCATGCTGCAAAGTGCTATGCTGGACGAAGGTGGGGGGAACGGCCTATGCAACCGCATCGTCAAATTCAGCACCGTGACCGGCACGGCAGTCGCCCAGTATGCCTACCAGATGGAAGGCTCCAGCCAGGGCCGCGGCATCTCCGCGCTTTTCGCGATCAACGATCACGAGTTTCTGGTATTGGAGCGTAATAACCGTGGACTCGAGGTAGGAGCTGAGCTCTCGCCCCCCAACAAAAAGCTCTACCGCATCGACATCACCGGGGCGACCGATTTCAGTCCTCCCGCTGCCCCATTCGCGGCCGCCAATTGTCCGGCCGGCAAGGTCACCAAGAACCCTGTTCCGTTCCTGGACCTCGCTGCCGATCCCCTGCCTGAGTTTGGGAACAAGGTGCCTGAGAAATGGGAAGGATTGGCCGTTGGCCCACGCTTGAAAGACGGCAGCTACGTGATGGTGGTCGGCACCGACAACGATTACAGCGTGACCCAGAACGCCGTCGGCCAGCAGTTCGACGTCTACTTCCGTGTCGCTGACACTGATCCGTTCGTCAGTTCGATCCAGTGTCCGCTCGGCTTGATCACCGGCTGTTTTACGACAGCCGATATCGCGGCCGATGGCGACATCGACGTGATGTTCGACCTACCCAATGACGGGAGCGACAAGTTACTCCCTGGAGTGCTGCACGCCTACAAAGTCTCGGCCGCCGACCTCGACAACTTTGTCCAACCTAGTGGCCAGGACAAGAAAGAGGGGGGTGACGATCACGAAAAAGATGATGACGAATGAGTAAGTCGTCGAGACGAGCTAAAGAGGTCTGACCGATATGACCCTGAACCGATAGCGATGCTGCGTGCACCGGTGGGTGACGGTAAACCAACTCGTTACACGTTGGTCAGGGATTGGTTTTGGGTCTGTGGGACCCCAGTGCCACTCTCATTATTGTCTCGTTACCTTCGCATGTTTTGTAGGAGTCGTTCGCAACCCCGCCAGAAGGATTCGAATCGAGTAACTTGTTCATCTTCTATTTGTCCAAAATCCTGGTCTTCGTCCTGCAAGCGGGCAAGACGAGCCGACACATCTCGGTACTTGTGCTGTCTCCGGTCCAATACCACATAGACCTCCCGAGCTTCACCATACAGTCCTTGGGATTCAAGGGTTCGAGCCAATAAATACTGCACCGTTACGCTTTCGTCCTGGGTGGCCGGTCGGCGCTTGGAAGCTGCTCGTATCGCCGTTAATGCGTCGTCGTGCTGCCCCATCGCCTTGAGACAAAGTCCCTTCTGTGCCAGTGCTCGAACCGCCCAGGAGGAGTCCTCCTTGGACAACCTATCGAACAACCGGATCGCTTTCGTGTATCCCCCTGATTCCTTCAGCGTCATTCCTTCGCGATACATCGATAACGGATCCGGCATGCAGACGATCTCGCCCTGTTGCAGCTGCTCAGAATGCCGCGTCTGCCCATCTACTTGAACGTGTCTACCTACCAACGAATCAATCTCGCCTCGCTCTGCGCTCAGTTCAGGTTCAGGCAAATCGACATCTTCCGGTAAAACCACGAACGGAAGCACGCCATGCTTGGCCCGGACGACCGCAGCTGCCAGGAGAACACGGGCGGTAATCGTGCCGGCCTGTTCCGCGTATCCGTAGACGAGGGCATGATCGCAGAGTTGGTTGATGAGCCGAGGAATCCCCCCCGGTCAGACGGAACGCGATTCGGCCGGCGAGTGTCGTAAACAGCTGCGAGGACCGACCCGCCACCTGAAGACGGTGATCGATGTAGGCGACTGTCTCATTCTCCGAGAGTCCATCCAATACGTATTCCACACCGATCCGCTGAGCGAACTGCACCATCTCGAACCCCTTGAGGAGATCCTGAAGACCTCGTTGTCCGGATAACAGAATCTGCAACGATCGGCGTCGCCCATCGTTGAGATTCGAGAGCAGCCGGAGCTCTTCCAAGACTCCGGCTCCGACATTTTGCGCCTCATCGAGAATCAAGAGGACCCGTCGCCCGATGCTATGCTCATGCTCAAGAAATCTCGCAAACTCATGAAAAATATCGACCTCGCTCTTCCCGTTGGTCGGTAGGCCGAAAGAGGCCGCGATCCAGGGCATGAGCCCTCCCAGCCCGCTGTGGACGTTCGATAAAATACCGATGACCCAGGGATGGTGGGACTGGTCCAGCAACCGGTTCAACAAGGTCGTTTTCCCCGTGCCGGGATGCCCCGTGATGACAATGAATGCAGACCCGTCTGCCAACCCGTACTCCAACAGGCTCAACGCCATCTTGTGCTTGGCTCCCAAGTAGAGAAACTCGGGATCCGGCAACAAGGTAAAGGGCTTTGTTTTCAGTTGGTAGTAGGTTTCGTACATCTGAACTAGGCTCTGTCGACATTTAGCGAACATTGCGCGAGAATCTCCCCACCGAGGAGGTTCTCGAGGTTCTCATGGACTATACGAAGCACCTACGCGAGGATCAGTGGGAACGGATTAAAGATTCGCTTCCTGGCAAAGCTGGCGACGTGGGCCGCACGGGCGATAATCGGCGCTTTATCGAGGCGGTGATGTGGATGGGACGCACCGGTGCCCCCTGGCGCTCGTTGCCTCGCGTGTATGGACCGTGGTCTGGGGTTCACCAACGGTTCCGACGGTGGGCAAAAGCAGGGATCTGGCAAATGGTGTGCAATACCTTGGCAGTCGATGCCGACACGGAATGGCTGATGATCGATGCCACTATCATTCGCGCCCATCAACACGCAGCGGGCGCAAAAGGGGGCAGCAGACGCAGGCAGTAGGGCGTTGCCGGGGCGGGTTTACCACGAAACTGCATGCCGTGTGCGATGCGTTGGGCAACCCGCTCCGGTTCATCGTGACGGGAGGCGAACGGTATGACAGTACACAAGCCAGGCCCTGTTGGAAGGGTTCCATGCCCACGCCGTGCTGGCCGACAAGGGCTATGATGCGGATGAGCTGGTCAAATCGATTCAACAGACTGGGGCCTTGGTGGTAATCCCCTCGAGATCGAATCGGACGGTCCTCCGCAACTACGACAAAGCGCTGTACAAGGAGCGCAATCTGGTGGAACGGATGTTTGGGTACCTCACGCATTTCCGTCGGGTGGCGACGCGGTACGACAAGACCGCGCTCTCCTTCCTGTCGTTCGTCCAGCTTGCGGCCAGCTACTTATGGCTCAAGTAAATGTCGACAGAACCTAGCCTATTCTTCCGGCTGCTGGTCAGACGCTACGAGCGCAGCAGTTTGATCGTGACCAGCAATAAAGGCTTCGCCGACTGGGGCGAAGTCTTCAACGACCAGGTCTTGGCTACCGCAATCCTGGATCGGCTGCTGCATCATGCGACGACGCTCAACATCAAGGGCGAGAGCTACCGGCTGCGCGAGAAGAAGAAGGCCGGGCTCTTGGGCCGCCGAGTAGTGCCGGTGGCAGAGGAGGTCCCCACCGATGCCTCAGTCTAGCCACAACAACTGGACAATCTCATCGGTAAAAAGTGGACATCTCACATCGGTGATTTGTGGACAACCAACTTCGGTCTTGACACTGATGTTACGCCATCCCACACTCGCCGCCCTGGAGCCCCTGAAACTCACCGGCATGGCCACCGCCTTGGCGGAACAACTGGAGATGCCGGATATCCAGCGG
>JACOEH010000030.1 GCA_024998685.1 Nitrospira sp.
ACGGTCGCACTCGGCGATGGCACCGGCACGCTTCAAACCCAATACACCTATGAGCTGTTTGGTATTACGAGTCAGACTGGCGCAGCCAGTACGAACAGCTACAAGTTCACCGGGCGGGAAGATGACGGGACTGAGCTGATGTACTATCGCGCCCGGTACTATCAGCCCCGGTTGCAGCGATTCATTTCGGAAGATCCTTCCGGGTTTTTAGGTGGTGATGTGAATATGTATGCGTACGTTCTCAATCGCCCACTTAACTACAATGACCCGTATGGATTGGAGCCATCACCTTACCAGTGTCCGAGTACTCCAGTGCCACCATGTCCATGTTTAGACTATCTTGATCGTTACTTGAACCACTTAGATCAGTACCTCATCAATGTTGGACCGTATGCGGCTGCGCTAGCAGGTGGCCTATGGCCAAAGTCCTGGGCTCCTGCTACCAGTGGACGAGGACCATTGCTCGGCTCGAGCAATTCGCTCACGAGCGTCCCTCGCGCACTGGGTATTCCGGGGGCTGGTTCTACAGCCGCACGTACTATCTCTTCTGGCATAGGCCTGGCCACGGTAGGCATAGGTTTTTATAACATTGGCGTTATGGGAAGTGGATTGATCTATGCCGTTCCTTCGGCTTGCAACTGCGATTAGGGAGGAGAGGGCATGTACACGGCTTTACTTTGGGGAGGCCTTATCGCAATAGGAATAATGGCAGTTATTACGTTCCGGTATTTCTCCATTCGCCGCATAACTTTCAACAGAACGCCTATCGATCTCCAAGCAATTCATCGTTCAATTGCCGATAAAGCTAGCCTCGACACGGTCAAACAAGTGTTCCATGTCTTGGGTGATGCATACTTAGTAGATCCAAGGCTAATACGACTCGACGATTCTTTGAGGAGTTTCTCCAATGCGGATTCGTGGCAATTAGATGTTGGCACAGAGCAATTAAACAAATGGCTGCAAAGTATTGGAATCAAGGAAATCGAGACTCAACCAAATACCGTATTGGATCTTTTACTCCTCGTGGAGTCTCGTAACAAACCCAGCTAATTGGCGACGACCAACTACAATGCGAACAACCAATAGACCACATTCGGGACCACTACCGAGACGTACGATTTGAATGGCAATCTGGCCACCACGACCGATGCCAGCGGGACGACGACGTACACCTGGAATGTGAGAAACCAACTCACCAGCATCAGCGGCCCAAGCCTCTCCGCCAGCTTTACCTACGACAGTTTTGGCCGTCGTACCGGCAAGACGATCAATGGCACCACCACCAATTTTGTGTACGACGGACTGAATCCGGTCCAAGAAATGAACGGTGCGACAGTGACGGTTAACTTACTCACAGGCTTGGGCCTCGACGAATTTTTCACCAGAACGGATAGTGTTGGAGTGAGATCACTCTTACCGGACGCCTTAGGCTCAACGGTTGCTCTCGGCGATGGCACCGGCACGCTTCAAACCCAATACAGCTACGAGCCTTTTGGCTTCACCACGCAAACGGGTGCTGCGAGCACGAGTAGCTACAAATACACAGGGCGTGAGGATGACGGCAGCGGGCTTTTCTACTACCGGGCACGATATTATCAACCGCGACTGCAGCGATTTATTAGCGAGGATCCAATTGGATTCTTAGGAGGGGATATCAATCTCTACGCCTATGTGCGCAATAACCCCATCAACCTAATTGACCAACTCGGGCTTTCGTCCAGTCCTTGTGGATGTCCGCGGTCAGATTTCAAGACCACCTTCGCGAACAATCTGCTGACGACCAATGACTTCTTCTTTGGATTCCCGGAGAACTTCACGCGGACAGGGATCGGACTGCTTTTGGGCTCCAGTACCACCATTTCCAACACAGTGGGGACGGTTACTCTGGGGCAAGCTTTGAAGTCTGTTCTATTGCAAGGTCAAGGTATCTCCCCCATGACAATTCCCAATACACTTGTCTCGGGCGCAATTAATTCTGCTTTAGGTGCGCTAGCGGTTGGAGTTTCCTTAGAAGCAGGGATTATCACGGGGGCGGCCATCGACGCAGGTGTGAAGAGCCTGCTCGATCTTGGATGTGACTGATGGTCGCCGGGTTCAAACATTATGTGGCTGACGAAGACTGGACAACGGTGGAAGGCGATCCTGTTTCTTTTTCTCGCGTTCGTGGATCTGTGCCTCTTGGGGATGCTGATCTGGCGAATCAATCACCGTGGAACTACCTCGAGCGTTGTGCCAGATGAAGATATCTTAAGTTTGAGCTTTGTTGGGCTCGGCATCGTCGCCTTCGGTTGGTTTTGGTTGTCGATTCGATGTGCTGAATGCAAGACAAGCATGGCGGGCTACGTCTTGAAGAACTCACCGGCGAGCAACTGGTTTACCACGTTGTTGACTCTCCCGCGCTGTCCTAACTGCGGGTCACCAGGCAATGCTCACCCGCTTCACTGATTCCTCCCCCAACTCAACGGGGAAGAATTGTAAGAAGTGACTGACTTCTTGGAATTTCATTTCTTTCCCGAAATATTACCTAACGCACTTTGATCCAACGAGCCAGCTTAGTATCTCACCCGAAACGTCGGAGAATCCTCCGGTCTGGTCTTCCGCCGATCATAAAGGCGAGTAGTCGAGACAGTCGTATGGCCCAGCCATTCCTGTACCTTGGCGATGTCCGCTTCATGGGAGAGCGCATTGGTGGCGGCCGTGGCCCGCATCGAATGCACGCACAGCCCATTGATCTCCACATTCAAGCCCGTCGCTTGCCCATACTTTCTCACCACATTCCGATAGTGATCGAGAAGGAAAGGGGTCAGATCTTGTCTTGTGCCTCTCGATGGGCTACCCTCCGCCTCATAGCCCGTCACCTGCGCATCGAATTTCCTGGTGCGCTCTATCACGTCATCACAAGTTGAAGTGGTTCACGATCGGGCGTCAGGACGATGTGCGGCTACCCGATCATTTTGTTGAACCTGTTCCTTCGGCCTCGGATCTTCCTGTCCTGTGGCCCCTTCCCCTGCGACGAGGTCGTACCCGGGCTCCGGTGTCACGACGCGCACCTGGGAGCCATCAAGCAACGCGGCAGTGGGGTTATTCACGACGCGGTCGCCCGAGGAAATGCCCTCTTCAACTTCGATGATGTTGTCGAGGAGTTTGGCCACAGTGATGGTTTGCAAGTGCAAGTGGCCATCCTCTTTCACCACAGCCACTTGGGTGGCATGTTCCTTATAGATCAGCACAGAGGACGGCAGGATAAAGGTCGGTCGATCGACGGGCGCCGCAAGGTGGACCTGGGCATAGGTGCCGGGCCAGAGCGCGCGGTCCTTGTTCTCGATCGTGAAGACCGTGGTTGCGGTGCGCGTGCCTATATCGAATCCCTTGGCTACGGTCAAAAACCGAAAGTCAAAATGCCGGTGAGGCAACGGCGCTACGGTCACGTCGGCCGTCAAGCCCGGTTGGAGAAATGGCCCGAATGTCTGCGGCACGTTGACAAAGAGCCGTACCTTATCCACGACAGCCACCGTAAACAGATTACTTTTTGCATTGGGAGTGCTGAGGTCGCCCTCCTTACTCACCAAGTCGCCGACATTGATGTTGCGCTGAATCACGACCCCGTCAAACGGCGCGACGATCTTTTTAAACCCGATGAACGCCTCGATGTTTTTGACCTTTTGTTCCGCGGCTCTGACCACCGCTGCTTGGGACTTCCAGCCTTGTTCCTGGACGGTGATCGACTGCTCGGAGACCGCATGGTTCGGGCGCAGCGCGATCCATCGCTTCGCGGTCACTTCAGCGAGCTTGTACTTGGCGCGTTCGGATTCCAGGTCCGCATGAGCCTGTTGATACTCGGCATCGAGATCCGGCGTGTTGATTTCGGCGAGGATGTCACCTGCCTTCACGGTATCCCCGTAGTCCTTGTACCACATCTTCACATAGCCCGTGACCCGCGCGTAGATCGGCGCTTCGTACCAGCCGACGATATTGCCGGGAAGCGTAATGGTCTCGGTCGCCGGAAGCGGCTTGGGAGCCACGACGGCGACGGTGGGCACGGCCTCTTTGAGAGTCCTTTCGCGCAGCGAGGTGGCGTCGCTTTTGGCCTCTTGCGCTCGATAGCCGAGATAGAGTCCACACAGAATGACGGCTGCGATGGCGATACGTGATCGAACCAATGTCGCGATCATGAGTTCTCCTTCGGTTGTTGAGCCGTACGCCGGCTGTACATGATGGCATACACGCAGGGCACGAACAGCAGGGTGAAGAGTGTGGCCATGAGCAAGCCACCGATGACGGCGCGCCCCAGCGGCGCATTCTGCGAATAGCCCGTCGCCATGGGGATCATCCCGAAAATCATGGCGGCGGCGGTCATGAGCACGGGACGGAAGCGGGTCGTCCCGGCTTCGAGCGCGGCCCGCAGCGCGTCGCCGTGCTCTTGGAGCATCTCGCGCGCATAGGACACCACGAGGATCGAATTGGCGGTTGCCGTCCCCATGCACATGATGGCGCCTGTGAGTGCGGGTTCCGACAGACGCGTATGGGTTAGGAACAAGGCCCAGGCGATGCCCGCCAGCGCGCCGGGCAAGGCCGTGATGATGATGAAGGGATCGAGCCAGGATTGGAAATTGACGACGATCAACAGATAGATCAGCATAATCGCGACGAGCAGCCCGAAAATCAGCTCGGCATACGCCTCGTACATCAATGAGGCCTGGCCATGGATTTCGACCTCCGCGCTGCGAGGCTTCTGGTCCTCTATGCTCTTGACGGTCTTCTGGACTTCAGCCAGCACCCCGCCGAGGTCGCGATCTTCAACGGAGACATAGATGTCGAACAGGGGCATGATGTTGCCGTGCGTGATCACGCCAGGCGTTCCTTCCGGTATCAGGTCGGACAAATTACCGAGCAACTGGACTTCACCCTTCAGGTCGTTCGAGGAATCGACCGGAACGGTCTTGAGACTATTGACACTATTGATGAACGGCTGCGGCGTATAGACATTGATCAGGTACGACATGCCGGTACTGGGGTCGAGCCAATAGATCTGGTCGATTTGTTGGCTGCCGGCAGTCGTCATGAGGAGATTTTCGGCCATGTCTCTCTCGGTTCTGTCGACGTTAAGTCCGAACGTGCGATTGCCTTCGACCATCATGGTCGGCGTGCGCATCGTCTGGTGAACCACCACGTCCTTCGCGCCGGGGATTTGGCGAAACTTGTCGGCCAATTTGAGGGCGTAGTCGTAGCTGGGGTACGTGTCCGGGCCGTTGACCTGCACGTCGATCGGCGCGGGCGCGCCGAAGTTGAGAATCTTGGCCGTCAGATCGGACGGCTGAAACGTGAATTCGGTCCCGGGATAGCGCTCTTTCAAACCCTTGCGGAGGGTTTTCCGGATGTCCCACACAGGAGATTTTTCATCATGTAAGAGAATCGTCATGTCACAATCCTGAGAGCCGATCGTCGGCGTCGGAATGAACGCGAGATTGTGCGGCCCGACCGGCAGGCCGCAGTTGCTGACGATGTTTTCGACTTGACCGGGCAACAACTCCTCGATGCTGCCGGCGACGAGCGTGGTGATGCGTCCTGACACCTCGATGCGCGTCCCGAGCGGCGCCCGCATGTGCATCTGAATGACTCCCGACCGGATTTCCGGGAAATAGTCGCGTCCGAGGAAGAAAAACAGGCTCATCGAGGCGACCGCGACGGCGAGTGAAGCCGTGACGAAGGTGCGGCGACGAGCGATCAGCCGTTCGAGCAGTGTACTGTAGCGCTCGCGGAACCGGCTGAAGCGGCGTTCGAACCCCTGCTGAAAAAGGACGAAGACATTCCGCGATGGTTTCGTATCCGGCTGTCCATGGTGTTGATGCTCATGTTCATGTGCTTGGCCATGGTGACTTTTCATCATATATTTCGCCATGGTCGGCACCAGCGTGCGCGAGAAGATAAACGAGGCGATCATCGCGATCATGACGGCTTCCGCCATGGGCTTGAACAGGTAGCCGGCGACGCCGCTGAGGTCGAAGAGCGGGAACCACGCGATCGCGATGCAGAGAGTCGCGACGAGCGTCGGAACGACGATCTGATTGGCGGCGTCGATGATGGCGGGCTCCAGCTCTTTGCCCATTTCGAGATGGCGGTCGATATTCTCGATCATCACGGTCGCGTCATCGACCAGAATGCCGACGGCCAATGCCAGACCACCCAAGGTCATGACATTGATCGTCTCCTCAAGCCAATGCAGGCCGATGATGGCGGTCATGATGGACAGCGGGATCGAGACCCACACAATGACGGTGGCCCGCCAGGAGCCGAGCAGCAGCAGCACGATCAGGCCGACCAGCGCGCCGGCGGTCAGCATTTCGTGGAGCACGTCGGCGATCGAATCTTTCACGAAGGTCGAGGCGTCGTCGAGAAGCCGGATTCTCACGCCCTCCGGAGAGACTCGTTCGGCGCGCGGGATCATCTTCTTGATTCCCTCGACCACGTCGAGAGTCGAGGCCTCCGTACTCTTCATCGCGACGAGGATGACGGTTTGCTTGCCCTTCACCAGCACCATGTTCTGTTGCACTCGGCCCATGAGGCGCACCGACGCCACGTCGCGCAGGTAGACGTAAGCGTTGCCTTCCCGCTTGATCGGAATATTCGAAAAATCATCGATCTTCAACGGTGACGCGTTCGTCAAGACGACCCAGTCGGTCTGCTTGATCTTGATGTCGCCGGACGGCAACACGAGATATTGCTTCATCAAGACATCGTGAATATCGGACGGCGTGAGATGACGAGCGAGCATTTTCTGAGGATCGAGGTTGACCATGACCTGCATGTCCTGCCCGCCGTATGGATGCGGGAGGACGATCCCCGGTACCGTGACCATCAGGGGGCGGATTCGCATGTAGGTAAGATTATAGAGTTCCGCGGGCGTCATCTCGTCGGAGCTGATTTCGAGCATGGCCACCGGTATCGAAGATGGTGCCAGACGCATGACCATGGGCGGAGAAATATCGGGCGGCAGAGCCTTGACGACATTTTGCGCGATGCCCACGATATCCGCTTCGGCCCGGCCTACATCGACGCCGTCCTGGAGAAAGATGTTGGTGATGCTGCTGCCGTAATAGGAATGGCTATGGATATACTTGATGCCCTCGACCGTCGAGGTCAAAAAGCGTTCGAACATATACGTAATACGGCCTTCCACCTGCGGCGGGATCATGCCGGAATAGATCCAGACCACGGAGGTGACGGGAATCGTGATATTCGGGAAGACATCGGTCGGCATGTGGCGAATCGTCTTGGTCCCGAGGAACAGGATGAGAATGGACATGACGACGAAGGTGTAGGGCCTGCGGAGAGCGATCAAGACAAGTTGGTTCATACATCTGCCTCCTCTACTTCTCTATCCCCTCGGGAAAATTGCAGCTCATTCTTTACGGCGGCTCTCGCGCAGGATTCGATCCATGGCGGTCGGCATTTTTCCTGCCGATACAAAGACTCCATCGTGTTTCACCTGTCTAGCGTTATAGCGCACAGACCAGACGGGAAGAACTCGGAAATTCCGAAGAGGACAGGGAAAATATTACGAGGTCGGTGAAAAGGTAAATGAGAGTAGGATAATGAGCCTAGGAATGAGCCTAGGATGCCGGTGTGATTCCGTGGGTGAGCGCGTATTTGATGAGATCCGCGGTGGTCTGGAGATTGAGCTGCGCCAAAATCTGGCTCTTATGGAACTCAACCGTCCGTGCGGAGATGGTCAACATATTCGCAATTTCCTTTGCCGTTCGTCCCTCGGCCAGCAGCTGCAGAACTTCTCGCTGCCGTGTCGTGAGGCGGTGCGCCCCGACGGATGGCTCCGATGCTTTTGAGAGAAAAACATTGAGCATGTCTTTGGTAATCAACGAGGTAATATAGGAATGTCCCGCCAGTGCCGCTCGAATAGCTTGGTCCAATTCATCCGCCGCCGAACGCTTGAGCACATAGGCCGATGCCCCCGCCTCAAAAGCGGATCGTATATACTCTTTGTCCGCATGCATGGTGACGATGATGATTTTGGTGCCGGGGCAGATCTTCTTCAGTTGAGCCGCCGCATCGATGCCGTTCAGCAACGGCATGGACACATCGAGGATCACAATATCGGGTTGAAGTTCCTTCGCGGCGTCCAAGAGCGCACGCCCGTCCTCGACGGCGCCGACCAACTCATACTGTCCTTCGAGAATTCGACGAAATCCCTCCAAGACCAGGAGATGATCATCGGCCAATAGTACGCGCGGCTTAGGCATGCCGTCCTCCTTGAGTCAGCGGGATATGAACCCGGATATGAGTGCCGTGTCCTGGTGCCGATTCCACCTCCAATGTACCCTGCGCCAAGCGTACGCGCTCCTTCATGCTCAACAATCCCAGGTGTCCACCGGGTTTGCTTGATTGTTCGAGATCGAACCCCACTCCATTATCACGAATCGACAGATCGATCATCTCTTCGTCGCACATCACCTCCACGTCGACCTGTGAGGCCCGGGCATGCCGAGCAACGTTGCTGAGACTTTCCTGCACGACCCGATAGATGCAGATGGTGACTTCGTCCGGCAGCGCCGCTACGGGATCATTGTGCACATAGGTGCTCTGGATATCCGTGCGGGCTGAAAAGTCATCGACAAGGCCTCGCACGGCTTTCACCAGTCCCAAATCATCCAAGATGGAGGGATGAAAACGATAGGCCATTCGGCGTACATCGTCGGAAATGAGGGTGATGCATTCGGACACTCGGTGAATCTCATCCCGTAGATGATCACGATCGATGAACGGGCCTTTCTCCAGCTGTCGCAGATCCATCGTCAGCATCGCAAGCCGTTGATTGATGTGGTCGTGCAAGTCGCGCGAGATTCTCCGACGATCTTCTTCCTGCGCCGTGAGAAGCTGCCCTGCCAACGCTCGCAACTCCTCTCGATTCTGCTGAAGTTGCCGTTCCCTGGCCTGCAGCGCGGCTTCGCTGGACCGCAGCGACTGTTCCGTCTCTTTGCGGTCGGCAATCTCGGTGATCAAGGATCTGTTGAGAGCGGCCAATTCTTGTGTCCGCGCCTGCACTCGCGCCTCAAGTTTGTCATGCGCGTGCCGGAGTTCGTCTTCGGCTCTGCGGCGATGTAAAAAAAACAGCAAAGGCAGCCAGAGAGCCGTGAGGCTGAACAGACGATTGACGATGCTCATCCAATGGGGGACGCCGTCAATGGTCAATCCGAGATCGGTGCCGGCCAAGTCGAGCACGGAACAGACCGCCGCAGCGATGAGCGGGCCTTTTCGATACGGCAGGAGAAAGGAGAGGATGACCAATCCGCCGTAAAGCACTCCGGTACTGATGCCGCTTGGAAGATAGAGATCCAGGCAGAACAGACCGACACCGAGGCCGATGATGACCGACAGCAAGGTTCTGTTGGTGTCAGAGGCTATGATATGACCCTCACGTCATGGAACAACACTTTAGAACTCATTGAAAAATCCCGATCCTGTGAACATCCTATCGGCTTGTGGAAGACTCTATGTCTGGTGATTCCTTGGAAGTATCATGCCACGAGCTTCCTTGGCTTGTGCGGCTCGCCTGATCGCCATGCTGCTGAAACGATTTGAGTAGAGTCATCAAAGTGCATGCATTCGCGAAAAGAAACATCACTGTGGGAATCAACAGGGCTTTACTCGATAAATTACGAAGATCCCGAGACACCTGCTCACCTTCTGTGAATACCGGGAGGAAACAAGGCCTCTGCAACCGCTCGGGCTTCCGCAGTTCAATGCTGCGCTCCGCGCACTTTGTCCTAAAGCGATCGGCAATGAGTATTTTTGACTCACCGATGAAAATTTGTCGCATGCAACGCGATGTGGTCAGGATCCACAATCTCCGTCCTGTCCGGGACCCCTATGCCGCGACATATTGTGGTCGACAACATCCCATACGAATATGCCGTTCCGAAGCCCACCCGCTGGGATGTGGGTGATACAGCCAGCGACCAGCACGTGAAGTCTTCCCACCTGACGAGCCGGTACCCGCCGATCGCTGATCAGGGCATTCGGTACATCGACCATGAAGGTCCGATTGGATCTACCAGGCAGGGGCATCTTGCGGGATTGCGTATTTGAGGAAAGCGAGTAGAGTTGCCCAACATCATCATAACTTTCGCCTGCGCCGGCCATATGCAAAGGAGGTGTTGATGGCCGTCATGCACGATGAGGTAAGGTGTGTAGACCTTCCGTCTGGCAGTCGAACCTGTTCAAACACCTGACATGTTTGAGGAGGGCAAGATGAAAACTGTTAGCTGTTCGCTGATGATGGTCGGAATGGTGCTGGCGCTCGGGGGTGTCGTGGCAGTCTTCAACTTCGACCAACCGTCGCACGCGTTTTCGTTGGCTTGGTGGATGATCGTCGGTGGATGGTGTGTTGCATTGACAGGTATAGGGATAGATATCATGCATGTGTTCAGGATCGTCAAACGCAAACCGGCGTATGTGTTCCAGCCGGAGACGAATACGATCAAAGGAGTCAAAGGAGAAATCACTCGAAGGTAATGATTAAATAAGGGACGTCACTCCGGTCGTCTCTATTGGGAGACATATCGAAGGGATGGTTTGATTCGTCGGTTGTCGCGAAGGCTCGCCTGACCAGGCGGGCCTTTTTATGTATCGATTCGCCGCTCTTGCATCACCAACTCCCAGACTTCCTCGTTGAGGTCATATCGCAGCACGTATCGCTGACCGTCACCGGCGTGAATGCGAAAGCAGCTATGGGTCTCGGTGTACCAGCGACTGAGAATCTCATCCACGGATAAGCGGACGCCGTCGAGCGTAAACGCACGAGGTGTTTCCTCGCCCTTATACCCTGCATAGGCCTCGACCGTGACATGCGGAAAAGTCATGGAGGCATGCTCTTGTGAAAAACGGCGAGCTGAGTTTATCATGACGCCCGCAAGGAGTTCGAACCTCTTCTATACATGGAGCACTGTGCATGAAAAAGGATCAGAACAAGCCGTCGGCATTGACTCGAATTGAGCGAGATACCATGGGCGAACTGGCTGTGCCCGCCGAGGCCTACTATGGAGTGCAGACAGCGCGCGCCATTGAGAATTTTCCGATCAGCTCGCTGCGTATGCCTCGGGCAGTGATTCGAGCTATGGGGAAGATTAAGCGGTCTGCGGCTACTGTGAATCACTCCCTTGGTTTGCTGGACAAAAAATCGGCTGAAGCCATCAAGCAGGCAGCGACTGAAGTCATCGATGGAAAACTGGATGCCGAGTTCCCGGTCGATGTTTTTCAGACCGGGTCCGGAACGTCCACCAATATGAATACCAACGAGGTCATCTCCAACCGTGCGACTGAGTTGTTGGGCGGCGCGCGTGGCAGCAAGCTGGTGCATCCGAACGACCACGTAAATCTTGGCCAATCGAGCAATGATGTGATTCCGACTGCCATTCACATTGCTGCGTCAGAGATGATGCAGCAGCAATTACTACCGGCATTGACTCGATTGCACAAGGCATTGAAGGGCAAGGCCAAGGAGTTCGATACGGTCGTGAAAATTGGGAGGACGCATCTCCAAGATGCCACGCCGGTTCGGCTTGGCCAGGAATTCGGTGGCTATGTCAGGCAAATCGAACTCGGTATCCAGCGGGTCAAGCAGGCGCAGGAGGCCTTGAGTGAAGTCGCATTGGGTGGAACGGCCGTCGGCACGGGCTTGAACTGCCATCCGAAATTTTCTTCCAAAGTCATGGCACTCATTTCTAAGGAAACCGGCTGCTCGTTCAAAGAAGCCAAGAATCATTTTGAGGCGCAGTCGGCACAGGATTCACTGGTTGAAGCGAGCGGGTATCTACGGACGCTGGCCGTGAGTCTCATGAAGATCGCCAACGATATTCGCTGGCTGGGGTCAGGACCACGCTGCGGACTCGGCGAAATCAATTTGCCCGAGACGCAACCAGGTTCGTCGATCATGCCGGGGAAGGTCAATCCCGTGATTGCCGAATCCGTGACGATGGTCTGTGCGCAAGTGATCGGGAACGACGTCACGGTGACGGTCGGCGGCCAGGCCGCGAATTTTGAGCTCATCGTCATGATGCCGGTCATGGCGTACAATCTGCTCCAATCCATCGAGTTGTTGGCCACTGCGTCCGACAACTTTGCAGCCAAGTGCATTGAGGGGATCAAGGCGAACGAAGAGCGTTGTAAGAGCCTTATCGAAGAAAGTCTGGCCATGTGTACCGCTCTTGCTCCGGAGATCGGCTACGAAGCAGCGGCAAAACTGGCCAAGGACGCGTATAAATCAGGAAAGACGGTGAGGCAGGTTGCCAAAGAACAAAAAGTATTATCCGACAGACGACTCGCTGAACTCCTCGATCCATGGCGTATGACGGAACCAGGCGGCCCGGTGGGCAGTGCGGGAGGATAGTCGGACGGCAAACAAGTGTTGTCTTGCGGCAGGTGGCCTGTATACTGAAGCATGGTGAATTCCACCGACCACCGTCACTCGTTCGTGATCGGCGTTCTGGTCTTGCTGGTGTCGGACGTGCTCTCTGGGTGCGCAACGACCGGGCGTCAACTGCAAGAAGAGAGAAGTGTGATGCCTACTATGGGCGCACGCGGAGCACATTGCTGTGCCATGGCAAAGGGGGTTCCACAGCAGATGGCGTTGGCAAAGACAGCCGTAAGATTCGTCGGACAGCCACGGATTCAGGTCGGTGGCCGGAACTATGCTCCGGATTGCTCCGGCTTCGTCCGAGGCGTGTATGCTACGCAGCGTGTCGACTTGTATGGCGGGCTGGGCGAGCTCAATGGCGGCAACGGCGTCGGGCGCATCTTTACGCATGTGGTGGAACACGGCCGAATTCATTACGGCCCCACCGTTCATCCTGGAGATCTCGTGTTTTTTCATAACACGTGGGATTTCAATCGGGACGGATTGCCGAATGACCCGCTGACGCACGTCGGTGTCGTCGAGAAGGTCGACTTCGATGGGACCGTGGTATTCGTCAGTTCGGTTTCAGCGGGGATTAAACGATATCGGATGAACCTCAAGCATCCCGACACACACACAACTGCGGATGGACGAGTCTTGAACGACTTTCTGCGGCGCAAGCGCATGAGCGACACGCAGGGGACCTATTACCTTGCGGGGCGACTGTTTGCCGCGTTTGGAACGCTTACTCATTAACTCGTGTGCAGATTTCTTGTCATGCCTTCCTCAATTCGACAATTCATTTAATCACATGGTTTTCCGCTCCTCCTACTCTTAGAGAACGCGCACTCATGACGCGTTCGGAAACAAAGGCGACTCATACCAATGATAACGGAAACGACTCAGACGTCAACGGACGGGGTGCAGCTCAAGATTGTTCCGATCCTTGCCAAGGAGCTCGGTGTCGGGGCGCTTCAAGTAAGTGCCGCCGTGACGCTGCTCGATGGAGGGGCCACGGTCCCGTTCATCGCACGTTATCGTAAAGAGGCAACCGGCAACTTGGACGATACACAATTACGCACGCTGGAAGATCGCCTGCGCTATCTCCGTGAGCTGGAAGAACGGCGTGCCGCCGTGCTGGCCTCGATCGAGGAACAAGGGAAGCTCACGGATGCATTGCGTGAGCGCATCGAGGCGGCGACGACCAAGCAGGCCGTCGAAGACCTGTATCTGCCCTTCAAGCCCAAGCGCCGCACGCGTGCACAGATTGCGCGCGAGGCAGGATTGGAGCCGTTGGCCGATGGGTTGTTGACCGATCCGACGCTGCATCCCGAGCAAGAAGCGGTCAAGTACATCCGCGTCGTGCCGGCTACCGAAGGAGCGGAAGCGATCAATGTCCCCGATGCCAAAACCGCATTGGAAGGGGCACGGGACATTCTGATGGAGCGGTTCGCCGAAACGGCCGACTTGCTGGCCACGCTGCGGGCGAGGCTGTGGGACCAGGGAGTTTTGACCTCGACAGTGATGAAGGACAAGGAAACGGCCGAAGAGGAGAAGTTCCGGGATTACTACGCCTATGCGGAACCGATCAAGGCCATTCCATCGCATCGGGCTCTTGCGCTTTTCAGAGGCCGCGCGCTCGGGGTCTTGAAGTTGGAGTTGGGGTTGGGAGAAAAGCTTGAGGCGGTTGTCCCGCATCCCTGCATCTCGACGATCGCAGCGCATGCGGGAATTGAAGATCGCGGTCGGCCGGCGGACAAATGGTTGACAGGCGTCTGTGAGTGGACTTGGCGTGTGAAGATCCATCTGCAGCTCAGTACGGAACTCTTGGTGCAATTGCGAGAAGCAGCCGAGGCCGAGGCGATCAAGATTTTCGCAAAGAATCTCCATGAATTGTTGTTGGCGGCGCCGGCCGGACCAAAAGTCATTCTCGGTTTGGATCCCGGCATTCGCACCGGATGCAAAATCGCGGTCGTCGATGCAACGGGAAAATTATTGGCGACGGAGACGATCTATCCGCACCAACCTCGCAACGACTGGCAGGGAGCCATGGAGATGCTGGGACGGCTGGTCATTCGCCATGGCGTGGAATTGATCGCAATCGGCAACGGGACGGCAAGCCGGGAGACGGACAAGTTGGCCGGAGAAGTGATCAAACTGATCGTGATTCAGAAACCTGACCATAAGCTGGCGAAAATAGTGGTCAGTGAAGCAGGAGCGTCGGTGTACTCCGCTTCGGCCTTTGCCGCGGCGGAGTTTCCGGAGTTGGATGTCAGCTTGCGAGGTGCGGTGTCCATTGCCCGGCGTGTGCAGGATCCGCTGGCCGAGCTGGTCAAGATTGAGCCGAAGGCGATCGGAGTCGGGCAATATCAGCATGATGTCGATCAGCGGGCCTTGTCGCGGTCGCTCGATGCCACGGTCGAAGATTGCGTGAATGCCGTCGGTGTGAACGTCAATACGGCGTCGGTGCCCTTGTTGGAACGGGTCTCAGGCCTCAATAAGGCGCTGGCCAGAAATATCGTGGACTATCGGAATGTGAACGGACCGTTCCTCAACCGTGCTGCGATCCGCCATGTGCCGCGTCTTGGTGAGAAAACCTTCGAGCAGGCGGCCGGTTTCCTGCGCATCCCGGACGGCGACAATCCCTTAGATCGGTCCGCCGTGCACCCAGAGGCTTATCCGGTGGTTGAACGTATTCTGACACGATTGGGAACGGGGATTGCCGAAGTGATGCGTCAGCCGACGGTCTTGAAAGGGTTGTCGCAGACCGACTTTACCGATGAGAAGTTTGGGTTGCCGACGGTGCGGGACATTTTTACCGAGCTGGAAAAACCAGGTCGCGATCCTCGTCCTGAATTCAAGACGGCGACCTTCCGCGAAGGGGTCGAGTCCCTGACTGATTTACAGCCCGGCATGGTGTTGGAGGGAGTCGTGACGAACGTGGCGGCGTTCGGCGCCTTCGTCGACATCGGGGTGCATCAGGATGGGCTCGTGCACGTGTCGGCACTGGCCAATAAATTTATCAAAGACCCACACGAAGTCGTCAAACCGGGGCAGGTCGTCAAGGTAAAAGTGATCGATGTCGATCTGAAGCGCCAGCGTATTGCATTGACCATGCGGCTGGAGGATGCGGCGAGCCGTCCATCTGGTTCAACACAATCTGGAGGCGAAGCTACACGTCACTCGCGTGATCGTGGACCGTCGGCGTCAAGCCAAGCGGCGGCACGAGCATCTCAACCGATCGGCGCCATGGCGCTGGCCTTGGCGAAGGCCAGGCAGAAATCATGACGAATATCCAATAGAAGAGATTATCTTACAGGGTGGTAGCTTCGTTATTCGAGAGATGGATAGCCTTTCTCGCCTTCTCCGGCGACGGCCACCCCATTTCTTCTACACCGGCCACTTTTCCTCGTTCCATGCCATGTCCCAGAACATCCACTCGTACCGCGAGCTGATGATAAAGGCTTCCTCCATCCGTCGTTTTTCTTCTCTGCCGGCGGTCTTGGCCCACTGATCGACCTTCTTTCGCATCCACAGCTGCACTTCGGCAAACTCCGGCGATGCATAGAGCATCAGCCAATCGCGGTAGGGATGATTTTTGGCAGGCGGCCCTTTTCGCAACAAGTGTTGTCCGACGACACAGTAGACCCAGGCGCAGGGGAGGGCGACGACCGTAATCTCTGCAACGGTCCCCGAGGCGGCCACGGTCAGCATGTGCCTGGTGTACGCATAGTTCGTCGGAGCCATCGGCACAGAAGTCATCTGTTTGGCCGTGAGCGCCCATTTCTTTCCGTAGCTTTCGTGCAGGCTCCGCTCAACGACGATGGTCTCTTCTGCGAGCTTGTTGAACCGCAAGGCCGTGTCCGAATCAGGAGCCTTCAGCGCGGCGGCAGACAATACACGCGCCAGGTCTCCGAGAAATCGCGCGTCCTGCAGAATATAGTATTTGAATTTATGTTCAGGCAACGTGCCGTTGCCGAGGGCCACGACGAAGGGATGGCTTAATTGAGCGTCCCAGATTGATTCGGCGAGCTTCCGTAGGTGTTTTGCGAATGCCATAACATCCTTTCTCGCTGAGCCTGGTAATTCTGGTTTGACACACCGGTGTCTAGAGAAACCTCATGGATTCAGATGTATGGAACCCAGGGCCTCGGCATCCGATTCATCCCGTCGAGGGCGGCGACCTTGTAACATTCCGCCAACGTCGGGTAGTTGAAGACCGTATCGATAAAATAATCGATTTTGCCATGAAAGGCCATGACGGCCTGACCGATGTGAATCAGTTCCGTGGCTCCTTCGCCGATGACATGAACACCCAGCAGATGCCTGGTGTGTCGATGAAACAGTATCTTCAGCATGCCGGTGTCATCGCCGATGAGTTGTCCTCGGGCGATTTCTCTGTAACGGGCGATGCCGACTCCATAGGGCACTTCCGCCTGTCTGAGCTCTTCCTCGTTCCGACCCACCAAGGAGATTTCCGGAATGGCAAAGATGCCATAAGGAAGGAGCGACGTGTCGGTACGGTCGGGATAGCCGAAGGCGTGGCAGGCGGCGTGACGGCCCTGTTGCATCGACGTGGAGGCGAGGGCTGGAAAGCCGATGACATCGCCGACCGCATAGATGTGAGGAATCGCCGTTTGGAAGTGTTCGTTGACGGCCAGACGGCCGCGGCTATCGGGTTGTAAGCCGACGGCTTGGAGATTCAGCGATTGTGTCGCGCCGACGCGCCCGATTGCATACATGAGTGTCGAGGTTCGAATCGGGCGGTTGTGGCGGAGGGATACATGGATGGACTTGTTCCATTCTTTTTTGATCGCGACGACTTCTTCATCGTGATACAGCGTCACTCCCAGGTCTTTCATGCATTGTTGGAGCGTTTCTATAATCTCAACGTCGACGAACTCCAACAGCCGCGGCCGTTTATCGATGAGGGTGACGGGGATTCCCAAGGCGGCGAGAATCGAGGCGTACTCCGTGCCGATCACACCGCCTCCGACGATTACGATAGAGTTCGGGATGCGTTTCAGCGTGAGGAGACCGTCCGTATCGATGACGGTCTTGCCGTCGAACGGGATGTCCGGAGGCCTGGCCGGTTCTGTCCCCACGGCGATCACGATGAAGTCCGCCGTCAGTTCAAGGGCTCCGTGATCCCCTTGAATGCGCAGACGATGTGGATCCAGAAAGTCGGCTGAACCGAAAAACATATCGACCTGATTCCTGGCCATCTGACTCTGCACGGTCTGGATCTCGTGCTTGATGACGTGGTTCGCGCGGAAGGCCAGGTCTTCGATCGCGATCTTCTTTTTTACGCGGTACTCGCCTCCATAGATGTTGCGTTGACGAAACCCGGAGAGATAGAGCACCGCTTCGCGAAGGGATTTGCTCGGAATGGTCCCCGTATTGATGCAGACCCCACCGACGACCGTCTTTCGTTCAATGATCCCGACGTTCTTACTGAGCTTGGCCGCCTGCACCGCAGCCTTTTGACCGGCGGGTCCCGTGCCGATGACTAGTAGATCGTAATGGGCCATGGATGTTGGGAACGGTCGCGGCTGAGGTTGAAGTCAAGCTGTTCTGTGGCCGCTGTCCTTACCCTGTCTTCATCTCAGCTTTCCGTGATCAATCGACGAGCAAATTGTAAGGCTTCCTCCATATCCGGCAGTTGAGACAGTTCCGGAGTGATTTGGAGATAGCGAATGGTGTTCGTCTTATCGACGACCATGACCGCTCTCGTCAAAATGTTCGGACCTTCCAAGAAGAGACCATGGGTCTTCCCAAAATCGGCTCCCCGATAGTCGGATAAGAAAGTGACGTTGGCGATGTTGGCTTCTTTGGCGAACCGCTTCTGGGCGAAGGGCGTATCGACGCTCACGGTGATGAGTTCAATCATCTTATCGAGGCCTTTATTCCGCTCGCTCAGAAGATGGGTCTGTTGCTCGCACACAGGGGTATCCAGCGAGGGAACCACGCTGATGATGCGCACTTTTCCCGCGCCTTTGGTCTGCGCGATGTTCACGAGGGATAAATCATTCTGCGCCACCTTCACGTCACGCAGCTGGTCGCCGACTTTCACTCCATTGCCTGTGAGTGCCAGTGGGCTGCCTTTGAACAGAACCTTGTTGCCGTCACCTGCGACTGCGCTCCCATCCGCCACCGGCATATTCTTGTAAGAAAAGCCGGCGCCGGTTGATCCTCCCATCGTCTGACATCCGACGAGACTAAGCGAAACGCACAGCGCGGTGCCGATGAAAACCGAATATCTCATCCGCATCGTAAGCTCCTTTCTGAAGATAATAAGTGGGCGATCCAGTCGAGCGATCATTCAGGGCGATGGTTGAATATACGCGATCAACGATCGGTTGACCAGATCAGGCCGCTCCCACTGGGGCATATGGCCGGCATCCGGGACCCTCACGAGCGTTGACCCTCGGATTCTGTGGTGAAGTTCTTCACCCACCGCCATGGGGAACAACCGGTCGTATTCGCCCCAGATGATCATGGTCGGGTGCGCGATGCTGCTAAGGCGGGGGGCGAAATCGGCTTCCCAGGAGGGGAGGGCGTTTCTCACGGCCATGATGGGTTTGATGATGCCGGGGCGTCGGCGATTACGAGTGGACCGTTCGATAACGGCCGGCGTGAGGAGGCGGTGGTCATGGACGATTTCCTTTAGGACCGACTCGGTGACCAGCCCGCCGAACAGCCAGTTGCCGAAAGAGACGAGCCAGGAAGGAACTCTAGACTCCAAGGCTTGCCTGAACGACCGGCTGGTGAGCTTGGCCTTGACATGAGACGGCAACCCGTCGATGAGCACGAGTTTGTCGATGCGGGCCGGATGAGTCAATGCCATTCCTATAGCCAGCCCTGCGCCCATGGAATTGCCGACCAATGTGGCTTGAGGAATCTCCAGGGCGTCCATGAATCCGATACAGAAATCCAACATCTGATCCGGCAGGTAATCAATGTCCGGCTTGTCGGACAATCCGGAGCCGGGCAGGTCGAGCGTCAGCGTGCGGAAGTGTTGAGACAACGCATGTTGCTGATGTTCCCATTGCCACATGGATCCGCCGAAGCCATGGATCAAAATGACCGGGGGACCGGTACCGATATCGAGATACGCGATCCGTTGATCATGGACGAGAACGGTTTTGATCGGAATGCGTTCGATCGGAGTACGTTCCAATGTTTCAAAATAGGGCGGGATCTGTGAAGGCGGCGCACAGGCGGTCATGAGATAAGATACGAGGCACAAGATGAGCGGCACAAGCCGCCTAGTTCGGCAAGAGCGGGGGATTGAGCCGGTGATGGAACTATTCCAGTTGAATGACCGTTTCATCCGTCTTCACATTGTCACCATCGGCAGCCAAGATCACGGCGACTCTCCCATCGATCGGCGCCGGCACCCGGCTTTCCATCTTCATCGCTTCGATGATCAACAGAGGATCGCCGGCCTTGACGCGATCGTCGATCGCCACCAGGATTTTCACCACTCGGCCCGGCATGGGAGGAGCCACATCACCTGGTTTCGAAGGTCTGGGGCGTTTGGGTTTCCCTCCCGATTCACTCTCCTGGGTCTCCGGGACACCGGCGAGCACTTCCTGGATGGGTTCGAGCGATACTTCTTCGAGCTTATCGTTCACGCGGATGTAGTAGGGCTTACGGCCGTCGATCTTTCGACCGGAGCCCGAGACCTTCACATGATAGGTCTCCCCATGCACCGTCACATTAAATTCTACGGGAGCCAGGTGCAGTTCGTGAGCAGTGGCGGGTCCTTTCGCCGACCCCAATTCGAGCGGCTCAGGGGTCAAATCGCCTTTCTCGCGGGCTTCGAAAAAGTCCCGCGCGATGGAGGGAAACAATACGAACGACAGCTGATCCTCAATGCTCTCGGCTGAGTCGGGCAGTTCGCTTTTGACGGCCTCCAATTCCGGCTCAAGTCTATCGGCCGGCCTGGTTTTGATCGGCGTGTCATCGCCGGTCGCGCGTGCCATCACGTCGAGATCGACCTGTCCAGGGGCGCGGCCGTACAATCCTAAGAAATAGTTCTTGGTTTCGGTGGTGATGACTTTGTATCGCTCGCCGGTCAGCACATTGAGTGTCGCCTGCGTTCCAACGATTTGGCTGGTCGGAGTGACGAGCGGGGGATAACCCATTTCTTTTCGCACACGCGGGACTTCGTCGAGGACCTCTTTCATTCGGTCCAGGGCATTCTGCTCCGTCAACTGTGCGGCCAAGTTCGACAGCATACCGCCGGGGATCTGCGACATGAGGATTTCTGCATCCACGCCGGTAAAGTCGCTCTCGAACTGGCGGTATTTTCGGCGAACCGTTCGAAAGTGCTCGGTGATCGGTTGGAAGGATGCGAGCTCCAGTCCCGTGTCGTAGGGAGTATTCTGAAGTGAAGCGACCAGCGTTTCCGTTGCTGGGTGAGAGGTTCCCCCTGCGAGCGGAGAAATAGAGGTGTCAAGCATGTCGAGACCTCCCAGGATCGCCAGCAATGAGGCCATGGAGGCCATGCCGGAGGTGTAATGTGAGTGGAGATGGAGGGGGACCTTGACGGCGGCCTTCAGCCGACGCACTAAATGGTAGGCATCGAGCGGGGCCAAGAGTCCGGCCATGTCTTTGATACAAATCGTATCCGTTCCAAGATCCTCCAACTTCTTGGCCAAATCCACAAACCGGTCGATGTTATGGACCGGGCTGACGGTGTAACAGAGAGTGGCCTCAGCATGTTTGCCGCAGGCTTTCACTTCGCTGACGGCCCGATCGAGATTTCGCACGTCGTTGAGGGCGTCGAAGATGCGGAAGACATCGATGCCGTTCGTGGCTGAGCGTTCGATGAACCGCTCCACCACGTCATCGGCGTAATGGCGATAGCCGACGAGATTTTGCCCGCGCAACAGCATTTGGAGCTTGGTGTTGGGCATGGCGGCCCGCAGGGCACGGAGCCGTTCCCAGGGATCTTCTTTTAGGAAGCGCAAACAGGTATCGAAGGTGGCGCCTCCCCATACTTCCAGCGACCAATAGCCGACGGCATCGAGCTTTTGTGCGATGGGCAACATGTCTTCCGTGCGCATGCGCGTCGCCAATAACGACTGATGGCCGTCTCGCAACGCGACATCCGTGATCAGGACCGGTTTGCCGGCCGCCGGTGTGATCGAAAACTCGTTGAGGCGGGACGTAACACGTTTCGAGGTCTTGATCGTCGGAGCGGACGATCTAGTCTTTTGCTGTGATTTTTTTGTCGGTGGTCGTCGTTTCGCCATGATGGTTAACGCATTTCTTTGAGAAACAGATGGTTTATGGTTTGTTGGAGTTAGAGACCTTCGTAGGCGGCGATCGCGGCAGACAGCGCCAAAACCAGATCTTCCGGCTGCTCAAACTCGTGGTACGAATACAACTCCGGGTGGGTGTCCAGGTACGATGTGTCGAAGCGTCCCGCGATAAAGTCCGGTTCCTGCATGATCGCCTCCATGAAGGGGATCGTGGTTTTCACTCCACGAAGCACGTACTCTTCGAGGGAGCGTCTCATGCGGCTGACGGCTTCATCCCAGGTGCGGCCCCGGACCGTCAATTTGGCCAGCAGCGCATCATAGTATGGGGGGATCGTGTAATCCTTGTAGACGGCACCGTCGATGCGAACACCGATTCCACCGGGAGAGAGATAGGCCGTCACCGTGCCCGTGCAGGGCAAGAAATTGTTTTTGGGGTCTTCCGCATTGATCCGGCATTGGATGGCATGACCTTGGAGGATGACGTCCTTTTGTTGGATGCTGAGCGGAAGGCCGGCCGCGATCTTAATTTGATTTCGCACGATATCGATGGCCGTGATCTGTTCCGTCACCGTATGTTCGACTTGGAGGCGAGGATTCATCTCAATGAAGTAGAATTTGCCTTCTTGATCGAGCAGAAACTCCACGGTTCCCGCGTTGTCGTAGTTCACCGCGCGCGCGATGGCAATGGCGGCGTTGCCCATCTCTTCCCGGAGCTCCTGTGTCAGAATCAACGACGGAGCGATTTCAATCAACTTCTGGTGGCGCCTTTGGATTGAACAATCGCGTTCATTTAAGTGGATGATATTCCCGTGGCGGTCTCCCAGTATTTGGAATTCAATATGGTGCGGCCGTTCGATATATTTTTCGATGAAGACGCTGCCGTCTCCGAAGGAAGCCTGAGCCTCGCGCGCGGCGACTTCCATATTCTCTCGCAACGCATCGTCTGATCGGACCACGCGAAGCCCGCGCCCGCCGCCGCCGGCGCTCGCCTTGATCATGACCGGGTAACCCGCTTTTTTTGCGAAGGCCAGGGCTTCTTTGACGTTGGTAATGGCCCCATCCGTGCCGGGCACGATCGGAACACCGGCTGATTCTGCGAGCTCGCGCGCCTTGACCTTGCTGCCCATCAGGGTAATGGCCTGGATGGAAGGACCAATGAACGTAATGCCGGAAGCCTGGCAGAGCTCAGCGAACTCCGCATTTTCAGAAAGAAAGCCGTACCCGGGATGGACGGCATCGGCGCCGATCCGTTTGGCCAAGTCGACGATCTGTTTGCTGTCCAAGAAACCCTTCACCGGCCCAGGTCCGACCATGTAGGATTCATCCGCTTTCTTCACGTAAATGCCGGTCGAATCCGCTTCGGAATAGATGGCAGCGGTGGCGATGTTCAATTCTCGGCAGGCGCGGATGATCCGCATGGCAATTTCACCGCGATTGGCGACTAAGATCTTCTTGAACATGTCTGAGCCCGTCAGCTCGTATGGAAAGGAATGGATCTAGAAAAACGAACGCGTAAGCTAGCATAGGATCAAGAGGTCTGTCGAGGGAGAAGCGCTCGCGAGAAGGGAGAATCGCTCATCAAAACGAAGAGTTACTCTTGTCATCAAACAATTGGGTCGTCACACGCACATGAGTTCTATAGAATGCCCTCTGCTTCTCACGATGGTTCGGTAATTATTCGTCACGGAGAATTTCCTCGTGGTCGGGGTCATTCCCATTCCAACGAGACCACCGCTCAGCGAGACTGGAAACGGGCACAGGAGGGTTCTGGGATGCTGCCGCAAGGCAGCTCCACTCAATGGATGATCACAAGACTCATCGCCTTCCTCGGATTTTTTCTGCTCGGTGGCATTGTGACAACCCCGGCATGGAGTGAAAATCCTGCTCCCTCAGTCCATTGGGGGAGTATGGCTTTTCCCGATCAGTATTCTACGTTCACGGGGGGGCTGATCCTCAATCGATTTACTCCGACCGACGGTTTGGGAAACAAGTATGATTCCACGATTGGGAATACGCTCGGCTTCAATCTGATTACGTTCAGTTGGACTCAACATTGGGGCGGGAACTGGCAGAACTGGAGCACAAACCTGACAGCCGGGATCAGCCCGACCGGGGACGAACCCAGTCAATATTTTCAAAATAAGGTCGTGCATCAGCTTCGCCAACTGCCGACGGTTCCACCGGTGGATCCTCGAAAGGAGACCGATGCGATGATCGACGGGTCCATCACGCGATGGTTCCCTTTGTTCCGTCCGAAAATAGTGTTTGTCGGCGGCGGGTTTTCCGTCGGGACGATCTATCAACAGGGATTTCTTCGAGCCGGTATCCGACGGTTACAGATTATACCGACGCTCTATTCCGGTAGTTGGGGAGACGTAAGTGCACGGGCCTCTGTTCTAGGACGGATCAGTTATCAAGACAATGGAGCCGTCCTTCACTCAATCAGGCATACAGCCGGACTGGTACAGCCATCGGTAGCCATTGGTCAGTACCGCACGACCGAGAAGGGTGAAACGATTCCGAGTTGGGAAATTGAATTTGCCCTCATGTGGGATTCCGGGATTTTTGTGAATGTGGAAGGTAGGAGCCAGAAGCAGTTTGCTTGGTCGATTGCCGGTTCATTCGGACCGGTCCGGTTCGAAACCTGGAACGATAGCATGGGACATCTCGCGGAACGCGACTTCGGTCCGACCTACGGCGCAACACTGATCCTCAATGTCCTGCGAGTCTGGAACATCCTCCAAGATTTCCGAACGAAGCCCGCCACTGATTCGCCGGTCCCGTCGTAAGATTCCTCACTTGGCCTAACGAACTGGAAAAGAAATGATAATTCCTCCCATCACATCATAGAGCTTATAGTCCCGCTTAGCGCTGAGGGGATGACTGTTATGGCACACGACACAAGCCATAGAGACAGCACGATCCGCAAATATTGCCTTGAAATAACGTCTATCACCCTTGGTAATGATTCCCGTAAAGGGTTTCCGGGGATTCTTGGCCACCGCTTCCAAACCCGTTCGTTCGAACTCATCCGCAGGCCGGTTCTTTGTGTAAATTGGGCCTAAGCTGCTTAGACGGACATGGAGACCGAGGCCTAGCCCCTGAACCTCTTGACCCGCCATCTGAAGCAATTGGGCTGGAAGAGGCAACGCCCCTTTTTCTTTCCAGTCTTCCGCCGCCACAGCGATCTTGCGATCCTGCAGCTGTTCCACGACATGGGTCGAATAGATGTTCCGATCGGCCTGAATGACTGCATGAATGTATTCTGCCACCAACTCCGGGGGGATTCCCTCCGGCTCTCCGGCCTGCGCGATATTCACGGAGACACCTGCGAGCAGAATGACCAGGAGTTTGCCAAGAATCCGTCCGGCTGCTTTCACGATCATGGCAACCCTCTTTCGTAGCTTGCCGGAGAAGAACCTGCCTCGCAGCACATTTCTCTGCAAGGTCGTCGCATCTGTCTCCGAAATTGTGTCAGCTTCTCAATTTGTCGATACTGCGGATACCCTTAGAATTCCTGAAATCTGGTTACTCGGATGATGGTTTCGCATCCACGATAAAGATCTCGCCGCGCATGGTGTCACTCAGTAACTTCCCATGAAGATTGCACCAAAAATGAAATCGATCAAAGCTGGCTTCAGGGACGCTAAAGCGGAGCATAACGCGATCACGTGGTTCAACCCGAACGCCGAAGGCGGTGAGTGTATAGACGATGGTCGCGCGGCCTGAGATCTCAAGGTCTTCCGCCTTCATGAGTAATGGCGAGACGAACTCATGCGCGACCTCATCCTCATTCCGGAGCAGGATGGCGAGGTCCATTCCGACTGGTAGAGAAAAGGCCGGAGTCGATTGAGAATTCTCAAGTGGTCCGTCTTTGATCACCTGAAAGGCCTTGTTTTTCATCACAACGACGACATCAGGTTCATACAGCAGCTCTTCGGCCAAGCCTATTCCGCCCATCCCTATCCCAAGTACGAGCTGGATAGCGAATGCAATCAATCGCGATCGTGACGGCACCTTTTCACCTCTATTGTCTATTATCTTCCCCACGGATGGACTCCGTGGGGAAGAATCTCTGTGTAGGTGTGCACCGGCAACTGATCGGATCTTCACCGTGCACGGGTGCGTCATCGCTTCAGCCGCCGCCGATTCCGGTGGTCTCTATAATTGCCAATTCCCCACGCATTTGTTGTCCATGCTCTTTCCCATGGATATTGCACCAGAAGACATCATAGGTGCTTGCTCTGTCGCCATATCGATCCGGCTTGGCCATGGGGGCGTTAAACTCAATGGTGACGGTTTGCCCTGGATCGATGCGAAAGCCGGAGGCTTGTGCAGTCTTGACCGCAGTGGCATTACCAGAAATGCGGAACGGGACATCACGGAACAGTGTAGACATGAACTCGTGCGCCACGAGATCCCGGTTGAGAAGTTTAATGACCGCCGGCATCCCTGCCATGAGAGCAAACCCACGCGCAGTCCCCCCTTTTGTGATTTGAAAAGTTTTGTCGCTGATATCAATGACCACGTCAACCTCGCTTGAGACGAAAGGTTCGGGAGGTGCGGCCTTTGCCCAGAAGTCACGGAGCTCTGGGATCGAAATTTGATTTGCGGCCGAGAACGCAGGAGGGTGCATCTCCCCAAGCTGATTCTTGTTGATCAGCAACGCGACGCGAGGTTTGTTGGGCTCCGACCATTCTTGTCTCATCGCGGTTCTGGGTACGGTCATCATCTGCCCGTCCCCTTCTAGCTCGATCAGTGCATACTCGGTTCCTAAGAGGGTGTCGGTCAGTGTCCCAGCGAGATGACCGACCGGGTGACCATCCTTGGTGTATACGGGATAGCGAGGCCCCGCTTTGAAGGACAGCACCCCATCATTGGGCATGTAGCCTTCCCATCCCTGAGGCAGTCCAAGGTTGACAGTTTCAGAAGCTGGGGGCACATCAAACCGGATGAGGCTCGCGCTGCCGAGGTCCGTGACCTCGACCTTCACCGTGTCGCCTGGGATAAACGGGCAGTCTCCCATTCGAAAACCGGCGCCAGGTTTCGATTCCACTTTCGCCGCCTTGTTGCCGGTGCGAGTCGGGCAGATCAGGTGAGTTCCTTCCGTGACTGCGACGCGAACGACATCGCCGGACGCCTTCCTGATCCAGTAGGCGCCCCCTTCGATCTTGACGATATAGCCGTTCAACATGTATTCACCCCCACTCACCGTCACTTGCGCCTTATCCTCAAACGACCCGGCAGTCGCTGTCGCAGCGAAGGCGAGCACGGCAACGACTCCACCTATGATGCCGATGTAACGCATAGCGCAATCCTCCTTGCTATAGAGTATCTTGCTGAATCTGCTGACACCATGTTCTCTGTCTGCTGTTGCACGTCTGACCCATCAAGGCGTGAAACATTGGTGATTGATAGGAATGGGATGCCGAAGTTGAATCAAATAAATCGGCAATCAGATCACTGAGGTATCGGGCTGAGGCGGAGAGGGAAACGAGCGCGCGCAAGAGGAGGGGAAATGGCATCAGGTCCCCCCTGCGAAAGGATCGGATATTCAGCTTACTCCTTGGTTGATGACGATGCAAGCAGTGTCAGGCGTTGGGGAAAATAGGGATATGCCGTCCGGTTAATAATGTTGTGAGGTCGTGTGAGTTGTAATTCATGTGGCCCGCGAAATGGCTCCTGGTCGCGTTTCTTCTTTCTTCTTAGCCAGGAGCAACTGCCGGATATGCCAGGTGTAGAGTAGCGACAGAAGCGCGAAGTTGGTCATGAGAATACCCGGCGTCATCCATTGCCAGCCGTCGAATTTCCAGTTCGATAAGGGCCACAGCACCGGGGTCGGGAAAAAGGCATACGAATGCAGGGGCACGTCAGCCAGCACGTGCAGCCCCCACGCCCCCAATTCCCAGACGGGTCGTTTCAGCAAAAACCATATGAGGAAAAAGACCACAAGGAATATGACGAAGCTATGGGTGTAATTGTAAAGATGATGGACATATGGAGGAATTGTCGATTCCGGGGGAGTGCCATGACTGAAATCGGGCTCCGGCGATAAGCCGAATGTGGCAGCTACGTACAAGACCCCGAATGAAAAAAGATCAGGCGCCATTCCGACGGCGAACGCCAGCCAGAAGCTCGATCGATTCCTTCGACCGAATGCAATTGAACCCCACAGGCCGTGTGATATGAAATCCATGAGATCCTTTTGCGCACGTCCAAGGGCGATAGTGTATCACGGGCACATGGCTCGCTCTATGGCATGGAATAGTCGCAGATTTTGCCCAAGGGGCGTAGAGGTTCTACGTCAGCGGAAGAGCATCTCGCAGGCGGATTCGGTGACTCGTTCCATCGCGGTGAGTTGGCGCCGAATGCTCTGATCTTCGACTCGTGCAAATTTGGCCAGTTCCACCAATTCGTGATGCTCCAGCGTCTTCGCTTCTCCGGTTTCGATCAGATCGATGGCATTCTCTAGCACGTCCAACATCACGCCGTTAGAAGATTGGACTAAGGCTCGAGCGGCCTCGTCACGATCGGGGTCACGGCGGCGGCCCGGCATATCGAGATGGGTGTCGAACAACAGTCCTCGCAGGACATTCCACGTCGCATGTTTGCCGAAATTCCGTCCTTCGAACGCCATTAAGCAGAAATCCCACAGCAGGTCGACGCGCGGGTCGAGGAACCGATATTCAGCCTCCAATGACGATCCGTTGAGGCGGCCTTCTTCTCGTAACCGCTTTTCGATCGGCGTCCCCACGTACGGCAAGGTTCGGCAAAATCCCGCCACTGCCCAGCCGTCTTCGGTAAACGTTCGAAGGAATTCCAAGTTGTTGCGCGCCGTCTGCAGGGTGGACCAGGGCTCAAGCAGCATAAATCCGAAATCGAAGCTCACGTCTAAATCGCGCAAAATCTTGCCTGCACGAAGATGGACTTGCGGTTTCAAATGTTTGTTGAGCGCCGCAAGGCTTGTTTCATCTCCGCCTTCAACGCCCATATAGACATGGCATAGTCCCGCGGCGACGAGAGGCGCCATGAGATCTGCGCGGATTTCATCAGAGCGGCAGGCGATCTTCCAGCGCATCTCTTCCTCCAGCCCGCGACAAACGATTTCGCCGGCCACCGCTTTGGCCCAGGCCTTGGCATCCATGCCGCCGGCGAGAAAGTCGTCGTCCTGGAACAGAATCAGCCTGACGCCACGGTCTCGCACCAGATATTCCACTTCATCCGCAACTTTGGCCGGATTGCGACGGCGACGACCTGTCGTGCCGTTCGCTTCATAGAAGGTGATGATAGAGCAAAAGGAACATTTCCATGGGCACCCGCGCGACGCCAAAACCGATGCGGTAGGAAGATCCTGTCGCCGGTAGTCGATGTCGCGACGATCCGGTTCGGGGAAGTCATCGATGTGGGTCCGACCCTGTCGAGGAGGATTGAGGATAGTCTTCCCGTGATCAAGCCAGGCAATACCGGGAATTGTTCGCCACAAGGAAGGACGGTCGAACTGCTCAACGATCTCGCTCAACGTATCTTCGCCCTCGAATCGGACCACGGAGTCGAGTTCTGGAATGTGTCGCAGCAATTCGGCCGGTTCGAAGGAGGCATAGTGTCCGCCGATGGTGAAATGTGCCTGTACCCCGGCGGCTCGCAACGCACGAATCACCGCCGAGAATTGCGGAACCATGTATTGGAAGATCAGAGAAAATCCTACGATATCAGGTCGTTCGGATTGAATGATGTGCAGCAAAGGTTCCGGATCGTTGCCGAACGCAACGATCCGGGTGTGATGTCCCTGTCGCAGCAGGCGGCTGGAGAGATACCGAATCCCAAGATTATCCTGGTCCTCATACCCGACCAGCAACACATGTCGTCCCATCGCGTTTACGTCCGAGGTTTGGCTTTCTTGGCCAGCGCTTCCAAGGTTTTTACGACGGCCTGTCCGCGCAGCACAGTCGCTTTGGTTCCTGCGATGGTGCGCTTGAGCTCGGCCGGCTTCATTTTCTTCGCCGCATCAAGCAGTCCTTCGAACGCATCGAAGTCCGTAACGGATCCGCCACGCACCACATCAAGCGACTCACTGATCAGTTTCAGCCTGATGATATCTTCAGGAGACGGATCGCCTTTATCGATGAACTTGCCTAGGTCATATGCCCGTATGAGTTCAATCAGTTTTTTGAAGATATCGATTCCGGGTTTGACCGGTACGACATATCCGGCCATCAGAAAACTGCTGCTGTTCGGGGCAACCGAGAAGAATGGAGACGTCGAATTGGCAATGCCCGTCACTCCTCCACCCGAGGTGATGTCGTCATCATTTTCCTCGAAGTAACCGGAGGCATCCCCACCATATACCAGCTGTTGCCATGAGGAGAAGTCCAACAACGGGTCGCCGATGTTGCGTTGCAGATGGTCTTTGGCGTGAATCGTTGCCGCGCCCCACTGTGTTTTGACGATATGATCGTCGCCATCACCGGGCCATGCGACGGGTGTGCCTCCCGGGGCATTGACGAAGGTGCTGCCTGGGCCATCGATAGGCGTTGGATTGATCGGCCCCGTTCCAACCCAGTGGGCATCCACCACCACGCGGGACGTCCCGCCGGTCCCCGTGGGTGGAATGCCGTAATAGGCCGCAGCAGGCCACTCCGACCAATTGGTGGGATGGTTAAAAGTCCAGCGGACTTTCCGTTTTCCGGTGATGCGACGACCGGTATCCCAATACAGAAAAGACCGCAACACTCCATCGGCATCCGGCAGAGAGGGAGGCGCTGTCTGTTCAACCGTCGTGCCGGCGGCCGTCACCGTGACATCGAGCGACCCGAATGCGCTGAGATCAGTTCCTTCGCGAAATAGTTTTCCCTTCGTCGTAAAATGCCCCATGCGATGTTCCTCCTTTCAGAGTTAGAACGCTCACGTACCCTCAGCGGCTTGAGGTCTATCGTTCGCCTCACAAAAATGGACACCGCGACGTTCCAGTTGCTGAAATCAGCTCGACACAGAACAGTCTGTTTTATTCGTTCAGCGAGTGAACAGTCGAAGAAGCATTTCTTTCAGAAATTACGTGATAGTGAGCATCTCATGTTTGAGCGCACCGGCGTTGAAGGAATTTGTCTCTATGCCAATAGGGCACAATGGCCAGGGCTTGATGAACGCAACAGCGGAATGTGCACTGAGGAAGCCGGCGTAGCCGGATTTTTGTGAAAGACAGTGGCACCGTCGTTCCACGGTCGAGGACATGGTAGGCGTGCCAGGCGAGGTCCCAGTCCAACAAACACCACTCTCAATGCAATAGTGAAGAGCGGGACGACGTTAGCGGAACCCGATCAGTCAGTCCGCTTGAATTTCAAGATGTCGCTGTCCTTCCTTCCTTGCAGCCGCTTGCAGATAGTGCCGCCCTCAGTAACCTTGCCATCCACTCATTGCGCATGTCGCCCGACGTTATGGAGTCCGGCGGTTCAGTCGTACGTACGCTGCTGTCTAACTACCACTGCACCTCATTCATTCGGCGATGCTCCGGATCCGACCACACCACTTCCGTTGGACCGTCCCCCCTCTAAGAGAAGTCAGAACAGTTCCGATCCGTTGATACAATCGGCGCGCAAACCATTACATGGCCATTTCACCAGAAGGTCGTGAACGCGAACGTTCTGAAGGGGCAGTCGCTCCATAATCCGCAACTCCGGAAGGTGTTAACCGTTTCTTCAGCTCGCTGAGTCGGCACAACAGAGATTCTATGAACAATTCGGGACCGCAACGGGCACATAACACTTCGGCTGCTTCTGTGAATGGGGCGCCGACCGACAGCGGACTGATCTGTCTCCTCATCATCGCTCGATTTCATGACCTTCCCGTCGATGGCTCGCAGTTGAGTCATCAGTTCGCGCAGTCCGGGCAGGTTCTCTCTGATGCGGAGCTCCTGCGTGCCGCGAAGCATCTTGGATTGAAGGCCGGGCTACTCAAGACTGCATGGAGCAAACTCCCCGGGACACCGCTGCCTGCCATGGCAAAGCGCGCTGATGGCCGCTATGTCGTGTTGGCGAAAATCGAAGAAGAGAAGGTCCTGGTCCAGGATCCGGTCGAAGCACGGCCGTTCGTCCTTTCTCGCAAGCAATTCGAAGAGATGTGGATCGGGGAACTGCTGCTCTTTACCAACCGAGCCCCTGTCCCTGTGCAAGATTTCACGTTCGACTTCACCTGGTTTCTTCCAGCCATCTTGAAATACCGAAAATTTTTCGGGGAAGTGTTGATCGCCTCGTTCTTTCTTCAACTCTTCGCCTTGTTGACGCCGCTCTTTACACAAGTCGTCATCGATAAGGTGCTCGTGCACAAGGGGTTCACGACGCTTCATGTGTTGGCGATCGGTATGATCGCGCTGGCGATCTTCGAAGCGATTGTAGGCGGGCTTCGGACCTACCTGTTTTCGCATACGACGAATCGGATCGATGTCAGTCTAGGCGCCCAACTCTTTCGGCATATCCTGGCGCTTCCCATGGCCTATTTTGAAGCCCGGCGCATCGGCGATACGGTCGCACGCGTACGTGAGTTGGAGCAAATCCGCCAATTCTTGACCGGTCATTCCGTGACGGTGGTGTTGGACGTCGTATTCACCGCCGTTTTTCTGACGGTCATGTGGGCATACAGCCCCACGCTCTCGCTCGTCGTCATGGCTTCGCTCCCGGTCTATGCGCTGCTGTCGATAGCCATTACGCCGGCTATCCGGGCTCGCTTGCATGAAAAGTTCAATCGAGGTGCTGAAAATCAGGCTTTTTTAGTCGAAGCGGTCAGCGGAATCCAAACCGTCAAAGCCATGGCGGTCGAACCTCCGCTTGTGCGGAAATGGGAAGAGCAACTGGCCGGTTATGTGCGGGCGAGTTTCCGCGCGACGAGCGTGATGATGATAGCCGGTCAATCCGCGACCTGCGTCCAAAAGGTGACCACCGTCGCGGTGCTATGGCTGGGCGCCTATCGTGTGATCGACGGCGACCTCAGTATCGGACAATTGATCGCGTTCAACATGCTGTCGGCACAAGTGACGGGACCGATTCTTCGGCTGGTGAATCTCTGGCAGGAATTCCAACAAGTGGGTATCTCGATGAAGCGGTTGGGCGATGTGCTTAACACTCAGCCGGAACCATCGTATAACCCCACTCGAACCACGTTGCCTCGGGTCATGGGGGAGGTTCGATTCGAAGAAGTCACGTTTCGGTACCGGCCGGATGGACCGGAAGTCACCAGGAAGATGTCGTTTTCCGTTGAGCCTGGACAGGTTATCGGTATTGTCGGACGTTCGGGATCCGGGAAAAGCACCATTGCCAAGTTGTTGCAGCGTCTTTACGTGCCGGAGCGTGGACGCATTTCGGTGGATGGAGTGGATTTGGCGCAGGTCGATCCTGCCTGGCTGCGCAGGCAAGTGGGAGTCGTGCTTCAGGAAAATTTTCTGTTCAACGGATCGGTCCGAAGCAACATCGCGCTGACCGATCCCGGCTTGGCGATGGAGCAAGTGATTCAGGCAGCGAAAATGGCCGGGGCCCACGAGTTCATACTGGAATTGGCGGAGGGCTACGACACACTGATCGGAGAGCACGGATGCACGCTCTCAGGCGGGCAGCGTCAGCGGATCGCCATTGCGCGGGCCTTGGTCGCGAATCCCCGTATTCTGATTTTCGATGAGGCGACCAGCGCGTTGGACTATGAGAGCAGTGTGACGGTTATCCTCCTGTGGCTCACTGTGTCCTATGGTTGTATTTTTATGATGTTTTCCCTATATCCCAGATACAGCAAGCAATGCCAGGGAATAAGGAGATAGGGCAGCTACTTGACAGTTACTTGACACTTGCTGTCGAGAGGCAGGTCGGCTCTTACCCCCTCGTGATGAGGGGAGGCGCCCGGGGGTATGGGGGAACTTTCGGTTTGCATCAACGCCATCGGGTCACGGGCGCCTGATCTTCTCTAAAATTGTTCTTTTGTGAAGGGGCTCCTGATGAACCGTGTGCGGGACTCGCGGATCACGAATCTGATCTAGGGAAGGTCTGATTAATTCGTAGTTTCGAACAGAAACCAGTCAAATCTCCAGTGTTTTGAGAGTTGGCTGGCTGAAAAACCGAATTAATCAGACCTTCCCTAGGTAGAAACACAAGCTCACAGTAAGACACACGATACAACGGCAGATGCAGGCCTATCAAGGGGTTTGTAGCCTGCCGTTGTTCTTTGTGCTTCCCTATGGTATCCCCTCACCATGACCTTTTTCGGACTCCAACCGTGACTGTAACCGTGACGGCCAAATCGGTTGAGGGGGGTACCGGGGGTATGGGGGAAAATCAGAACTGCGACGACGCCATCGGGTTCCACGCACTCGACCGTCAGAAAAATTTTCATCAATCCAAAATACTTATGCACTGTGACGAGGGCCTAGCAAGCAGCTCTCACTAAATATATACGTCGGTAAAGTGATACAGCTGATAACGAAAACTAACTCGTAAGAGAACATCAGAAATTATGGCTCGGAAACAGGTTCCCGAAGCGATGCGTGAGTACCTCCAAGTCGCTTATGACCGATGGCGATTACTAGCTCGCCGAAAAGATTTTCGAACAGACTTGTGCGCGTATCTGAATGCATTTGAGAAACTAGATATATGGTCTAAACGACGTGAGGGACGATCTTACAGCCGTAAGACTCTGAACAAATATTACCAACTTAAGGGCATTCATCTGGGTAAATGGGGCGTCCAATTGTTGCCCGAATTAAAATTATGGCCCGATCAGGAGAAGTTTATTACGCCTGGGAGGTTAGAGCGATGGTACGATGCTGCCAGACAGAATAAATCTTCTTTTTCGGCCTTCGGCTCTCCAGTCAGAATTCTCGGTTCTCAAGCTGGTGGACGATTTCAGTACATCATCGAAATTTCCGTAGACCGTACCCTCACACTGGACGTATTGATGCCCCTGATATGGGATCAGCTTAGGCATTCCTACTTCGGCGCCCATTCTCGTGAGAAACCGTCAGTCCTTGATTCCCAACTGCAGATCTTTGATTACATGCAAACGCCGATCAAGGGCAAACTGCCAACCCTTAAGCAGGCAGCCGATAAACTGGGTAAGTCTGCATCAACCATCCGAGATGCCTATGTCTCGATATGTAGGAAGATCAACTTGATGGACCGTCACTACGAGTTCCTGAATAGCATCGCCCGTCCTATACTGAAGAACCCCAAACTTAGGCATTTGTTAGATCCTGAGAATTTAACTTCCCCCCCCAACGATGTTTCCGCTGGTGACATATCAACTTGTCCCGATTGCCGGGAAGTCAGTGCCGTTGAGGATCTCTGCCCCAAGCATCAGGCATTGATTCCCAAAGACAAACTTGCGTGGAGGGAGCGTCCAGTCCCCGACTTATCCGCTATTGAACATGCCCGGGCCCGGCGAGATTTGAGCCGAAAGAACGTCTGGTCAGACCCTTTTTCCGACGACTAGTTACCCCCCTTCTTTTCGTTCTCTCCATAGATAGAGCATAGTCCCCTGATGAGAGTCGTGCTCTCTAGGTGGCTAGCGCAACCTTAACAGCCTATGGGGAGGACGTATGGAGCAAAGTCAGCGGGAGCTTGTGAGTGCGAAAGAGTTAGAAGCTCGTGGCATCCTGTCGAAAGCCACGGCATACAAAATGGCACGAGCGGGAAAGATTCCCAGTTATGCCATCGGTACGGAAGGACGTGGTGTGCGGTTCCGCGTTGAAGAGGTCCTGAGTGTCTTACGGAGGCCAGCTGTCTCAGAAACGGCGGTGCAGAAATGAATGCGGCCAGTATCTTGGAGACATGTCTTCCTGTCATCGCTAACAATGATAGCCAGGGCATTGATCTCAATGCAGAATCGGTCCGCGATGCCGCCAGAGGAAGATGGCGAGACATTTTAGGACGGCTCGGCATTGCGGTTCCCCCTACCCCAATGCAGCACGGCCCTTGCCCCGAATGTGGAGGAAAGGACCGGTTCCGGTTCGATGACTTGGACGGTCGAGGAACATGGTATTGCAATCAATGTGTCCCCAAAGCCGGTGATGGAATTGCGCTAGTACAAAATATCTTCGACTGCGAGTTCCGAGAAGCGTTGGAGCTTGTCGCTGATGAAATCGGCTACCACTCCCCCAAGGGAAATCAGAAACCAAGAATTGTTGCCACGTATGATTACACCGATAAGGCCGGGAAACTGCTCTTCCAAGTGGTGAGGTTTGAGCCTAAAGATTTCCGGCAACGCCACCCAGATGGCCACAGCGGCTGGATTTGGAACCTCAAGGGAATTGAACCGGTCCTCTACAAGTTGCCCCAGCTGACAATGGCTTCATCCGTTCTCATCGTGGAAGGCGAGAAAGACGTGGAAACCGCCTTTCAACTGGGGTTACCGGAGGGATGGGCTGCCACATGTAACCCCATGGGTGCAGGGAAATGGAAGGATGCCTATTCGGAGACCTTAACTGGCAAACACGTCGTTATTCTGCCGGATGCGGATGAGCCAGGAGCACAGCACGGTTTGTGCATCGCACAAGCCCTCAAGAATGAAGCGGCCAGTGTATCTCAACTCACCCTCCCTGAGGGCATCAAGGATCTCAGTGTATGGGCCACAAACCAAACGACCGACAGTTTTCGAGCATTGTTATCCACTGCTCAACCCTGGGATAGCATGCCCTCAGCTGTTAATCCCATCGTCCCGTCAGCGCCACGAGGGGCTCGCCCTGAACGATGGCCTGAGCTCGACAGCGCGGCACTCCACGGCCTAGCCGGTGAAGTCGTCCAGACCATTGGACCACACACCGAGGCCGATCTTGTCGCCATCTTGGTCCAACTCCTAGTGGCCTTCGGGAATTGCTTGAACCGTGCGCCGCATTTCCTCGCCGAAGCTGATCGCCATGGGATGAATCTCAATGCCGTCCTGGTTGGTGAGACGGCCAAGGGGCGAAAAGGGACGAGTTGGGGACATGTCAGACGGATATTTCAATCGGTAGACTGTGACTGGGTAAGCACACGGATTCTGAATGGTCTGTCCTCTGGCGAGGGGCTGATATGGGCCGTCCGTGACGAAATCACCAAAGACGAGCCCTTACGCGAGGGTGGCCGTGTGACGGGCGAGTTTCAAACCGTCGTCACAGATCGCGGGGTCACAGATAAGCGCTTATTGGTCTTGGAATCGGAATTTGCGGGAACCCTTCGCGTCATGGGGCGGGACGGCAACACCCTCTCGGCCATCGTCCGGCAAGCCTGGGACTCGGGAAACCTTCGCACGATGACGAAGAATTCTCCAGCACAGGCCACGGAGGCGCACATCTCCATCATTGCCCATATCACGAAAGATGAGTTGTGCCGGTTGCTTGATGCCACGGAGGCGAGCAACGGCTTCTGCAATCGGTTCCTTTGGGTATGCGTTAAGCGCTCCAAGATGTTGCCTGAAGGAGGCAACCTGTCCGATTCTGCTCTTGATCCCTTGGCTCGGCGACTCAGCGAAGCAGTTCAGTTCGGGCGAGGGATGGGAAAAATCGAACGGGACGAAGCTGCACGGGCCCAATGGCGTGAAGTCTATCCTGCTCTCTCCGAAGGAAAGCCCGGACTCCTCGGTGGCGTGGTGAGCCGAGCCGAGGCCCAGGTCATGCGGCTCGCCTGTCTCTATGCCTTACTCGATAGGTCGTATGTCGTCACCCCTGTTCACCTCAGGGCCGCCTTAGCGGTGTGGGAGTACTGTGAAGCGAGTACGCAATATATCTTCGGACACCGGTTAGGTGATCCGATCGCTGATGGACTGCTCTCCGCACTGCGCCAACACCCCCAGGGTATGACGAAGACAGAAATCCGAGACTGGTTTGGTCGGAATCGCAAGGCATCTGAGATTGATCGTGGGTTAGCTGTTCTCGCCAATCAAGAATTGGCTCGGACAGTAGAGGTCCGATCAAGCGGTCGCCCTATTGAACGATGGTTAGCCATGGCAGGAACAACGACATAAACGACTTATACGACCAAAACGATGATCCCCAGACACTTATGTCGTTCATGTCGTTTATGTCGTAAGGAGAGGAACGATGGGACAGTATCTCGACAAGTTGAAGCATTTTGAACCTCCTCAACAATCGGCTCTACCGGCTTTCTCTCGCCGCGTCAAAATCGACCCGGCTACCGCCAATGCTCGGGCGATCTATTGGGAGACCGGCACTGGCCATATTCTTGGGCCCGCCATTCCGGAGTTCCTGGCCCAAGATGGGCAGGACTTTTGGATTGTGACCACACTTGAGGGGCAGATCCGATGGATTCATGCTGATCGGTTGCGAGCGCGTCAAGCCTTCCTCAGACAATCCGAAGTTCGAGAGGTAGAGCTGATTCGGTCGCTCTGACGTAGCAAGAGAGGTTTAGGCGTCCATGATCTTCCTGAAGGAACAGAAGCAATGCGGCACTCAAATCGGTGAGTGTGAGCTTGTCCCCGCCATCGTCTGCAGGAGCATCACAAATGCTCTCAGACTATTGGAAGGATGTTGCTGAAGAAGTTGAACTAGAGAAGGAACCACGATGAAACATCAGCGCAAGGAAGGCAAGGCGAGAAAGCTCAACAGAAAGCAGGTGCTGGACCTCCATGCCCGGGGGTTCTCGGCACCCGAGATTGCCCAACAGCAGGGGGTGGCGCACTCAACCGTGTGGCGCTTCTTAGAGCGGATGAAGCCAGAAATCGGGGCTGTTGAGATATTTAAACAGAATCGGGCTGATGTGTTGGCGAGGATTCAAGCCAAGTCGTTAGATGCTCAAGAGCGAATTATCGACACGCTGGATGATGGGCTCCTCGCCGCACTCACGCCCAGCCAAAAAAGCTCCATGCTCATCGCTCTCAACGCGCAGAGCGGGACCGCATTTGATAAAGAACGTTTGGAGCGCGGACAGAGCACGGCCAACATCAGCACGATCTCTCGCATGATCGATAATCAAGTCTCCACGCTCTTCAAGCGAGCGGTCATACAGAAGATGGAGGCTAAGCCTGTTAAGGTGAATGCCGACGAGGAAACACAGTCAAAATAATGTTCATTTGCGCGCGGCATCAGAAGTAATAAGTTTCCTTCAGTATACCGTCCTTTTGAAATCCTGCTTATCTCGAAGGCTAAGCCGTGCCGAAGTAATAAGCATTTCCTCTAGGCCTCCCCATTTAGTCATAACACTTGCCAGAGCACTTGAAGCTCACGGTACCTGTTGGGCTTATTGAGTAGGCCGGGAGACCGAGCACGTGAATTAAAATAAAATCACCAGCGATCCAAAGACTATTGCTAGTAGGATTGCAAACAGGAAAACTGAAAGCGCGAGTGGTATTTCCATGAATAGGTAAAACACCATCTTATGAACCCCAAACCAATCCTGTGGGTCTCTAAGCCATTGGAGAAAGCTTGCCGGTAAAAAATCCTTGAAGGCTGTGAATAAGAACCAGTCAGGCCAATCCCCGGTTTTGAGGTAAACCAGAACTTGAAGTGTGAGAATCAAAGCACTTGCAAGCGACAATGATCCAAAGGCGACAAGTGGGAGTTCTATGATCATGTCTTTGATCATGCCCTTCAAGCCAGCTGCAACTGGCTTCTTTGTTGGGGTGGGCAGATCAGGGTCTATAGGCCATTCTATGGGTTTGCCTTCCATTAGCTGGACAAGCTGCAGACCGGTCAGATCCTCACTCTTTACGCCCATGCGCTCAAGGTCTGCATTTGTCACGAGTCTCTTTTTCGGACGCTTCGCCATGGATTATCTTGTACTCTTCCGCCACTCCCAAGGCGGTATAGGGTCGTGGTCAATCCATAATCCTTTCTTCTCCTCTCGTGCTTCATTCTCTAACGCTTCAAGGGCCGTATTGTCGGGCGCATACTTGCGATACCACCAGCACCAGCCGTCCTTCACCAATTGGTGATTGACGTTGGTCTCGTCCGCGAGCAGCACGTCGGCCAGGATGCGCCGATATTTATCCTTGCCGTAGATCTGCAGGGTGACTTCCTGGGCGAAGATCAGGGATGAAATGGCTTGCTTGGCATTATTGCCGAAGGGTTGCCCCTTCTCGGGGCAGTCTATGCCATGGAGACGAACCCGCTGAGCCTTTCCATTGTGCAGAACTTCAATGGTGTCCCCGTCGAGGATTCGCACCACTTCACCCGTGAATGGGAAGGCGTCGGCTCCACTAAAGAGCAGGAGGAGCACCAGGAGGGAAATTAGTTGTCTCATGAAGGTGACGAATAGCAGCTATTTCTGCCGTGCCACAACTTTGTCCTTGATCTTGTCATAGGTGGCCTGGGGAATAATCTTCTTCTGGATCAGTTCATCCTTTCGAGCATAAGGCCGGCCTTTGATGATCTTGTCGGCATAGGCCTCACCAATCCCGGAGAGCCCTTTGAGTTGGTCTGCCGTAGCGCTGTTGAGATCAAGGAGGTCGGCAGCGTGAACCATGGTGGGATTCAGTACGCTTAGAGAAACGACCGGCACGGCTCCGAAGAGTAGTATCCCTAGACTGGCACGCATGACCCATGCTTTGGCAGTGGCGAACATCACGACCTCCTTCGTCAATGTGTGGTCCCTCGGGTGATTCGTGCACCCATCTCTATAATCCGTCCAACCTGCTCAAGGAGTTCTAAAGATTGCTTGGAGTCCATGCCATGCTGATTGAGGACGGCCAGAATATCATCAATGACCTTCTCTTCGGTCTGCGAGAGGAGATAGGGCGACGGAAACACGGTCTCAGGGATACGAGCCTGTGGGGTCTTCTTGCGGAGCTCGGCAATGATGTCATACAGATCCTGTTTGGTGCAGAGGCCCTTTCGTTCCAGCACCTCCACAAGAGCAGCAATCTCCCACATGTTAGAGATAGTGGCTTCCTCAAGGGACATGCTGTCCCGCTTGGGTCGGTCACTCATAACGCCTGGGTGCGCTCCTGAATGTAGGTCCTGAGGCGTGCGCGCGCCGTCTTGTTCATCGCCAGAGTCTCTAACCCGAAGTCCTCGTCTCGCACCCATCGGACTACGCCAGCGAGGATCACAATGGGTTGATTCGTCGGCAGGGTCATTGAGAGCGAGCAGATATCACCGAGCGTTAATGGGAGATTCCCCGAGAGACGCCATCCAGCAGAGGAGAGATTCCAGATCATACCTTGTCCCTGCTGAGACCAGTTTTCGTAGGTCGCGGGGATGACGACAGGAAAACGACGGTACGGACGCACGACAAAGGCCATAGAGACCTCACGAAAGGTCAAATTCTAGGAGGCGAGAGGCGTGATCTGCAATAGGTCTTTGGGAGGAGGGGCTGAGATAAGTGGCGGGTACGTCAAGCAGCGATCACTTCCCCTTCGGCAGCGCTGCCCGTTACGCCTCAGTCAAGATTCACGTTCTCTACGTCGCCTCGTTAACGACCAGACCAACGCTCCCATCCAGCCTATTCCTGTCCACCCTAGCGAGAGATTCACAATACAAAATCGGCACGCAGTTGGGATGCCCTCGCGCAAGGGCGATAAAGGTGGGAAGGCAATACGCGAACGCCGTGCCCAAGACATAGAGGCGAGTGACGATATCATCGTCCATGAGGCACCCCTTTCTTCGGGACCGTATGGTTCTCTCTGTTACTTCCCCTTCGGCAGCTGCCCCTTCTTTTCTAGCTCTGTCACGTGATGATCGAGAATTTTTGTCACGTACTCCTTCAAAGAAGCATGTTCCAATGCTGCTGCAGCTTTGATCTTAGCAATCAAGTCCTTTGGCATATCCCTTAAGTTTAGAACGGTTAATTCGGCTTTGGGGTCGGACTTCATGAAGGCAAGGGTACTCAATTCATTAGATTCAGTCAAACACCACTTGACACCATAAGATACAAAATGTACATCAGTAGTCATTGGTTCATCGAGAAAGGAGCAATCTATGAAGATGCAACGGCTCAATATTCAACTTATGCAATCACTCAAATCGCAGATCGATTCCCTCCGTCTGCGCGGCACCAGTGCGGCGGGGCTCATTCGGCATTTGTTAGAGCGACATTTCAATTCGACGGGAGTAAGGCAGAAAGGACGGTGAACGATGGCACGGTCAACACGAGGGCTTTACAAACGCGGCAATACCTGGTGGATGACCTATCGGGATGCGATCGGTATCCAACGCTTCGAGTCGTGCAAGACCTCGAATAAGAAGGAGTCGGAACAGCGGCTCATTGAGCGTCGCAAGGAAACGATGGAAGGTAATCTACCGACCCCCTTGATCAAGCCGTTGCCCCTTGATGAGCTCATGCAGCGCTATCTCGCCTTTGTGGGCCATCAGCGGGCCGTGGACAGCAAGAAGATTCACTTTGCTCATTTCGCCCGCGTGTGGGGCAATCCGCTGATCCATACGTTGACCGTGGAAGTCCTCGACCAGTATCGCACGCGCCGTCTCAGTGAGAATGTGACCCCTGCCACTATCAACCGAGAAATGTCCACACTGAAACATGCCTTGAGTAAGGCGGTCGAGTGGAAGCTCCTCCGCAAGACCGCACGGGAAGAGCTGGTAGCTATTCGGAAGTACCAAGAGCCAGATGGCCGGTTGCGATATCTCTCCGGAGACGCTGAAGCTGAGCGGCTCCTCCAAGCCTGTGAGACATGGCTCAAGCCAATCGTGCAGACCGCGCTTCATACCGGCATGCGGAAGGGGGAACTGCTGGGCCTCACGTGGGACTGTGTGGATATGACCCATGGGTTTATCAGACTCAAGCAGACGAAGAACGGGAAAGCACGGGCGCTGCCCCTCAATGAAACCCTGTGGGGCCTCTTCAGCGGCTTACGAACCCACCTTGATGTCCCATGGGTCTTTCATGATGATGCCGGGCATCGGTGGAACGATGTGCGGCACGGCTTTGAGCGGGCCTGTGAGGCCGCAGGGTTGACGGATTTTCACTTCCATGATCTCCGCCATACCTTTGCCTCCTGGCTCATTATGCGAGGCGTCCCGTTGGCGACGGTCAGTAATCTCCTTGGACACACCACGCCGACCATGACACTCCGCTATGCGCACCTGTCCCCCAAGCATCTCACGTCAGCGGTACGAGTGCTTGACCGTATTTCTAGCCAGCCTCAACCTGAACGGGCGGACACAATATTGCTCGGTTCAAGAGAATAGAATCAGGAAAGACCAGGCTTGGATAGTGTCGCGGGTGAAGGAATGGGCTCTTCGAATACGCCATACTTCTTAACATCTAGCCTTCTCCTGTGTTCTCTTCTATTCGTGAGAAGCGGGGAACGGATACGCCTCCTTGCTTGATGCGCTCAGTAAACATGGCCAGAGGTCTTATCCAGAGATCTCGATCGCCATACAACGCCCGATACACGACGAACTCCTCTTCCGTTTCTGAATGCCTGGCGACGCCCAACAATTCATACTGTTGGCCTTTATAGTGACGGTACACCCCGGGTAAGACCATCTCGACAGCTCCTTAGAATGTGGACAACCGCGTCGTCACTTGACAATTACTTGACAATTTCGCCCAACACAAGCCAAGACGAGAGAGTAGCAGGTGTCATGAATGAAACAATAACATCTGAAACGCATTGATAGGCAAGGGGAATGTTGTGTCGTGCCAACGATAAGCCTGATTCGGATACCCCTGAGCGCATTGGACTATGAGTCCGAAGAGGTGATCCAACGGAACATGGCGCAGATCTGCAAGGGACGTACGGTCTTTATCATTGCGCATCGGCTGAGTACGGTTCGGCCTGCGCATCGCATCTTTGTTGTCGACAAAGGAGAGATTGTCGAAGAAGGGTCCCATGATGAACTCCTTCGCCTCGACGGATTCTACACGCGATTGCAGGGGCATCAGGTAGGCAAGGAATAGAGGCCTCTCGAATGGTCTTGGGGGAGTTCGGCAAACATTGGACGGTGTGGAAGACTGCTTGGCAGGCCGAATCACGCCGGCATGGCCTGTCCGCCGGTACCGGCGGACAGGCCATGGAGTTTCTGCCGGCGGTATTGGAAATCCAGCAGATTCCTCCGTCCCCAATCGGCCGAGCGCTCCTCTGGACGATCTTAGCTGCTTTTACTGCGGCAGGGTTGTGGGCCACATTGGGCTGGATCGACATTGTGGCCACGGCGCAAGGCAAAATCATTCCCAGCGGCTACTCGAAGATCATCCAGCCATACGAAACCGGCGTGATCGCATCAATTCATGTGCAGGATGGACAAACGGTCAAACAAGGCGATGTGCTGATTGAGCTCGATTCGACCCTCAACCGCGCCGATTATGATCGGGCATTCAATGAATATCGGGCGACGAAAGTGGACGCGGCCAGGTTAAGGGCTTTGATCAAGGGACGAACTACTTTCGAGCCACCTGCCGGTGCAGATGGGATCTATATCGTGCTGCAACAGCAGTTGCTGCGTGACCAGCTCGCCGAGTTTCAGGCCAAGATCGCAGGAGCACAGCATCTTGTCGATCAACGTCAAGCTGCGCTCGAACAAACCAAAGAGAACATCCTCCGCTTGGAAGCCACGGTGCCGATGGAGGTAGAGCGTGCCGAAGCTTACAAGAAACTGCTTGAACACGAAGCAGTGACCAAGATGGACTTCCTGCAGGCCGAAGGGCAGCGGATCGACAAGACTCAAGAGTTGGCCGGGCAAAAAAAGAAATTCGAACAGGACCGGGCGTCGCTTGCGGAAGCCGAAAAGCACTACCGGGCCATGGCGTCGGAGTTTCAAACAGACGAAACAGGCGGAACTGTCGGCTCTCAAAACCAAAGCCGCCTCTCTTGCACAAGAGGTAACGAAGGCAGGTCAAAAGGCTGGTTTGCAGCGGCTGACCTCGCCGATCGACGGCGTCGTGCAGCAGTTAGCGGTGCATACCGTCGGCGGTGTCGTCACTCCAGCGCAACAGTTGCTCATTGTCGTGCCTCAAGCCCATCCGGTCGAAGTGGAGGCGCAAGTCGAAAATAAAGATGTGGGATTTGTGCGGGAAGGACAGCCGGTTGAGGTCAAAGTCGAAACATTCCAGTTCACGTTGTACGGCACGATTCCGGGTCATGTGCTGACGGTTTCCGACGACGCGGCTCCTCTCGAAAAGATCGGGCTCGTCTACCCAACCAGAGTCAGTATGGATCGATCGACGATCCAGGTCGATGGCAAGGAGGTGAATCTTTCGCCTGGAATGGCGGTCACTGTTGAGATCAAGACCGGTCAGCGCCGCATCATTGAATATCTCCTGAGCCCTTTGCTCAAATCCATGAAAGAAAGCCTGAGGGAGCGGTAACGGATGGTCCCATCGCCGGCGCTGCTTGGGCTCTGTCTGCTTGTCGTCCCTGCGCTCGAACCGGGCTTGGCGCAGGCCGGCATTTCAACTGGAGAGTCCGGTAGCCTCGCTCAGTCACATACACTTCAGCCGCTCAATCTTACCTTGAAAGAGGCATTGGCGGCGGCGATCAACAACAACCCCGACGTGCTTCTGTACAAGGAGCGGATTCAAGAGGCTCAAGGTCAAGTGCAGACACAATTAGGCGCGATGCTTCCCAACATTTCGGCCGATGTCCGGCAAAGCAGACGGACGCAATTTCTTGGAACGATCGGCCTGTCTCCAGTGCGGACCGATCCATTCAGTATTTTGGATACCAGAATCAGCGCGACACAAAATCTGTTCAGTCTCAGCCTGATCCAGCGCTGGCGGGCTTCGCGTAAATCTCTGCACGTGACGGAACAGGAATCGGAAGCCAAGCAGTTCGACACGATGGCCACGGTGGCCCTGGTCTACATGGAAGGGTTGAAGGCCATGGCCATGATCAACATGCACGAGACGAATCAGCAGGTCATGAATGAATTACTCGAGATTGTCAGGCAGCGACAACGAGGAGGAGTCGCCATGGGCCTCGATACTGCCAGACTGGAAGCGCAATTAGCGGCTGAGAAACAACAGGCATCATCAGCGCGGTATGACCTTGAACATGCCAAACTGAGTCTCATCAATCTACTTGCGCTGCCTGCGGAGATGCGGCTTATTTTGACCGATGAATGGTTGAAGGATATGCGGGGTATACCAGCGACGCAAGGGGCAATGGAAGAGGCATTGAGCCGACGACCGGAGATTCAGGCACAGCATACCCGAGTGAAAGCCTCTGAGTTGGCCTATTCATCTATCACGGGGGAACGAGTGCCGTCGCTCGTGGCTCAGGGAGATTATGGCCTTGTCGGCAATCGGTGGAACAACACCCTCGATACTTACAATATGGCGCTGATTCTCCAGATTCCCATTTTTGACGGAGCCCAGCGTGAAGGCCGCATCGCCCAAGCCAGAAGTCAGTGGATGCAAGAATCGTTGCGCATGAGATCGGTGCTCAACCAAGTCAAAATGGAAGTGCATGATGCCCTCGCTTCACTCACAGCGGCACAAGAGCAGGTGAATATTGCACAGGCAGGCTTACAGATGGCCACCAAGGAGCTGAACCTTGCGCGGGAACGTTACACAATTCTTACCTCCACCAGTCACTTTGAACTGACCAACGGGCTTTCATCACTGACCCGTGCCAGAGAAAACCTCGTCACCGCGCTCTTCCAGCTCAATGCCGCTCGAGTTCATCTCGCCCGCTCGACGGGAAATCTACATACACTGAACTGAAAGCTGTTTTGTAGAAGCATCCCAGCCGATCGAATAAAGGGACCTAGGACCTAGAGTCTGCATTACCTTGACTTGATCTAGCCATTCACTCAGACTCTCAGCATGTACGATCGATCTGAAAGTGACCTCTTGCGTATGTTGGCTGATCGGACGGGAATTGCCGCCGACTACTATGACATCGCCGGCATGCACCATGTGACGACGGACGAGACGCGACGGGCCATCTTGGTTGCTATGAATTTGCGAGTTGCGAATCGCGAGGAACTCATTGCGGAGCTAGAGGCATGGGATAATCGTTGGTGGCTGCAAGGCTGTGAACCTGTCCACGTACTGCGGTTGGGACGAGACGCAGGTACCTGGTCGTGGTATGGGCCGTGTGAGAGCTTGGACGATTCGGCTCTTCAGGTCCAGTGGGCACTCCATGCGGAGAACGGAGAAAAGCAGTGTGAGCGAACGGATGGGCCGGGTCTCAGAGTCGAAGAGACTCGCACGATTCAGGGACGCAGGTTTGTTCGTGTCGCATTGGCGTTTCCACAAGATCTGCCGCTTGGCTACTACTCACTCAAAGCCCACGCGAAGGGAAGCGGCATGAATACGGAATCCACGTTCCGCCTCATTGTCGCGCCGGAGCGCTGTTACATTCCTGATGAACTTCAGCAGGGCATTCGATGGTGGGGCGTAGCCTTGCAGCTCTATTCATTGCAGAGTCATCATAATTGGGGCGTCGGCGATTTTCGAGATCTGGGCGTCGTCATCGAATGGGCAGGAAAACGTCTGGGTGCTGCTGTGATCGGACTAAACCCGCTCCACGCTCTCAAGAATACCAAGCCTTATCATATTAGTCCCTATGCGCCTACCAGCCGCCTGTTTTTGAACGATCTGTATATCGACATTACTCAGGTTCCAGAGTGCTGGATGGGGCCGGATGTGCAAAATCGGCTTGCAGACCCTTTATTTGGTGCAAGGATCGAAGCGGCTCGGCGGTGCGAATTCGTGGATTACGACGCGGTGAAGTCAACGAAGCGCGAGATCCTCGAGCTTTGCTATCGGGTATTTTTGCGGGAGAACTTCGAAGGCCTTGAACCGGAGTTGAAGCCGAAGACCGATCGGGGGAAAAGCTTTCTTCACTTCACGGAGCGGGAAGGAGAGTCTCTGGCGCACTATGCATTATTTCAAGCGCTGGAGGAAGAGCGGCAGTCCGCCGCCCCGGCGTCGACGATCTGGGAAGACTGGCCGGAACCCTACCGCTCTCCGACGTCGGAAGCTGTGGAAGAGTTTCGACGTCGGCAGATGTCGCGTGTACGATTCTTTCAATATCTGCAATGGCTGGCCGCGGAACAGCTGCTTGGGGCGGTGAAGAAGACGCATGAGGCCGGTATGCCGATCGGTTTGTACCATGACTTTGCACTAGGAAGCGAACGCCATGGAGCCGATGGATGGTTGAATCAAGAGGTATTGGCGTTCAAGGCCGATTGCGGTGCGCCGCCCGATGCACTTGGCCCTGAGGGACAGAATTGGGGAATCCCTCCACTCGATCCATTGCGTCTGCGCGCAAGCGGGTATCGGTATTTCATCGAATTGCTACGCAATAATCTCCGCTACGGAGGGGCGATACGGATCGATCATGTGATGGCGCTCTTTCGACTGTTTTGGATTCCCCGTGGTCTCCCACCCGCAATGGGGGCGTATGTGCATTACCGGGATGACGAACTGCTGGCGATTTTGGCGCTGGAAAGCGTGCGGGCGAAGGCAATGGTGATCGGCGAAGATCTAGGAACCGTTCCAGATTGGGTGCGCGATCGGCTCGGAACAGCGGGAGTCTTCTCGTATCGAGTCTTCTATTTTGAGCGAGAATGCCGGGGAAGTTGGAAGCCTCCGGCTCACTATCCCGCTCAATCCCTCGCCGTCGTCGCAACCCATGATCTTCCGACATTGAGCGGATATTGGGAAGGGGTGGATATCGAAACTCGATCCGAGCTGGGACTCTTCGCTTCGGAGGAGGCTCGCAATGCGATGTGGGCGGAGCGGCATCGAGAAAAGAAGGGAATCCTCGCTGCATTGAAGTCGGAAGGACTCCTGCCCCTAGGGGTATCCGATGATCCGACCCGCGTGCCGAGGATGACGACTGAGTTGATGGAAAATATTCATCAATATCTGGCCCGGACACCCGCGTCCATCGTCTTGGCCAATATTGAAGATATCATCGGCACCCGATGCCAGACCAATCTACCGGGAACGGTGGATCAGCACCCGAATTGGTGCCGGAAGTTGAGTCTGACAGTGGAGGACTTGGTCCAAGACTCGCGATTTGAGCGACTCGCTTCTCTGTTGCGTATGACCCGCCCTCTTGTGTAAGTACTTCCGTGAAGGAATCCACTCGTTATCGATGTTCTCAATTCAGAGTCGTGATCCTCGGCTAAGCGGAGCGAGTCGATGATTGCCATGACGCATCGTGACCGCCTCGTGCTGGCGATCGCTGCAACCTGCTTTCTCATTATTTTAGTCATTGAAGAAGTCTCTCCCGTCAACGTTGTCGGTGCCTATGGATACGTATTGCCTATCTTGTTGGTGACCACCCTCCGGAATAGAACCATCATGTTGGTGACCGTATTGGCCTGTGTCGTTGCGACCTATTCAGGTCTGCTCCAACCGACGAAGCCGGGCAGATTTCAATCGGCGGTCATCAATCGGAGCGTGGTCGTCGGCGTCTTGCTGTCGGTGGCTTACCTGGGTGTAAGTTGGGAGGAGAGGAAGGCGAGAGAAGAGGCGGCGAGGGCGGCGCTGGCCCGAGAAACCGAAAGTCTGCTCAAAGCCAACACGCAACTGGTGCAGGCGAAAGATCAGCTGAACCGGTCGGAACGGTTGGCTGCGGTGGGGCAGCTGGTGGCGTCTGTGGCGCATGAGGTGGGCACGCCGCTTCACTCGATTGCGTGGCATGTCCAGGCTCTGGCCGAGGAGCCTGGTGCAACGCCGGAGATGAGAAAGCGGGTGGCCGTTATCGATGATCAGCTCACGCGAGTGGTTCGAATCATTCAGGACTTACTGTCTTCTACCCGGCCACGGCAGCTTGAGCCGCAATGGCTTCCTGTCGAGGAAGTGGTCAGCCCCTCTGCGGTTCTGATGGAACCGGCTTTCCATGAGAAAGGGATCACTCTGATTGTCGACATTCCCAAGGACCTTCCTCTGGTTTGGGCGGACAAGGAAAAAATTCATCAGGCATTGGTAAACGTCCTGACCAATGCACTTGCCGCAACACCTGCACAGGGGAAAGTGACCGTCATGGCAGGAAGCCGTGAGGCGTCGTCAGCCGAACTCGACCGCGGTCGGCTGATTGCAGACGGTATGTCGTCGTCAGTGGTTACGATCGAGGTGCAGGATACGGGATGCGGTATGCCGGAGGAAGACGTACGGAAAGCTTTTGAACCCTTTTTTACGACGAAGGCGGTTGGCAAGGGAACGGGATTGGGGCTATTCTTGAGCCGCGAATCGGTGGTGGCTCATGGGGGTAACCTCGCGATGACGAGTGGGATCGGGTGTGGCACGGTTGTGACGATGACGTTACCGGCGATGCGACGTGACCCCATTCATACGAGGGAGGAGGCGTAATGCAACCAGCGACGATTCTGGTGGCCGACGACGATGTGGTTGCACGTGAGTTGTTGGCGGAGGCTCTCAGGAAGGAAGGATATCATGTCGAGGCCTTTGCCGGCGGAGAAGAGGTGATTGCGCGTGGACGCCAAGGAAGGGTCGATTTGGTGTTGACGGACATCCGCATGGGGACGGTGGATGGGTTGACGGTTTTGCGGGAGTTCAAACGAGTGAGTCCGAATACGGCCGTGGTGGTGCTCACCGCGTTCGGTTCTCTGGAAGGCGCGATCGAAGCGATTAAGCAAGGCGCTTACGATTACCTGGCGAAGCCGTTCAAGAAAGAGGACATCAAGCTGGTAGTCAAAAGGGGGTTGGATCACTGCCGATTGCTCCAGGAGAATGCGCGGTTCCGAGAAGAGTTGAAGAGTAAGGACGAGTGGTCTCCATTGGTCGGAAGCAGCACGGCGATGTTGGAAGTGTACAAGTTGGTCGCGCGCGTAGCGGAAAGCAAGAGCACGGTCCTGCTCCAGGGAGAAAGCGGCACCGGCAAAGAGCTTATTGCGCGGGCCATTCATACGAATGGCCCGCGCCGAGATAAGCCGTTCATCCCGGTCAATTGCGGTGCGTTGCCCGATACCTTGCTGGAATCTGAAATGTTCGGATATGAGAAAGGCGCCTTCACCGGCGCAGCAGGGACCAAGGTAGGGCTCTTTGAATCAGCCAACGGAGGGACACTGTTTCTCGACGAGATCGGTGAGTTAGGACAAGCATTGCAAGTGAAGTTGTTGCGGGTCATGCAGGACCAGGAAGTTCGCCGAGTCGGCGGTACGATATCCACGAGAGTCGATGTTCGGATCATCGCTGCGACCAATCGAGATCTTGAACAGCTGGTGAAAGAAGGAAAATTTCGGGACGACCTCTTCTACAGGCTGAAAGTCGTTCCGATCACGTTGCCGTCCTTAGTCGATCGACGGGAAGACATTCCGATGCTGGTGCACCACTTCTTACAAAAGTGCGCGGCAGGTACGGATCATGCTGTACGGGGAGTCCTGCCGGAAACGATGGTGCTCTTGACTCAGTATCGATGGCCCGGCAATGTCCGAGAGCTTGAAAATGCGATTGAACGCGCCGTGTCATTAAGCCATGGCCCTCTCCTGACGCCGGATGATTTACCTGAAGTGATTCGCCAGAGCGCACCGACTGAAGCGGATGCACGACTTTCTCAAACCGATCAGCTCGATGAGGTGTGTTTGACCTTAGAAGAAGTGGAAAAACGCCATTTGACTCGAGTACTCAAGGAAACGAAAGGAAATAAGGTCAAGGCCGCAAAAATTCTCGGTATCGACAGACGAACGCTCTACCGTATGGCAGAGCGTTTCGGTCTGGATCTTGGTGAAGAGGCTGAAGGAGCGGAAAAAGAACCTGTCTAAGGCTTCGATCCGTAAAAGGTTTGTGTTGTGTAGGTATCCTGTACGATTTTTAGCTCGTTCTTGATCAATCGCAGTTTGTTTTCCGCACTTTGAGGAACTTGCGGTGCGGTGGGGCCCCATCCTTGAAACATCGTTTGCTTACCTTCCGATGATATTTGCAGACGGAGACGGGAGCTCTGCTCGGTTTCCGGTGTCACGGAGGCTTCGGCACGGCTTCTGACAACGCCTAGGCGCCCCTTCACGAGCCAATCCCAGACACTGGGTTGTTCATCCCTGTAATCTGTCTGTAACTGAGATCCGTCTTTCCAGTCCACGTCGTATTCATCATCGTCCAGGACTTTCGTCACCGCCGCTTTCACCCGGTCTGCCGAGGCCGGCAATGTTACCTCGACGACATCAGGCTCGACAGAACGCTGAACATTGGCACATCCAAATGTGAAGACTGTGAGGGCAACGATAGCGAGACAGTCCTTATGGATCATTTTGTTCTGGCCTCCTTCAGACGGTATACAAGGTGAGTATCAGTCTGCGTCACTCCTTCGATACGATGGATACGACTTAAGACCAGTTGAGTCAAGGCATCTTGGTCCGGTATGTCGGCTATCGCAATGATGTCCGGCTTGCCCCAACAGGGGTCGATCGTTTTTATTTCTTTAATTTCTCCCAGCGCTTTGACGACAGCCGCTGTTTGCCCAGGTAGTACATTAATCAGCACGTATGCCCGATCCGACATGCCTTGATCTCCCGGAGCAGGGCCATGAATCATATAGGGAATTGCCCCGGAAGTGGGCTGCTTTATAGCAAAGTCATTTTGCGCTGTCAACTCCGGCTTGGTCTTCATGGATTTTGATGACGACATGATAGAAGGAATCCTTTTTAAATTTGGTTTGGCCATGGTCTCACTTTGGCGCAACAAGCACTTCGATCCGGCAGTGCTCGCTGACGCTTGTTAAGGTTGTTTCCAGCCGTTTCGGGCTTCCGATTCGGCCTTCCGGATCGTACATGAAGCAAAACAAGGTAGAGCATCGGCCTTGAGCCTGATAATAAGCGGAGTCCACCGCGACCTGATCGGCGAGTTCCTTCGTAGTCAATCCGGATCTGGTCTTCTTCGCCACCACGGCGATCCGGTCCCGATTGACAAGCAACGTCATTCTTGATGCGCCTCCTGAATAGGGGGGTGTCCATTCATCGGTCGCTACCTCGTCGAACTCCACCTTCAACAACGCGCACAAGAGGTCCTGTAGGTCGTAATCGTCGTCGACCTCAAGTGTCGGACGATAATCTTTCCGAAGACGGAGGTGACGGGCTACGGTGTGAAAGCGATGACAGACTTTCCGAATGAGATGGAGCGGGTCTTGGTCAAGCGCGGAATCGAGCGCCGATTCGACCAACCGAGTGCGGCTCAAACCCATTGATGGTCTATCTAACGGCGGCTCTTGCGGAGCCGGCACACTCGAAGGAGCCGCCTCGGACACCAGTGACTGAGTATTCAACGCAGATGCTGAAGCATTGGCGTGATGTTGAACCGATATCGAAGGAGATGCCGGAACCACCCCCGGTGACGGCTCAGCCTGTTTCGGTTCGTCGAGCGTTGATGGCATCGACTTGATGAATGGAGCCGACTCCGGTGGAAGAGGTGGATTTGTGCTTGGGGCGAGAAGAGGGGTATGCGGTTCGGATGTCACAGGTGTAGGCGTCGGAAGGGATGTCGAAGCTACGGTAGGGAGCGGAGACAGTGTCGGTGCCGGGATCGAAATCGGAGTTGGAGTGAGTATAGGAGTCGAGATTTGAGATGCTGGTGTAATGGGTTGTATTGGGGGCGCCGGCGTGACAAGAGAAATCGACGGTCCCACATTCGTCGCCATGACCACGGCGACCGTCATCGGTGTAGCCGCTTGCGTTGTCGCAGTGGTCGGTATCGTAGGCGAGACAGGCATCAGACGTGCGGTGCTGTGTATGTCTGCCTCATGCGTGTTTGTCTCATGTAATGACTCGGCTTTTAGTGGCGGCTTGAGTCCTTGAAGTTCGAGTTTCCGATCCTCCAAGATTTGTATAAGCTCTTTAACGACGGTAAGGGTCTGTGTTACCTCAGCCTGATCTGCTGTGCGAATCTTGAAGTTCCGATAGGTTTGGAATTCGTGAGAACGCTCACCGAACGTCTGCCGCAGGCATTCACGAAATTGCAGCTCGGCTTTGCTTTGTGCCGCATCACGGTAAGGGAACCCCTCTTGGCTGATGTCACTAATTGTCGACAAAACTTCTTGGAACTTGTTGATTCGATGCGTAACCTCTTCGATGAGAGCGGCTTTCGATCGGGACCGTTGATGTTCCGCTGCGCGCGTCCGTGCCATGGCTGTGAAAAAGTCTAGCCGAGGCTCGGATACCTGGCAAGAAAACAACCGCTTTTGACGAATGGGCTAGTCCGGCAAGGTGCTCACATGCGCAAGCCTTACATTCATTCGACACAGCGTGAAGGATTACCCGCATGGGGAAACAACAATGAGTCTGTGAAGAACGAACGGCATGCGCATGAAGACGAATAAGAATTGACTGAGTGCGCTGGATAGCTATCTCCAGGTGCAGAATTCGATCAATATTATAATCATGCAATATTGCGGACGCTGACGGAATCTTAGCCGTAGGCGTACAGCTCCAAGAGAATTAGGCAGTGCTATCCAATCTGAAAGGCCCGACCGCCAAGAATGGCGGCCGGGTGTGCACTCCCTTTTTTAATTCACCCAATGATTCAAGATGCCACATCGCCCCCTTTCGATGCCATGCGCTCGCAAGATTCTACACAGCGTCGGCACAACTCGGCGCACTGCCGTACCATCTGATCATTCCCTGCCGTCTGCTCGCAGCTTTCCGCACAGAGCCGACACATCTCGGAACAGAGGGCGCACACGCGATCATGAAATGAAGATTCTCGCGCCATATAATCGGCCGCCGTCGTGCACATCTGCGCACAGTCCGTCAGTAAGCGAATATGGTCTGGGGTTGCGTGACGCCCCCCGAGTTTTAAGCAATGCCCTATCATTTGGATACAGAGCGCATGGCAGTCTTGGCAGAGTTGTAGACAATGCCTCATTTCCTCGCTCATGTGATGCCCTTCCATGGTAGCCGCTTCGTGCGTCGCGGCATCCGCCCCCCGCAGTATGGCCAATGAAGCACTCGTCGCGAACAAAGAGGCACAGGTTGTCACAAATGTTCTTCTGCTCATGTCTGGCATAAGTCCCCCTTCTGTGGCTCGTGGTCCTCGCCGATCACGGGGCTTGGACAACAGAAACAACATGAAAAAGTCTATATGGACTATCGGAGAAAACGAGACGAAAGGGGGGTATCAAACCCTAAGGACTGTTGTATGGATCGAGCGATGGATAGAGGTATCGGCGATACGTAGCGGTTCGGTCACTCGAATAAGCGGTACAACCATATCGGGAAGAATGGGAATGGGCAACGGACATTCAAGATGGAATAGGCTAACGGCAGCATTCGAAGAGAACTGTGAGTGAGGGCCTATTTCGAGAAATGCATCGCATGTCCCGCGTACAGGCTCCTCCATTCCGGAGGTGCAGTCCATCTCAGTTGATTGTTGCAACGGCAGAACACAGGCGTAGGCATTGAAGGTAAGAACGACAAGCAGGACTGCCAAAAAAACAGAAACCCGTACCATGAGTCGAATGCTACGCCGTGCTGTCAATGATGTCGATTCTGGGTTCGTGCATGTGATTTCTACCGCTGTGAATGAAGTAAGCAATTGGAATAACTCACTGGTGCCCGTGCGACTAAGCCGGCCAGGTAATGTATTTCCCACCGGTGCGGATGTACGTACCCAAGGAAGACTACGTTGAGTGTTGGTGCTGGTGTTCACCGTGCTCGTCAGTGTGCTGATGGTCATGGCGCCCGGTGTCGGAGCCATGGTCGTGAGCATGTGCATGTACGTGCTCATGTTCGTGGCTGTGAGTCTGAGCCGATTCGTGCATGTGTTCATGGCTGTGGAGATGCTTATGAGAATGAGAGCCTTTCATGAGTGGTGCTCCTTTCAGAAGAACTTGTTCTCATACATACCACTCTTTCTTGAGCCATGGAATACAGGGCGGTGCACGGATTGCCCGACACAAGTCGACCCGCCGTTTAGGAAAGCTTTTGTATGACCCCACTCTAGCCCTACTCATCTAACCCTACTCAAGCTCCTTCAAACCAATCCCATCAATGGTTTAAACCAAATCACAAATTTGGCTGCAGTAGGGTGGAATGAGCTGGTATGAGGTGGGCTTGAGCACAAAATGAGCACAATGATGAGAGCTAACCTCCTCTGCTGAGTCTGCAGAGGAGGCTCACCTCAAATAGTACTGCTTCGGGCCGACAGGCTTATGTCTCACCACCAACGAGAAGCTCTCAAACCTGGACAGCCACTCCGCTTAGGGAACAGGCACCGGCGTGAGCAAAACCGCATGGGACATACCGTGACCCACCGCCTTGCATATTATTTGGCCGTGGTCGTTGATGGCGGTAGCTTCGCTGAGGGACCACCCCGCTCCGCTTGCGTCTAGCAGCGTGTTGAGGTCATGTATCGATCCATTCGTATAAACAAACGCATAGTGTCCGTACCCTGGCTTGTTATACCACCCGACTATTTGCCCTAATTTATTAATACCCTTAGCGGCACTTGGACTGAAATTGATTCCGAGAGGGCCAAGCAGGTCCATCATCTTGCCGTTGCTGTACAGGAAGGCGTGCACCTCCGAGCTTGTTGGCTTGAACGCAGCTTGTCCAACCACCTGCCCGGAATTATTGATTCCAAAGGCGGCGCTGCTGTTGCCGCCCAAAGTGCTGAGATCTTTCATCGTGCCGTCCTTGTACAGAAAGGCGCGACGGGGTCCATAGTTGACGGTACCGGCTTCCCCCACCACCTGCCCAGAATCATTGATGTCGTAAGCAACGCTATTATGGTCCTCTCCAAACATTGAGATTCGTCATGATTCCATGGTTGTACATCACCGCATAGGAAGTAGCACTAGTTTGGGCCCACCCGACAACCACACCAGAGGTATTGATCGCATTAGCGCCGCCATAGCCTCCACTAATAATCCCTGGGAGAATTGTGACGTGACCGTGGTCATAGACAAAAGCATGCCCATCACCTGTCTGCCCCACTACTTGCTCCGAATCATTGATGCCATAGGCACTCGCGTAGACCCCCAGTGATGCCCAGGCTCATCATCATACGGTTCTTGTACAGAAAGATATGCGAGGTATTCCCCGGGACGGTGGACCATCCGACCACCTCTCCTAAATTATTGATGGCCGTGGCACCACTTCTGCCTCCACCCAACGAGCCCAAATCCGTGAGGCTGTACCGTTCAGCTTGTACGAGCGACTCTGTCGCGATGAGCATTCCCATGGTTAGCAGACTGCACAGGACAATACCTGTACCATCGGGAAGAGCCGGCGCAACGTTTCATAAAATCCTCACAATGAAAAGATGCAGCCTCATGCCGGAGGCTGATGACGGGCTCATGACGAAGATACGTCATGGCTATTTCCAGACTGAGAAATCGTCGTTATGAAGTATAGATGTTATCCAGGAGTCATCTGGTAATCCGGTTAACAAAATTCACAGTGGTGATATTGAAAAATTTATGCATGTAAGTATTCCTCATATATCATATCGGGGTGGTGTTGCATAGCACTCGTACTTGAGGTGATCGGCATCACTCTGATCCAGGGCGCGTTCACAGAGTTCTGTCCGGTGTATTTCCTGCTGGATAAGACCGGTGCGCTGGAAACGAAGCCGGTTTCTGAAGTGCTTGGGACCACTGCGCTTCAGCTCATGCGACAGCCGGTCTAAGGGGGCTCTGTGAACTGCAGGTTGTCCATGTGCCCTCTTGTAGTCGTGCAATATCGTGCGCTACGATGTTATGGTAGAAGGAAGCAGGTTAACGATACGTGGATAAGGAGGATGTCATGAGGCAGAAACACATATTCACAGCCTTGGCGATCTTCGCAGTAACTGGAGCAGTCAGCGTTCCGAATAGCCTTGCCGGGGCTTGGCGGCTGGACGTCAGCGACCGACATGTAGTCGACCGAGGCGGGTTAGAGTGGAACCCGGTGATCTACACTCAGCTCTCCTCAGGTATCCCCTCCGATGTTCAGTTGAAGGCATATAATTACATATGGCCGTTTCAGAAACAGGACTCCCAATTCGGGATTAGCCCAAGCAATGGATCCGGTTACGGTATGGAGAACAAGTCTGGTTCATCCAGCAGCGAAAGTCGATATGGCCCCAACCCCTCTGACAACTACTTGCGGAAAGAATCGTCTGGAGCCCCGACTACGCCCTTCAGTGAAACCATTTATGGACAGCTTCCGTCGACGCCGAGCGCTGATCCATTGGTCAGGGAATTGAGCCGTTGACCCATCAATACGGGTAGAGGTGTGGCTGCACGAGGGGAAGGGGACTTCGATCCAATGTGACGCCAATGCCATCATTTGTCCGATTCCTCCGCTCAACGAGGTAGACATGGAGGCATCGCTCTTCAGAAGCTGCACGTGATGGCAAACCTTTATCTTCACGGAGTTTCGTTTCCTTGTGCAGCGCACATGGAGCGTAATGGACTAGGGTGTGTTGACATTCATTGCATCCACAGCATGGAAGTGGTCCGGAGCCCCCCTTTTGCGCCCGCACTGTGCTGAGGGGCGCGGACGATGGTGGA
>JACOEH010000031.1 GCA_024998685.1 Nitrospira sp.
CAGCCCCGGGGCTCATTCATCACTCCGATCGCGGGGCTCAATATTGTGCCCAGGTATATCAAGCAACGCTGAGGCAGTTCGGGATGATCCCATCCATGAATCGGAAGGGGACTTGCTCTGACAACGCGCCGCTGGAGAGTTTCTGGGGAACGCTGAAGAATGAGCTGGTGCATCATCGTCACTACAAGACCCGTGAGCAGGCTCGGCGCGAGATCTCGGAGTACATCGAGATCTTCTATAACCGTCAGCGGCGGCATTCGCGGCTCGGGAATCGCTCGCCCGCTGCGTTTGTCCAGCAATGGGTCCGTCAACAGCCGGCGGCGTGAGGCTGCAATTCATGGCGTCCACTATTGACAACCGGGGTCACTTCCAGGCCCAACTCGATGAATGGACCGCGACGATTGCCGACCGGCGGGTGCATGGCACGACGCATGAGGAGCCGCTCGCCCGGTTTGCGCGAGAACGCGACCACCTGGTGTCGCTGGCGAGCCAGCGCGGTTTTCAGCAGAAGGCACGGGTCTCGCGGATCGTGGCCGAGGACTATTTGGTCAGCCTGGCGACGAACCGCTACTCCGTCCCGTTTCGCTTCATCGGGCAGCGCGTCGAGGTGCATCGACGGGGGGACATGGTCTACATCTTTCACCGGGACCAGGCGATCGCGACGCACCCGGTGCTTCCCGGCACCCATCAGTTCCGGATCCAGCCGGAGCACGGCCTTGGGGCCATTGCGCGAATCGCCCGCCACCGGCGGTCCACCGTGAGCGATCGGTCCCCTCGCCCCGATGCCTTGCCGGAGGTCGAAGTACGGGATCTGGCCTGCTACGAGGCACTGTGCGGGAGCGCCGTGGCCCATGAGGTGCAGCCATGCGCGCAGCCCAACTGGACCGGCTCCGTGATCAATTGACGCGCTTGCGGCTCTTGAAGAGTCGGAAGCGGCTGGAGGCCCTCTTACAAGAAGCGGCCGCCAAGGAGCTGCCCTATGCCGACTTCCTCGACCAGGTGCTCGGCGAAGAAGTTGCGTCCAAGGCCGCGAAGAATATTGCGATGCGGACGAGTTTGGCGCGGTTTCCATTCGTCAAGAGTCTGGAGGTTTTCGACTTCAGCTATCAGCCCTCGTTGGATAAGAAGCAACTGCAGCAGGTAGCGACCTGCCACTTCATCGAGCACGGCGAGAATGTGGTGCTCTGGGGCCACCGGGGATCGGCAAGAGCCACTTAGCCATTGGGGTCGGGCTCCACGCGATTGCGCAGGGCTACCGGGTGTTGTTCACGACAGCCGCCGCCATGATCGCCACGCTGACTCGGGCGCTCACGGAGAATCGGCTGGAGGACAAGCTGAAGCTCTATACCATTCTCCGGTTGCTGATCATTGATGAGATCGGCTATCTGCCCATTGACCGCACCGGGGCGAACTTGTTCTTTCAGCTCATCTCACGCCGCTATGAGAAGGGGCCGATGATTTTGACCAGTAACCAAAGTTTTGGGGCTTGGGGAGAAATCTTTGGCGACCGGGTGTTAGCAACCGCGATTCTGGATCGGGTGCTGCATCACGCGATCACCATGAATATCCGCGGCCATTCGTATCGGCTGAAGGAGAAACTCAAAGCCGGACTGGTGCGAGTCGAAGAAGCGTCAACGACAACCTAACGGGGTGGGGGAATTTTCGATGACCATACCTGGGGAAATTTGGGTGACCCTTGACAGTGAGCCGGGCATGCGTGCGGAGGACCGCCTGCTCGAACGTGGCCGATACCCTCCGGGCCAGCTGATGCAGTCGTCGGGATCGCTCCAAAAACCACGTCGGATCTCCTTGGCGATACCGCCGAATCCATTTGTGCACCCACTCCCGACTGCGTCGCAGAAATCGCGCAACCCAACTGATCGACCGCTGGTGCAACCACCAGCCGACGCATCGCTTGCGCTCCTCGATCAGCTCCGCACTTTTTTTGACTCATATCATTCCCTCCTGATGGACTGGAGGGATCTTTCTATCCGTTTTGTCGGTGTCGGCCAAGTGTCAGCGATGTCTTGTCAGTTCGCTGTCAACGATGTGTGTCATGTGACCACTAAAGGTTATCCGGCCTGGAGGTCGTGAATCTGGTCGATGAGCCGTTGGAGTTTCGCGACGGCGTGACGGCGCTGGTCAGGAGTCATGCGCTGGTCAATGGCTATGACCATAGCCTTGGCATTTTCACGCATTTGGAAGACCGCATTTTGATAAGGCTGGGGAGCAGTCTGATCGTGGTACAAGAACATGGAGCGAAGTTCTCGGGTGATCTGCTCGGGAGTCCGGTACTGATAGAGGAGGTTCACGAGCTCCTGCCGGCGTTGCTTCTGATAGGCGACCCACATCGGTTGCACATCGGGTAGCGCGAGGCTCCAATCGCGGATCTGTGCCTGCTGCTCTTTAGTCAGCCACCCCAACCAGTCTTTCGCCAACTCCAAGGTGGTCTGAGCCCTTTCTTTGAGCCGCTCCGGCGTGGAAATCTGGACGAGACGCGAGGCGTTGGCGTTGTCCTTCTGCAATGCCGATTCAAACCTGCGCACCTGCCGGGCCTCGATCGAAGCGAGGAAGACCCCGCTGTCGGCCACGACACGTTCAAAGAGGTCCGTGCGCAGACGATCATAGGTGGCATAGGCCCAGTCGATATCAGAACCGGTGAGCCCTCGCTCGACTCGCTGACCGATCTCTCGAAGAAAAATTTCATACTGCGGCAAGGCGTCGTGCCGATGTCTCGCAAGTAAGAGGGGAAGGCGTTGTACCAGATCCTGGCGCTGGTCATGATTCAGGGCAAAGTAGTGGTCGAGTTTCCAGAGGATGATTCGGTCGGCATACCGATAGGCCGTAGTGGTGAATGAGCAGCCTGTGAGAGCCGCCAACACGATTACGGCTGGACACCACGTCCACCAGCTGCGCCATCTCCGCTCACGTCCATCTCTTCTGGTCCAGTAACTCATATCGGCAGGGATATGTTCTCAAGCAAAGTGCAATGATGCAAGGTGATGTCGGAAGAAAAATTGCTGTGTACTGAGTTTCTGTGTAAGGCGGGCTGCCCAGCAGAAGTGAATACTCACGTAGGAATATCGCGGGTGCCGTCGTAGGTGGTACGGGATTGGAACGAGAACTTGACGACGTCGCCATCTCGGACTGGCGAATCTTCCGACCCGATCTTCTTGTTGATCGTAATCAGTGCTTCACGGCTCTTGATGTATTGAAGCAGCCCGCCCAGTTGCGCCTGGTTCGCTTGAATGAGTTGGTTCACGGTGGTCACGCCGGTAACAGGCACGTCGAGCTCACTTTCATCGACAACTGCGCGCAATGTTCGGCCAAAAATTTGTATGGAAACCATCGAATCCTCTATCGAGTTAATCGACGACCTCGTCTCACCGGGAGCTCGGCGCGGACTCTACCTGATCAGAGAAAATGGATCTCAGCTCTGCTCACGTTCTGCCGCCTGATAAGCTTCCTGCAGAAGCTGGGCGACATGTTTGACCTGTACCGACTTCCCCACTCCGTTCTTGAGCTGGATCATGCAGGCCGGACAACTAGTGGCGACCACGTTCGCCTCGATTTGTGTGATGGCTCGGGCTTTCCGGTCGAAGATCTTCTGCGATGTGGCGTAATCTTTTATGAGGTACGTGCCCGCGCCGCCGGCACAACGGTCGGCATCCTGCATTTCCACGAAATTGACCCCCGGCAATGACGATAGCACCTGCCGTGGCTCCTTCGTCACCCCGGCTGCACGCAAATGGCAGGATGAATGATAGGTGACACGTGTCGTCGTCCCGTCGGCTTTGGCCATCGGAGGATGCTGCGGCGAGCGGGCGACGAATTCAGAAATATGCACCACTTTCTTGGCCAGTTCTTCGGCTTGCTGCCGTTCCGCCCCGTCCGGGAAGAGTGTGGGATAGTCTTTCAGCATCAGCGTGCACGATGCGCAGCCGGTCACGATCGTCTCATACAAGACGAACGAGCGAATGTTGAATCGCGCTCCCTCGCGTGCGAGGTCGACGTGCCCATAGGTTTGGATCGGTGTCCCTGAGCAGCGTTGCGGTGGCAGGGCGGGCTCGACCCCATGTTTCTTCAACACTTCGATCACGGCGTCTCCCACTCCATCATCGAAATAGTTTGCGGCACAGCCATGGAAATAGGCTACCCGACGTGTCGGCGGTGAGTCTGACTCATTGGGGATCAAATGTGCATACCGTTCGCGCAAGTGCAGTGGAGCCAGTTTAGGTAGCACGAGATCGTGCGGCAAGCGCGCCGTCGGCGCCAATGCCTTGATGATCGGCCTTGTGATCCGTTCGAGCAGGCGTCTTATGACTGGACGACCCCAGATTCTTTGTGTGCTTGCCAAGAAACGCAAAAACGATTCAAAGACTGTTCCCTTCGCTTGTTGCTTGAATATCCAGCCGGCCAACCGGTTGGGATGCTCTGCTCGCTTCTGAAGAATCAGATCGGACACGTCCACACCGGCCGGACAGATGGTACGACAGGATTTACAGTTCAGACAGGCCTCCACCACCCGCTTGGAATTGAGATAGCTGTAATCCTTCGCCGTGACGATCTCAAACCAGCCTCGTGAGCTCATGTCCTCGGATTGAAAGACGTCATACACGGGGCAGACTGAATTGCATTTGGCACAGGTCGCACAGGATTTGGACAGTCTGGTGTAGTCGATATGATCGGTAAACGCTGCCTCGCTCAACTTGATCCCGGGATTGAGCACGTTGCCTGGGTCGAACGATCTTTTGACTTGAACGAAGAGGTCGTAAAGTTCCTCGCCGAACATCTGTTTGACGAACTCGGCACGGACGCGGCCATCGCCATGTTCACCACAGATCGAGCCGCCAAAACGATTCAGGACGGTCGCATGGATATCTCGATAGGCGCTTACCATCTTTTCGAAATCGCCGGAATCGTTCACGTCCAGCAGGGGAACGATGTGCGCGTTCCCATTTCCAATATGGCCGAAGATCGCAACCGGGACTCGCTGCCCTTCGAAGAAGTTTTCCAGATAACGGATCAGCTCGCTGATGCGCTCCGCCGGCACGACAACATCATCCACAAAATTGATGGGCTTCTTCTTCGGATCGAATCGATAGAGAGTCGGATAGAGTGCCTTCCTCGCTTTCCAGAGTTGCTCCCGACGCTCCGGAGCGAACGCAAGTGTAAGTTCTGACGCTAGTTTGTAAGGCCGACAGACTGTGGCCATGGCTTCAGCCCGCTCACGGAGATCGGTCTCGGGGGAATCAGCATCCAGTTCCACCAGCAACGTGGCCGCTGCATCAGCCGGAATGCCATGCCTCCCTCTACCGATCAAGTTGAGCGTATTGGCATCCATGACCTCCAAGGCGCTTGGTTGGAGCGTCAGGAGCTGAGGCACGGCCTCGCCGACCTCTTCGAGACTCTGGAAATGAATGAGGGCGGTCAGCGTGGCCTTGGGCTTGTCAACCAGCGTGAGCTTGGCTTCACTCACCACACCCAACGTCCCTTCGCTCCCGACGAATAACTTCGGGAGGTCGAAATACCCGCGCGTTACCCCATCGGCTAATGCAAACAAATTGTATCCGCAGCTGTTCTTGCTGACCGTCGGCTGCTTCGCGGCGATGAGGCCCGCATGGGATTTCGTCAACATCATGACGTGACGCAACGCCTCCACGGCTGTCAGCAGAGGCTCAAGCGCCGGATCATCGAGGGCATAGGCTCGCGCCTCGATCCAGGACGACGAAGTGAGGCATATCCGGAGACTCTGGACATTGTCCTTTACCGAGCCATAGCGCAATGTATGAGGCCCGGAAGAATTATTGGCGACCATGCCACCGAGTTTGCACATGTCCCCGCTCGACGGATCCGGCCCAAATAACAGCCCCTGCAAGCTGAGTTGTTTGTTCAATTCGGCCAGCACGATTCCCGGTTGAACCCGAGCCCACCTCTCTTCCCGATTCACTTCAAGGATTCGATTCAGACGCGAGACGTCGAGAATGATGCCTGACCCGATGGCAGACCCGGTTAAATTCGTCCCGGCTGCCCGAGGCGTAAGAGGAATGCCGCGTGTCACCGCATAGGCGACGGTTGCAGCGATGTCCTCTTCTGATTCAACAAGGACGACCGCCTGTGGAGGAATACGATACATGCTGGCATCCACGGCATAGGCCGTGATCGTGGGCACGTCATCTTTGACTTTCTCCGCTCCCAGGAGAGCGCGAAGATCACGAGCGACTGCGTGAGCTCTCGTCGGCAGGATCAATGTCGATGAAGCCATCATAGACGATCGTGCATCTTAGCTCGCGGACTCTTTGAAGAACCAGAGTCGTTGTCGGTCACCTATGAATTCTCTTACAATGGAGAGATCCATGGAACATCCGACTTTATATGTTACCCGCCTGTTGCCTCAACCGGTGCTGGATGCAATTCCCAGACAGTATCGGATGCTGACCGAACCGACGGATCTGCCGTCGACGGAGGAGACGCTGCGCCGCGGCTTCGCCGCGGCGCAGGCGGTTATTTGCACGCTGACGGACCGTATCGATGCATCAGTGTTGTCCCACGCGACGAAACTGAAAATCATCGCGAACTATGCGGTAGGTTACAACAATATCGATCTTCCTGCCGCGGCTCAGCGCGGCATCATCGTGACCAATACACCGGATGTGCTGACCGATGCCACCGCTGACCTAACCTGGGCTCTCTTGCTCGCGTTGCCGAGGCGGGTTCTTGAAGGAGATGCCTGGGCTCGAACCGGTCGCTGGCCGGGATGGACACCGACACAGATGCTGGGTGCCGATGTGTCAGGAAAGACGCTGGGGATCATCGGCATGGGGCGGATCGGACAAGCGGTCGCGCAACGAGCAGTGGGGTTTCGGATGCCGGTGATCTACGCAGGCCGTCACAGCATTTCCAGCCCGCCCGGCGTCTCATGGACTCGGCGCCCTCTCGATGACGTACTCGCGGAGTCTGATTTTGTTTCGCTTCATGTTCCGCTCACCGAGGCCACTCGTCATCTCATCGACCGGCGCAGGCTTGCTCTGATGAAGCCGACCGCCTTTCTCATCAACACGTCGCGCGGCCCGGTCATCGACGAGGCTGCCTTGATGTCGGCGCTTGAGACAAAAACCATCGCAGGAGCCGGCCTTGACGTCTACGAACATGAACCGGTTGTTCCCGTCCGGTTCGTGTCTCTGCCAAACGTGATCCTTCTTCCTCATCTAGGATCAGCCACACTCGAGACACGTGTCCGTATGGGACTTATTTGCCTCGATAATATTGCAGCTGTGTTGGAAGGTCGACCGGCACTGAATCAGGTGAACTAGAAATATGTTGAAAATGTGGGTAAGTACTACGATGCATATCGAAAACCGGCTTCCCCTCTCACTTGCCGACCCCGTAGAGCCGCCAGTCGCTGAGGGACGTCATGAAACGAAGGAATAGACTCAAATGCGTGAGCGGCCTTTTCCCACTGTTCCTCCGCTTCATAGAGTAAGCCCAACTCATAGCGAATGGCTTGCGCCTTCGCACCTTGGCACCGCGGATCGGCCATGACGTTTTCCAATTGCTGAATCGCCTGGGTGATGTGCCGTTCCTCTTTGAGGCAGACCGCAGTTATCAGCGCCGAATCGAGATAAAACGAGTCACTGTTCATCGACACCTGAAATTCTTCCTTTGCCTCTTCGTACAATCCCATGTTTTTGTATGCCACCCCTAAGGTATAGTGCGCCTCGTAGTCGGGCGTCGCGGTCGATGTTTTTGTCGACGAAGCAACGGCTGGTTCACTGCGGATTACTGATCCGGTTGAAGCGGGGCCAGATGCAAACTCGGTTGGATAGGCAACGGGTGATGCGTGACCGTCGGCCTCATACGCGTCACGTGTTTGTGATGCGGATATTTTTTCACTCGATAGAGTCTTCACCGACTCGACGCCGGTTTGACGCCGCCCATTGTCCTTCGTGAACGGGCCGCCGTCGTCTGGCTCCGCACCTGCCGGCGAACACTCTCGATCGTCCCTCATCCGGCCATTTGAATGGACTGTCTGAACACCGTCAGAACCAGTTTCCAATGATCCATCATCCGCTAATATCGGGTGGACGAGATTCGGCGGCGTCTCCGCCTCAGGCGTATTCTGAGCAGATTCGATCCGATCGACCGTAGACTCTCCCTTCATTCTTGCCGCCAGGCAATTCACCAAGCCTTCATCACCGGACAACGATCGTACTTTTTCGAAGAGCTCTTCGTGCAGACTTTCCATGCCGGGCTCGGGATGCTCCAATAAGAGCTCGATGGCTTTCGCATACTGAAGTGCGGCTCCTCCGCCATCGCCTTTTTCTTCGTGCAGTTCCCCGTTCAGTTCCAGCAAGGGGACGGAGTTTGGGTCAGCGGACAAGAATTCCTGAATCAGCGATTCAGCAAGAATCAGGTCATGTGCCCGCAACGCCGCCCCGGCTAAGAAGCGATATTCCCCCAATGCCACTTGCACATCACCGCGTTGCAAATGCAACCGAGCCAAGAGTTGGCAGACTTGAGGGTTCCCTGGTTCACGTGTGAGCATTTGGTTCAGGATCGCTTCGGCGCCGGCATACTGCTTTTCGTCAATGCGACGAACGGCCTCAGCCAGTAAGTCGACCGGTTCGGACGGTTTCTGCATTGGTACGGCGGATCCTGGTTTGACTGTTTTGATCGACCCGGCTCCACCTTTCTTCATGCTCTCCACGAACTGAGCCGCCTCGTTGTTCGCCGGATCGATTCTGAGTACGGCGAGATACGCGTCTTTTGCCTCATCGTATCGCCCTTGCGCTGATCGCTCACGGCCCAACTGGAGATACACTTTAGTGGCTTCATCTTGTTGGTTTTCTTGGACACACAGTTCGGCGACGCGCTGCTGGGCGTCGAGATTCGATGGATCCTGGAGGACGATCTTCTTATAGATTTCGAGCGCGTCTTTTCCTCGACGCTCTTTCAGATAGTACTTCCCGAGAGTGAGATAATCTTGAACCGCACTGCTGATGAGTCCGCGTTCAACGTTCAGATCTCCGAGGTGGCGATAGACTTCGTATCGAGAGGGATCGCATTTAAGGGCTTTTTTAAAGGCAGCAATGGCCTTAAGGGTGGCACCTTCGGCCCGGAAGGCTGAAGCAGCCTGCAAGAATGCAGCGGCGGCTTCCCCCGGAGCGTTTCGCTTCAATTGCAAATCACCGATCGTATTGTGAATGGTGCCGTCAGCAGGGGTTTCTGTGGCCAACCTTTTCCATTCACCTATGGCCGCTTCATACTGTCCGCGGGATGACAGGAGCTGAGCTTGCTGAAGAATACGACTTCGGTCCGAAGGCACAACGATACCTCCTCAAAGCTAAACGCTAACAGTGTCGTTTTTTTTTGTCTAGGAAATGGAGGATTCAGACAATGAAATACTCAGGCAGAAGCGCCGACCGCTCTTGCAGGAAGATCGGCCCTTCTACCGAGTCAAACGGAAGAGGTGACGATTTAGGATGCGGCAATCGCCGATTTGAGCACATTGGCCGCCTGGGGGCCCTTGGCTCCCTGTACGATGTCAAACTCGACGTTTTCTCCCTCCTTGAGAGTCTTGAAACCGTCTCCTTGTAACGCGGAATAATGGACGAAGACGTCTTCCCCGCTATCCAGTCGGATGAATCCAAAACCTTTTCGATCGTTGAACCACTTGACCGTTCCTTTTGTTTTCACAGAATCCCTCCTTTTGTCAACAACTACGACCGGTTACATAGCGGCCACACTCAATTGTCTCGGCATCAAAATCCAAAATAGATTGGGAAAGAATTCGGTTGGTAGAAGGGACGGGCACCTGAAGGAATGATGCATCGCTCACGGAACCCATCATTTGAGGGAAAGTCGCGCTGCATGTAGCATAGGCTTCACGCTCTGTCAAGCGAATCTTTACGGCGAGGATTTTTCTCCTGTATTTACAGGCGAGAAGGACTATTCTATAGTGTTCAAAATTTCTCCGATTCAGACATTCTGTGATCTTACGAACGCTGCTCGATCGCTACATTTTCACGGAACTTCTCTCTCCGTTTGGTCTCAGCCTCGGCGCGCTCTGCTTTGTCATGTTGACCAGGGAACTCTTGCGTCTTGTCGAGCTGCTGGTGTCCAAAGGTGTTGGGTTCTGGGCGGTTCTCAAAGTGATCGCCATGCTGCTCCCCTCCGGTCTCGTGCTCACGCTTCCGATCGCAGGTCTGATCGCGTCGATTACGGCATTCGGCCGGCTGTCCTTTGACAAGGAACTGGTCGCTATGCGCGCAACCGGGCTCAGCCTATTTCGCCTGTCTCAGCCGGTCCTCCTCTTCTCGGTGTGCGTCTTTATGCTGACCCTGGTCTTGTCTCAATGGGGGCAGCCATGGAGTTCATTGAATCTCAAGAAGGTGGCTCTTAATCTGCTCAAAGATCAGCTTGTTCTGGCTTTGGAACGGGGCACATTCAATGAGCCGATTCCGCGCATGACGATCTATGTTCCGGAGGGAGAGCCGGGCCGTTCGGCCGAGGGCATCTTCATCTCGGATGAACGTTTGCCCGATGAACCTCGCGTCATTGTGGCGGAGCAATATCACGTCTTTATGGATACCGCCCATGCACAGGTCGCGCTCCGGCTGGTAAATGGCGTGATTCATAGCCGACCGAGCCAGGACGACCAGTATCGACAGATTGAGTTCGCCAAGTACGACCTCAAGATCGATCTGAACCTCAGCAGCTATTCGGCCACCGAAGAGCGCCCATCTTATACGCAGATCATGACTCGGCTGGCCGAGTCCGGCGGCAAGGATGCAGGCTCGCTTCGGCGTCTGATGGAATATTATAAAGATTTGGCTTTTCCAACCGCTTCGCTCGTTTTCTGTCTGCTTGGCGTGCCGGTCGGCATCGTCTCGAAACGATCCGGACGTGTGGGAGGGTTTGCCGTCGGCGTGGGCATCATCATCGCGTTTTATATCCTGAATGTCGGGTGCGACTTTTTGGTGACGGCCTTGATCCTTCATCCTTTCTGGGGTGCCTGGTTGCCCAATATTATATTCGTCGTAATCACCATCGTTTTATTCTGGCGAATGAGCAGGCAATAGCATCATGACGATCCTATTCCGGTACATCCTTCGTGAATACTCCAAAATTTTCGGGATGTGCTTTTCCGGCTTGGTGACCATCTATCTCGTGATCGACTTTTTCGAGAAAGTTCGCCGGTTCTTGCGCTATGAATCGGGAATCATTCCCATCCTCACGTACTTCGCGTTGAAGATTCCCTCTATTTCGTTCCAAGTCGCTCCGTTCGCGATCTTGGTGGCGACCTTGCTGACGCTCGGTCTATTCGCGCGCAGTAACGAAATCACGGCCATGCGCAGCTGCGGGATCAGCTTGTTGTGGATGACCTCGCCGTTTCTCCTGTTTGCCGGCGCCGTGTCTATGATTCTCTTTCTCTTCAGCTCGACCGTCATCCCGCTCGCCTCAGAGAAGGCCGAAGAAGTCCGTGTCGTCCAGATCGAGCAAAGACCGGCGCCGGTCACCGTCAAAGCCACCCAGCCATGGGTCCGTATCAGCGCCGACGGCCTGATGGAAGTCAATGAGATCGATGTCGCAGGCAAGGTCCTTCGAGGCGTACGAATCTTTTTTTTCCGTCCGCCGTTTAAGCTCGATCGGATTACTGAGGCGGCTGAAGCCCGCTATACTCCTGAAGGCTGGATCTTGCTGAACGGAAATCATCGTCGGTTCCAATCGGATGATACCGTCGAGCTGGCTCTGTTCACGGAACAGACGATCAACATCCCGTTGATTCCCGATGATTTCTCCTCCTCGCTTGTGGGGAATTCAGAGACCATGACGTTTCGGGAGATCCGAAATTACCTTGATCGTTTTCGGCACGAAGGTTTCTCGTTCGCTCGTCTGCTGACGGACTACTACGGCCGTGTCGCATTCCCATTAGTGACGGTCGTGATGGTGCTCGTCGGAATTGCGTTGAGTTTGCGGCGAAGCGGAGTCCGCGGGGGAAATATGGCCGCAGGTATCGGGCAAGCGTTCATCATCGGATTCTGCTACTGGACGACACACTCCGTCGCCATTGCACTCGGACGAGGAGGAGCCTTGGCTCCCATGCTGGCTGGTTGGATGGCCAATGCGCTGTTTCTCAGCTTCGGCCTCTATCTGTTGTTAAAAGTCAGGCATTGAACAGAGGTTTCCTAGTTGACTGTCTATCGGTCTTCCGGTAAGAAAGGCGCCGTGAGCGCCCATAAGGAGGGAAAAATATGGCCTCGCGTGTGGTCATTACCGGTCTCGGAGTAGTATCCCCCATCGGGATCGGCGTCAGCGAATTTTGGAAGGCGGCCCTCACAGGTCGTTCTGGAGTTACCGCGATCCCTTCCCTAGGATGGTTTCCCATGTCCGGCTATCGTTCACGCGTTGCCGGGCAAGTTCACAATTTTTCACCGGAACAGTACTTGCCGACCATCCAAGCGAGTCGCGTGGATCGTTACGCGCAATTCGCCTTGGTTTCGGCGAAAGAAGCGCTCGCCGATGCCGATCTGAGCATGGCTAAGGAAGCTCCCCACCGCGTCGGTGTCATTGTCGGAGCCGGCATGGGTGGGATGGTGATGGGCGAGCGTGAGATCACACAGCTCTTTAAAACTCAACGACCGCATCGCGTACATCCCAATTTCATTCCCACGATCACGCTGAATTCCGCTTCGGGCATCGTCGCGATGGCACACGGCGCCAAAGGACCGAATCTCACGATCTCGACGGCCTGCTCCTCCAGCGCCCATGCTCTTGGTCAGGCCCTTCAATGCATCCGCAACGGTCAGGCCGACGTCATTATCGTCGTCGGGGCCGACGCGAGCATTACTCCGTTGGTCTTTGCCGGATTCTGTTCTTTGCGCGCCCTCTCCAGCGAGTTTAACGATGCTCCGGAGCGAGCCTCACGTCCCTTCGACCGACGTCGCGATGGATTCGTCATGGGCGAAGGTGCCGCCGCATTAATCGTGGAATCATGGGCGCATGCCAAGAAGCGGAAAGCGAGAGTCTATGCCGAGCTCGCCGGATATGCCGCCACCAGCGAAGCCTATCACATGGTCATTCCTCAGGAGGATGGTCAGGAAATTTCCACGACCATGAGAATCGGTCTCGATTCTGCGGGCATCGGGCCGGATCAAGTCGACTACATCAATGCCCATGCGACTTCCACGACGATCGGCGATGCCGTCGAGACCAAAGCGATCCGAAGTCTTTTTAAGAATCGTGCGGACAAAATGGCCGTCAATGCTACGAAGTCGCTCATCGGTCATACCTTGGGGGCTGCTGGGGCGATCGGCGCTGTGGCAACGACCCTCTCAATCCATACCGGGCAAATCCACCCCACAGCGAACTATGAGGAACCGGATCCAGCCTGTCGTTTGGATGGGATCCGACGTGCCGTCCAAGAACGAAAGGTGCGTTACGCCCTCTTGAACGCATTCGGATTCGGCAGCAACAATGCCACGGTTGTCTTTAAAAAGTTTGTGGCATAAGAAACGGTTGAACGATGTCGAGAATCCTGGCCGAATTCATGAGTGAAAAGCCTCATTCCACTTGAAGGAGTATCCATAATGGCTGAACCGATCGACCCCGCGATTACCTCTAAAATCATTCAGGCGTTGGCCAGCTATCTCAAGCGAGATCCTGCGTCGATTACCGAGTCTCATCATCTCCGTGATGATCTCGGCCTCGACTCAGTGGCCATCATTGAACTGCTGTTCGAGATCGAGGAACGATTCAAACTCCAAATTCCGGATCAAGACCTCCCGGGGTTGAGCACCGTTGGTACCGTCGCTGCCTATGTCCAGCGGCGGCTCGCTGAGCCTAAAGCTGAATCCAAGCCTGAACCGGCCAAATCTGCAACCGCCGCAAGCAAACCGAAATCAGCCAAGTCGACCACGGCCAAGACAGGTTCGGCCAAGTCTCCGGCTACCAAGAAGACGGCTTCACCAAAACCCGCCTCCGCCAGAAAACCGAAGAAGGCATCCGCCGTGACATCCGGGAAGAAGAAAGTCGCGACCCGATGAATAAACCCCAACTGCCTTCTCCGATCACATTGGCTCAAATCCATGAGGTTGTCGGAGGGACGATTCACGGCGACAGCCGAACACCGATCTCCGGCTTAACGACTCTCGGCGAAGCCGATCCAAACGCGTTGTCGTTCATCGCCAACGACAAAATGTCGAAGGCGGCGGCCACTCTTCGCGTAGCAGCGCTACTGGTCCATCGGCATGTGGCTGATCTCGCTGTGCCGCAAATCGTCGTGGACAATCCGATGTTGGCTTTCGCGCGTGTCGCGCAGACCTTTTTTGTTCGTCCGCAGGCTCCACGGGGCATTGCCGAACATGTGATGCAGGGCGCCGATGTGCGGATCGGAACCGATCCTTCCATCTGGCCTTTCGTCACCTTGGGTGACCGCGTGATGATCGGCGATCGTGTCACGATCTATCCGGGGGTCTTTGTAGGATCGGACTCCACGATCGGGGACGATTCCGTTCTGTATCCCAATGTCGTCGTTCGCGAAGGCTGTTCACTTGGTGCGCGGGCGATCGTGCACAGTGGGACCGTCATCGGAGCCGACGGGTTCGGATACGTGCAACATCAAGGCCGCCATCATAAGATCCCGCAACTCGGCGGCGTTGTCATTGAAGACGACGTTGAACTGGGAGCCAATGTGACGGTCGACCGCGCGACGTTCGGCCGGACCTTGGTGAAGCAGGGCACCAAAGTCGACAATCTCGTCCAGATTGCCCACAATGTCATAGTGGGAGAGCACTGCATCCTTGTTGCGCAGGTCGGCATCGCCGGCAGCACAACCATCGGGCACCATGTCATGATCGGCGGCCAGGCCGGGCTTGCTGATCATCTCACCATCGGAGACCAGGTCATGATCGCAGCCAAAGCCGGAGTCAATCGGAGTATTGAATCCAATCAAGTGGTAGGCGGCATTCCGGCAATGCCGCGCGAAAAAGCTCTGCGAATCCAGGGAGGTATTTTCCAGCTTCCCGAAATGAAAGAACTGGTCCGCAATTTAGAACAGCGCGTGGCGATACTTGAAACAGAATTAAAAAAGACGTCGAATCGAGTGTCTCGATCAAACGCAGCTCGTTCTAAAAATGGCTCGCAGGCTGATAAAAAAGTCCGCCACCAGCGTTCTCGCGGCGCTTAAAGGCTCATAACGTACGGCTTGGGTAAACGCCTGTTCCGACAGGCGACGGGTGGGTCTGGTAAAAGTTGTTACTCTTCACCCCTAAGACATGTGGCGCTCTTTCTTCATCGCGCCATGCGCCTCACTATTCTTCGCGTGGCGGACTTGCTGCGGCCTTGCCGGACGGCTTTTTGAACAGCCTGTGGGCGCTTTATCTCTCAACTTTTTCTACTTTGATCACTCTCCGCCATAAGAACAACCTTATCCAAAAGAACCCGGCCCAGGGCATCAAGAGTGCCGGAACCATGCTTACACGGCCATAGGCATATGCCGCAATGGTCCCTCCGATTAAAATCATCACACCCAGCAGATACACAAGCGGCACGAACTGACGTCCTGGATGCTCGATAGTCGTCGCGTCCGCTCTCTTCTTGAGCGTTCCTCTCTGCCGATTCAGCCTTTCTTTCATACGGGCCGCCAGTGCTTCGGGAAACTCCCGCAAGAGATACCGTTGATAGAGCGTCTGCAATGCTCCCAGGCCTACACCCGACATGAGCAACCCCGAACTCTGATAAAAGGTCTCCAAGGTATAGCCGTCGGTTGAAAGCCATTGGTATCCTAGACCACCGATCGCCCCGATCATACAGATGAGTCCGAAAAGGCCGGACGGCATGAGGATGTACGTTTTTATATACCCCTGGGCTTGCTGTATCGTCTGCTGTGTATGATGAACATTGATGAGTTTCGGCACGTGGTTCCTTTTATGATCGTCAAGACACTTGAAGGTTAGGGTAGCCATTATAACTATCCGGATCTCTACAGCAAAGAGCAGAATAGGGTCCTACTTGTAAGCCACCATGAACAGAGTGCGGCGTTATTGCTCTGGTCTTTGCACGCGCGCGGGGCAGGTATCGGTATCAACATCTGGTGACTTCAACGAGGTCCTCTTGCTGTCCACCACACCTTGTAGTGTTAACGCAACCGCGTCAAGACTTTCGAGCAACAAGGTGAAGGAATCAGAAACGGTGGTCGGCACAACAGATATTGCAGGTTTGGGGGATGCTTCCGAAAATGTGATGCGTCCGACTACGGGAGGATATAGAATCTCCGCAATCGATACTAATGGCATGCGGCTCAAATCAATCTCACAAGAACAGCTTCCTTCATATTCCTGCTGATCATCCATTCGCACGACCGGGCGAAGGGGATAGCGGCTATTCACTTTGACCACCGTTCCTACTTCTCCGGTCGTCAATCGCACTGTCGTCCCAAGTGGGTAAACCGAAAATTGCTCCACGAGCGCCTTCAGGATTTCTCGCGGGAAAGTCCTTCGTTCAACAATCAGAAGTTCCTTGACCGCTTCGTGCGGGAGCAGGCGGCGGCGATAGGGACGCTCGCTCACTAATGCATCGAATACGTCCACCACACCCAAAATCTGAGCCATTTCATTGATCTCTCTTCCCGCGAGTCGATTGGGGTAGCCCTCTCCATTGAAGCGTTCGTGAGCCTGGCGCGTCAATTGTGCCAACCAGTGGTACGTTGGTCCGCAATTCTCGACAACCCGATATCCCAGCTCAGGATGCCGTTCGATGAGTTCCCGCTCTTCCTGGGTCAAACGACCGGCCTTGGTGATCAAGGGTTTCGGCACGGCAAATAACCCGATATCATGGACGAATCCGGCCAGTGCCAGCCGGTGTAGCTCTTCCCCATAGTACCCAAGACCGATTCCGACTTTTGTTCCGAGTATGGCCACATTGATCAGATTGGTGATGAGTGGTGAGCCTGACGGTCCGGCTAATGCTTGCACCACGAGCTCATCATTGCACTGCAGCGATGAAACGACGTCTTTCGCAAGGGCTTCAAGTGGTTCTAGTGATATGGAACGGTGCTCTTGAACGGCGGTCGCTATCTCGCCTAATGCGTATTCTGCATTGTGATACCAGTTCGTCAAGACATCACCCATGCGCCGGTATTGTCTCGTCGATGGAGCACATGATTGAGAAGAGTTTTCCCACTTCCGATCTCACCGGTGAGTATCACGATCCCTTTAGGGCATGAATTCTGTACAGCCTTCGTCCCATTACCGTTTCATGTTTGGTCAATGGGACATACAGAACTTCGGATGCGGTACATCCAATTGGCGGAAATGCAGCTCCCAATGAGCCTCAGAGGTCGAATCTTGAATCAGACTATGACCTCGTACCGGATCGATTAGTGGCACTAGTAGGTCCATTTCATTCCAGGACCCCGCTCAGAGCGGAGAGCTGATTCAATGAGGTAATATGTCTTGTATCGCCATGCGCTCCGTCCGTCCGCTTATCACCCATTCCTCAATTCCCTTCACGCTCTGGTCAAGCCGTGATTGGATCGCGTCATAGTTTTTCGCGTACACCACCAAGCGGCGCTGGGTCACGATCGTGAGGAAACTGTGCAATCCCACAAAAAACACCATTGCCTGGGAAGCATTGACCTGCTGAGCGGCAGACCATAGCTGTGCGACACGTTCAACAACATTTCGTAAGTCGGAGGACGGTTGGCCCGGGACGATGTCATCATTCTTGAGGATCTGCAGGACAGCCTTCAGATGGGGAAGTTCTTGTCGAACGACTTGGAGAAAGCCTTGGTCTTCTTCGGCAGAACGGTCGAGGAACTCCTGGATGGAAGCCACATTGCATTGTTCCACCCCACGCTCCATCAATTCTTCAGCCTGAACCATCATCGTCTGAATCACATTTCGATGGAATGTGTTGCCCGCCGTGCATTGATCTTGAACCCCGCGGAGCAACACCAAAAACTTCTTCGTCTCGATCATCGTTGACGGGTCGTCGTTGGAAGCCGGTACATGTTTCTCATCAAATGCCACACCCGTTGCTCTCGTCAGAGCTCCATGGACGTGCCCCAGCTGCTTACAGAGCGCGATGAAGTCATCAACGGAGATTCTGATAGAAGGGTCTTGAACGGCTTCAACGAAGGGAAGGGCTGCGAAACTAGCCCGCTCGACATCGCTCAGAGTGAGCGTGGCTGCTGACCCACCGAGGTTCGTAATGCCGATCTTGATCGTCTGGGCCAAGGCGCGATGGCGTTCGAAAGGTGGGGCTTGCTGTAATTCATCGAGCGCGACATGAATTTGCTGGAGCCATTCCTGTGCTTCTTGAACGAACAGTTCAACGAGCTCTTTCTGGAACGCATCTTCGGGTTCAACGGACATCGGCTTCGACTCTTCAGCAATACTATCTCGATGTTCAGGTTGACTCTCCCCTCCCATTTCCAACCTGGGAGGCCAATCCTGCGATCTCACTTAACTTGCGCGCCATTTCCTCAAGTCGTTTTGTGGCGTTCTCGGAGGCTTGTTCGGCTTCCACCACATGCCGAGCGAGCATTCCGTTGCGATCTTGTTCTGCGGTCAGAAGCCCTTCCATCTCTCGAACTCTCGTCGCCACGTTCTCCAATTCGTGAAGTTGCCCCTTTGTCTCTTCTCCCTTCCGTCGTTCCATCGAGAGTTCGGCTTCGAGATTCTGAACACTTCGGTGAAGTTCCGCTTTCTGCTGTTCAGCAGCCGCGAGTTTTGCTTCCGCGTCTCTTGTTCTGATCGAAACCTGCTCCAAATCCGCCAATTGTTGCACAAGTTGTTCTGCCGCCGTCCGTTCAACGTGCAGAGCGGACTCCAGGTCTGCAATTCGACCGGAAGCTTTTTGCCAATTCACGGCTTCCTGTCTGTAGGTGTTGATCGCATCCTGTTCCGCCTTCAGTGCCGATTCCAGCTCAGGGATTCTTGATAGTTGTTGCACGAGTTGCTCTGCCGTTACCCGTTCAGCGTACAGAGCGGACTCCAGGTCTGCAATTCGACCGGAAGCTTTTTGCCAATTCACGGCTTCCTGTCTGTAGGTGTTGACCGCATCCTGTTCCGCCTTCAGTGCCGATTCCAGCTCAGGGATCCGTGATACTTGTTGCTCTACTTTGGCGAGTTTTTCTTGAAGATCGTTGGCACGTTTGCGTTCGGTTTCCAGCAGTGCTCCGCTTTCCTTGGCTCTGGCGAGCTGCTCAGTGGACTCAGACAATCGTTTAGTCAATTCTTCACAGCGAACTCGGTTTTCCCGTAATTGCTCTTCAACCTCCTTGAGTCTTCCGGCCTCCTGGCTCAGACTCAGTGGCGGTTGGTCCGACATCTTTATCGTTTTCTCAGCGGGAGCCGCCGCAGGGGCGGTAGTAGGCCCATCGACAACGGCCGGTGCCGGTTCCTGCCGTTTTGCGATCAACTCGAGGACTCGATCTTTTAGCGATGTACCTTGAAATGGCTTTTTCAATACCCCATCTGCTCGACAGGAGTCGGCCTGTCTGGTCACTTCATCGTTCACAATTCCTGAGATGAGCAACACGGGCGTCCCTGCAAGGGTCGCATTTCCACGGATAAATGCACAGACTTCATACCCGCTTTTGTCCGGCATGATGACGTCGGACACGACAACGTCCGGCTGTTCTTTTTCCAGATAGGCCAATGCTTCTTCTCCGTTTGCCGCAAGCGTGACGCCGAGGCCGGCCTCGGTCAACAGTCGCTCTGCCACTTTGCGAACTGCGATGCTGTCATCAGCTATTAAGATCTTCGGCATGCCTGCACCTTTCGCCCATTCTGAAAGCACGAGGAATCGTCACACAGTCGACCCAAGTCGTGATACCGAAAGAATCGGGATCTCATCTAGGCCATTGGTATAACTGCCTTCGGCCGGCAAATCCTTGTTTTGGTATGTCTGAATCGTGGCAGGATCACAGGTATGAAGGACCGGAATCTCCTCATCAATGCACATCGCCATCTCTCCGAGGGGGTGCCTTATTGTTAAACACAAGGGACTGCTCCCTTGTACGGTAAGCCGAAGGGACGCAGCCAGATCGAATACCGGCAGCACAGTTTGCCCCTGACGAACGAGCCCTGTGACAAAAGGGGTTCGACCAGCGACTGGGATAGATTCATTCCACAGAGAAATACCCGACACATCAAATGTCTTCACTGCCAGTCGCCTTCCTCCCACCGAAAACACCAACAGCGGCCATGATTGACGTGTTGTTTCCCGCTGATACTTGTGACTGGCTCTCAGCATATCGACTGCCGTCCACCGAAATCTTCGGAGCTACCACGTTCCCCCTGCCCTCTTAGCCGGACCCTCTTCATTGAGGACCCACGTTGCATTCAGCACCAACGCAATGCTTTTTGCGAATAGGATCATGCCTTGATACCAGTGTCGTTCCGGTCCACAGAACTGCATGGGGAGCGGCAGGACTTGAGACGGTGAGAGTTCAAGAAGTCCCTCTACCGTGGTGACTCGGATGCTCCCGCGCATTTCTCGTTTGGAAAGCAATACGATACGTGTGTTCGCCCCACCCCGATCATTCGGTAAACTCAATCGATCGGCCAGATTGATGGCTCCATACATTATGCCGTGAATCATAGGATCCTCATCGTTTCCCGCCTCTTCGAAAGTCAACAACCCACATATAGATTCGGTATCCAATGCCAGATACCGTCCGCCCAATGTCACGATGAGAAATCGTGATGGAGAAGCTGGCGACGGAGTTTCCATCGGTTCTCGGATGCCCATGCCTAGGCTAGGCCTTCCTTCCCATTCTCTGTAACAAGTTACATTTCGTCAATTGATACGAGTATTTCCGCAAGGTTACTTGCGCAGCGTCGGAGCCTGTCCAAGCCACCGTTCAACCTCATGCAGCAACAACCGTTCTTCTACCGGCTTAGGAATGTATGAATTGGCACCGAGGCTCATCGCCATTTGCCGATGCTTGTCTCGAGCCCTCGTCGTCATGACAACCACCGGTGTGTGTCTGGTTTCAGGACGACTTCTAAGAGCTTGAATAACTTCAAATCCGTTAAGCTTCGGCATCTCGAGATCGGTGAGAATCATCCGATAATTAGTCGCCGATGCTTTTCGGAGTCCATCTTCTCCATCAACTGCCGTATCGAACGGATATCCCACCGACTCCAGCATCCTTCCGATGAATTTCCGAATACTTAAGGAATCGTCTATCAAAAGCAGGCGCGCCTCTTGTGGCGTATTCGACAATAGCTCTTCTGGTAAGGACTGTTTCCGAAGTGGTGTGGTTTTGGAAAAAAGAATGGGAGCAGCCCATTCCTTCGTTTCCCTGGACGTCAAACGGCTTGGATCGATAACAAGCACTACCCGTCCTTCCGGATCAATGGTCGCTCCTCCGAAAAACGAATGTTCCAACGGTTTTAGTGGTCCGAGCGGCTTAATGACGATTTCTTGGCGGCCCAACAGCTCGTCGACCGCTAACCCTATCGGCGCGCCAGCCGTCCGAACGATCACGATCGGCATGGTCCAGTCCATGCTTCCTGGTTTTCGATGAAGGATGTGATAGAGCGATTGCAATTCAACAACTTGTTCGTCGATCTGTAAGAGTTGACGATCACCTTCCTCTCGCACGGAGGATGGCGTCGGAATCGAAACTTCTTGAATGCTCAGTAATGGAATCGCATATTTCTCGGTACCCACCCGCACGAGCAACGCGGTCGCGATGAGAAGGGTAAGAGGGAGATTCAAGGTAAATTTTGTGCCGACACCGAACTCAGATTCCACGTCGATATGGCCGTTCATGCCCTCAATGACTCGTTTGACCACGTCTAGTCCTACGCCTCGACCTGCTTGATCGCCTACCTTGTCGGCTGTTGAAAAACCAGGCATGAAAATCAATCGAAGGAGGTCTGCATCCGACATCGTTTGTATCTGGTGTGATGGTACGAGTCCCATCTTGCCGGCTTTGCCCCGTATTTTCTCCAAATCCAACCCAGCTCCATCATCTTCCACCTCGATGATGACCGAATTCCCCCGATGAGCCGCATGGAGGTAGACTGTTCCTACGGCCGGTTTACCCTTCGCGATGCGGTCGGCCGTCGGCTCGATACCGTGATAGACAGCGTTTCTAACCAAATGCACCAATGGATCCACCAATCGTTCTACGACTGCGGTATCGACTTCCGTCTGCTCGCCTGATGTGACCAAGGACACTTCCTTATTTAAGGCTCGGGCGCTCTCTCTGACCGCTCGACGATACCTCGTGAACGGTGTTCCGATCGGAACCATGCGGGCGCGGGCGATTTCGTCCCGCATCAACAACGTCAGGTGTTGGAGATGATTCATCTCGTCATGAGATCGTTTGATGGACCCATCCAGCTGCGACATCGACTCACTGATATCGGCGGTGACCTCTCCGATGCGCCGAGCCAAAATATTGAAATCGTCGTACTTATCCAGCTCGAGACTGCCAAAATCACCGAATACGGGAAGCCCTTGACTCACCGGCGTGGTCGAGCTGCTCGATGTGTCCTGATAGCTAAAGGTATGTTTGTCTGCAAAGGATTGGACGGAGTCCACTAAGCGACTTTTGTATACCAATACTTGCTGTGACAGTTGTTCCAGGATTCGCAGCCGCTGTTCCAATCTGCCGCGTCCGATGACGAGTTCTCCTATGAGGTTCATCAACCGCTCGAGCCGTGCATAACTGACACGGATGACCTCGCGTTCCTCTCGCGATTTCTCACCTTGAACTCTTTCCTCCTGTGCACGAGGCTCGTCGTTTTCCGTCTGTCCCACAGTCGCTGAACCGGAGTTGTCATCCTGTTGATGTGCGGGCGTCGCCTCGTCTGCGATGCCTTGATCTAATTGTCTCAGTTCGGTACGCGCGGCGTCGAATCGTTGCCTCGTGTCGTCCATCTTGTTGATGTCTCTTCGCATGAGTACTCGCACAACATCGATGGAGCGAAGCATAAGATCCGTATGCCCGCGTAATACCCTGAGGCTACCGTCACGCAGCGCTCCCATGAAGTCTTCGACATGATGGATGAGGTCGCCGATTGACTGAAATCCAACGGTGTAGGCGGAACCCTTCAAGGTGTGTGCGCTTCTAAACAACTGATTGATCAGTTCCTTGTTTTGCGGATCTTTGTCCAATCGCAGGAGATTGGCTTCCAACAGCTCCAGATACTCTTGTGCTTCAGGGATAAAGTAGGAGAGCACTTCCGGATCCAAATCCGGAATCAAATACCCATCGAGCAAGTCCGCGGCCGGCGTTTCTCCGCTGACAATGGGCTCATGCCGGACAGGATTCGAGCTATCCGTATCGAGGCCGTGAGATGGAGTTGCCGGTGCAGGGGAAACGGTCGTCCCTTCAATCATTTCGGTGAGACGATTGAGAAGAAGTGGTATAGCATGCCGGAGTTGCTGCTTATTTGCCGGCTCATGCCGAAGAATGAGCCGGATCAATTCAGCCGCCTTCGCAAGCCCGCCAAGAAGGTCATCGCTGATGGGAAGACGATGTTCACGAACCGCTGCCACACAATTTTCCATCGGATGAGCGATATCTCCGATGACTTGAAATCCTACGGTGTACGCTGAACCCTTCAGTGTATGCGCCGCACGAAAGAGCCGGTAGATCGAGTCTGCATCATCCCGCTTGTCTCTGAGGATACGAAGCAACCCGTCAATGGTGCCGAGATATTCCTCAGCTTCGGGGATGAAATAGGATAAGATCTCAGCATCAAGTCCGGGGGACAGGTAGTCTTCATGGATTGTTGACGTGGAAGATGTAGATGCTGTCGTATCGCCTGTTTCTCCTTCTCGTTGTTTTATCGATGTCCAACAGCGTTCTATGACCTCTGCATCCTCAACGCCGCCCTGCCCGATAGCTTGAACGACTATCCGAAGGCTTTGCGTAATGTTCCGCATCGAGCCTACCGCTCGATCCCATTCAGCCGCAGGAATCGGCGTCGCTTGCTCAAGTAGCGTCTCCAAGTACTCAGCCAGCTGAGCGACTCCGCTGTAGCCATATAAGGCAGCGGCTCCGCAAATACGGTGGGCGACAATATATTGGTCGGCAAGTTCTTGGGGAGAAGGAACAGCACCGCCGGCCGGATGCAATGCCTTGGTCAAGACATCCAACCCATCCGATGCTTCAAGGACAAAAATGCTGATGAGATTTTGCCTGTCGAACTCCGAGCTCATCGGTCCCTCGTTACACCGGAAGACTTTCCACGCTCAGCGGATGAGGGAAATTCTCAGGCCAGCTTGAACTGTGACACCGACGTAGTCAGATCTTCAGCCAACGTCACCATGTCCTCTACTGTCGCACGCGCCGAATCGGTAGCTTTTTGTGTCGCCACTGCACCTCCGGTAAAGTCCTTGATTGAGCGTCCGACCTGATCGGTTGAAACCGTTTGAGTAGCCGCCGATGTCGCAATGCTTTGGGCGAGTCCTGCAGACCGTTGAGCGATCGTCGAAATTTCCTTAAATACATCGCCTGTACGCAAGGCCGAGGCCGACCCAGCCTCGACCGCCTGAGTTTCATGCTCCATGGCAACGACCGCATGCTGCGTTTCGCTTTGGATAACTTTCACGAGGTCCGCGATTTCTCGGGTCGCCTGTGTCGAGCTCTCCGCAAGCTTTCGCACTTGATCGGCGACCACGGCGAAGCGTGCTCCAGCCTCACCGGCACCGGCTGCTTCAATAGCAGCGTTGAGCGCCAAAAGGTTGGTTTGATTGGCGATATCCCGAATGGTCGATACGATTTGTGAAATTTCCAATGACCGGTCACCGAGCGCCTTGATCTGTTTCGACATACGTTGGACTGCCAACTGAATGCGCTGCATATCCTGAACAGTTTCCTGCACCGCGAGCCGACCGGTTTCAGTGGCCTGTAAGACTTCGCGGGCTGCTTCGGATGAGGCTCCCGCCGTCTCCGTCACTTGGCGCATCGATGATGCCAACTGTTCGACCGCGCCGAGTGCCTTGATCGATTCGTCGGCTTGATGTCTTGCGGTTCCGGCCATTTGTCCGGCATTGTCCCTCAGCTTGCTCGCCGAGGTATTGACGCGTTCCGCCGCCTGGCGCACTTGTTTCATCAGCTGTGAAAAGCGTTGAATCATGAGATTGAATCCGTCCGCCAGATTTCCAAACATATCGGCCGTCACTTCACCGCGCTTGGTCAAATCTCCCTTTCCGACATCGGATACCAACACAAGAAACTGCACGAGTTGTTTTTGCATCCTGTCCCGCTCTTCTTCCGTCGAGACCAGCGTCGTGATTCGATCCAACATGATGTTGAACGCTTTGGCCATATGACCGACTTCATCGTCACTCTCCAATTTTGCGCGGGCCCTCAAATTTCCTGCAGCGGCCTGTGTCGCAACGTCGGCTACATGAATGATGTCTCTTACGATGCTGTGCGCGAGGAAATAGCCGATGGCGATCGCCAGGAGGAGTGCCGCAACTGCTCCTCCGAGCATCACCTTGGTAAGGTATACGGCCATGCGCTGCCCGCTGTCATTCAATTCGCTCGCCAAGTCTCGAATGAGCTGCGCGACCCATTGGAAGCGCCATATCGATCGTCCATGCCACAAAGTCACCTCAGTTGACAGCACCGTGGTAGCCAATTCTCTCATCGACTGCCGTTGCTCATCCGTGAGCGAAAGGTCAAAGCTATCGTGTAAGGCTCCCACTGCGCTTTCAGCCGACGCGAAGTATTCTCTCAACGTAAAAAGGAGGACGTCCAACTCTTGCCCGTCACGACGGCCATCCACCGTCTCGTGCGTGGCGGACGTTCGATACGTTTCAAGCGGCGTCAGGGTGCGTCTCTTCAGTTCGGCGAGGGGAATGATGGCCTCGTCGAAATCACTCTTTTGTCTCTGGTCCGCCACGCTCAATAACGCATTGTGATAGAGGCTGAGATTAGTACTGCTCACCGCGACGTGCGACACTCCCGCTGTCGATTCGTCATAGATGGAACTCAGCTGACCCTGCAGCCGACTGAGGCCCATCAAACCGATCAGACCGATCGCCAGCATGGCGACAATGATGACGGAAAACCCTATAAGGATCTTGTGCAGAGCCTTCAGATTTTTAAACCACGCACGAGGCGACCACTTCCATGTCTCCTTAACCTTCGCCATGATTGTCCTCCTGCGCACTGCTCGTGATAGTGCTTACCTTGCCGGCCTAATCGTCCATAAGTAGGACGTTATGGATTCTGATCATTGGTCGTCCTTTCTATGGACGCCAACAGTCGCGACATTTCTAATATGGCGCTGGATTTCTTGTCGATTTTGACGAATCCAGAAAACAGGGGAAGGCTTTCGGTCGCAGTGCGAACCGAGGTAGTCACGAGATCGTCAGATGTAATCGTGCGAATTTCCGGTACGTTTTCGACTAGGATACCGACTCGTTGAGTCCCATGACGAACAACCACTGTGTATTTCGGAAGGCAGGAAGCGGATACGCCCAAAACGGCCCTCACATCCGCAAGAGGAATGATGGCTCCACGTAAGTTGGTAACGCCGACCAATGCGGCAGGCATCCCTGGTACAGGCGTGATTGATTCCGGCACGAAGACCTCGGCGACTTGACCTAAGTCTATGGCGAATATTTGTTCTCCTAGTGCGACTAAGCAAACCCTCAATGATTCAGCGGATTGTCTCTGTGCTGGGACCGAATCCGAATGAAGTTGAGGCAACTCACCTATGGAAATCATCGTGTCGCGGTCCCGCGCGGTATCGGTTCCCTCAGCGTAGTGCCAGCTTCACCGCTTGCAGAAGGTCCTCCGATTTGAAGGGCTTCACCACATGTCCATTGGCTCCCTGTTGCTGCCCCCAAAACTTGTCGCTTTCCTGTCCTTTCGAGGTGCAGAGCACAATCGGAATGCTCTTGAAGCGAGCATCGGTTTTCAAATCCCTGCATGCTTGAAATCCATTGCGGCCCGGCATGACCACATCCAAGACGATGAGGTCCGGTTTTTCAGAAGCGATTTTGTCTTCCAACCCATCTGCGGTTGAAAACGAGACCACGGTGTGTTGGGCAGCCTTCAGATACGACTCGATCAACTGCAGTTCTGCGTACGAGTCATCGACAACCATGATTTTGCTCATACACCCCTTCCTCTCTCATCTATAAATCTATCCGTAATGCACAAGAGGACACACTGGACATGCGGCAGCAGCGACATGCTCGCGTCCAAGGTATTTCTCCGTATCCTTACAAATCCGATTCGTGCTGTTCTCAAGCAGTGTAACGACTTGTTGATGGTTGGCAAGAAAACGGTGAATATCGACATTTATTTGAACGAGGTGAATGTGAATGCTGATGTGGGGACGAACGATGGGAATGAAATTGGAGATGCAGGGAAGACGACTTCATCGAAGAAGATCGGACAGGTCGACATTGCTCGATAGATGATCGGCCCACCGATCGAGTTCACACTGTGATCGAGAGGTAACCGATTTCGAAGCCTGAATATCAAGAAGAGGAAGCCTTTTCCTCATGCGGGCACGATTGAGCCAGACACGACGAAAGCCAGGCTCATCAAACACACCATGGATGTACGTGCCCCACACAAGACCGTCTTTTCGAATGGCTCCATCGAACTCTTCTTCTTTCGTCGCGTTCGAGAGGCGAGTTTCCTCACTCAGTGCTGAGTGACGGTGGTGAACTCTAAAACAGGGAAGTTCGTCGTTCACGCGTTGCGTGACGCCCATATGAATTTGATATCCCCGGATCAAGAGCTGACCTCCCACGAAGACATTTTCCATGCTGGCTTCCACTTGCGTGGTGCACTTGGCTTGCGTGAGCTCCGTCTCTATGTTCAAGTAGCCGAGTCCGCCACTCATCCCGCCTTGCTCAACCGCGCAAGGATCCGAGATTGTTCGGCCGAGCATTTGATAGCCGCCACAAATACCGATCAGTTCTCGCCGACTGTGCAGATGATTATTCAATGCGGAGACATATCCTTTTTCCTTCAAATAGGAGAGATCTGCCAGCGTATTTTTGCTGCCGGGGATTATCACGACGTCGGCCTCGGCAAGCGTGGAGGGCGAGGTGACATATCTCAAGGCAACATCTGTTTCCGACGCTACAATATTAAAATCGGTAAAGTTGCTCATATGCGGCAGTAAAATGACGGCAATATTGACTCGGCCGGATACAAAACGTGTTTGTGGATGCCGGCCGAGATCGAGGCTATCTTCTTGATCGAGCATCAGATCACGAAGAAACGGCACAACACCCAACACCGGCAGCCCACTTCGTGTTTCCAAGAACCTCACCCCGTCGGCAAATAACTTGGCAGCACCACGGAATTTATTGATGATGACGCCACAGACTCTGGCGCGTTCGTCAGACTCCAGCAAATCCAACGTCCCGAGGACTTGAGCAAAGACACCGCCCCGATCGATATCGGCGACCAGTACGACCTGCGCATCAGCCAATTTGGCAACCGACCAATTGACCAGATCATACTCACGAAGGTTGACTTCTGCCGCACTGCCTGCCCCTTCAATCACAAGTACTTCATACTGCCTGGCCAACCGAGCGTAGCTTTCTTCGACCACAGACCAGAGCCCCTGTCGACCGTCGAAGTACGCCGATGCCTCACGCTTCTCCAACACCTTGCCAAGGGCTACAACCTGCGAGCAGTTATCAGATTCGGGCTTGAGTAGGATCGGGTTCATATCAACATGCGGCGGAATCCCGCAGGCCTCTGCCTGCAGGGCTTGAGCTCTTCCAATTTCATGACCCTCAGGAGTGACGAACGAATTCAATGACATGTTTTGAGCTTTGAACGGTGCCACACGGACACCGGAACGATAAAGCAGTCGACAGATCCCGGCGGCGATCAAACTCTTCCCTACATCTGAGCCAGTACCGAGAATCCCAATCGCTCGCGCCTTCATCGGTGCATCTCCTGCCGCTTTCTTGCTCTGGCTAAGCCACGGGAGACGCAATTGGAGACTGCTCTTCCGACCAGTGCGCCCATAATCGTATGAGTCCCGCTGTAGGTGTGCAGCGGTCCCTCACCGCGCAAGCGGCATGCAATGACGACTGCATCGGTACCCGTCCCAGTCGCAAGGTCTTTTCCTTTCCAACTCGGTATGGTGTGGTCACGCAAGACGCCGGTCTTTGTCTCCGTGGCCACCTGCACCGCGCCGACCATGGCGGAGGTCGAGAGACTCCCACTCGTGACAAGGATGAGATTGATCGTTCCGACTCTCGTCGAATGTGTTTCCTTCCGACGAGCAGAATGCAGCGGCCACTCTCCGGCACGGACCGCATTCGTGATGCCGACTGTGGCAAAACACTCTACCCAGAGTATCCCAGCCGTGACTCGGGACATGACAAGCTGTGTCATCGGTACTGCAGTCATGAGTCCGACAGTGTGGATTCCGATGCTGAGCTGTGAAGCCAGTTTCCTCAAGTAACGCGCTGGATCAGGAAAGTGTCCATTCATAACGAGGTTCGCCTCGACTTGATGATTGATGATGTGCGAGGCAGACCGGAATCCACCCCCCTGCGGTGCGGATGAAAGTACGCGCCGTCGGCCACCGAGATGGATCACGAGCGTGCGTCCAATCACCTGATGTCGAGTGCGGACATGTCTGGAGGTTCCCTTCATTGCAACACTTCGTGGTGAAGGAGGTTCGACAAGGCTTGGATGAGCCGATCGTTCTCTTGCGGAGATCGTACGGCAAGTCGGATCGAACGAGTGTTGCATCCTGGAACGGATGAACAATCTCGAACCAGCAGTCCCTCATTTCGCAACTGCCCCGTCAATTCACGCGCGTGCCATCCACGAGGCAACTCCATGAGGAAATAATTGGCATAGGTCGGCAACACTGAACAGCCGGGCAAGGCAGCAAACAATCCTTTCAACCGTTCGCGCTCTCCTGTCATAAATCTCAGACTTTTTCGTGCATGTGCCGCATCGCTCAGGGCAGCCAGTGCGGCGATCTGTCCCATCACGCTGATCGACCAAGGCGGCAGCTGCCGTCGCAATCGCCCGGCAACTGTACGCGTTGCCACCGCATATCCCACCCGCAGTCCGGGCAAGGCATAGAATTTGGTCATGCTGCGTAAGACGACGACATGCGGCCAGGACGCCGCCTGCGGGAGAACGGATCGCTCTGGACAATAGTCGGCAAACGCTTCGTCGATCACCAGCCAAAGACCTTGCCGCCTGACGATGGTGGCTAACCGCGCGATATCATCGGCTGAGCAGGCTTGTCCTGTCGGACTATTGGGATGGCAGATGACGATTCCATCAATGGAGAGGCCGTCGCTTTGTCCCGTTTTCATCAGCCGACAGAGACGATCGATCGGAATGGCATATTGGTCTTTTCGGTCTGAGTAGAGGGCTGTGACCTGTCCTCCAGCTCGTTCCATCGCAGCGGCATATTCGGAAAAAGTGGGCTGGACGACGAGGAGCCGATGAAGCCCCAATGCACGAGGAAGTACATCGATCAACTCAGTGGAACCATTACCGACCACGATCTGTTCCGGATCGATACGCCAGAACGTGGCCAGCGCCTGCCGTAGATCCCAACAGTGGGGATCGGGATAGTGGCTCAACAGATACCTGGATGCCATGATGGCTTTCCAGACTTGCGAAGAAGGGCCCAGCGGGTTGATACTGGCGCTGAAATCAAGAATCTCGGCGAGATCGCGGTTCAGCTCTCGTGCGGCACCATAGATATCCCCGCCATGCAAACACGCTTTCAGGCGAGGCATCTGAAACCCACTGCTAGAGAGACACCGAGCACAGAGGCTACCACCATGACCCTCGCTGCCGACATGATGTCGCCTGGTCCAGCCTCCCGTCCTTCTTGGCCGAGAACGGGGCGTTCTTGTGCGATGCCGTCATAGAAGTTGGTGCCTCCTAATTTCACTCCTAAGATCCCTGCCATGGCCGCTTCAGGTCTACCGCTGTTGGGGCTTGGATGTTTGCTCCCGTCACGGCGAAAAACCTCCCATCCGTTGCGGACCTGTTCCAGTTGCCCTGTGGCCAATCCGGTGCTAATGATGAGCAAGACTGCCGCGAGACGAGCCGGAATCCAGTTGGTCAGGTCGTCGAGTCTGGCCGATGCCCATCCAAAATCCGCATAGCGCTCGTCTTGGTGACCGATCATCGAATCCAGAGTGTTGACGGCCTTATAGGCCAAGGCCAATGGGGCACCGCCGATGACCAAATAGAACAGCGGAGCAATCACGCCGTCTGCCGCGCTTTCCGCGATCGTTTCCACCGTCGCGCGGGCCACCTCGGATTCGGAAAGCTCCGCTGTGTCTCGTCCGACAATCATGGCGACAGCTCGGCGTGCGGCCGGCAGATCGCCTACGCCAAGCGGTGCGCTCACCGCACGGACATGATCCCATAGATCGCGCGCGGCAAGCGTCGTCGAAGCCAATCCAATCGACAGGACCGACCCCAGCCATGCCGCGAAACGTTCGGCCTCTTCAATCATGACCGCGCTGATACAATACGTCATAATCGGCAATCCTCCGGCCAGACAGACTCCCGCAAAGCGAAGACTCGTCCCACTCAGGCAGATCATTCGTACTCGGTGATCGAGCCACGTAATGCACCTCCCCATCACACGGACTGGATGCGGCAGCTTGCGCGGATCGCCGAACATCGCATCGAGCGCGGACGCTATGAGGAGTTCGCCGCCGGTCATGGTAACCGGAGCAAGAGAGGAACGAACAGCAGGAAGAGAATCTCGATCACTTCGTTGGCCGCCCCAAGCGTATCTCCGGTGATCCCACCGAACCAGCGATGGCAGGCTCTCCAAGCGACAAGGATAATCAGAGTGCCGGCCAGGAGGATCAGACATGCATCCACCGCTCCGAAACCGATTGCCAGTGCCGTCGTCAAAATCACCGTGGACATGGCGACGTGCCGCCATGACAGGTGAGTGAGGAACGGCGCCGCCAATCCTCCTTCCGTCCTGGCATAAGGCGACATCCAAGCCAGCGTGACCATCGCCCAACGTCCCATCGCCGGCATGCAGAGCACCGCGGGAAGCCGCAACTCATGCGGCAGTGCCATCAACCCGGCATACCGGAGAATCAGCGAGAGGAAGAGGCCTGTTGCGCCGATCGCACCGATGCGCGGGTCGCGCATGATCGAAAGCCGTTCCGCCGCGGTACGGCCGCCCGCCAATCCATCCAATGTGTCGGCCAGCCCATCCTGATGAAGCCCGCGAGTCAACAGCACCAAGAGGGCGATCAACAGCACATTCACGACGGCAGGCGATAACATCGCGGTCAACCCCCAATCAACCACGATGAGCCCGACGCCGATCAGCAAGCCCACAACCGGATACCATGCCATCGATGCGGCCAGCTCCGGCGCAGTGGGTTCATGATGATTCCGGCTCAAGGAGATCATCGTCAAAAAATGCCAGGCAAAGATAAATGGACGAGCCACGGTTCCCATACGTATTACGCCTTGTCGGACACGCCTGCTTCGTCGAATGTCGCCATTTCCGTGTAGATCTTAATCGCCGCACAGACCAGATCCATTCCCAAACAGGCTCCTGTGCCCTCGCCAAGGCGCAAGTCGAGGTCCAACAGCGGTTTCAGTCTCAGATGGTCCAAGACGATACGATGGCCCTGCTCGGCCGAGCGATGGGAGGCAATGAGATACTCTCGGCACAAGGGCTGAAGTGCAACAGCAATCAGCGCCGCGGCGCCAGTGATGAACCCATCCAACACCACAGGCACCCGAGCCGCCGCTGCGCCAAGCATCAGCCCGGCCAATCCACCGATTTCCAGTCCTCCGACCTTCGCCAAGGTATCGAGCGGGTCTGCCGGATCAGGACGATGCCGTTGCAGCGCCTGCTGTATCAATGCCGCCTTGTGCATACGGGCCGATTCGTCAATGCCGGTCCCCCGTCCAGTTACCTCTGCTGCAGACCGATCAGTCATCACCGCCGTGATAGCGGCACTGGGTGTCGTATTGCCGATGCCCATCTCACCGGTGCCGATCAGCCCGACGCCCTCTCGCACGGCTTCTGTCGCCAGTTCAACTCCGACCATCACCGCCTGCTCCGCTTGGCTGCGTGTCATCGCCGATTCAACCGCCAGATTGCGCGTGCCCTTCATGATTTTTCGAGCGAGAAGACCGGGCACGGCGCCGAACTCATGATCGACGCCGATATCCACTACTCGCACGCTCAGGCCGGCATGATCGGCCAATACATTCACACCGGCACCGCCTCGCAGAAAATTCAATACCATTTGAGGGGTGACCTCCCGCGGATAGGCGCTCACTCCTTCAACAGCCACTCCATGATCGGCGGCAAAGGTAAATACGACACCACGCGGAATATTCGGCTTCAGTTCGCCGGTGACGGCGACGTAGGACGCCGCCAATTCTTCAAGACGCCCCAGGCTACCGAGCGGCTTGGTCAGCCGATCCAGTCGGGCTTGTGCTTTCCCATGCAGACTCATATCGAGAGGTTGAATTCGACGGCACAGGTCCTGTATCGACATGACGGCTCCTCTATTCATTTCAGGCGAAGCGGTAACCCGCTGACGATCAGATGCACTTCATCTGCTCCGGCGGCGATCTGCTGATTCACCCGGCCTGCAAGATCACGAAATGCTCGTGCCGACGGCTCAGTCGGAACCAGACCGAACCCTAGCTCATTGCTGACGATGACGACCCGGGCCGCTGCAATCCGCATCGTCTGCAAAAGCATTCCGACTCGCGCCAGAACGTCCGATTCGTTGAGGCCGGTTCCGACCAGATTACTCAACCACAACGTGACGCAATCGAAGAGAATCGACCGGTACTCAGCCCCCCGCTTGGCAAACCATGCTTCCACCTCGAGCGGCTCTTCAACCGTCTCCCAATCCGCCGAACGTGCGGCCTGATGCCGAGCGATTCGTGCCGCCATTTCATCATCGAACCCCCGCCCCGTGGCGACGAAGGCGCGCGGCCCCCGTGGGCCGGCCAAGTGGATAGCGGCCTCACTTTTGCCTGACGATGCGCCGCCAAGCACAAGAATGATGCGGCTTTGCGCTCGTCGCGCCGGTCGACGTTTACTCGACTTTCTTTGCGACATCGCGTTCCCATAAGAATTCCGGTTCACCTTGTGTCTTGGCCACCCAGCGACCCAAGACGAACAGCGCATCGCTCAGCCGATTGAGAAACTTGATGATCTCCGGATCGACCGGCTCGACTTTCGACAAAGCGATGCATACCCGTTCGGCTCGTCGGCAGATCGTCCTGGCCTGATGAAGAAAACCCGACACTTTTCCGCCGCCCGGCAAGATGAACTCTTTGAGCGGCTCGAGATCCTTTTGACAGCGATCCATCAGTTTTTCCAAGCGCAACACATCCTGCGCCGCTACTTGCGGCATATTCTTGAACGTCTGGCCCGGCGCCGTGGCAAGAATGCTCCCGACGTCGAACAGTTTATTTTGCACCCAACGCAACTCGTCTTCGAGTTGTTGGACCGCTGTGGATTCCTCTCTTCTGTCGGCATTGATGACCCGCACCACACCGACCGACGCATTGAGTTCATCGACGGCTCCATAGGCTTCGACGCGCAAACTGTCTTTCCAGACTTGCTGTCCGCCGGCCAATCGCGTTTTCCCTGCATCGCCTGTTCTGGTATAGACCTTCGTAATCCGCATCACCCTCTCCCCTTACGCTCAGCCACTGTATTGCCCCAGGATTCATGGTGGATGAGACGTTCCACCGGAATCCGCTCACGCCATCCGGCAGTGGCCAAATCCGGTTGTGTCGCAAAGTTCGATACATACCCGAGGCAAAGATACGCCAGTACTTTGACCGGCTTGGGCACTCCCAGTATCCGTTTTAAGGTGCTGTGATCGAGAATACTGACCCATCCCACTCCGATGCCTTCCGCACGCGCAGCCAGCCAGAGGTTTTGAATGGCGCAGCACGTGCTATAGAGATCCGTGTCACGCACCTTGGAACGACCCAGCACATGAGGACCTCCCCGCTGGCGACTGCAGGTCACGCCGATATTGATCGGAGCTTCCTCGATCCCTTCAAGCTTGAGATTTCGGTAGAGCGCAGCGCGTTTTCCCTGGTAGCGTGTGGCGGCTTCGGCATTGGCTTTGAGGAACAACTTTTTCACCGTACTCTTGACGGCTCGATCCCTGACCACCACAAAATCCCAGGGCTGCATGAATCCAACGGACCCGGCATGGTGGGCTGCGGTCAACACGCGCATCAAAATATGATCCGGAATCGGCGTCGACAGAAAATTGCGGCGGACATCACGGCGCTCGAAGATCGCCCGATAGACGGCATCGCGCTCCGCATCTGAAAATCGACCGTCGATCCGCATCATCTCAGTCGGCTCGCCAATTGCCTGTCGGATCCGGATGAATCCCGAGTTCACCGATTGTGATTTGTCCCAAGCAGGCGGGACAGAGACAGTCCTCATACCGGGCTGCGATCCAATCCATTTGTTCTTCCGTCACACCGATCGTCCCGCACCAACACTGATATCCGTCGCATTGAAACGCCTGTCCGCAGCGCCCGCAGGTTTTCTGGACCGGGCCCCTCAAAATTCAACTCCCGGCTGCGCCTTAATGCCGTTTCGGAAAGGATGCTTTACTTGCTTCATCTCCGTCACCAGATCGGCCTCTTCCAGAAGTGCCGCTGGGCCCCCTCTACCGGTGATCACCACATGTTGCATCGTTGGACGATCGCGAAGCACCGGTAGGACCTCTTCAAGACGGACATAGCCATATTGCAGCGCGATATTGAATTCGTCGAGGAGGACCATGGCATAGGAAGCATCGCGCAGAAATTCACAAGCCGTTTTCCAGGCCTGTTGTGCGAACTGCGTATCTCGCGCGCGATCTTGAGTTTCCCAGGTATAGCCTTCTCCCATCCGGAGGAAGATGACCCGATCGCCAAAAGATTTTAGAGCACGCTCTTCCGCAGTGTCGATGACGCCTTTGATGAATTGCACCACCGCGACCTTCCAGCCATGCCCGATACAGCGCAACACCATTCCAAGCGCGGCAGTCGTCTTTCCTTTGCCGGCGCCGGTGTAAACGATCAAGAGACCTTTCTCCTGTTGTGCCTCCTCAATGCGCCGATCAACCGACGCCTTGAGGCGTTCCATTCTCGATGTATGTTCGCCTTGATCCATCATGACGATCAACCCTCATTCATGAACATCCGAACGGTGGATTGACGGGCAGCGTCCACCAGCGCTGTCCCGACTCGCGATTGGCCGGCAAAGTGCAAATGGGTGTAGAGCGCCAACACGTTGTCTTTTGTGAGTCCGTCCTGCCCCTTTGAGCTATCTCCTACATCGCTCAGTGCACAGGAGTACTGCAGCGGCCCTCTCGCAATCAGCGTGGAATAATGGAACTCATGGCCCCGTGCCGTGACGCCCACTTCACCAAGGATGCAGCGTCGTGTACATTCCACCGTTCTATACCCCAATGTGAGGCTCTGTTTCCGCATGACCGCTTCGGCCGGAAAGATGCCGGTCATTTCATGCGAACGGCCTTCGAAATCGCGGATCGATTCCGTAAGATACATCAACCCGCCGCACTCCGCATAAATGACGCCGCCGCGCTCGGCAAACCGCTTGACGGCTGCTCGCATGGTTGCGTTCTTGGCCAATGCTTCGCCATACAATTCCGGATATCCGCCGCCAAGATACAGCATCTCGACATCCGGCAATGCCTGGTCGCTTAACGGAGAAAACGTCACGACTTCAGCACCGGCAGCTTCCAGCACTTCAAGATTGTCCGGATAGTAGAAACAAAACGCCCGATCGTGCGCAACACCGATGCGAACGGTACGACCGTGGGTTTTCATCACCGGCTGAGAGAACGCTTCTGATAACGTGCCACATGAATGGGCAAGTAACTCGATACGATCCAGGTCGACGGTCTCCAGCGCTGCTTTGGCCAATCGCCGGTAGAGCCGGCTATCGTCTTGTTCCATTGCCGTGACCAACCCCAGATGCCGATCCGGAATTGCCGTGGCGACATCCGAACGCAAATATCCAACGGGAACCACGGCTGTTTCTTGTTCCACCGCCGCCTTCAATAGGCGGTAATGTCCCTCGCCTCCAACACGATTGAACAAAACCCCCGCAACACGCAACGCAGGATCGAAACGTGCGTAACCCGTCACCATCGCCGCAGCGGAACGAACCATGGCGCTTCCATCAACAACCAGCAGCACCAGCGCACTCAATTGCTTCGCCAATTCTGCCGTGCTGCCGACCTCGTTCACCGGCGAGCTCCCATCAAACAACCCCATCATCCCCTCGATAATGGAGATATCCGCATCGGCTGCGGCGCGAGCGAAGATCGAGTGATTAAGCTCCGGTCCGAGCATCCACCCATCGAGATTTCGAGACAGGCGGCCTGTGGCTGCTCGGTGATGACTTGGATCGATAAAGTCGGGCCCGACCTTGAACGGCTGGACTTGGCGGCCTCGCTCGCGCAAGGCCGCCAGGATCGCCAATGTGGCCGTCGTCTTTCCGACGCCGCTTGATGTCCCGGCAATAACCAGTCGGGGATAATGCTTCATCCGACGCTAGAGCGGCAGATCATAATTGATCCGCACGCCTCCAAAAATAGAGCGAATGGGGGTTCCGAAGAAGAGGACCTCCTCATACTTCTCGTTGAACATATTATCCAAACGCACATAGGCCTGGACTTGCTTTGTGACATCATAACTGGCGGACAGATTCCAGACGAATAGCGAAGGGATCGATCCTTCATTCCCAACGTTGTTAAACCGCTGGCCAAAGTAGCGTCCCTCCAGATTGGCGCGCAGACCTTCAATGGGCTGATAGCTGATGATCGTCGTGACTTGATGCAGCGGCCACTTTGGAAGACGCGTATCCGGGCCGTTCGTCAGATCGCGCGTGGCCGCGTAGGTATAATGGATTTGTACATCTAAGCTCTTGACCCAGCGTCCGTCACGATACAATTTCAACTTCGTGTTGACTTCCACACCTTGCGCACTGGCTAACCCCGCATTCTGCGCACAGAATCCGAACGAATTAGGAGCCGTGCATACGGCCGGATCAAACACCGACAAGATAAGGTTACGATAGCGCGTCCAAAAATACCCGACACTGATACTGCCTCGATCATGAGGCAGCGTCTGTTCGATGGCCGCATCCAACGCCTGACTCTTTTCCGGTTGCAGATTTGGGTTGCCAAAACCCGGGAAAAACAATTGATTGATCGTTGGCGCACGAAATCCAGTGGCATAACTCCCGCGCAACTTTGTACCGGTTTCCTTGACCAGATACCCACCCGTCACCCGATACGTTGTGGCGCTTCCGAAGACGTTGTAAGCGTCATATCGAACGCCGGCGGTTCCGAACACACGATCCCAAAGATTCAACTGGGCTTCTCCAAATCCCGCATTGCTGCTGAGAGTCTTGTTCGAAAGGGTAGCCGTCTGAGTGAGTAGATCTGTATTGTTGCCGATCTGCTCTCGAAACTGATAGCCGGCCGTCAGCAAGAGCGGTTTGCCGACCTGAACATTGTGCTGCCATTCAATCCGGTTGCTCGTCGTCTCGATTTGAGACCTGAAGGGGAACCCGATTGGTCCTGTCACTCCGGTCACCAGATCTCGCTCGAAGGTTCCTCCATCGCTGAGGAGAGAGTCGGTCGCTCGCGACAAGGTCAGCTTTTGCGACCACCAATCGGTAATCGGCTGTGCATAGTTGCCCGCGAAAACGTATTGTCTGTCTTTTGATCCCGCGCCGAATACATCGGCTGGATCGGAGGCGAATGTGACGGGATTGAACGCAAATCCGTCATAACTCACAATTCCGTTCAGCCAGCGGAAACTAAACTCCAGTCTCCCCTCTTTGGGAAGGTCCGCTCCCAGCCGAACCGATCCTTGCCAATTGTGGTATCCGTCGCGCTCAGCCGCCCCACGCCGATAATTGATCGCCGAGAAACCGGCCGTGTCCCAGCGGGTGATTGATCCGGAGAAATCTATAGGCCCCTTCTTACCGGATAGACTGGCTCCGCCTCGAATGGTATTGAAGGATCCGTATTCAGTAAACGCGGAGATATTGGGTGTGTCCCGTCCTCGCTTGGTCGTGATGTTGATGACACCGCCCATGGCGTCCGAACCCCAGAGCATGCTTTGGCTTCCACGCAAAACTTCGATCCGCTCGATATTGTCCGAGGTCAGGTTGGCAAAATCGTAACTGCCGATGGTGGCGCTGTTGACGATGGCGCCATCGATCAAGACGAGCGTTTGCTCCGGTGTTCCTCCGCGCATCCGTACGTCTACGGCAGTGCCGGGCCCGCCGCTTTGGTTGACTGAAAGTCCTTGTGCCCAGCGAAGCGCGTCTGCAACGGTTTTGATTTTTCGCTGTTGCATCTCCTCGCCGGTGATGACCTCGACGGCGCTGGTGACTTGTTTGGCCGGGGTGGGAGTCTTGGTCGCGCTCACGACGATGTCCGGAGCCTCAAGCTCTGGTTGGTCGGCCATCGCGACTTCCTGAGCCGAAGCCGGATATGGGACACCCACGACACACGGGAGAAGAACACATAGACGAACAACACGACGAGCTCCGAACCTTGACATGAAAACCTCCCTTTGACTCGAAGGGTGTCGATAATCCCGGCAGTTGGGTCTCCTGACTTGCGGCTCGTCGCGTCTCTGCGCCTTCCCATGTGCCGAGGCACACAGTGACATCTTGCAGAGTCACTCCCCGCTTACAGTGGCGGCACCGTGATGGATTTGCACCATCTTCCCCGTCGCTGACGGTCTGGTTTAAAGAATCCCTCCAGAAAAATGTTACGCACCCGGTTTCTTCTGCAGGAGAGGGGTGCCTCTCTTCCTGCCCACGATCAACCGTCGTATCAATGTCGAATGTAATCGATGGAGTACCTTGCGGAACGTGGCATCATGCCGTCGAAATCCCAATTGAATGTGAGCACGGCGGATTTCTTGGAGGTGTGTGCGAGCAGCCGCGTACCGTTCTGTACGACCAGACTCGGAGCGTTCCAAAAATCCAGCGTTTGTTCTGCCCCGGTTCTGTTACAGACAATCAACGGAAGTCCTGTTTCATGAGTCCGCTGCTCCCATTCCCCGTTCGGACCGTGAATGCCCGGGCCCCAGGATGCCGGCGACACGAACATTTGCGCACCTTCAAACGTAAGCGCTCGGGCAATATTCGATGTATAGACGTCGCTGCAGATGAGTATTCCTACCTTGACCCCATCGCACTCGATCGGAGCGATAATGTCCCCGGGACTCGACCATGACCGCGAATCGCTTACCACGTTGATCTTGCGATGTTTACCCAGAATCTCACCGGTCGGACCGATGACAAACACCGAATTATAGAACCGGTTGCCTTCCCGCTCAGGGCACCCGAGAAATACGGTTCGTTTCAATGTTCCGACCAGCTTGCAAACCTGCTGCATCCATGGGTCGGGTTGCGGCTGTATCCAGTCGGACCCGACGTGTGCGAACTGAAGTCCACAGACCGCAAGCTCCGGTGTCACGATCCACTCGGCACCTTTTCCGGCAGCGTGTTTGATGGCCTCGACAATCACGTATCGGTTCCGCTCGATTGCCCCGGGAACTGTTTCGAGATGAAGCAGCGCGATCTTGCCCGTTCTCATATCACGTTCCACCGGACAGACCGCGTCCAGGAATCGTCACCCGAGGCAAGCCGGTAATCGGATGCCGATCCACCAACACCCGGCACCGATATACCGACTCCAATGCCCCCGGCTCAATGACCTCTTCAGGACGACCAAGCCGTACCACTCGGCCGCGATCCAACAACAGAATTCGATCGCAATACTGACTCACCAGATTCAAATCATGCGATACCAGAATGACAGTTAATCGGCTTTCCTCTTTCAGGCGGAGCAACACTGAACAGATTTCGACCTGATGTTGCAGATCGAGAAACGCGGTCGGCTCGTCGAGCAACAACACCTTCGGCGTCTGGGCAAGCGCTCGCGCGATCATGGCCCGCTGCCGCTCTCCCCCGGAGAGATCCGTCACCGCACGATGCGCTAAATGGAGGATGTCCACCATCATCATCGCCTGCTCCGCGATGGTCACATCTTCTCGGCTCTCCCATCCAAATCCGCCGCTCCATCGGCCATGAGGCCGATGAGGGAAGCGCCCCATGAGTACGGTTTCGGCAACAGTAAATGGAAACAGCTGCTGTGTGTCTTGTTGAACGACACCGACAAGACGCGCGATCTCTTGTTGCGCCATCGAGGCTAACTCTTGTCCGAACAAGTCGATGCGGCCTTGCAGCGGGCGCATGAGCCTCGCCAGCACTTTCAGCAAAGAGGTTTTTCCCGATCCATTGGGACCGACAATACCCAACACTTCACCTTCTTGAACGCAAAAGGAGACGTCCTCAAGAATCCATCGAGCGGCATCCGATCCTCGAGATCGGTAGCGGAACCGAACGGATTGCACGTCGTACGTCGGCCATGGCCGGAGGACGCCGACTGAACCGACGATCGCCGTCCGTGTTGATCGGCTGTCGGACAACTCACTCATGCCAAACGATCCTTTCGCCAGAGCAGGAGATACACGAAGAACGGCCCCCCGGCCAGGGCCGTAATGATGCCCACTGGAATCTCCGCAGGCGATATCATGGTCCGCGCAATCGTATCGGCACCCATAAGAAAGGTGCCGCCCACCAGAGCTGACGCGGGAAGAAGCAACCGATGGTCCGCGCCTGTGACCAAACGTACCGCATGAGGAACGACCATGCCGATAAATCCGATCATTCCGCTGACCGACACAACCGCTCCTGTCACCAGTGCCGCCAAGACAAAGAGAGACCGCTTTGCCCGTTCCGTATCGATACCGAGAGTGCGAGCGGATTCTTCTCCCAACGCCAAAATGTTCAATGCCCGCATTTGGCCGAACAGGAGGACAAGGCCGATCGACAGATAGACGATGAGTCCGGCCAGACTGCCGTAGGTAGGGGCGGTCAACGTGCCCATCAACCAGGCCATCATCCCGTACGAACGATTCGGCTCCAGGATCGACGTAATGAACATGATCAAGGCCGAAAAGACGGCATTCAGAATCACCCCGGTCAACAACAGACTATGGATGGGCAACTGCTCATCGCTGGCGGCCATTCGATAGACGATCACTAACGCCAAGAGGCCTCCGGCAAATCCGCAAACCGGCAAAGCGGTTCCCCCCAAAAATGTGGTACCCGCTCCGAGCAAAACCCCCACCGCCGCTCCGAGCGCAGCTCCACTGGAAACACCAAGCACATAGGGATCGGCCAAGGGATTCCGCAACAGCGCCTGCAAGGCCACGCCCACCGTTGCCAAGGAACATCCGACCAAGAAACCCAACAGCATTCGTGGCATTCGGACCTGTAGCAGAATGGTGCTCGCGACATCCGCTGTTCCGTCGTCGATTTCCTTGCGGTGTATGGCGTCGACAAACACCCGCAGAATCTCGCCATACGCAATCGGTTGCGCGCCGAAGTGAAGACAGATGAAGCTGACCGCTACCGCTGTGAGGGCAAGAATTCCCAGCGTCGCCATCCAGCGGGAATTCGTGAGGATGGCGCCTTGAGCGACAATGCCGCTTGCCGAGTCCACGCGACACGATTCGTTGGGCAAGACTCCGGCACACGAACCAGACTGAACCGTGGCAGGCCTCTGCTTCAAAAGGAACCTCATGGATGAACCGCGCCTTCGCCGGAACCGAACATTTCCGGATGGATGGCACGGGCGAGTTGTTCCAAGGCCTCGATGACCCGAGGGCCGGGACGATTCAATAAGCTGGAGGAGACTTCATGAAAACGCTGCTGCTTGACGGCCGAAAGCGAGTCCCAGCGCCGCCATTGCTGTTGCTCGCTGCGCGGCACCGTTTCCACTTCGCCACTGGGGAAGATCAACACCTCCGGATCGTCTTTCAGCACCGCCTCCATGCTCAGTTTCGGATAAGCAACACCGGCCTGTGCCGCAATGTTGATCCCTCCGGCGAGGCCGATCATTTGGTGGATGAAACTGCCCGGCCCCACCGTAATCAACGGCTGGCTGTTCAGCACATACAGCACGCGCCGTGCCGGCGATGTTTCGACTTTACGTCGAATCTCGGCGATGCGTTGCCGTATGCGCTGCGTCACTTCGTTGGCGGCCGAAACTTTCTCAAACATCTTTCCAAATGTATGAATTTGCAGCAGGATATCTTCCAACGTTTGCGCGTCGAGAACGAAAAGAGGAATTTTCAGCTGCTCGAGCTTCGCCTGCAGATCAGGACGGAGAAAATCTTTGGGGGCAAGGACTAATTCCGGCCGTAGGATAATCAAGACTTCCGCACTCGGATTCGAATATCCCACCTTGGCTTTCGCTTTCGCCGCCGCCGGATAGTCACAAAACTCGGTCACGCCGACGATCTGTTCATCCAGCCCGATCGCAAACAGCATTTCGGTAATACTCGGAGCGAGCGAGACAACCCGAGCAGGCGGCTTGGCGAGGTAGATCCTATGCCCGGCATCATCCACAAACGATCGTGACGACACATGCGCCATAAAGGGCATGCCGGTGAGGATTCCCTGTGGCCGTCGCTTCATCTCACCATAATCTCCCTGCCCGCATTCAGCGGCCTGTGCAAGAAACGCCGACAGCACCGCCACAAGACACATGCTCATGACGGGGCGATATCGACACCATGGTCTCAAAAGAAAAATCCCCAAGGCCTGAATAGACCCTGAGGATTGCACCCGCTTCTTCATCCTCACCCGCTCCCCAGCCTCGAGGGAACGACGGTCAATTCTCCGAGCAGGTCTTCTGGCTCATGGTTCACCCTACTCCCCGGCCTTCCCATCTCTTCATGGACGTTCAACGTGAATCGTTACACGTTAATCGCAAAAAATTACGTATAACGATCAACGAATAACGGTTAACGTCCTATCAAGACAGTGGCTCTACGGGTTTCGTCCCCATTGACAGCGGCGGGACCGCGAGGGATTCACACCCTCTTCCCTTACTCAGAAGTCACAACGGACAGCACAATAGGAGACGGCATCAAAACTTGTCAAGCTCAATAATATTCGGCTTTTATTCAACTCTCTCGCGGAAGCGTCTGACGCTTGTGAGTACTCAGCAGGCTATGGTACTATCCGCACGCTGACTTCGATTCACTCAGTGAAAGGGAGTAGACCTGTGGCGTTACAATGTGAGATTTGCCAAAAGAAGCCTGTATCCGGCAACAATGTCAGTCACGCGAACAATAAGACCAGGCGAGTGTTCAATCCTAATATTCAGACCGTTCGTGCCCTGGTCGGTAAGAGCCATCGGCGTATTCGGGTGTGCACCCGCTGTTTGCGTTCCGGATTAGTCCGCAAAGCAGTCTGACGGCTTTCCTCTTCGCACAGAAGTTACGGCGCTTCCCAGAGAATCCGACCTCCTCGTTCGACCAACTTGATGACCGACGGTTCGTCAGGAGAGAGTGCCAAGGTACGGTTGCCGTCTTTGCTCCGAAGCACGAGTCCGATTTCGCCGTTCGCGTCCAACCCCAAGCCGGCACGAGCTCTCCCTTTTGCATCCAACAGTAAGAACTCCTCGGCATGTATTCCATTCGGTTTCTGCGCTTCAACCGGCCTTGGTAACAGCGACTGAGTGCTAAGCACGCCACCGACGATTCCACCGAGAAATGCTGCCGCGCAAAGCGCAAGTATCTGTTTGGGCATCATGATCACCTTTCGTGAAGGACAACGCGATGACAATTGTGGAACATCAAAAGATCTTATGTGAGGCGTCATCCAACGGCAACCGGCCCGCCAAGGATCAAACAAGTCGTCGCTTTTGTAAGTTTTGGTTGGGAGGGATAGAAAACTGCGGACTGCATTGACAGGTAAGGGAAGTTATTCCATTTAGGCTTCGTTGATGTGAAGATTGTGCGTTGCACAGGACGAAATCGGCGGCAGCTTCCGAAGTGCCTCCCCTCGAAGCGGAGTCGCCGCCAAAAGAGAACGTCCCGTCCCGTGCTCTATTGATTACGACTTCGTGCCGATAAAGACAACTCCGTTCGTCTTGTCATTATTCAATGCGGCGCTGTAGAGCTTTCCGGCATGAAAAAATCCAACTCCCTTCACGGTAGCGGTTCCATTACTACAACCACGCTCTCCCTTGAATGTGATGGTCACGTCAAATACATTCCCATGTACTCGTGGCTTAAATAAACCGCTGAAGGTGCATCCAGCAGGAGAGAGATCAGTAATAGAGTGGCCGGTGATGTCTCCAGTGGCGGAGACCAAATCGAGAGCGTCGCCACGCAACACGCGCAGCACCACATCCATCTTCTTGCGCGAGGACAACCGGCCTCGCGCTGCTCCATCATCTCACAGACGACATGTGCAATTTCTTGGTGCTTATTCATGGCGAATCTTGCGATTTGGCCTTGTCCTTGTTAAGGTGGCCACACGCGAGTTGAATAGAGCGCGAGGTGCATATGGCGACCCAGGCCGGTCATGTGAGACTGACATACGAAGACTACCGGCTTATTCCGGACGACGGAAAACGCCATGAGTTGATCGACGGAGAACATGTCATATCGCCGTCGCCCAACACCAAGCATCAACGCGTAGCTCGATCGCTCTTGACTGCTTTGGCGAACTTTCTTCGCGATCATCCACTGGGCGAGATTTTCATCGCGCCCTATGATGTCGTCCTATCCGACTTCGATGTCGTACAACCCGATCTGATTTTTGTCGCCACAGCCCAAGCTGCAATCGTGACCGAAGCCAACATTCGTGGGATTCCGACCTTGGTCGTTGAAATTCTGTCGGAGGGTAACCGGAAGCTGGACGAAACCATCAAACGCCAGCGGTACGAGCATTACGGCATCCCCGAATATTGGATCATCGACCCGGCACTGGATCAGGTGAAAATTTACCGTCTTGCCGACGGCCGCTATGGCCAGGCCTCGGTCCTAAGCCTCGAAGCCCAAGAGCAGCTCACCACCCCACTGCTGCCGGCCCTGAGCCTGCCCCTCGCCACGCTGTTTACGTAAGCGACGGAACTTCTCTCATTTGCAGACACTCGGTCAGTTTGGCTATGCTTCATAAAATCTTTAGGATGGGGTGACCATGAAACTCACGATCGTATTAGAACCAAGCGACGAAGGTGGTTTTACGGCATTTGTGCCTACGCTTCCAGGATGCATCAGCGAGGGGGAGAGCAAAGAAGACGCCGTCAAGAATATTCGAGAGGCCATTGAATTATACTTGGAGCCCGTCGAAGATGACTTGGCGCTGAGTCCTAATGCTGAACAGATCGAGTTAGCCGTATGAGCAAAGTCCCGAGCATCTCGTACATTGAGGTGCTTCGCGCCTTACAACGAGATGGCTGGGTGGTCGTACGGCAGAAGGGCAGCCATATCCGACTTCAGAAGCACCTTTCGACAGAAGTCCTGAAACTCACGGTACCAGCTCATCGCCCGATCAAACGTTCTACACTTTCTCATATTCTCAAACAAGCTCGGCTGTCCGTCGAACAGTTCGACAAATTGTTATAAGCAACAACATCCAGCCGCCGCGTTTTTGAAGGGTATGCCCGCTCACGACTGACGCATGAGCGCACATAATATATAGCCCGTCCAAATTCGTGTCGCCGTCATCTCCTTAGCCTGGATTCCGCAGTTGAGTTGAGATGAGGGTGAGGCCCCAGATGCGTCACCTTGCGTCCTCCAAATCCGCCACAAAATGACCTACGCCTTGGACTTCGTCCCTCTTGAAACTCTGAAACTGACCTAAACTGATCCCACGGAAACTAAGAGTACCCCTTGCCATTCCTGCAGGTATCTGTTTATAGTTCATGTACATACTATGTACACAGGGAGGTATTATGGGGGCCGCGCTGAAGCATAAACATCTCGTGCTGGATCAACGGAAGATTGACGCAGCGAAGCGCTACTTCGGGGTGGATTCTGAGCAGGAAGCGATCGATAAAGCACTGTCGCTGCTGATCGAGGAACAGAGGCTGAGCAAAGCGTTGCGCCCACTGAAGGGGATCTTGATGGGTGATGAGAGACCATGGCCCTACCGATAGGCGGGAAGGTTCTACTCGACACCAATATCCTCATCGATTTCCTGCGCGCAGGCATGCACACACAATGGGTCTTAGGTGGCCATGGGACCGTCGTGCGGTTCATCTCGGCTGTCGCTCTGCTGGAATTGCGGCTCGGCGCTGACACGCCCAAACGCAAGAAAGCCGTTGACCGGATTCAACAAGCCTTTCAAGCCGGGCGCACCCTCGGCCTGACACCTTCGACTCTCGATCATGCCGGACGACTCTTTCGAGCGATGTATGGAAACGCTTCTGGGTTAAACGATCGCCTGGGGCCTATGAACGATGTGCTCATGGCCCTGACGGCGAGAGAAATCGGCGCCACCGTAATCACGAATAACGTGTTGGAATTCCGCCGCATCGCCGGGAAAATCCCAGGTCTCAAAGTCGCAGCGCCCTAACCATGCCCCGTTTGTTTCCCAAGATAACCAGATCTCAGGTTTGGTCGAGATATCAGGGCCGGACTCCATCCGCCTGACACTGGAATGGTTTATATGATAATGACGCAGAACAAGCATCACGGATAAAGTGAACCTGCTACTTCAAATATGTGATTACGAGGCCCGACCCCTTGTTCATCTTGATCAGGTGAAAATTTACCGCCTCACCGATGGCCGCTATGGCCAAGCCTCGGTGCTGAGCTTAGAAGCCCAAGATCAACTCCCCACACCGCTGCTGCCGGCCCTGAGCCGGCCCCTCGCCACGCTGTTCGAAGTCAATAGTCATGCCTGACCCCCTAATTCTGGTTTATCCCTCGACGGCTTGAATTGTCCGGTACCTTTTCTGGTCTCTCCAACCTATAGAGCTACCAAGCTTCAGATAATTTTTCGATCACGTCTTTTCTGGCCAGAACTCTGGAACAGAGTTCCCAACGATCTTTGTCGGGATCAATTGTTTCCTGATACCGCATCTCGAAGACGTCGCGAGCCTTCTGCCGAAGATGTACATACTCGTCCATCATTCTCTCCAGCATCTCTTGGCTTTCAATCCAATCGTCCTCGATGGTGTCCGGTAGGCCGCCAAAGATATCGAATCTATCTTTCATGCGGCGGGACAGCGCGTGATACACCGTTTCGTCTTGAGTATCATGATAGACGAGATTGAGCATATCGACGGTGCGCCGCGCTTGACCGAAGCGTTTGATGCGGCCCAAACGCTGTTCGAGTCGCGATGGATTCCAAGGCAGATCAATGTTGATGAGGGTGCCGAGAGTTTGGAGGTTCAAACCCTCACAGGCTGCATCGGTAGCCACGAGCAGGCGAATGTCTCGCTTCTTCACAGCGGCCTTGATGTCCTCACGCTCGACGGAGGCGAAGTCGTCCCCTTTGAAGATTCCACTCTTGCCTGCACCGACATAAATGCCTATAGGCTCATTGGGCATCAGCCGTGCGAGCTCTTCGCCCACAGAATACGCTGTGTCGTAGTACTGACTAAAGACGATGCAGCCATGATCGAGCCAGGTCTTTCCTTCAGTTCGATGCTCAGTGAGGAAATATCGAACGGCAGTGAGTTTCGGGTCCCTCGCTTCAGGTCGCGAAAGTTCTTCAACAATGGTACGCAAATGACCAGCCTCTTCAGGCGTCAGTCCACTCAATGCATCGTGGATCAGCTTTGCCTGCTCTTCCTCTTCAACGACTTCTCGCCTCAACATCTTCTCTGCGGTTGCTCGCCCAGAGGCAAAGCTTGAGCAAATGCGCTGCAGGAGGATGGTTCTCATAAACCCCGCTGCCTTCGTGCGCTTCTTCAGCACAGCAATGAACGCTTCCGCCGCCTTATAGGCCAGGTCGAATGGAAGGTGGGTCAGCAGACCGAGTCCACTGAAGCCAATTCCTACATACGCAGTCGCGGGTGCATCGGGATCGGGATGAATGTTTACTCCCACTCTTTCCAATAAGCCCGCATCTTCAAGTGTCTCCCGTCGGCGTAGGACTGTGTGGCGGACAATTGGATTGTGCTCCCGGAAAAAACCAGGCGCGAGGGTTTGCCCAATGGCCTGTTGCTCTAGAAATCCAAGCGAACCGAATCCGCGGTCGGTAAAAAAGGTCTGATCGGGCAGTCCCAGCTGCAATCGTAGTGTGGCAAAGAGGGCATCTTCACTCGCTGGGGGCAAGGGATTGCGCAGCCATTCCCAGGCGTCCTTCTCGTCCGCCGGACTCCTCTCACCCTTTACGATGGGTAGCGCCTTTTCCCAATCAGACCAGAGCCCGAAATACTCGCGGCCAAGAACGAAGTCAGCACCGGCATTGAGAATGCTCAGCAAATCCCAAAGTTCATAGACCTCGGTTTGGATTGGTGTCGCAGTTCCTAGCAGCAGATTCTTCGTGCGCGCTCCGATTTGCAGCATGAAATCGAGCAAATTGTTCGGTCCATTATTGTCCTGACCGAAGCCGCCTCGGCGGCGCGCCTTGTGTGCTTCGTCGAGAATGACGGTGCCGTACCTACGTTCAAGCAAATGGCGACGCTCTTCCGAATCGTGGACGATCAAGCCGGTGGAAACAATGGCAATGCGAAGCGGACAGCGGACGATGTCCTCTGGCCCGCGAGTTCTGATGATATGGCCCTTCGGGTCCATCCACTCCTTTTTAGCAGATAACCAAACTGTGCTCGGGATGCCGAGCTTATCTGCCAGCTCTACCTGCCACTGAAGAGTCAATGTCGAAGGACAAAGGATGAGTACGGGGCCGTCGTCGAGCAATACCGATATCATGGCACTGGCAGCGAGCGACAATGTTTTGCCGACACCCACCTCATCTGCGAGCAACAGCCGAGCTTTACCGTACGTCTCCCGGTGCTGTAGAAACATGGTCACGAAGGAACGTTGCCAAGGCTGGAGTTGTTCCCCTCCACGGTAGATGGGGCTTTCGGCCAGCGCAGCCGCCGGTAACTCTTCAGGGGTGGCATCCTGGAAGCGGATCTCCACGCGATCGGCGACCCGTTTGATCTCTTCAACGATCGCTTGCGGCAAAGGATAAGCATCCTTCCACAGCGCGTCGAACTCCTCCTCAACCCAGGCGACCCCTTCCGGTGAGGGATCTTCCCAGAGAATCTCATAGTTATGTGCGAAGGCGCTTTTCGTCTCGTTGATGGAGCCAAGAAAGCACGTCTTTAATCCGTCTGCTGCTTCGATGACCCCTGCCTTGCCATGGATAAACACGCGATCCTTGGGCACGACCCGAATTTCGACCCGACCTGTTGTCAGTAGGTCATGCAGTCGACGGTATCGGTCTCGATGCAACAGCGCCTCAACCTCGGACGGTGCTTCATTCCAACGCTCTTTCAGTGCGGTCTCGCGTACATGCTTTGATACTACGACATCGGCTGCATCCAGTTCACTGTTGCAGACAATCTGAACTTTGGGAATTCCGGCAATCTCTTCGCCGACAAGCTCAAAGATTGAGCTACGGAAGTAGCCTGCGATACGCCGGTAGGACTTGGCACCCTTCAGCTTCGTACGTAAAAAGGCATGACTGAGAGGCTGCCGTCTGGAGGAAAAGCGATTCATAGCGTCCATGCATAGATGTATTCTGGTCAGGAACCACGCTGTGGGTCACGGCAGAGCTGGCTGACTGAAAACCCTGGGTTCATCCAAGTCGTTGGTTCCTCACCAGGTCACGCAAAATACGAGCGGCACGGGCCTCCTCTGGTCGCAAGGTTTCGAGTTTATTTGCCAAATAGTCGGAGAGTTCGACCACAAGTTCGCGCTGCCGCTGATTTGAGTAATAATCAGGCACGTTTAACGTGAGATGAGCGAGCACGTAATTGCTCTCTAGGTTGTTCACCAATTCCATCATGGCGGTCTCTGCTGTCAATCATCGAGTATCGAGTGAGTACGCGAAGGGCCGCTGCATAACCAGCTATTTGAATATCAACATCTTCGAAGACGTTCTCATCGCGATACAGCCCCTTGGCCTGCTGGTTGAGTCCAACGAGATCGCCGACCTGTTTTTGGACCTCTTCTTGGATCTCCCAGGCCAGATCGTCACGAGTAGTCTTGTGTGTGCCTTGCCGTTTGCGGCAAACAAGCAGAACGGTACCCTTGACATAGTTACCTTCGCGCAAAGCGCTGTCCGTTTCCGTGGCAACGCACCAGGCAGCGGTGACTTGCAAGCCGGAGGCCCAAACAATATTGGCCATATCCGCCCAGATTGAACCAGACTGGTGGGTAAACATAATGACCTGGATGCCATTGCCAGGCATACATTCGGTCATGCGCTTATAAGCGGTCACCATGCCGCGACGGAAATGTTCATCTTCGCCCTTAATCGCAAGAGAGCGTCGGCTGTCCCAAACCCAATTCGAGAACTCGAGTGGCGGATTCTTACGCAGCCAGGCGATGAAGAACTCCAGGATCTCCTCATATTTCACCGCATCGCCATAAGGCGGGTCTGTAATGAAGATGTCAGCACGTTCGCGAAGGTCAGCAACTGGATGGTTCTTCGTTATCAATTTCAGCCGATTATCGAGCGGAAACCGTCTCCCCCTAGTTTTGAGTAGGTCGGAACAGGTCGCGAAACTTCTACAACCATAGGTGAGAAGTGTATTCAGAGCTTGGTTGTAGAATGTGTCCTGAACGCTGCCGCCGCCGCCACTTCCGACGTTCCATCGGCACAAACGACTGTTCCAATTGACGAGTTGCGTAAGACCAAACGTAAGCTTCTCATCCACAAACTGATTCACCAGGCCACTTATCAATAACTGCCGAGGGTTGAACAAGTGGTGCCAGTGTGTCCAGCCGCGCTCGCGAATCGGCTGATCCGTGTTGTAGCCAGGCTCGATCCGCATGTCGGGAATCCAGCCCTTCTCCTGCCAGGCTGAGAAATGTTTTGCAATGAAGTGATCGACGACGCGCTCACGCTTCAAATCGTCCGATGTTATGGCACGGAACTCGTACTGATCGCCCCTGCCTTTCTTCTTGGGCCGCATCCACTGCACGCAATAGAGACGCTCCTGGAAAATGTCGTCGGGTCGAGGCTTGAAGTCTTGCTTTTCCCACAGGCGCAATCGGTTGGCGTTTGAGCCATTCTCTTGGCGGTAGTCACCGCGCAGTGTTGAGATTTTCGTGCGGTGTTCAACACCATTTACGCTGTGAATCAGATATGGGTCATTTCCTCTCGCGTCAGTGCGCACCGTGCCTCTCTCAGCAGCCACCAGTTCTTCATCCGATACATCGGAGCGGATGGCAATGTCATAGCGTTTCGCTCTCCGGTCAGGTACCAGTTCGGCGATCACGTTGATCCTTTCGCCGGTTCTAGGCTTGCTAATCACGAGGCTTGGAATGAGCGGCACCATCCATCCCGTCTGCGGGCAGCGAACTTCCGCACAATAAAGAAAAACCTTGGCCTGCCACCCTTTGCCGTCTGCCTCGATCGCAAGCTTGTCAATCTCCGCCTGTACCCGGCGTACTAAGTCCTGCTGGTCCTTCACCAGCTTCTCACTATTCTGCGGAGAGCCGCCAATAATGTTGAATGCTCCCCAAGTAAGCATGGAGGCCACCGGGTTGAGGTCAGAAGCATAGACGTCGCAGCCGAGCCGGGCCGCTTCGAAGGGAATTTGGCCAGAACCGCAAAATGTGTCGGCCATGCTCGGGCGGTGACCGTAGCGCATGATGCCGAGCTGCTCGACCAATTCGGGAAACGATTGGGCACTTGTGCCCAGATGAGCGTTGACCGCATCCCAAATGTGAACGTGGACAGCATCCAAAACTTCTTCTGGACGATTGGCCTCGCCTACTCGTTGACGATAAGACGTCTTTGGCAGCATTTGTGACTCAAGCTGCCGACGCTCCAACTCGCTGATGTCCTTACGCCATGTCACCTCGACCTGATCGTATTCGGGGTTCGACCAGTCAATCGGCGCGGCAAGCGGTAAGGCGCTGTCAGGTTCTACAGTGAAGTAGTCGGCGATGCGGGCAATACAGAGGGTAGCAAGAATTTCCTTCGGTTTTGAGCGGTGCTCCCAGCGGGCAACAAAAGACTCATCGTCCATCGCCATCAGCTTCTCGAAAATTGCAAGATCCTGAGCTGGGTCGTCGGTGGCGGGTAACAGACAGCCGAGAATGCAAGCCTTATTGAGAATGAGCGGCTTGCGACCTTTCCAATAGCTGCCAAGCGGAGTAAGCGTCTTGCCGCTACCCGCCATTTGCTCTTTATGGGCCTCGGCAGAGAGTTTCTGCACAGGCAGTAGCCGTTCGATGAGCGCGGGAGCGTTCTTGAGAGAAAACGGCGTAACTGGCCGAGTCATTACGCGGTCTTGCATAAGGACAGGTCGAACAATTCCCTTTCTGCCGGGCGAGGCCGTTTACGTAGAGAGGGTGGTTTCTCGCCGTCTGAAAGGGCCAGGAATAGCGCGCGGCGCCAGCCGCGTTGGATATCCTCCGGCAGACCTGCCTCAGCCACGGTCATGGCAAAGAGCCACCAGCGCTCCTCGGGGCGCAGAGCTGCCCACTTGTTGGAAATGATGAGGATCTGCTCTTCGCTCGCCGTCTCAGCGGCCCAGGCGAGGACGCAGAGCTCCTTCCCGAGCAAGCGGTCCACGAGATTCGTACCGGTGTGCCAGCGACCGGTCAGCATCTTGGCGGTCTTGAGTCGACCGTTAAATTCCTGCCGGGCGATGTCGGCAATAGCCGCCCAGATGTGCCGAGGGAGACTCACACGTTGCTCTTCACGTGGGATTCCACCTTCCAAGCCTCGATACCCGAAGTCTTCCACAATCGAGACCGGCTTGTTCCGTGCGTCCGGGATCTCGACGCGGAAAACGTGAGCGCCGGACCAGTCCGGCGCGCCAAAGTCCACCGTCTTCTCGATTGCATTCATTGCTCGATGTCTCCCATCTGGAGTTCCATGCCAAGTTTCTCAGCAAAATCATTGAGGTCATGCCCAGAACTAAAGTGCGCCTTGCGGAAAGTCATCGTCACTGGCGTGTCAGACTTGAATTTGTCCAATACCTTGCCCAATAACGCCTCAATGAAGGTTGCATCTACCGCAATCTCACCCACAGTGACAGAGATCACCTGGCTGCCTTGGCCGACATTGAGCACGATACCTTCGAATGTGACCGACTTCTGAGCAGCCTGCTTCAATGCTTCAAACGTCTTAGGAAGCGAGTCGAGCTTCCGACCGGTACGCGACACGAGTCGGCAAGGTTTCACTTCATCGATCTGTACGCCCTTCTTGCCCTTGGCTTGGAAACGAAACTCGGCCTTGGTCCAAAGCTCCTCAGCTTCAGCAAAGACACGCAGTATAGTTTCAGCGTCGGCAATGGAAATTGGCTCCTCGTACGGCGTGCCGTCACGCGGCTCTCTGCCATCGAGGCTGTACCGTATGGAGCCCTTGGGCGCGACGAAGAGTTCGACAATGCGGCGGCCGGCCTTCTCAGAGAGTTGATTGCGGAGGACTAGTTTGTTAGGCCAGGTAATCGGCTCGCCTGTCTCGTAGAGGCCCGACGGATCGCACACCAGGAAATTCACATGAAGAGCGGACGTGGTGTATGTTTGATCTTTGAGTACCGCACTTGACTCTGAGACGGGTGCGTTCTCTTCGTAATGTATCCGTGGAGCAGGTCCGGCGTTCTGCGGGTTGATGCTGAGACGCACCGTCCCATTGTCGTCCGGTTCGGACTCGGGAATGATCTGGGCCGAGGTGCGCTTCTTCTTTGGTTTCTTCGTGACATAACCATTTCCAAGATCCTCCCAGAGCCCACGATTACACGCTATGGATTTGAGCTGGTCGAGTCCCTTGGGCGGCAACCACGGCATCCCAGGCTGTTCCGCGTATCGATCAATGACATCCGACCAGCGGACATCATCCTGGTTCTCCGGCCACAATAGATCTTCTGCCTTGTCCCGGATCGCATCGAACTCCTTCTCGATATCGAGATAGAGCTTCAGAGGGTCTGAAGTGAGTGTTTTCTCGATCTGCTCCTCACCATTAAAAGGTTTGGTGGCATCACGCGTCATATCCAATACCTTGGAAGTAAGTTGGGCCTGCCTACCCGCTCGCTGGATCGGAAAGAGGACCTTGTCGAACAAGGTGAAGATGGTAGAGCTGAAGTCCAGCTCGTAGGCCTGTTGCTTGCGTTCGAGTTCATCCCGCTGAGAGTGTCCTTTGGGAATGCGAACGTCTGCTTTCTGCGCGGCATAGAGTTGGCGTGCAGCCTTTTCCACGTTTCCCATGGCTGTCCTATCGCCGGTGAGAACGCATAGGTTGTTCTTCTGGCTTAGGCCATCGAAGAATTTTTGCACTTCTTCCGGTGAAATCTTTGAGTCTGGGCTGACGATGAGCAGGACACGCCCCTTGCGTATGCGATCCGCAACCTCTTCCAATCTCGGCAGCGGTATGACCTCTTCGTAACCTGTCTTGCGGGACGCTTTGAACATCTCTCGCAGGCGATGTCTGATGAGGTCCTCAACCTGGTTCTCCGGCGCATCATGGGCCAGGCTCTGTAGCAGCTTCGTCAGATTCTCCTGTCGATCGAAATAGTATCGGCCTTCAGGCGTGTGGTGCACATACCAAGCGACCTTTTCAAGTTCCTCGAACGCCGTGAGGAAGTCGGACGGCTCGCGTAGAGGTGAGATGAGACACTCGACCATCTCCTCGCGCGTGAGTCCCTTTACTGCGTTCACCGCCGTAGATAGACTGGCAGTAAGGAGAAGCGCACCAATCTGTGTCGCCGCTTCTTTGCCGGTTTGGAGCTCGATGACTTGAGCGTGTGCGGATTGCTCTCCGTCCCAGAGATCTTTGGCGATGACATCGCGCATACCCGAGATTTCCGTGAGCTTTTCGCGGACGTCCGAAATGGCCAGGTCGAAATGCTGTGGTCCGATCAGAAAGACATCGTTGTCCCTACGCTCCCAAACTGATTTAAGCAGGCGCGAAACCAACTCGATCAGCCCCCGAGTCTGTTTGAACTGTTCATTTTCCTTGAACAGCGCGATGACGTTTTTAAGACGCGGGTGGAACGGATAGGTCGCGGCTACTTCTCGCGCAATCGCTTCGGCGCCACGACTCGCAGTTTTGGATTTGGAAGCTTCTTCCAGCTCTTCTCCTTGGTGAGTGGGTAAACGAAGCAAGAGAAACGGCATTTCTTGAGG
>JACOEH010000032.1 GCA_024998685.1 Nitrospira sp.
AGACGGCGATCTACTTCCACTGTGGCGGGCTCGAGCTGTACCCATGCTAAACCCGGAAGCGCCCCAAAAATTAGATCGTTGCAGAGCTCTCGAAAATCGCCGAACCATACCGACAGTTAGACGTTCGATCGTCCACCGTATTGCATAGGCACCATCGTACCTAAACAGGAATACGTAAGGATCCTAAGGAGCCATTGGATTGTTGCCGATATCCGTGGTACATCCTCGGTGTCTTTCAACATCCGTAATGGTTATTCATTCACAGAAGGAGCGATCATGGGACTGATGGATCAATTGGGGCAAGCGGTAGGTGGCATGATGGGAGGCCAAGGGACTCAGAATTCTCTTTTGCAAGTCTTGGCCGGACTTCTCGGAAAGGACAGCAGCATCGGGGGACTTGCCGGACTTATCCAGGCGTTTCAGAAGAACGGACTTGGCGAAATCGTGAACTCGTGGGTGAGCACAGGACAGAATCTGCCCATCACACCGAGCCAGGTCGAACAAGGACTGGGTGGCGACCTGCTGAGCCAATTAGCGAGTCAAGCGGGACTGTCCTCTGGTGCGGCCGGCTCACAGCTGGCCGGCCTTCTTCCTGATCTTGTCGACAAGTTGACACCCAACGGAAAGATTGAAGCCGGCGGGCTTGAACAGCTCTTGAAGCTTGTGCAAGGAAGGTGAGTATCTACGCAACACAGGATATCCATTGAGCGTCGATTCCGGCTCGGTGACGCCTCCTTCCGTACAACAGAAATCTCTGACGCGGCCACAGGATCGAGTCGCCGTTCTGGTGACGGTCAGTGTGGTCTTAGTGACCGTCGTCTGGGCGTTTCGAGAGCCCCCTTCGTCTCGGCCTCGGACAGAGGAAGCAACCACCGGTGGGCTCTCGCCGGAAAAAATTCCATTGGTCACCGGTGATGAATCACTGGTCGATATGTTTACCAGATCGGGGTGTCCGGTATGCCACATGATTCCCGGGATTCCCGGTGCGACCGGTCATGTCGGACCTCCGTTGGTGCTCGGTACGACCGGCGTGCAGCGGCTCAAAGATCCGGAGTACCGGGGAGGAGCCAAGACGGTGCATGAGTACATCGTGGAATCAGTATTGGAGCCTCAACGATTTGTGGTGCAGGGGTATCCGGCACGCACCATGCCGACATGGTACGGATCCAAACTGAGCGCGCTGGCTCTTGAAAAGATCGCGGCGTATCTTGAGCATCAGACGGCAGGGGAATCGATTCCTTGAGAAGCAAGAGAGACGCTTATCGTTTTCGAAGCGGAGTCACGTTTCCGGAAGAGTTCCCCTGAATTTTAAAGGCATCAGTGCCGCCCCCTCCCATCTGCTTATCGAGCAAGGCGTTCACGGCCTCGTCGCCTTTGAGCCCTTCAAGTTTGATTTTTAGACGAAGATTATTCGCGCTATCGGCGTTGATGAGGGCTTGTTCCAACGAGATCTTGTTCGCTTTGTATAATTGAAACAACACGTGATCGAATGTTTGGCAGCCTTCGTCCAGGCCCTGTTCCATCGCTTCTTTCAACGTATCGACCTCCGCTTTTTTGATCAGGTCCTTGATGCGCGGCGTGTCCAGCATGATTTCCAAGGCCGGAACGCGTTTGCCGTCGACCGACGGAATCAATCGCTGTGAGATGATCGCGCGCAGATTCAAGGAAAGTTGCAGGTAGATCTGAGCATGGCGCTCGACGGGGAAGAAATTCATGATGCGTTCGATCGCCTGGTTTGCGTTGTTGGAGTGCAGCGTTCCGATGCACAGGTGACCGGTCTCGGCAAAGGTAATCGCCGCTTCCATGGTCTCCGTATCGCGCACCTCACCGATCAGAATCACGTCCGGAGCTTGCCGGAGCGTATTCTTCAGCGCGTTTTGGAAAGTCAAGGTATCGAATCCGACTTCGCGCTGCGTGATGATCGATTTTTTGTGCTGATGAACGAACTCGATCGGATCTTCCACGGTAATGATATGGCCCTGGTGGATGGTATTGCGATGGTCGATCATGGCCGCCAACGACGTCGACTTCCCCGAGCCGGTCGCCCCCACGACCAGCACGAGGCCGCGTTTGGTCATCGCGATATCTTTGATGATCGGGGGAAGCTGCAACTGTTCGACGGTCTGAATGTCCGCTTTGATGTGACGGAAGACCAACCCGACATTGCCCTTCTGCCTGAAGATGTTGACGCGGAACCGACCGAGTTCCTTGTAGTAGAGCGCCAGATTCATCTCCATTTTTTCTTCGAATTCACTCCGCTGTTGACCACGCATCAAGGCTAATGCCAGTGCTTCGAGCTGCTCGTTGGTGAACGGAGGAACGTCGGTCGGCTGAGTGGCGCCATGGATGCGGTAGATCGGCGAGGCGTCGACGGTCAAATACAAGTCCGACGCTTCTCGGTCCACCATGACTTTGAGGAGGCTTCGAACATCCATCACATGTGTTCCGTATTGTGTGCTGTTCTAGGCCACACCGGCCATCGGCGCACCGAAAAGATTGGGATTCATGCTGCGGGACTGTGCTTCCGCCTTATGGACGATTCCCCGCGTCGCGAGATCGACCAATGCCATGTCCATCGTTTGCATGCCGTCTTTTTGGCTGGCCTGCATGATCCCTGGAATTTGATGCAGCTTGGCTTCCCGGATGAGATTGCGCACAGCAGTCGTCGCCACCATGACTTCGAGCGCGGCGACGCGTCCGCCGGTTTTCTTCTTCAGCAGCGTTTGGGTGATGACGGCTTCCAACGCTTCCGATAGCTGGGTCCTGATTTGCGCCTGCTGTGCCGGCGGGAATGCGTCGATGATGCGATCGATGGTTTTGGGCGCGCTTGAGGTGTGGAGGGTCCCGAAGACGAGGTGACCGGTTTCTGCGGCGGTCAATGCCAGCTGAATCGTCTCCAGGTCCCGCATTTCTCCCACCAGGACGATATCCGGGTCTTCGCGAAGCGCCGACTTCAGGGCGTTGGCGAAGGAGAGCGTGTGAACACCGAGTTCGCGTTGATTGACCAGGCATTTCTTGGATTTGTGGACAAACTCGATAGGATCCTCGATGGTGATGATGTGACCTTCAAAGGTGTTGTTCAAATAGTCCACCATCGCGGCAAGCGTGGTGGACTTACCGGATCCGGTCGGTCCGGTCACCAAGATCAATCCCTTTTCCTTATCGCAGAGTTGCCGAAGAATCGGCGGCATGCCGAGTTTTTCCAACGGAAGAATGGTGGTCGGAATATTCCGAAAGACCGCGCCCAATCCCCGCTGTTGCACGAACACGTTGACGCGGAAACGGGCGATGTCTCCGAGTTCGAAGGAGAAGTCACATTCTCGCTTCTCTTCGAAGTTCTTCCGCTGAGCATCATTCATCATGTCGTAGATGAGGGCGTGCGTTTCATCGGGGGTGAGGGGAGGATGGTCGAGTTTCTTTAGATCGCCGTGAATACGAATCATGGGGGGTTCGCTGGCACTAATGTGGCAGTCGGAGGCGCCTTCCTTTACCGAGAAGGTCAACAGCTTGGAAATATCCATCGTCCGTGATCCTCAGTGTTATGAGTTGCTCGTGAGGTGAAAAGCTCCTGTGCATCATGCCATAGCAAAGCCCGAAAGCAAGAAAATAGCCGGAAGGCGCGTGCCCGTAAGGAGATTCGATCAGAGAAGGCCGGTCTCACGGCCGGCGCGGTCGAGTGCATGAAGCGCTTCATCGATTTGCTCGGTCGTGTGTTCCGATGTCACGGTGAAGCGTATGCGGCTGGTTCCGTCTGGAACGGTCGGCGGGCGAATCGCGGAGGCGTAGATGCCGTGAGTGAGCAGGCGTTCGGCTAATGCGGATGCCATGGCTGCGTCGCCCACCAGGATCGGCAGAATTGGACTGACGGTCTGAGTCATCCGAAAACCGAGTTTCTGCATGCCATTGAACAGCTGTTGTCGATTCGACCAGAGCCTCATTCGGCGTTCCGGTTCACGCTGAACGACCGCGACCGCCGCCGCCGCGGCCGCCGCGGTCGCGGGAGGAAGCGCGGTTGTGAAAATGAACGGGCGGGTCACGTTCACCAAATACTGGATCAAATCATTGGGCCCGACGATGTAGGCTCCATGACTACCCAGTGCTTTACTGAGCGTCCCCATATGAAAGGGGATCCGCTGCTCCAAATCCAATTGCTCGATCGTTCCGCGACCGGTCGGCCCCATGATGCCGGTCCCATGGGCATCATCGACATACAACGTGGCGCCATATCGCTCGGCCAACGATGCCAGGTCCGACAGAGGAGCGAGATCGCCGTCCATGCTGAATACCCCTTCCGTGATGATGAGCGTGGGACGATTCGATTTTCGCCGCCGAAGCAATGACTCCAGATGTGCACAGTCTCGATGGCGGAATATCCGAACATCGGCGCGGCTCAATCGACATCCATCGATGAGACTAGCATGGCACAATCGATCGGCCAGAATCAGGCCTCCTTGCCCAATGAGGTTGGGAATGACGCCGATATTTGCTAAATAACCGGCTCCGAGCAGAAGCGCAGCTTCAGTCCTTTTAAAATTCGCGAGGGAGATTTCGAGGTGCATATGGGGAGGGAGAGTTCCACTGACTAATCGAGAAGCTCCGGACCCGGTCCCATATTGTTCCGTTGCCCGTATCGCGGCATGGACGACTTCCGGATGGGTCGCAAGTCCCAGGTAATCGTTGGAAGACAGCAAGATGACCTCGCGTCCCGCATAGTGGATAGTCGGCCCGGTGCCAGATTCCAATGGAGACAGCCGACGCATGAGCGATCGGTCCGCGAGTTCTTTGAGCTTGTTTTGAAACATGCTGATTTGAAATTTGCTCTAGAGCCTTGCAGGCCGTGGCCGTACAGCGAATGCGTTCCTGTTGCATTGACAATGAGAATTCATCCCTAGTATAAGACAAAGATTGTGGCGCAGATAGCCCGACCTCAACCGTGAAGTGATGATTTCTGATGACATACCGAATTAAAGTTCCGCCTCGGACGTTGCCGGTGGATGAAGCTCACCTCGTGAGTGGGCTTGAGCACTGGGTGTTCGGTCTGGCGAACTACCGCTGGTCGATTTTGGTGGGGTTCCTACTTCTCCTTATGATAGGAGGAGGAATCTGGGGGGCCTTCTGGTATGACGCACAAAATGCCGACAAGGCTCAGGAGCTGGAACGAGAAGCGACCATGCATCTCTTTGCGCGTTCGGCCAATGATCCGCAGAAGGCAGCTACCAACCTGAAGGAGGCGATTGTCCTGTATAAGAGAGTAGTCGATGAATATCCTCGAACTTCGACGGCCCCGCTCGCACAGTTCAGTCTTGGGAATGCCTATCTTCAGTCAAACGACCTTGCGTCAGCTATTGAGGCCTATAACCGATTTATCTCCACGTATGGGTCTCACGTGTCGCTTCTCGGGCTCGTACAGCAAAAACTGGGTTATGCCTATCTGCTCAAAGGAGATCTGGATCAAGCGGCCAAGACCTATTCGGCGATTCTTGAGATCCCCGGTGCGATGAACCGGGATTACGCGCTCTTTGAACTTGCCAGATTGGAAGAGAATCGCTCTAGGCCCGATGAAGCCTTGAGACACTATCAGGATCTGATGAAAACCTTCCCAAATTCTCCCCTGACGAGCGAAGCCGCCATGCGCGTGAAGGTGATCGAAGCCAAGAAAGCTCCCGATCCGTCGCCAGCTGCAGCAACTCCTGCTCCTTCTTCCAGCCCTTCGAAGCCATCCAAGCCGTAGGTAAAGTGTCTTTGCCTTAGGGAGCAACGGCCTCTCGATCGTTCAAGACTGGTGTGCTAACGAGCGATCATGAGAAGCTCACCAGCCTTGATGGTGGGACCTGAAAGGTTGTTGCGGGTTTTGAGGGTCTTAATGGGAATACCGAACCTTCGGGAGATCTTTTCAAGCGTGTCGCCCCCCCGAATCCGGTACCAGCGGGCAGAATCGGTCTTGCCCTGCCTAGTCTGTCGAACCTGAGTCTGCATGGTAGGAAACTTGTGGGTTGGAACTCGCCCGATCAATTCTAATACCTTAGAACTCGTACCGACTGGAACCTTCAAATGGTAGGCTGTATCGCCGGGAGGCGTTGCATCTCGCCGCAGCTCAGGATTCAGTAACCGGAGCTCGCTGTACGGAATCCCTGTCACATTGGCAATTGCGCGGAAGTGCAAGGGGCGAGTCACGACGACCTCCTCAAATTGATGAAGAGGGACGGGATCTTGATTGAACCCGTATTGGTCGAGATTCTTCGCAATAATGGTCGCAGCCATAATCCGGGGGATGTATTGTTTTGTCTCCAGCCGAATGAGCTTCGTTTTTGAAATTTCCGAGAAGGATTCGGCCTGAGCCTTCTGAAGGGCTCGCAGGACCTTCCCTTCTCCCGCATTGTACGCTGCCATCGCCAAGGGCCACGCGCCGAACAAATCATAGAGATCCCGCAGATACCTCGCCGCGGCGACGGTGGATTTGATCGGGTCACGCCGCTCGTCGACATACTGATCGATCCGCAACCCGTAGAGTTGTCCGGTCCCTTTCATAAATTGCCATGGACCTGTGGCTTTTGCCCGTGAATAGGCATAGGGGTTGAAGCCGCTCTCAACAAGGGAGAGATTCACAAGGTCGCTCGGAAGGTCGAACTCAGCAAAAATAGTTTCGACCAGGGGACGATAGCGGCTGAAGCGCAGCAGCCATTGTTCAAACCTATTTCGAATCGAGATGTTGAAAAAATGAATATGGCTTTGCACGGCCTGATCGATGACGACAGGAATGTTGTACAGCGGACCTTGAGCATCCGCATCCGTCGTGCCGGGAGTGTCCAGAGAGGCATTATCAGATGCCTGTTCAGATGGCTCTACAATACTGTCGCTCAATGGGAGGTCGGGAGGAGAAACCGTCTGCTCAGGCTCTAGTTCAGGTTCCAAGGGGACCAGGTTTGAATCAGTGCCATCATCTTCTTGTTCTTGCGGCGATGTTGTTTCACCGACAGGATTACTCTGTTCACCAGCAGAATTATCCTCGGCCGGACTCTCGAATGGCGACAACAGCAGAGCGGTACTGAGTATGACTGCGATTGTAGCCTGAGTCCCCCACGGCTTGGTACACATTGTCAACATGGATAGCCTCGATCGCATCAAAGACTATCGATCCACTTCATACTTGTCAAGGAACAGAGTGGGCTAAGGCACTCGTATCTGTCGCGCCATGTCGCCCAGAGAGACCGGTGCGCGGAGAAGCTGAGACTAAGGTTTTGAGGTGCTCATCGCGTCCTCGCGAGAGGAAAATTCCTGATGCAGTCTTCGTTTACGCCGGTCGATTTCTTGACAGCCTCCCGGCGCAAATGATAGCGTACCGCCTCTCCTAGTGGCACCTACCAGAATTGCATTGTAAGGAGGATCGATCAATGTTGAAGCGGTATCTTTTGGCTCCCGGCCCGACACCAGTCCCCCCGGAGGTGTTGCTGTCAATGGCTCGTCCGATGATCCATCATCGCGCGCCCGAGTTCGATCCGATATTTGCGGAGGTCCGCGAAGGACTGAAGTGGCTGTTTCAAACGCGGAACGATGTGCTGATGTTAGCTGCATCCGGGACAGGCGGCATGGAAGGCGCCGTTTCAAACTTTTTGTCTCCCGGCGACAAAGCCCTGTATGTCAACGGAGGAAAGTTCGGAGAGCGCTGGGGCAAACTCTGTAAAACCTTCGGAGTCCAAGCGAACGAGATCAAGGTCGAGTGGGGACATGCCGTCAATCCGCAACAGGTTGCTGATGCCCTGAAGAAAGATCCTTCGATCAAAGCGGTGTATGTCCAAGCCAGCGAGACGTCGACTGGTGTTTCCCATGATGTCAAGGCACTCGGTGAGATCGTCAAAGGCCATGACAACACAATTTTGGTGGTCGACGCCATCACAGCACTCGGTGTATTCGACATCAAGACCGATGCATGGGGTTTGGATGTCGTGATCACCGGCTCCCAGAAGGCCCTGATGCTGCCGCCAGGCATGGCGTTTGTCGGTGTCAGCGACAAAGCCTGGGCCTTGGCCGACAAGGCTAAAAATGCTGCTTTTTATTTCAACTTCAAAAAGGAACGTGAGAGCCAAATCAAGAATCAGACCGCATTCACTCCGGCCGTTTCTCTGATCATCGGGCTTCAAGAGGTTTTCCGAATAATGAAAGCGGAAGGACTGGAAAAAATGTTTGCACGTCAGGGTCGGCTGGCTCTGGCGATGCGGGAAGGCATCAAGGCCGCTGGAATGGCGCTGTTTCCAAAGGAGTCACCCAGTGATGCCTTGACGGCGGTGTGCGCTCCTGATGGGATTGATGGACAGGCGATCTATAAGAATCTCCGTGTGCAATACGGCATGACGGCTGCCGGTGGCCAGGATCACCTGAAGGGAAAGATTTTTCGACTCTCTCACATGGGGTACGCGGACTCGTTTGATGTGATCGCCGCCTTGGCAGCGACCGAGATGGTCCTGAAAGGACTCGGGCATCCGGTAAAACTGGGAAGCGGTGTCGGAAAAGCACAAGAGATCTTACTGGCACAGTAATCACGGCGAGGATGTATATGGCCGCAGCGGGCATGAAAATTCTGATCAGCGACAGCCTGTCGAAACAGGGTGTCGAGGCGCTCGAGAAGGCGGGATTCACCGTGGTGGTGAAATCCAAAATGCCGAAGGACGAGCTGTTCAAAGAGATCAAGGACGCCGACGGACTGATCGTGCGATCCGGCACCAAGGTGACGGCGGAACTGATCGCTGCAGCGGAGAAACTCAAGGTCGTCGGAAGGGCCGGGTCCGGTTTGGATAATGTCGATACCCCTGCTGCGACCCGTCGCGGCATCGTCGTCATGAACACACCGGGAGGCAACACCGTCACCACTGCCGAACACACGATGTCGATGATCTGTGCGATGAGTCGGCGCATACCCCAAGCCACCGCCTCGGTGAAGGCAGGCAAATGGGAAAAGGACAAATTCATGGGCGTCGAGCTCTACAACAAGGTGCTCGGAATTATCGGCGCCGGACAGATCGGCAGTCACCTGACCAAGATGGCGCAAGGAATCGGCATGAGCGTCGTCGCGTTTGACCCGTACCTTGCCCCGGAGCGGGCCGAGCGAATGGGCGTGACGATGCTGGGTCTCGAAGAGCTATTTCGCCGGGCGGACATTATTTCTGTCCATACACCGCTGACGCCGGAGACTCGAGGGATCATCAACGCGCAGGCCATTGCCAAGATGAAACCCGGCGTGCTCATCGTGAATTGCGCTCGAGGCGGCATCATTCATGAACAAGATTTGTGCGAAGCCTTGAAAACAAAGCGCGTCGCCGCCGCCGCATTCGACGTGTTTGAAGACGAGCCGGTCAAGCCGGATAATCCGCTCCTTGCCTTGGATAATTTCATCTGCACTCCGCATATCGGAGCCCAGACGACGGAGGCTCAGGAAAACGTCGCGATCGGAATTGCGGAACAGATTGTCGACTACTTTACGAAGGGAGTGGCCAAGGGCGCCGTCAATATTCCGTCGGTCGCGCCGGAATTATTGCCCCGATTGCAACCCTTTCTGACGTTGGCCGAGAAGCTTGGTGCGTTTCAAACTCAACTCGTTCAAGGAGGCATCGAACGAGTGACGGTGGAGTACAGTGGAGAGGTCGCGACGCTCTCAATCGCGCCCTTAACCGTCGCCGTCCTGAAGGGCTTGCTCACTCCTATTATGGAGCACCCGGTGAATTATGTGAATGCCCCCATCGTGGCAAAAGAGCGGGGTGTTGAAGTCAAAGAAATTAAAAGCACGGATGCGGGGGATTTTACCAGCCTGATTCGGGTTCGAGTCGAGGCCGCCAAGGTATCACACCAAATCGCCGGAACGCTGTATCACAAGAAAGATGCACGCGTCACGGAGATCAACCAATTCAAAGTGGAAGTCGTACCGGAAGGGCATATGTTGTTGATTCACAATGTCGATCGTCCAGGTGTCATCGGTATGGTCGGAAAGGTCCTAGGGGATCAGGGAATCAATATCGTGCGGATGCAGTGTGCCTTGGAGAAGCGGGGAGGAGATGCGTTGTTGATCATCGGTTCCGATACGGAATTCCCCTCTGCGGTCTTGGATCAGATCCGTTCCAGCTCGAACATTCTGTCCGTCAAGGTCGCCAACCTTTCGTAACGATTCTCGCGACCAGATTATTATGGCCTCTGCTCCTCCGATGCGGAAGACTTCCTCGGGGCAGTTCCCTCTGTTGCGCGAACACTCACTGGTTCCGGTCGGGATGGCTACCATCCTTCCGGATGCCGCCCGCCATGTTCGGCATCTGGAAACCGAACTGCTGGCGCATTTCGATCGGTTTGGATACGATGAGATCATCCTTCCGACGTTCGAGTATCTCGATGTATTGGCGCCAGGGCTCGAACCGACGCTCTTGGAGAATTCCTATAAGATCGTAGACCGGACGAGCGGCCGTATTTTGTTGTTGCGTCCGGACGTCACGGCGCAGATTGCCCGCACGGTGGCGATGGGCATGGTGGGCGCACGCTTTCCGCTGCGTTTATCATACAGGGCGACCGTCTTTCGGTATGAACCGGAACATGCCGGTCGAGATCGAGAGATCTTTCAAGTAGGCGCCGAGCTGATCGGGGCTGATGATCCGTCCGCCGATAGTGAAATCATCATGCTGTTGATCGAGTGCCTACGGCAGACCGGATTGCGCTCGTTCAAAATTTCACTGGGGCATGTGGGATTTTTCAAGGGACTGCTCATTCGGGCAGGACTCTCCCCGGAAGGACGGAAGCGGGCTGAGCATGCGGCAGCAAGAAAAGATATACCGAGGCTTCGGGAAATTCTGTTGAAAGAACGGGTCGCCAAAAGGTCGGCTCACGGAATTCTTGAAGCGTTGGAGCTTTGTGGACAAGCTGACGTTCTTTCGAAAGGGCGTGCATTGGCGAAGGATGAGAGGCCGCTGGTTAAAGCACTGGAACGGTTGACGAACGTCTATCAGCAACTTTGCGCGACCGGATTTCAGGAGGACGTCCTGTTGGATCTCGGAGAATTCAGGGGGTTCGACTATTATGACGGTATCGTCTTTGATGTCTTTACCGACGGTATCGGAGTAGAGTTAGGCGGCGGTGGGCGCTACGATCACTTAATCGGACGATTCGGCCGGAATCTTCCATCGACCGGATTTGCCCTCAGTGTTGACCGGCTATTCCGAGGACTGAATTTTTCAGATACGACGAAGTCTGTGAGGCCTGAGATCTTGGTCGTCGCTCCGTTCGCGTTGTCGACGCGACTGATCTCGGTCGCGCAACAACTTCGCCGGGCGGGAATACGGACGGTTCAACAAGCTGTGGGACCATCGGGGCGGGACTTGATCGATACAGCGGTCAAGGCCGGCGTTGAAGCAGGCATCGATCCCGTTATCGTCGTCGGCACGGACAGTCCCAAACCCGATGAGGTCGTTGTCCTTCATCAGGGCGATCGCCGGCGAGGAGCGGGATCGACCGTCCGCGCGCATATTCGTAAGAAGACTGTGTCCATTGAAGGTCTCATCGCAAGCCTGCGTGGCGACCTTGAAAGGGCATTATGAAATCCATCGGGACGGTGGATCTCTCTCAGCCGAAACTACCCCCGCAGAACCTGGAGGCGGAGCAGTCGGTGCTCGGCGCCATCCTTCTCGATAACGCCGCCATGCCGAAGGCGATGGAACTGTTGGTGGATGAGGATTTTTATCGGACGGCGCACAAAAAAGTCTACCAAGCCATGCTTGAGCTGTCCGACACCGGAGAAGTGATCGATCAGATCACGCTGACCGAGCGATTGAAATCTCGCGGTGAACTCGAGGCCATCGGAGGTGCGGCCTACCTCGCCGAAATCGTCCAGATCGTTCCCAGTTCCGCCAATATTCGGTATCACTGTAAGATCGTTCGGGACAAGGCGGTGGCCCGTCAGTTGATCAGCACCTCCACCGAAGTGCTGACCAGGGGCTATGAAGGCACCGCTTCAATTGATGACCTGCTCGATTTTGCCGAGCGGTCGGTGTTCAGCATTGCGCAAGGCAAACTGGAACGATCGTTCAGCCCGATCAGTCAGGTCATCAAGGAAAGTCTGGATGTCATCGATAAACTTTCGAAGCGAAAGGAACACGTCACGGGAGTGCCCACGGGATACTACGACCTCGACGATATTACCGCAGGGCTTCAGGCCTCGGACTTGGTGGTGGTGGCGGGACGGCCGAGTATGGGGAAGACCAGCCTCGCCTTGGGGTTTGTGACGCATGCCGCCATTCACGCAAACGCCGTGGTGGGAGTCTTCAGCTTGGAAATGTCCAAGCCGCAGATCGTTCTTCGTATGCTCAGCTCTGAAGCGCGAGTCGATTCCCATGCGTTGAGAACGGGGAAGCTTCAAAAGGAGGATTGGTGGCGATTGGCGGAGGCCGCCGGACGCTTGGAACAAGCGCCGATCTATATCGATGACACAGGCGGCATTACCGTCCAGCAGATGCGAGGCAAAGCCCGCCGGCTCAAGGCGGAGAAAGGGCTGGATCTCCTCATCGTGGATTACCTGCAACTCATGCAAGGACGAAGCGACTCGGAGTCCCGTCAGCAAGAAATCTCCGATATTTCCCGCTCATTAAAGGCCTTGGCGAAGGAACTGAATGTGCCGGTTGTGGCCCTGTCCCAGTTGAGTCGCGCGGTGGAAGCCCGTAAGCCGCCGATCCCTATGCTGGCCGACCTGCGAGAGAGCGGTGCGATCGAACAGGATGCCGATGTGGTCATCTTCATTTACCGAGAAGACGTGTACGACCCGAATTCGGAGCGCAAAGGAATTGCCGACATCATCGTCAGTAAACATCGGAATGGTCCTATTGGGAAAAAGGAATTGTTTTTTCAGGACCGATTCGCCAAATTCGAAAGCCTCGATCTTCGCGAAGCATAGCCGGAGGTCGTTTGCGCATCGCCTGGACACTCGGTATAATCGTTTCGAACACTCGCCTTGCCTCGGGGTCCTTAAAGAGAATGATGCGGAACACACGAATGGTCCTATACGGTCGATCGCTCAGACGGAATGGTATGCTTTTGTTGAGGACGATGCTGCTCTCCCTATTCCTCTCCGGTGCCATGGTCGCCTGCGCAGCCTCCTCCCAGCCGAAGACAACGCTTTCTCCGCCTGCCACAGCCGTGCAGCCTCCAGCGTCGGCTCCCGAATCGGATGCCACGTACCATTTTATGATGGGGCATCAAGCGGAACTTGCTCAGGATCTGGACGCCGCGTTGAAGGAATATCATGCCGCCCTGAAAGTCGATCCTAAATCACGAGAAGTCAAATCTCGTTTGGCCGCGCTGTATTTCGCGTTGGGTGATGTGGCGCAAGCGGTGCAGTACGCGGATGAAGTCGGAGAAGGAACGGGACAAGAACCGCAAATGCTGACCCATATGGCCGGCATCTTAGCCAGTGCGGGAAAGCCGGAGCGTGCCTTGGAGTTATTGGACAAGGCCATCGAGCATGATCCGGAAAGAGGAGAATCGTATTTTCCGAAGGGACTCATTCTCCTGAACCAAAAACGAATTGCCGAGGCGGAACAGGTCGTCAAGAAAGGCCTGCAATATACCTCGGATTCGCCGATCGGCTACTACTATTTGGGCCGCATTTCGATAGAAGCGGGCAATACCGAACAGGCTGTCGCCAACTTCGATCGGGCCATCGCTGTGAACCAAGCATTCGAGCCCGCCTATTTGGCGCAGGCGTCAGTCTACGAATCACGCCAAGAGAAGGGCAAGGCCATCGCCATACTCCAAAAATACCTCCAGCAGGTGAATCCGCTGAACCGGGATATTCGCCAACATCTCGTCCAGTTGTATATTGCGAATAAAGATTATGCCGGTGGTCTTGCGGAGCTGGAAAAGTTGCTGGAGGACAATCCCGGCGACCTCGATGCCCAGTTACGCATGGCGCTGATTTACGGAGAAAAAAAGGAATTTACCAAGGCGATCAGCCAATTGACGGAGATCTTAAAGGCCAAACCGGCTGAACTCAAAGTGAGAGATTACCTTGGGTACTTGTACGAAGAAACCAAGGATTTCCCAAAGGCGATGGAAACCTATCGCTATAATATTCATCTGGATCCGAAATTTGCCGACAGTCATGTTCATTTGGGCGTGCTCCTCTATCGCCTCAAACAATTTCCGGAGGCAGTGACTCACCTCGATGAAGCAGTCCGGCTCATGCCGAAACAGCCTGAACCGCACATTGTCTTAGGATTAGCCTATTTCCAGAGCGAACAATTCGAAAAGGCGTCACAGGCGTTTGAGGAGGGGATTCGGCACAATCCGAAGAGCGCCGATCTGCATTTCAACCTCGGCACAGCGTACGACAAGCTGAATCGATTTGACGATGTGGTGCGTGCCATGGAAGCCGCGCTCTCCCTCGACCCGCATCACGCCGATGCCTTGAACTATCTGGGCTACAGTTATGCCGAGCGGGGCATCAAGATCGATCAAGCCTTGTCCCTGACGAAACGGGCGGTTGCGCTCAAGCCGGAGAACGGCTACTACGTCGATAGTCTGGGATGGGCCTTTTATAAATCCGGCATGCTGGCCGAGGCGCTCACGGAGATCAAGAAAGCCGTGGCGATGGTCGGCGACGACCCGGTCATCTACGAGCACTTGGGGGAGATTTATTTGAAGCAGCAGAAAGTTGCCGATGCTCGTGAAGCGTGGATCCACTCGCTGGAGATCGATCCTTCCAATGAAAAGTTGCTCCAACGTTTCCGCGAGCAGGGCCTGGCCAATCCGGCCTATGAAGACCGAATCCAGCAAGCCAAGCGCCGCGTATCCGAGAAGACGCCGAATCCGGTAGCCATTCCGTAAGTCCATCCACGAAACTCCACCGCCGACTATTCTCCAGTTGCCTGATCTCGCAGTCTGCCGGGTTGCCTGCCGAGAGACCAGTTAGAGAGGGCAAAAAAGTGTCAATTCTTGGCTATCCGGAGCAGATTACGGAAGGTTAGAGGGGTGCATACCGACCTGCCACAAACCGATTTCTCATAAGTTGTTGCATCATCAAGGATCCCTGATAGGCTAGCCTCTATCACTGATCGGCACCAAACCTGCTAGAGGGACCGGTAGGCGGCAACATGGCGTCGCAGGTTATGAAAGGGGCCGTCAGTGAACCATCAACAAGGAGGCAGTACGATGTTGAAGTCGCTCCGCAAACAAGAGGGTTTTACCCTCATTGAGTTGATGATCGTCGTGGCGATCATCGGAATCCTGGCGGCCATCGCCATTCCCAACTTCCTCACCTATCAGATGAAGTCACGGCAGTCTGAAGCCAAAACCAACTTGATGGCCATCAAGACATCAGAGGTTTCGTGGCAAGGTGAACGTGGGTGCTTCTTGACTGTTGCCGCTGCGCCGACCAATCCACCGGTATCCGGTACGAAAATGGCGCCGCAGAACTGGAATTTAGCTGGGCAGCCCTGGCTGTCACCCATCAATGCAAACGCCAATGGATGGTGTTCAGGTACCGCTGCAGGCCCGGGGATCTCGAGCGGGACTTTTGCAAATCTTGGGTTCCAGGCGACCGGCAACGTGAATTACCAGTATGCCACCGGGACATATCAAGTCTCCTATACCTCTTGTCAGGGTCCGACCGCAGCTCCGGTGGCGACCACTACACCCGAACTCGGAAATACGGACTATGGACCTGCAGCCGCTGGTATCCGTGCCACAGCAACCAGCAACTTGGACGGAGACGCCGTAGCTCCGTGGCAGTCTGTGTGGGCCTCGGCTGATAGCACCGGTGCGCAAGACTGCCTGCCGGGGGTGTTCTAAACAGCCGGCGGAGTTTGTGTGACACTCACGTGTCCCGCCGGCTGGCAACGGTCGGCGGGACTTCTCACGTTTAGGCAAGATCATCCATGCCAGGATACTCCTCTCTCCGGACACCCATTCATAATGTCACTCAGCCCTTCAATCCCATCCTCCGGATCGCTGTTACTTCAGTCGCCGCGGGTCTCTTGGCCTCCATTGTCCTTCTACAACAAACCTTGGATCGTCGTATTGACGGCACCGCGGTCAGAATAGAAGAGTTAGCGCAACTTCCGCGCGGAGAACATCTCAAGCCTGTATTGTTGGGCTATCATCACCTCGGCGCCGATCTTCTGTGGCTGCGACTACTGCAAGTCTGGGGCAAAAAGAAGAACACCGATAATGAATACGAATGGATTTATCACGCGCTCGATGTGATCACGACGCTGGACCCTCGATATGCGTATGCCTACTATGTCGGCGGCGTTGCGCTCACAAGCTATGCGAACCGACCCGATTTGAGCAATCGTCTGCTTGAAAAAGGGCACCACGAAAATCCCGGTGAATGGAACCTTCCATTTTTGCTGGGCTACAACCATTACTTCGCTCTTGGGGACGCGACAAAGGGAGCGGAGTATATCGAACGCGCCGCTCGCACACCTGGAGCTCCGGATTTCCTTCCTGGTTTAGCCACACGCATGCATGCCGAGGCCGGAAACCCAGACGTGGCTCTTCAATTTCTTGAAGCCTTGTGGAAAGAAAATCCGGACCTTGTCGTACGAGAAAAGTTGGAGACTCGCGCCAAGGAAGTGATGATCGAGCGTGATCTGAGGACTCTCGAACGTGCCATTGCGAAGTATCACAATGACCATCATGCATTTCCATTGAGTCTTCCCGACCTCCTTTACAAAAAGTATCTTGAACGATTACCGGAAGAACCGTTTGGCGGCACCTATCTGTTCGATGCTAACACGGGCCGTGTTACAAGCAGCACTCATCCAAGCAGGCTGAAGGTATTCCGGCTAGACTTGCAGGGCGGTGTGTAAATATGGAGCACATTTCAAATCTCGCTTGCGAACAAGTTATTCAAACCGATCAGCTTCGAAAAGTGTTCAAAGTCGGCTTTTGGGGCCGACGTGTGACGGCAGTTGATGGAGTATCACTCGAGGTGCAGCGAGGCGAAGTCTTTGGCTTTCTCGGACCGAACGGGGCCGGGAAGACAACGACGATTAAGATGTTGATGGGACTCATCTATCCGAGTGGGGGAACGGCCACTCTGTTTGGACATCCCGTTGGCGATCCATCCGCGAAAGCTAAAGTCGGATTCCTTCCGGAGTCACCGTATTTTTATGACTATCTCACCGGTCGAGAATTCCTGCGATTCTATGGTCATCTCTTTGGGCTGCTCGGAACTGCCCTCGACAAGCGCATCGATGAATTGTTGGAACTGGTCGGCATAACGCACGCCCGCGATTTGCAATTGCGAAAATTTTCGAAAGGCATGTTGCAGCGCGTAGGGATCGCACAGGCCTTAATCAATGATCCGGAGCTGGTCATCTTGGATGAACCGATGTCGGGACTGGATCCAATCGGGCGAAAAGAAGTACGCGATCTTATTCTACGGCTTAAGGAGTCCGGCAAGACGGTGATGTTCAGTTCGCATATCCTTCACGATGCGGAACTGCTGTGCGATCGTGTGGCCATGATCATGAAGGGGAAGTTGGTCGCCTGCGGGCCTGTGTCGGAATTGATTGCCGGAGACACCACCCATGAAGTCGAGATGGTGATCGACCGTCTCCTTCCGGAAGCACTCGAACGAATCAGACCATTGGCCAGTAAAGTCGTTCTACAAGGTGAGCGGGTCATGGTGGTGCTGTCCAGCCAACAGGCGGTGGATCTGGCGCTCGATGTGATCCGGTCGGCCAAAGCAAAGCTCGTGGCGCTCACCCCACACAAGGCCTCACTCGAAGATCTGTTTATTCGCAAGGCCACCGGGGTTCACCAGCCTGTAGAGGCTCGAGTCTGATGAAGGTGTTTTCGATAGCGCTCAACACGTTTCGCGAGAATCTTCGAGATAAGCTGCTCTACAACCTCTTGATCTTTGCTCTTTTGATGATCGGCAGCTCGCTGATCTTGATGCGATTGACGCTCGGGGAGTTTCATCGTTTGATCTTGGATATCGGTCTTGGGAGCATCAATTTCTTTGGAGTGTTGATCGCGATTTTCGTCGGCATCGGCCTGGTCAGCAAGGAGATTGAAAGGAAAACCATCTACACCATTGTCTCCAAACCGGTCGCTCGGTTCCAGTTCTTGTTAGGGAAGTATCTGGGACTCTGTCTCACACTGTTCATCAATACCGTCATCATGACATCTGGGTTGCTGGCGGTGCTGTACTTTCAAGACGTGCCTATCCATACCGTGCTGTTCAAGGCTCTTGGCATGATCATGCTGGAATTCATGGTCATCACAGCAGTAGCGCTCTTGTTTTCTACCTTCTCAAGCGCGACGCTCAGCGCGATCTTCACGCTGGCAATCTATGTGATCGGTCATCTGACGCCTGATTTGAAAACGTTCGGTCAGAAAATGGAAGGTGCAGGACGGACGGTGCTGGAGGGAATCTACTATATCTTACCGAACCTGGATCGTTTCAATCTGAAGGGGCATGTGACTCATCAACTGGAGGTGCCGGCCGGCGATCTGTTGATGATCACCGCCTATGGGATGGCCTACACAGCTTTTCTGCTGATGCTCGCCTCGATCATCTTTCAGCAGCGAGATTTTCGCTAAAGCAATATCCTTCGGACTTCAATTCTTTGTGTCTGAAGTAAGGGATTCGTCTTCTGACTGTCAGCCGGATAGGCGGATGATAGAAGTTTCTTCAGGCATTGCGAGAGCTAACTCAGCGAGAAACAGATTCTAACTTTCGTTCGTTCTGAATCAGAATGGTCGCAGTCGAATTAGGTCTTGGAACGGGAAGGCTACGTTCTTTAAGCAACGCAACGTGTTCTTCCATCCCCCATTTTGCGTTATACAGACAATCCTCGATCGAATGCCCTGTTCCGGTGAATCCATCAAGGTCCGGTGAATAGAACCCGAAAAAAGTTGGATCTGTGGTAGCTTCAATGACAAGGGAGTATTGTAATTCTATCATGTGCTATTCGTCCTTACCCTTCAAGCCGACAGTCTTCAAAATTGCATGGCACGTTCCACTCGGGATTTCTTTCGAGCCGTGGTAGTCAATTCGGACCAGTCTGTCCAGGCCTGCCTTCCCGTAGTAGCGAATCGAACCCTTCTCTTTGATAAGCCTGAAGCCATTCTGTTCCAACAGCCGAACTAGTTCGCTGAACTTCATATCAGCTGGTGACAGCACCCTCTGATGCAGACGAGACGTGTCTGGCATATTTTCCCATCACGCCAGAAATATAGCGTGGCACCGGTGGTTTGACTTTTTTCAGCCGCGTGACGATTTCCTTTTGCGAGAGGGCTATGTCCAGCCGGCGTTTTGGTATGTCAAAAGTAATCGTGTCTCCATTCTTGACCGCAGCGATTGGACCCCCCTTCGCGGCTTCAGGGGCGACATGGCCGGCCATCAAGCCATGTGTTGCTCCAGAGAATCGTCCGTCGGTGAGCAATGCCACCGAGTCGCCGAGGCCGGCACCCACGATTGCCGCCGTCACGCCCAACATCTCACGCATACCTGGTCCTCCGGACGGGCCTTCATAGCGAATGACGACGACATCACCAGGTTTGATCTGCCCCGATTTGACCGCCACGAACGCATCTTCCTCCCGGTCATAAACCTTCGCGGGTCCCTGAAATTTCATCATCGAATGCCCAGCCACTTTGACCACGCAGCCTTCCGGCGCCAAATTGCCCTTCAGAATCACAAGGCCCCCGGTTGGTTTGATGGGGTGGGAGAGGGGACGCAAGACTTGTTGCCCAGGACTCTCCACGGCATCCTTGGCTTCTTCGCCGATCGTTCTGCCTGTGACGGTGGGCTGATCGCCGTGAAGCAATCCGGCATCAAGCAGTCGTTTGGCGACGAGGATGGTCCCTCCTGCCGCATAGAGGTCCGCCGCTGCAAACCGGCCTCCCGGCTTGAGGTCGGCCAGTAAAGGAACCTTGCGATTGATCTTGTCGAAGTCGTCGATGCTCAGTTTGATCCCGGATTCACGGGCGATGGCAAGGAGATGCAGCACAGCGTTCGTCGAGCCGCCGGTCGTGGCGACGGCAGCGATGGCGTTCTCCAATGACTTGCGGGTGATAATCTTGCGAGGGCGCAAATCATGCTTCACGAGCTCCATCACCATTTTGCCGCATTCAAACGCGACATCGTCTTTCCGACCATCCATGGCCGGAACTCCATTGCGACCCATCGGTGAAATGCCGAGGAACTCAAACGCAATGGCCATGGTATTGGCCGTGAACTGGCCCCCACAGGCTCCCGGTCCCGGACAGGCGTGATCTTCCAAGTCCTTCAGCTCGGCGTCGGTCATCTTTCCCGACGCATGTTTGCCGACGGCTTCAAAGACATCCTGAATGGTCACATCATGTCCCTGGAACTGTCCCGGCATGATCGAGCCGCCATAGAGCATGAGCGAGGGCACGTTCAGTCGGGCGAGGGCCATGACGGTTCCGGGGATTGTTTTGTCGCAACCCGAAAGCGCGACGACGGCATCGAATAAGTGTCCACGCGCGACGAGCTCAATCGAATCCGCGATGACCTCACGGCTGATCAGCGACGCCTTCATCCCTTCGGTGCCCATCGAAATCCCATCGGACACCGCAATCGTGTTGTATTCAACTGGAGTACCGCCGGCCGCTCTGATCCCGGCTTTCACTCGTTCGGACAGCCGCCGCAAATGAAAATTGCACGGCATGACTTCGATCCATGTATTGGCTACGCCGACGAGAGGTTTTGACAGGTCATCGTCCGTAAAGCCGACGGCCTTTAACATGGCCCTCGCCGGGGCACGGCCGGCCCCCACTAGAAGATCATGACTCTGGAGCCGCACTTCTTTTTTCATCGGTCTTCGTGATTCCATTACTGCACAGACATGTTACCGGGTGGTGGAGAGGGTACGGCCTCATGGGGATTCTTGCCGTGCGGGCTGGTGCCATATGGATTGGCACCGTGAGGATTGGCTCCATGAGGAGTTGAACCATACGGCATCGCGCCTCCATGGGGAGTGCCATATCCTTTGTGTTGCTGCATCGCCTTGTCATGCTCGGACTTTTCCTTCGCCCGTTGTTCCGGGGTCAGCAAGCCCATGACATCGCGGCGTGTCTTGATGGACGTCATCCGCAGCCCGACCTGCAGATCTTCACTTTGTTTCAGCTTGGTTTCAATCGCGGAGAGATCGGACTGCTCATTATCCGTCAGTGCTCTCAGTTCGCGCTCCGCGATTTGGATATCGGCTTCAGCCTTGATACGGTCTTTGTCCAGATTGAGTTGAATATCTTTCAGCTTGGTGACCTGGTCAGCGGTGAGCCCGATCTCCTTTTCGTGTTTCAAGAGATGTCGGATCAGGTGGCCGGTCCCGCTGTGCATCATGCCTTTCCCATAGCCATGTCCTCCTCCAGCATGGCCGTAGCTGGGATCATTCGCCCAGAGGCTGGGTACGCTCAACACCAACAGACATACCGAAGCTGCCGCAGATGCGATGGTGGCTCGTAATACAAACTTCATGAATTCCTCCTTGGTTGAGAGGCCCTGGAGTCAAAGCTTGCCATAGCAGTCAGCGCAACGCAAGCGAGTCTCTCGACTCACAATCATCGTCGATGCCGACATGGTTTGGCTCAACGTCGTTGGGCGCTGTAGAGAAGCTCCGTTCGTGGATCCGGATGCCGTTGCTTGCTCAAACGTTCGTACAATATCCGCTCGTCATCGCTGATACCGATGGGCAGGACAATGTGCAGCGTCAGGAAAAGATCGCCATGTCCGCCTGAGGCCGAGGGAAGTCCCTTCCCCTTGAGCCGGAGTTTCCCGTCGGCCTTGCTCCCTGGAGGAACTTTGACTTTCACCGGCTCGGCTAAGGTAGGAGCGGTCACGTCGGCTCCGAGCATGGCTTCCCAAGGATAGACGGGCAGGGTGACATGCAAGTCCGAGCCTTGCCGACGAAAGATGGGATCGGAGGAAATGACCACATGAAGATACAGGTCTCCGCGTTTTCCACCATTGATTCCAGGCTGACCCTTTCCGGCAACCCTGACCCGCGTTCCGTCTTGAACTCCGGCAGGAATCCGCACTTCTATGGTTTTGTATTCGGTCATCACCCCGGTTCCTTGACAAGTTGCGCAAGGTCGGCCACGCACGGTCCCGCTTCCTTGACAGGTCGAGCACGTCCGGGGTTCACGTAGATTCACGCGTTTGGTGACACCGGTTAACACTTCACGCAATCCCAGCTGGACTTCGGTCTCGATGTCCTCTCCCGACATTCCAGCACTATTGCGTCCGGCTCCGCTGCGTCCGCGGCCTCCAAAGAGATTCTCGAAAAAATCGGAGAATTGTTCGCTTCCTGATCCGCCACCGCCTTGACCGGTGGAGTCTCCTTCGTACCCCCATGGCCCGCCAAATCCTTGCGACCCGGACTGCTGACGAGCTTTCTCGAAGGCTTGTGCTTGCTCCCAATCGGCCCCGTACTGGTCATACTTCTTCCGTTTATCCGGGTCGGTCAGGACCTCCTGTGCCTCATTAAGCTCTTTAAATTTCTTTTCCATCTCGGCCTTCTTCGCACCCGCGTGGAGATCGGGATGGTACTGGCGAGCCAGGCGTCGAAAGGCTTTTTTGATATCGTCGGGCGAGGCAGTTCGGGGAACGCCCAGAATGTGATAGTAATCGCGCGGGGTAGTTGCCATACGTGATACGAGATGCGAAACGCGATGCTATGAGTCAGCTTACGGAGTGTAGAAACGGTTTGCAAGGGCCGAATGGGTCAACGAGCAGGTGAAGTTTTTGCTCGGGCCATAAGCTTACAGTAGGAACAGGTCTCAGCCGTGGTGGGCTGGCCGCAGAGAGTGCAGGGGTGTAAGGCCGAACGATCTTTTTCCATGACGGTCGTTGGTGTCCAGGTCGGGCGAGCCTTCTCGAGAAACCCCCAGTAAAACATCTGTTTGGTACCGGGCGACTCGGTTTCCAGGCGATTCAAGACTTCCTTGTAGAGAAGTGTGCGCGCTCCTTGCGCCATTGGACATTCCTCGACAACATAGTCGATCCTATTCAGGACGCAATAGGCCGCCAATTCTCGCTCAGTCAAGCGATACAAAGGCTTTACTTTCTTGGCGAATCCATCAACGGAGGCGGGAAGGCTGGGACCTTGTTTCTCAAGGTATTCGTTTTGCCAGTGCAGCACGTTCCCCAGCAGTCGAGCCGCTTCATCATCCAAATTATGTCCCGTCGCCATGACATCGTACCCATGCTGGATTGCCGCATGATTGAATCGATAGCGTTTGATCGTCCCGCATGTCGAGCACGTCGGGCGGTGGACCAACATAGCGAGCTCACGAATGCCGGCTCCTTCTTCTCGCTCGACGGTATGGATATGGAGCACAGCACCGTATCCCGCGGCCACGGTCTCGGAAAAGTGCACGACTTTTTCTTGCGATGATTCAGAATAACTTCCGATCCCGAGGTTCACGTACAGGGCATCGGTTTTATAGCCCAGTTTCAGGAGAATATCCCAGAGGGCCAAACTGTCCTTGCCGCCTGAAACGGCGACCAGGAGACGGTCATTTTGCGCGAACATCTCCTGAATACGAATCGCTTTAAGAACTTGGTCATGTGCGAAGTTGTTAAAGCAGTTCTTGCAGAATGCTGCATTATGGCGTGGTAACTTGAGAACGGCTTTGGTCTTACATCTTGTACAGTTCATCGGTCCGATCATACGAGCATAGCAAGGATGATTGCAAACCGGCACCGCCCGGTAGGAAGCAAGATGCTGAACGATTGACCTCTGAATCACGATCAGCTATGAAAGCAAGGATAGTAGTGTGAGAGAAGAAAGGAGCAGTGTTGAGGCAAGCCAGGCACAAAGAGCACAAAGTTAACATAATATCTCTTATCAGACTATGACATTTGAGCTTCTTGGCCGTGTACATAAAGAACTTTCAATTACCGGGCATGCGTTTTACGAAACTATTCTCTCTATTTCTGAACTGGTCAATCGAAAGGTTCAGATTATCCGTCTCCATTGGCAAGCTTCCACCTTGCTTCAGCACATTGACGATGTCACGGCCAAGGTCGGCCAACAAATCGCCGCGCAGGTTTCTGATCGACTTCTGTACCAGAGCCATTCCGATTCAGTTGGCGGTGTGATCGATCAGATGCTGGCTGATGCCATTTCTCGCGTTCAAGAGTTGAAGCAATCATTGGTCGGCGTTGATGCTCAGATCCGTGAGCTCAAAATCGAGACGGTCCATCAGGACCTGCTTTCCCTCCAACGTGATTTGGCGCTTCGTTCGGGAGGTATTGAACGATTGGCTGTCGTTCGAGGCGCTGCCGCAGTGGGACAGCCGCTCAGCGCGCTTCCACCGTATTCCTCCGCATACGTGGCCACGATCGTACGTGGGCCTGTTCTGCTGGCTCCGACCGACGATTTCCTGTTCCGGCCCGGCGATATCGTGGTCTTGATCGGCTCTCAAACAGAACTCAAACAACTCGTCCCATGGTTTACCGGCCAATGTCCCCGGACAACGTCGCTCACGAAATCGAGGTAGGACAGTAGGCACATCGACAGAGATCAGATACAATAACGCTCGATGTCAACTGCTGTATTTCCGTCATCACGTGTTCTACTTTGTTTTGTTGCTATTCTCTTTTCCTCTGTCATAGGAGGCGGCCGGGTGGAGGCATTATCGGCCGACTCACCCGGCATGCGCATGCTGGAAGAGATCCAAACCGTCATTACCGAACTCGCCGAGCAGACCAAGCCTTCTGTTGTCAACCTGTTTCCCGTCTCCGGCGCCGCTCGGCTTCGCGAAGGACCCGGCGAGCGTGCGCCGAATGCCACTGGTTCCGGTTCGGGCCTGATTGTCGATCGTGAAGGCCATATCGTGACGAACAACCATGTGATCGGCGATGCGACTGAAATTGAAGTGCGGTTCTCCGACAAGACGAAGCTCATCGCTCATGTGATCGGCAAAGATCCGGACACCGATTTGGCTGTCCTCAAAGTGACGACCGATCGACCGCTTTCCAGTGCTCGATTCGGTGATTCTTCAAGCGTCAAGGTGGGACAATGGGTGCTGGCCGTCGGGAATCCATTCGGGTTGGACCGGACCGTGACGCTCGGGGTGGTCAGCGGCATCGGTCGCGAAAATATCAACCTTTCGCGGTACGAGAACTTCATTCAGACTGATGCCTCGATCAACCCTGGAAATTCAGGAGGCCCGCTCTTTAATCTCCGGGGCGAGGTGATCGGCATCAATACGGCGATCATCAATTTTGCCCAAGGCATCGGGTTCGCCATTCCTTCGAACATGGCCAAGCAGGTCATCGAACAATTACTTGCCAAAGGCAAAGTTGTGCGGGGCTGGCTCGGTGTCGGGATTCAGCCGTTGACGGCTGAGTTGGCGAAAAAATTCGGAGTCACCGAAGGCGAAGGAGTCCTCGTGAACGAAGTGTTCGAGAAAGATCCTGCGGCTTTGGCGGGGATCAAGCCGGGCGATGTCATCGTCCGGATCGACGGTGCCGTTGTTGATTCACCGAATAAGCTGTCTCGCCTCATCGCGACGCTGACTCCTGGCGCGACCTCAAAGATAGAAATAGTCCGGGATCTGCAACACGTGACAATGGACGTTCCCCTCACCGAGCGGCGTGATACCGCCATCGTCGCATCGATTGCTCGACAAGAGGAGAAGTTAGGGGTCAGGCTGGGTCTGGATCTCCAAGACGTGACGGCCGCCCTGGCGGACAGGTTCAAGCTCCGTGAGCCGAAAGGCGTGCTGATTACAAAGGTTGAACCCAATAGTCTTGCTCAAGCCGAAGGCCTCCGGGAAGGCGATCTCATTAAAGAGGTCAACCGTATGGACGTGTCCTCCGTAGGAGAATTTACGTCAGCTATGGCACGGTCCAAGCGTGGCGACACCGTGTTGCTTCGCGTGCTTCGAGAAAACCGCGCATTTTATGTCGTGCTGAAATCCTCCGACTGACGATGTCAATGGGCCGTGGCGGCTTGTCCTTCCGTCTTATGTCGCTCAATGACCCTTGCAGCTAACTCTCGTGGTACTTCATCATACTGTGCGAAATCCATGACATAGCTGCCCCGGCCACCGGTCATGGCGTTGAGGGCCGTCGCATATCGAAGCAGCTCAGCCAGCGGAACCAACGCGGTGATCTGTTCCGCATGGTCCTGCGCGTTGACGGCCACGATTCGACCCCGTCTGGCGCTCAAGTCCCCCATGATCGCTCCGACCGCGTCGGTCGGTGTGTCGATTTCGACCGTCATGACAGGCTCAAGTAACACGGGATGCGCAGTCTCTATCGCTTTCTTGAATGCCATCGATCCCGCGATCTTAAACGACATTTCGGATGAGTCAACGACATGATAGGATCCGTCATAGACGGCCACTTGCACATCGACGACCGGAAATCCGCTCAACGGTCCTTCCTGCATGGCTTCAATGACTCCTTTTTCCACGGCGGGAATGAAATTTCGAGGAATCGCGCCTCCGACCACACGACTCTCAAACACATACCCGTTGCCCCGTGGAAGCGGCGCCACTTCAAGCCAGCAATCGCCGTATTGCCCGTGACCGCCGGTTTGTTTTTTGTACTTGCCCTGTGCCTGTGATTTCGTCTTGAGCGTTTCCCGATACGGGACCTTCGGCGTATGGATGATGACATCGGCTCCGAACTTTCGGTGGAGTTTCTCAAGCGCCAAATCGATGTGAAACTGCCCCATGCCGCTGAGCACCATCTCCTTGGTTTCGGCATTGCGTGCGAATTCCAGCGTAGGGTCTTCTTCGATGAGTTTGTGAAGACCAAGGCTGACCTTATCGATGTCCGTCTTCGACTTGGCTTCGATCGCGAACGACATGATCGGCTTTGGGAGGCTCGGTATGGGGTAACGGATGGGAGCATTTTCTTGGCACAACGTGTCACCGGTATGCGTGTCTTTGAGTTTTCCAATCGCTACGATCTCTCCTCCTTTTGCGGCATCGACCGGCACGTGACGTTTCCCCAATACCCTATAGAAATGGCCGAGCTTTTCCCGTACATGTTTTGAAGCATTCAGCACCGTCGCATCGGCATGAATGGTTCCAGACACGATACGGCAATAGGACAGCCGACCGATGAATGGATCGATGATGGTCTTAAAGACGTAGGCTGAAAACGGTTCCTGGCCACTCCCCTTCCGCTCACACTCTTCATGAGTCTCCGGGTGAATCCCTTGCCATGGATGGATCGCGCCACGTTCGGAGGGTGTCGGTAACAAGGTCACAATGGCGTCCAGCAGGGACCAGACTCCCACATTTTGCGTTGCGGATCCCGCATACACGGGAAGAAATTGCTTCATCTGAATGTCGCGTCGAAGTCCCTGGAGAAGGTCTTCCTGGTTTAATTCTCCCTGGGTCAAGTAGGTCTCCAATAAGGTTTCTCCGCTTTCCGCGACCGCTTCGATGAGCTGCTTTCGCGCTCCGCTGAGAATTCTCTCCAGGTCGTCTGAAATGTGCCCCTGTTCCACTTGCGCTGAATTCGGCCCGGACCGTATAAATTTTTCATGTCGCACATCAATGACGCCTTCTAAATTCACGCCGAGGCTGACCGGCAGTGTCATGGGGATTGGAGCACGACCGAGCTGCTGTCGGCAGGTCTCCAGAGCGTTCTCGAACGATGCGCCTTCCTTGTCGAGTCCATTGACGAACACCAAACAAGGAAGATCCAACTCTTTAATTCTCGCCCACAGCCGTGCCAGTTCTGTCCTCACCCCCATGCTTCCGCTCAGAAGAAGGATGACCGCATCGGCGGCCAGCAAGGCGGCGAGCGGTTCACCGAGAAGATCGAGTGCGCCTGGAGAGTCAATGAGATTGATGTTGGTGTGATTCCATGAGAACTGAAGGAGACTGGTACTTGTCGAATGGCGATGGCGAAGCTCTTCCGGTTCGAAATCAGAAACGGTGGTAGCCTGTGTCACGGAACCAAGTGAGGGGATTGCTCCACCGGTATACAGCAAGGCCTCACCGAGAGAGGTCTTGCCCGCGCCGGCGCTGGATACGATCGCCACGTTTCTGATGGACTCCAGACAGGCTGCTTCCATAGTATGCCCTCCTTGTTAATGTAGAGGTTTAGGCATTCGCCTCCTCATATTCCTTGGGACCGTTATTTCGGTCGGGATTATTTCAAGGGTCTTCCCGCTCATCTCGCTGTCCCGCCATCCACCCTTCGTCGGCAAAACTCACGTACCGGCCATCTCCCACGATCACATGGTCCAAGACACGGATCCCCAACAGCTTGCCGGCCGTTATTAGTCGGTCAGTCAATCGCCGATCTTCCGGGCTTGGGGTTGGATCTCCGCTGGGATGATTGTGAAGAAAAATGACCGCGGCGGCCGATTCACGTACGGCGAGCGCAAAGACCTCACGTGGATGCACGATGCTGAGCGTGAGGCTTCCCTCTGAAACCGTGGTCTCTTTGATCACGACATTTTTTGCGTCCAGCAGCACGACTTTGAAGAGTTCATGCTTCACATCGCGGAGTGCAGGATGAAAATGTTTGAATAGATCCGCACTTGAGGAAATACGAGTGCCGGTGGACATGGGAACGGCCAGCGATCGTCGCCCCAGTGCCAAAGCCGCCTTGAGTTGGGCCGCCTTGGCGGGGCCGACACCCGGGATGGCGCAGAGTTCTTCGATGCCGCAGGCCGCTAATCCTCCCAACCCACCCACGCGGTCGAGGAGTTCAATGGACACTTGGACGGCGGACGAATCGCGGCGGCCGGTTCTTAGGAGAATGGCGAGAAGATGGGCGTCTGATAAGGCTTCAGAACCCTTCGCAAGAAGACGCTCACGAGGACGTTCGGTCTTGGGCCAGTGCGCAATGCCTTTTCTCGGTTCTTTGCCCGCCACGAAGACCCCTCAGATGACAAAAAATTGACGGTCCGGACTCTTTTGTACCGACAAATAAGAGAAATTACCGGCCTAAGGCAAATACGTAATTCATAACCCATTGAAATATTGAAACATGACAAATTGGTGCAGCTCTTGCTTAACGTTGCCACCAGCTGTGAACGTAGTCACCTTGGGAGGGATCGATGGAATGTCCGAAGTGCAAGGGTATGATGATGTTGGAACGGTTTTCTGATTTTTTTCTCGTGTTCTATGCATGGAAATGTATCAACTGCGGTGCCATCATTGACCGCACCATCTCTAACAACCGAAGAAAGAGTCTCGCGGCCCGCGAATCTCAGACCGTTGCGGCTCGGTAAATCATACTTCGTGCTCAAGCGCGGGCCCTTCGTGAGGGCCTGCTTAGGACTCGCAGGGTGGAATGCGTCTTCCCTGACGTACCACGAGCCAATGATCGCATTATAGTCTTCCGCAAGAAGACGGTCAAAAGAGTACCGATGGTCCTCTCCGAGTCAATCGCAACCCATACGCTTACCCTCCGCATTTCTTGACCCTTGCAAAAACGCTATGTTAGAGTCTGTTTCTCACGACGATGTTGTCTGGTATGCGTGTGATCGCCGGTACCCATCGAGGTCGTCGACTCTACGGGCCGCGAAAATTCGTTCTTCGTCCAACCTCTGACCGGGTTCGAGAAGCCCTGTTTTCAATTCTTGGTAATCGGCTTACGAACTGCCGGTTTTTGGACCTCTATGCTGGGACCGGAGCTGTGGGGATCGAAGCCGTCAGTCGCGGTGCTGCGCACGTGACCTTCGTCGAGTCGAATCGGGATGCATTGAAACTGCTGCGGCAAAACCTGGAGCTCTGTCATATCGGTGAGGAAATAGTCGTGGTGGGTCGGACTATCCAACAATTTCTGGACGATCCCGATCAGTGGAACGGTCCCTATGATATTGTCTTTGCCGACCCACCTTACGCCGAGACGTCGAAGCTTCCATCATTATTCGCTGAGCCAAGGGCCGATGATTGGTTTGCCCTGGACTCGTGGCTGGTCATCGAACATGCTGCGAAGACCGCCTTCCCCATGTCGTTGGGGTGCACCAAGTTTTTGCGCCGATATCGCTATGGTGATACGGCCTTATCCCTCTACTTCCGTCCCCCCACTGTGCAGGCATGAAAATCGGTATCTACCCCGGCACCTTTGATCCCATTACGCATGGCCACACCGACATCATCACCCGCAGCCTCCGTGTGTTCGACAAAGTGGTGGTGGCGGTCGCTCCAAATCCCTCCAAGCACCCACTCTTCAATTTGGCGGAACGCCTTGACATGGTCAAGCTGGTCATGAAGGATGTAGGACAGGTCGAGGTGACTCCGTTCGACGGATTGCTCGTGGATTACGTCGAACGGTCAGGTGCCCATGCGATTATCCGTGGCTTGCGCGCCATTTCCGACTTTGAACATGAATTCCAGATGGCGCTCGTCAATCGAAAACTTGCGAAGATGGTGGAGACGGTGTTCTTGATGCCCAGCGAAGAATATTCATACTTGTCCTCGACGATTATTAAGGATGTGGCACAGCACGGCGGCAATTTAATCGACTTTCTTCATCCGGAAGTAGCCCGACGCCTACAAGCTCGTATCCGGAGTCTCAAATCATGAAATTGGCAGCGCGTGTCGGTCGTATTGCACCCTCCCCGACGTTGGCCATGGCTGCAACCGCCAAAGCCATGGCTGCGCAAGGACTGGATGTCATCGATTTTTCAGCCGGCGAACCGGACTTTGATACGCCGGAGCCGGTGAAGGCCGCGGCGGAAGCGGCCATACGCGAGGGGTTTACCAAATACACACCGTCGTCCGGAATCGATGAGTTGCGGGGAGCGATTGCCGACAAGCTCCAGGCCGAACTGGGAGTTGGGTATGAAAAGTCTCAAATCCTCGTCTCCTGCGGGGCCAAGCACTCGCTCTACAATTTGGCAGAAGCTTTGCTCGAAGCGGGTGACGAGATCATTATTCCGATCCCCTACTGGGTTTCCTATTTGGATCAGACGCTTCTGAACGATGCCACACCGGTTCTGTTGCCGACCAAGGAGGAAGAGGGTTACGCAGTCCATGCATCAGAGTTGGAACGACTCATTACGCCGAGAACGAAAGCCATCATCGTGAACAGTCCGTGCAACCCGACCGGTGCCACCTATGATCGGACGACGTTGGAACAAATCGCCTCAACAGCGGTCCGCCACGATCTCCTTGTCATTTCCGATGAGATTTATGAAAAGGTAGTCTACGATGGGGCCGCGCACATCAGCATTGCCTCGTTGGGATCGGAGATCGCTGCACGAACGGTCATTGTCAACGGCGTATCAAAGTCGTATGCCATGACAGGGTGGCGAATCGGCTACGCGGCCGGTCCAAAAGATCTCGTGACGGCGATGGCCAATATCCAGAGCCAGAGCACCTCGAATCCTTGTTCGATCTCGCAAAAGGCCGCAGTTGCTGCGTTGCGCCTTGGGGAACCCTTCACTCGAAAAATGGTGGAAGAATTTTCCCGCCGCCGAGCCACCATTGTGCAAGGATTGAACAGGATTCCTGGTGTGTCATGCCGAATGCCGGCCGGGGCGTTCTATGCGTTCCCGAATATCAAAGACGTGTTGGGAAAACGGGGTCCCTCGGGTGTACTCAAGACCCCGAAGGATGTGGCGTCTTATCTCTTACATGATGCCCAAATCGCGGTCGTTCCCGGTGAACCCTTTGGAAGCCCGGAACATCTCCGGCTGTCTTATGCCACCAGTATGACGAACATTACCCGAGGACTGGAGCGACTGAAGCAAGCGTTCGCAAAGTTGGAGTAAGGGAGCATCGGCTCATTTGGTTCTGTGCCAAGGTAAAAGGGAGGAAAGCGGTGCCGATCTACGAATATCAGTGCGACAGCTGTTCGTATCGTTTTGAAGTGAAGCAGAGCATCAAAGATGATCCGCTCTCGACCTGTGAGCGATGTGGGAAAGCAGTCAGACGGCTGATTTCATCGCCGGGGATTATGTTTAAAGGGAGTGGGTGGTATGTCACCGACTACTCCGATAAACTTAAACCTCCATCCAGCGCCGGCGGTGAGGCTGGCGGAACGAGTACTGGAGAAAAAGGAGAAAAGAAGGAGTCAGCCGCTCCCGCTACAACCAGCGCAGCATCTCCAGCTCCTACATCGACGCCCGCAGCAACGCCAACCGGTTCATCGACGAGCACACCGAGTACCACAACGCCCTCTTCTTCAAAATAAGATCGATGGCTATCGTATCGGAGCCGGTTTCTTGTTCACCGATGCCTTTGCGGTGTTTTTGGAAGCCGGTTTCGCGGCGGCCTTCACCGTCGGCTTTGCCGGTGTTTTATGAAGCGGTGTCTTCGGGGCTTTTGCCTTCAATGCTCTCGCGCGAGCGGCATCCAAGTGGTTTTGGAGGCCGGTGATTATTCCGGTTTTTTCTCGGTTGATGCGGCTTAGTTCATCGACCTGTCCTTGCAGTTCCTGTTTGGTCTTGGACAAATCGATGACCTGGGCCTGAAGCTGCGTTTTCTCTATGGCCAGGGTTTGGGCCTCAGCCCGCAATTGTTCGATCTCAGCTTGCAAGGCCGGAGGCCAATAATCACATCCCACAAGGCCGAGTGTGAGGCTCACACCAATGACCGTACTGATTAAACGCATCGAGTGGCGTGTCATGGCCCTCCCCTTTCATCAGGCTTTCATCAGAAATGATGCTTCCACAGCAGGTGCTGGATAGACATTTCTATGACTCTCGCATGTTGCGCAATGCCCGTTGTGGGAGGGTATTCTAACAGAACGCTTGAATCGGCTAAGAAGAAGAATAGCCCCGGCTGTTTGGGCCTAGGCTTACTTCGCTAAGTAGACCTAACTCGGAAGCAGACGGGATGTGATCGACGAGGTTGTTGAATCGGTCGTTCGAGGATGGGTGAACTGTCCGGGTTTATGTCTTGAGAGCTCGGTGCGCGATGTCCGTCCGGAAGTAGCACCCCTCAAAGGAGATCGTCTTCACGACTCGATAGGCTTCGCGTTGTGCTTCGGATAACGTCGGCCCTCGACCGAGGATGCCGAGGACGCGGCCTCCGGCTGTCACGATCTCATTGCCTTTCCTGCTGGTTCCCGCATGAAAGACCATAGAGGAGTCCGATGAGATGGTCGCCGGGGGGAGCCCGGAGAGTGACATCCCCTGTTGATAAGGACCAGGGTAGCCTCCCGATGTCATTACTACGCAGACCGTCGCGTCCGGATGCCACTCAATGGGAAGTTGGTCGAGGCGATGTTCGACCACCGATTCAATGACATCGAGAAAATCCGTCTTGAGTAAAGGCATCACCACCTGTGTTTCAGGATCCCCCATACGAGCATTGAATTCGAGCACGTACGGCGTCCCATCCACCACCATCAGTCCTGCGTACAGCACTCCTTGGAACGGCGAGCCGAGCCGGGCCATGGCATCCACCATCGGCTGCAGGACCTCATGTAAAACTTGATCTCGGAGTTGGGATGTCCCAAGCGGGGCTGGACAATAGGCGCCCATCCCACCGGTATTCAAACCTGTGTCACCATCACCGACCCGCTTATGATCCTGCGCCGGCGGCATCGGTATCACCGTCCTGCCATCGGTAAACGCCATGATCGTCAGTTCTTCCCCGTCGAGGAACTGCTCGATCAATACCTGTTTGCCGGCTCGACCGAACACGGCCTTCCCCATCGAATCCACAATTGCTTGTCTCGCCTGCTCACGAGTGGTTGCAATGATGACGCCTTTTCCTTGAGCCAGCCCGTCCGCTTTGATCACGACCGGGAACTCCTGCCGTTCGACGTAGGCCAATGCGTCCGCGATTTTTTCAAAACTCTTGGCGTGAGCCGTCCGAATCTTTGTCTGTGCCATGATGTCCTTGGAGAAGATCTTGCTCGCTTCCACACGAGCGGCATTCCTGGTCGGCCCAAACACCCTGAGCCGAGCTTGGCGGAATTCGTCAACGATACCCAACGCGAGAGGCGCTTCAGGCCCGATCACGGTCACATCAATCTTTGCTTGGAGCGCGAAGTCTTTTAGGGCGGCAACGTCGTCCGACTTAATCGGGATGCAGGTCGCTGATGAAGCAATGCCCGCATTGCCCGGGGCACAATACAGCATGGGCTTGCGCGGACTCTGCGCGAGCTTCCACACCATCGCATGTTCGCGTCCACCACTGCCGACCACAAGAACTTTCATAGATTCTCTTCAGGTAGGAAAAACAAAGAGGCTGCTCAAAATGGCCTGTCGCAAGGCCGCAGGAAGCTCGGACACCGAGGCGTACGTTTTCAGGTACGTTGAGGTGGACGGGCGACCGAGAACGCAGCGAGAGGCCATTTTCAGCAGCCGATCAATGGCGGAAATGACGCATGCCGGTCAGAATCATCGTCATCCCATGTTCATCCGCGGCTTTGACGACTTCTGCATCTCGGATCGATCCGCCGGGTTGGATGACGGCGGTAATACCGACTTCGGCTGCGGCATCGAGGCCGTCGCGGAACGGAAAGAAGGCGTCCGAAGCCATGACACAACCTTTAACCGGGAGTTGCGCTTTCATGGCCGCCAACTTCACGGAATCTACACGGCTCATCTGTCCTGCCCCGATGCCGACGGTCTGACCCGCCTTGGCATAGATGATGGCGTTGGACTTGACGTGTTTGCAGACTTTCCACGCAAACGCACAAGCGGCATATTCTTCATCCGTCGGCTTACGGATGGTCGGCACGGGAAGCGTCCGAAGATCCGATAAGACACCGAGATCGCGATCCTGTACAATGAGCCCGCCCACAAGTTTCTTCAGATCGAATCCTTCCTGCTTCACCTTCGTCAAGGGGCCCACATCTAATAAACGCAGATCCTTCTTCCGTTTCAATTCGGCCAATGCATCCTCAACAAACCCTGGAGCAATCACGACTTCAACAAACGTGGACGTGATTTCCTTGGCGGCCGCCATATCCACCGGTCGATTAAAGGCAATCACGCCGCCGAAGGCGGACACGGGATCCGTCTCTCTCGCCTTGACGTACGCCTCCACCGGTGTCTCGCCGAGCGCCACACCACAGGGATTGTTGTGCTTGATGATCGCGACGGCCGTCTCTTCATATTCCTTCACCAACTCAAGGGCGGAATTTGCATCGAGGAAGTTATTGTAGGACATGGCCTTGCCGTGCAAGATCTTCCCACGAGAAACCGACGGCTCCTTGCTGTCCAACTCTCGATAGAACGCCCCCTGCTGGTGAGGATTCTCTCCGTAGCGAAGGGACTCCGCCAACTCAAACTGAAGCGACAAGACTTTCGGAAACTTGATCTCTCTCGCTTGAGCGTGTTTCTCCAAATAGCCGGCGATCAATCCGTCATAGCGCGCCGTATGCTGAAAGACCTTCATCGCCAACTCCCGGCGCAACGCCGGTGTCACCGTATGGCCGTTCACGGCCTCCAGCACCCGCGAATAATCGGCCGGATCGACGACGACCAACACATCGTCATGATTCTTGGCCGCCGACCGCAACATGGACGGGCCGCCGATATCGATATGTTCAACGGCATCCTCGAAACGGCAGTCGGGTTTGGCGATCGTGGCTTCAAAAGGGTAGAGATTGACCACCACCACATCGATCGGACCGATCCCCTGTTGATTCATCTGCTCGACATGCGCCGGAAGCGACCGGCGTCCAAGCAAGCCGCCATGAATCTTGGGATGCAACGTTTTCACTCGACCATCGAGAATCTCCGGCGATCCCGTATAGGCCGCGACATCCGTGACCTTTACTCCGGCGTCGCGCAATGCCTTGGCCGTTCCTCCCGTGGACAAAATTTCCGCGCCAAGTACTTCCAGCCCCTTTGCCATCTCGATGACTCCGGTCTTATCCGAAACACTGATCAACGCCCGCTTGATGCCGGCCATGTGGTACTCCTTAAAATCGTGTGTGAGGTGGAAGAGATACGTCGACTACGAAAGGCGTGCGAAGGATAGCAAATGAGCGAGGTAAGTTCAAGGCGACGTGGCCAACCGCAGCGACGATGGCATCCGGCATTTTCCTAGGGCGCATGTTCGTACATCGATGCGGGAATGCGGTATTTACCAGCCCAAACCCCGACAAACGTGTCATTGACGTTGGTGCTATCATTCAAGTAATGTTTCATCGGCAATAAGGAGTCCCATGCATTCCCCTACATAACCACTCATATGGAGGTGCGCTATGCTGGCTGGCCGATTGGTGAGGCTGATCGAGAAGAACTCCGAAAAACTTGCTCGTGAGCTCAGCGAGAAAGTGTGGAATTCTCCCCGCTGTAGCGATCTGCGCAGAGTCCCACCGGACGAGCTTCAAGCCCGCACCCGCGAGATCTACCAGAACTTGAACAATTGGTTGATGGACATGACCGAAAGCGAAATCGAGCGCCGATACACGGAACTCGGCGCCCGGCGAGCCGCACAGGGCGTCGCCTATAGCCACTTCCTCTGGGCCATCACCGCTACCAGAGAACACATGACGGCCTTTGTTCAGCGCGAGGGATTGTCCGATAGCGCCGTCGAACTGCACGGCGAGTTGGAACTCATGCACGTCTTGAGTCAGTTTTTTGATCGTGCGTTATACTACACCGCGGTGGGATATGAGAGGGAACGTACTCGCATCGGAACGAACCTCCGCAGACGGAGGGACGATCATCAGAAAGTATCGGTCTAGTGCCACTGCCCGAGTGGCGACTTGAGTTGTTCACCGCCTCTACGGGCTCACCGCATGAGGTGAGCCCATTACTTACGTTACCTCAATGTCGTTCACGCCTGCTGATATCCTGTAGCCCGCCATTGTTATCATTACAGAAGACTCGATCCTTGTGACGCGCTTTACCAGTCGGCGCCTAACCGATCGATGACGATGTGATGCACCACAGCATACTTTCCCAGTGTCGAGAGGTACAAAGCTGCTTCCGCTACATCGAACGGGTCGATCTTTTCGCTGCGCTCAATGTCTGCCGGAGAGGCGTCCACCAACTCATCCGCCACTGCTCCTGGACAGATGGCGCTGACCTTGATGTGATAAGGCCGGCCTTCGTCAGCCAATGATTTGGTGAGCGCCATCATGCCGTGTTTTGACGCGCTATAAGTGCCGGTGCCTGCCCAGGCTTGCAGGCCGGCGACACTCGACATGTTGATAATCACGCCACCACCCTGTTCCTTCATGCGTCGGAAGCCCGCTCGACAGCAAAAGAAGGTGCCGCGCAGGTTCACGCCCATCACCTGATCGAATGTCTCGGTGCTCGTCTCAGCCACGCGACTCCCGCCTCCGATACCGGCATTGTTGACGACAATATCGATCCGGCCATAGCGGGTCACCGTGTCAGCCATCAATCGCTCGACCTGCTGCTCGTCGGCTACATCAGTCTGGATCGGCCATGCCTCTCCACCCTCCTCCCTGATTTGCGAAACGGTCCGCTCACACAGCTGCAACCGCCTCGCAGTCACGATCACCTTCGCTCCTTCCTGGCCGAACCGAAGGGCAATCGCCTTGCCGATTCCGCTGCTGCTGCCCGTCACAATCGCAACTTTGTCCTTCAGCCGTAGCGTGTCCATCATGCCGTGACGACATGGCGAGTTATCAGTACCGCTGCTGCTGGAGCCCATCTGCTTCGATTCATATTCTCATCTCCTTCATCGTCCATCAGGTATCAATCGAAGACCCACTTCGTCGAGATGCTTCAGGAGGTCCGCCGGATCTTGGTACACTCGGTAGGCACCGGCACGCTCCAGTTCGTCTTGCCCATAGCCTCCTGATAAGAGGCCGACCGATAGAGCAGAAGCACGTCGAGCAGCCAACAAATCCCAGACGCTGTCGCCGACGATGACACAACGACTCATCGGCATGTTCAACCGTTTCCCTGCCTCTAAAAAGAGATCAGGATCGGGTTTCGCAAACCGGACATCGTCTCTCGTGACCACCGGCACATCACGGTCAAATTTCAACAGCTGAAGCGCGTGGCGAGCGTTCTCCATCCGTCCGCTGGTCGCAATAGCATGCGGAATATGATGGTGAGCCAAGGTGGCCAGGAGGTCATGTGTGCCGGGAAGGACACGGAGGGAAGGCGCTTGCCTGGCAAAGGCCTCTCGATGAACCAGCTGGATTCGCTGTGCGTCCTCTTTTGAAACAGGGCGGCCGGTTTCACGCAGCAACGCATGGAGCATCAGGCCGCCGCTCATACCGATCTGTCGATGGATGCGCCAGACGGGTAGTTCGATCCCAACCACCTGCGTCGCCTCTCTCCAGGCCAACACATGCTGATACACGCTGTCTACCAGCGTTCCGTCCAAGTCGAACAAGAACGCCAACACATCGGAATCGGAACGGGCAGTCACGATGCTCAACGTTCAAGCTTGGCGTCCATTGTAATTGTCGTGTTGAACAGCCGAGAAATCGGACAGCCGGTCTTGGCCGCTTGTGTGGCCTTGTTCCAAGCCGCGTCATCGGCCTTGGGTACTTTGCCGTTGACGTTCAGATGCACATTGGTCACGGTCCATCCAGCCTCTGTCTTATCGAAGGTGACCGTGGCCGTCGTTTCCAGTTTCTCCGGTGTCAGTCCTGCCTCGCCTAATTGAGCCGAGAGCGCCATGGAAAAACACCCGGCATGCGCGGCGGCCACAAGTTCTTCGGGATTCGTGCCTTTCCCGTTCTCGAACCTGGTAGAAAACGAGTATTGCGTCTGTGATAAGACTCCGCTCTCTGTTGAGACAGTGCCCTTGCCGGTCTTCAAATCACCTTGCCATACCGCAGATCCAGAACGTTTCATAATACCCCCATAAGAGATTTAGATTATGGCCATACATAGACGCATCACTCACCACACCGGTTCCAAATAGGTGAAGGGTTCGTGTCGGCGCTCCGCCATTATGTATCGCAAATAAGATCAACTGAGCTAGGGCTTACCCGAGTCCACAACTCAGACTCATCAAGTGTTGTGGGAAGCATGGAGATGTGCGATGACGCAGACCAAGGCGCCCGCAGCGAGCCTCATTTCCGCCGACCTCTTTCTCACTCAGTCGACTTGTTTTGGACCATCTGCTCAAGTTGAGCAAGAAACGGGCGCTGACCCGGAAGGATCTTTCGATGCGCGGTGCAGAGGTCAAACCATTCGGCGCGATCGACCTCTGGAAACTCTTGAAACTTCCCCGACTCCGGCGGCCACTCCATCCGGAAACTGGTGCTCCGAATCGACGGCACGGCGATATCGCCCTCCACTGCCCAGACGGAAATGACTTTCCCACTGGGTTGGCGCACCGGTATCAGAGGAACAGTTTCGCCAGAAACTTCACAACCTGTTTCTTCGTGAAATTCCCGCTTGGCCGCCTCCAGCGCATCGGCACCTTCGTCATATTCGCCCTTCGGAATCGACCAAGCTCCATCATCCTTCTTCGCCCAGAAAGGGCCGCCCGGATGAACCAGCAGTATGTGAATGGCCTGGCTTCGTATTCGATAGAGCAGGATCCCGGCGCTCAGCTTTCTTCCCATTGCTTTGGCTTACGCCGAACGGGGCCACAATTCCAGCAGGAAAATTCGAGGCAAGACAGCGGATCTTATGCAGCCGCAGATTTTAGGCAGCCGCTTGGGCAGGCTGTGAATGATCTTGCGCCTGACGCGTTCGCAAACGCCAACTCAGGGCAATCAATAGGATGCCGAAAGCAATGGCATAGGCGCCGAGATACCACACGAGCCCGATCGCGCCGGCTTCGGGAAAGAAAGCAAGCAGGAAGCCGAGGACTATCGAGAAGATTCCAGAAAGGGCCAACATCCATTCCCCCTCGATTTCTTTGCGCAGTTTCACCGCGGCGGCAATCTGCAATCCTCCTGTAATAAGCGCCCAGGCTGAAACCACATAGACCAACACTAAAGCGGTGATGCCAGGCCAGACAAAGCTGATGACAGCCGCTCCGATTCCAGCGATGCCCGACAGTAACAGAGCCCACCAAGGTTTTGGCCGATCGGTTTGCCGCCATGCAGCCACGAGATTGAAGAGTCCATCCAAGAAGGCATACATCCCGAATAGATAGACAAGCGCGAGCAAGGTGGAGAGCGGCATGAAGAACGCGACGATGCCGACGAGAATACCGAGCAGTCCACGGAGCGCGATCGCCCACCAGCGCATAGGAAGTTTAACCAGCTTATTTTCCTGTAGAATGGCAGTGGACGAGACCATAAAAAGAAGCATACTGCTCTTACGTGGGCGATGAGACTGGTGAATGCCCCAGTCTATTCCGCTATTCTGCGCTTCCAGCTTCTACTTCTCTATATGACGAGATGTGAAGAGCTGATGCGTGTCTCCCAGGATCGTCCATTCTCTGGACCTGAGACTGCGGCCATCTGCAATCTTTTCGAAGGTAGAGTCCTTTCCCTTCCCTTCACCAGAACTATGCAGCCGCCTGTTTCAGTGGCAAATCTTGCCCTAGTACATTCACGATCAAATGTGATACCGTGCCGCGGTCGCACCCCAATAGTTACATCGTCGTCTACAGTGGGCTGATTTCATGAGGTGTGCGGGGATTCTCACCAGCGGTGTCGTTACGTTGATACTCCTAGCCGTGGTGTATATCACGCGGCACCTCTCCTCCCCGCCACGGCCTACAGTCATGGTTTCCGCCACCTTCCACGCAAGCTTCGAACGAGGTCATTTGGTGTTTATGCGAGACATCAAACAAGCCTTCAGCGAAACCATCACATCGAATTGCTGATGTAAGGACTGAATGCACTATGAGCACACTGAACAGATGGTTACAGCAAAATTCTAAGAGTTCGTTCGAGCAACAATGCCAGCAGCTCGCTAATTTGTTGCGTGCGAAGGAACAGGCGCTGGAAACGACGTCGCACGAGTTGAAGGTGAAGACTGCGGCGATGCAGTTGCTCGAGCAGAAGATCATGTCGTCCGAGACGCAGTTCACCTCAGCCCAACGAGAGCTGGTCGCCCGCAGCGAGCAGCTGAAGGCGCTCGAAGCAGAATTGGCAATACGGTCAAGGCGATTGGCGGACCTGGAAACCGATGGAAGCGCAGCACAGCAACAGGTGAGCGAGCTTAAGTCGATCATCGCTACCCAGGGGGACGAACTTCGTGCGGGCCAGCAGGCCCGGGAGGTCTTGAAGGAGGAAATCCGGGTCTTGCGGGAGCATATTGTGCAACTGAACGAGGGCCTCTCCGACCGGGACCACCTGCGTGCCCAGATGGCGAAGTTCGAGTCGGCCCAAGATCGCGTCCATCTGCTGGAAGTCGAACTGAGTGATCGGGAGGCCGCTCATCGTCGCAGGATTCAGCAGATCGAACAGATCCTCGCGGAACGTGACCATCGCATCGGGGAGTTCGATGCCCTCGCCGCCGCCCAGGTGGAGGAACTCCGGGGGGCCCAGCAGGCCCGTCAGACGGCTGAGCAGGCCCGCGAAGTCCTGAAGGAGGAAATCCGCGTCCTGCGTGAACAGATCACCCAACTCAACGAAAGCCTCTCTGCCCGAGAGCGCCTTCGCGCCCAAGTAAAAGAGTTGGAGTCGATGAGAAGTCGCGTGCATCAGCTGGAGGTCGAACTGAGTGATCGCGAAGCGGCCCATCGGAGCACGCTCCAACAACTGGAGCAGGCCATTGCGGAACGAGACCATCGGATCAGTGAGTTCGATTCGTTTGCGGCCGCTCAGGCGAACGAAGTCCAGGATGCCCTGGAGACCTGTCGGACCGCCGAGCAGGCCCGCGAAGTCCTCAAAGAAGAAATCCGCGTCCTGCGCGAACAGATCGCGCAATTGAACGAGGGGCTGGTTGACCGGGATAAAGTCCGAGCCCGCATGGAGAAACTGGAATCGGCCCAAGACCGCGTGCATCAGCTGGAGGTCGAACTGAGTGATCGCGAAGCGGCCCATCGGAGCACGCTCCAGCAACTGGAGCAGGCCCTGACGGAACGAGACCGTCGGATCAGTAAGTTTGATTCACAGACAGCCACTCAGGCGCAAGAACTCCACGGGGCCCAGCAGGCCCGTCAGACGGCTGAGCAGGCTCGCGAAGTCCTGAAGGAGGAAATCCGCGTCCTGCGTGAACAGATCACCCAACTCAACGAAGGCCTCGCCGACCGCGACCAGCTCCGCGCTCAGGTGAAGAAGCTGGAATCGGCCCGCGACCGCGTGCATCAGCTGGAAGTTGAACTCAGTGATCGCGAAGCGGCCCATCGGGGCACGCTCCAACAACTGGAGCAGGCCATTGCGGAACGAGACCATCGGATCAGTGAGTTCGATTCGTTTGCGGCCGCTCAGGCGAACGAAGTCCAGGATGCCCTGGAGACCTGTCGGACCGCCGAGCAGGCCCGCGAAGTCCTCAAAGAAGAAATCCGCGTCCTGCGCGAACAGATCGCGCAATTGAACGAGGGGCTGGTTGACCGGGATAAAGTCCGAGCCCGCATGGAGAAACTGGAATCGGCCCAAGACCGCGTGCATCAGCTGGAGGTCGAACTGAGTGATCGCGAAGCGGCCCATCGGAGCACGCTCCAACAACTGGAGCAGGCCATTGCGGAACGAGACCATCGGATCAGTGAGTTCGATTCGTTTGCGGCCGCTCAGGCGAACGAAGTCCAGGATGCCCTGGAGACCTGTCGGACCGCCGAGCAGGCCCGCGAGGTCCTCAAAGAGGAAATCCGCGTCCTGCGTGAACAGATCGCGCAATTGAACGAAGGGTTGGCCCACCGAGATCGGCTCCGCGCCCAGGTGAAGAAGCTGGAGGCGACCCAAGATCGCGTCCATCAGCTGGAGGTCGAACTGAGTGATCGGGAGGCGGCCCATCGGGGCACGATCCAGCAACTTGAACGGACCCTCGCCGAACGAGATCAACGGATTGACAAGCTGGTGCCGGTCACCCATCTCCTGGGCGAGAAAGAGGCCGCGATCAAGGAATGGGAACGCACCCACGCACGCACCGTGCATGACCTAGAAGCCGAGACCGCCAAGCTGCACGAACAAGCGGCGGCTCAGGACCAACTCCGCGCACAACATCAACTCGATGAGCAACGACTGCAGGAACGTGACGCTCAGATTGCCGATCTCACCAGACAGCTGCAGAATCTCCAAACAGAACGGCACGCGCTCCGTAAGGAAGTGCAGGGCATTCCGGAAAAAGAGGAGCAGATCGACCGCCTGCAGAAACGCCTCAAAGAACTGCGCGCGACCCTGCGGGCGACGCCCTCGTCAGCTGCCGTCCACTCCCCGCCGCCCCGCTCGAATGGGACCACATCGAATGCCTCAGGAGGATCGCCGAAAGGGAGTACGTCCGTGCCGGCCGACGATCTGAAAAAGATCTCAGGGATCGGGCCGGTCTTTGCAGGCACACTCCAGAAGCTAGGCACCCGCACGTTTATCCAGATCGCGCGGTGGAAACCCGAAGATATCGCGAAGATTGCCAAGAAGCTCGATACCGACCCGGAGCGGATCAAACGAGAGAATTGGATCGCGGAGGCGAAGAAGCAACACTACCACAAGTACAAGGAACGGCTGTAGCCCGTTCTCCTCTTCACAGGTGTTCGACTGCGCCGTGATGCGGGATCCCTCCGGTTCTTCCCGTCGTTGACTCCTCCGCTCACCCCGACTATATGCTCTCACACTCTGTCCGATACAGAGCTCTGTATGAAGCCGCTCCGGATCGGCTCTGACCGAACAGTCAATACGGCTTGACACTGCTTGATCAGCTTGACTGGGTAGATCTCATCCTAGTAGATACGTCGTCACCTATGACACCGCCACGCCTCGCACGCCAGCCGTCATATTATCTACAGCAGGCAAAGCTCATGAGACGCTCGGGGATTTTCACCGGCGGCATTGTTGCGTTGATACTCCTCGCCGTGGTGTGCATCCCGCGGCATCTCTCCTCGTCGTCACGGCCCGTCGCCGTCGGGCCCGCCTCCTTTTACGCAAGCTTCCAGCAAGGCGGCCTGGTGCTTCACGGTTCGTTGCCTACCGAACGCAGTAAGGCCTCCATCCTGGAGCAGGCTCACACACTCTATGCGAAAACGGGAATACGCGTGATCGACCAGGTCCTCGTAGACAAACAGGTCGGTGCGGCGGCATGGGTCGACAATGTCCCACATTTCTTACCGATTTTTGGGATGATGGTGGAGCGTGGTTCAATCATCATTGATGGACGTTCGTTGGTCGTAACCGGTCAGGTCAGGGGTTCTCGCGAGAAGGCCGAAATATTGCAGGCCGTCGCTCCTGCGATACGAGCCGGCTTGAGGATCGAAGATCGCGTGGTCGTGGCACCGACGACATCATCTTCTTCCCCCGTCGTTCCTCTCTCGGCACTTCAGCTGTTGCTGAATCAGGTTCTTGCGAAATCCTCGATCGAATTTGAGCCAAAAAGTGCCGTGATCTCGACCAAAGGACAGGCGGTACTGGATCAAATCATCGCGCTTTTACGAAGAGCTCCCGGTACGCCGATTGAAATCGCGAGTCATACCGATACTGTGGGTGAGGCGGAATACAACATGCAGCTGAGTCGGCGTCGCGCGGAGGCGGTCAAACAGTACTTGACCAACCACGGACTCACGAATCCGTTTACCACGATCGGCTATGGTTCCACACGGCCTCTCTCCCAGGGGAAGCAGCAACCGGGCCTCCAACGCAATGAGCGAATTGAATTACTGATGTAAGGACGGAATGACGTATGATCACACTGATAAGCCAGATGGTCGGATGCCTCCTCATCGCGGCAGGAATCGGATTCGCGGTCGGCTGGTGGCTGAGGCGGCTCCCGAAAAGTTCGCCGGAGTTTCAATCCAACGATCTAGCCGGTCTGTTGCGGACTAAGGAACAGGCCCTGGAGACCATGTCACGCGACTTGAAGGTCAAGTCCTCTGCCGTACAAATTCTTGAGCAGAAAATCATGTCGGCCGAAACCCTGCATTCTTCGGTTCAACGAGAGCTTATTTCACGCAATGAACGGCTCAAGACACTCGAAGCAGAACTCACGGCCCGATCGAGACAACTGACGAACTTAGAGACAGAAGGGACCGCTGTTCGTCAACGTACCCATGCAATCGAGTCTCACGCCGCCGCGCAAGCCGATGACCTTCGCACTGCCCAACACGCTTGTCGAGCCGCCGAGGAAGCCCGCGAGGTTCTGAAAGAGGAAATTCGGGAGTTTCGCAACCACGTCGCTCAACTCAATGAAGAGCTTGCCGACCGCAACCACCGGATCAGTGAGGTCGAATCGATTCTTGCGACTCGGACCAATGAACTCCACACCGCTCAACAACTCTGTCGGACCGCCGAGCAGGCCAGGGATGTTATGGAGCGAGAAGTGGGAGTCTTGCGTGAACAGATCGCGCAACTCAACGAGGGTCTCGCCGACCGAGACCGGCTCCGCGCCCAGGTGAAGAAGTTGGAGGCCACTCAAGACCGTGTGCATCAACTGGAGGTCGAACTCAGCGATCGCGAAGCCGTTCATCGCGGTACGATTCAGCAATTCGAACGGGCGCTCGCCGAACGCGACCACCGCATCGGAGAATTCGATACGCTCGCAGCGGCCCAGATTGATGAACTCCGGAAGGCTCACCAGGCCTGTCGGACTGCCGAGCAGACACGCGAAGTCCTGAAGGAAGAAATCCGCGTCCTCCGCGAACAGATCGTCCAACTCAACGAGGGTCTGGCCGACCGGGACCGACTCCGCACCCAGGTGGAGAAGCTGGAGTCGGCGCAAGCCCGCATCCATCAGCTAGAGGTGGAGCTGAGCGACCGGGAGGCCGCCCATCGCGGCATCATCCAGCAACTCGAACGATCCCTCGCCGAGCGAGACCATCGAATCAACGAAGTTGATGCAACCGCCATCGCCCAAGCTGATGAACTTCGCGCGGCGCAACAGGCCTGTCGGGCCGCCGATCAAGCGCGTGAGGTCATGGAGCAGGAAGTCCGGGTGCTGCGGGAGCACATCGCGCAGCTCAACGACGGCCTCGCCGACCGAGATCGGCTCCGCGCCCAGGTGGCGAAATTGGAGTCGGCGCAAGACCGCGTCCATCAACTGGAGGTGGAACTGAGTGATCGGGAAGCCGGCCATCGGGGCATGATCCAGCAACTCGAACGGTCCATCGTTGAACGAGACCGCCGCATTGAAGAACTGGTGCCGATCACCCTCCTTCTTCGCGAGAAGGAATCAGAACTCAACGAATGGGGAAGAAAATACGCGCGCACGGTTCAAGAACATGAAGGGGAAGTAGAAAAATTCCAAGAACAATGCGCTACGCAGGAACAACTCCGCGCGCAACATCTGCTCGATGAGCAGCGTCTGCATGAACGAGACGAACAGATTGCGAGTCTCCATCGTGAGCTGCATGACCTTCAAGCGGAACGTCAAGCTCTCTCTCAGGAGGTACGACTTATTCCGGAAAAAGATGAGCACATCGATCGCCTGCAAAAACGCCTCAGAGAAATGCGGGCGGAACTTCGTGCAAAACCTGCTTCAGCAACCGCCACGTCTCGTCCAACCCGCCAGAATGGAGCCGAGACGGGTTCACAGGGAGGCACATCCAAAGTTAGTAAGGACATTCAAGAAGACGATCTCAAAAAGATTAGTGGAATCGGGCCTGTTTTTGCTCACACTCTGAATAAGATGGGTACCCGCACCTTTATTCAAATTGCTCGTTGGAAACCGGAAGATATTGCGAAGATCGCGAAGAAGCTCGATACTGATCCCGAGCGTATTAAACGAGATAATTGGATCGCTGCCGCCAAGAAGCAACATTACCGAAAGTACGGGGAACGGCTCTGACTAAGGAAAGTTTGCGGCGGCGCTAAGAGAAGCACAGCTTCCCATAGCAGAGGGGACCTTGACCGGGTTCCTCCGGCACTACCGGCAATGAGCGCTAAACCGATCTTCGAGCGCCGAGTCAGCTTCCGGTGGGTTTTAGCCGCAATCTGGGTTGTCTCGACACAACTGGAGTGTCAATCTGACCATCTTGCAGGGTATCTCCATTTTGCACAAACAGTCAGCTGCATCACACGTTCATGAAATGAGGTTTTTAGACGAGCGTAACCTGATCGGTCGTTCCTGGAATGTTTGACTTCCCCTCCTCATCTCCATAGAATCCTCCGCCATGGCTTCGTCCTTCGTCCACCTGCATCTCCACACGCAATTCAGCCTCCTCGACGGCGCAAATCAGATTGAGCCGCTGGTCCGACAGATCAAATCGTTCAATCAGCCGGCTGTGGCGATGACGGATCATGGCAACATGTTCGGCGCAGTCGAGTTCTATCGCAAAGCCAAAGAGGCGGGCGTCAAGCCGATCATCGGTTGTGAAGCCTACATGGCACTCGGTAGTCGGCATGCCAAGAAAGACAGCGGCCTCGCGCATAACGATTACTATCATCTGATTCTCCTCGCGAGAAATCTGACAGGCTACCAGAATCTCATCAAGCTCGTCAGTAAAGGGTATCTTGAAGGGTTCTATTATAAACCTCGTATCGACAAGGAACTGTTAAAGCTGCATCATGAGGGTATTATCGCTCTTTCCGGCTGTTTGAGCGGCGAGATCCCCTATCTGATCGGCCAACAAGACATGCAGGGTGCCATGGCGGTGGCGGGCGAATTTCAAGAGATCTTTGGGAAAGACCACTTCTATCTCGAGGTGCAGGCGAACGGACTTGATCACCAGCGGGTGGCCAATGCCGGGTTGATGGACATTCACAAGAAGCTCGGGATTCCACTGGCCGGCACCAATGATTGTCACTACTTGAAGAAGGAAGATGCGCGGCCGCATGAACTGATGCTGTGCCTGCAGACGGGAAAGACGGTCAGCGACCCACACCGGATGAAGTTCGACACGGATCAGCTGTACGTCAAATCAACGGAGGAAATCGCTCCGGCGTTTACGGAATTTCCCGGCGCCGTGACGAACACTTGCCGCATCGCCGACTATTGCGACCTCGACCTCCCGCTGAATAAGACCTATCTTCCGCAATATCGCATCCCCGACGGATTTAAGGATCGTGAGTCCTATCTGGAACATCTCGTCCTCGCCGGACTGAAGGAACGACTAAAAGAAAGGCCCAGCCGGGTGGCGTCCGCTGTCTACGATCAGCGCCTTCGGGAAGAGCTGATGGTGATCTGTTCGATGGGATTTGCAGGCTACTTCCTCATCGTCTGGGACATCATCCGTTTCGCTCGATCACAAGGGATCCCGGTCGGGCCTGGCCGAGGTTCTGCCGCCGGCAGCCTTGTGGCCTATGCCCTGCGCATTACCGACCTCGATCCACTCGTCTATACGCTCTTGTTCGAGCGTTTCTTGAATCCTGAGCGCGTCTCTCTTCCCGATATCGATATGGATTTCTGCATGGATCGCCGTGGCGAGGTGATCAACTACGTGGTGGATAAGTACGGCACCGACCATGTCGCTCAGATTATTACGTTTGGCACGCTCGGGGCCAAGGCGGCGATCCGGGATGTGGGACGCGTGTTGGAATTGTCCTACGCCGACGCCGATAAAGTAGCGAAGCTGGTCCCCAATCAATTGAACATCACCTTACAGCAGGCTATGGAGACGGAGCCGCGATTGCGCGAGCTGGTGGAGACGGACCCCAAGGTCAAAGAACTCATGGCCAATGCGCAATCTCTCGAAGGTCTGGCCCGACATGCTTCGACCCATGCGGCTGGCGTCGTGATCTCAGAAGGACCGCTCACCGAGCACGTGCCGCTGTACAAGGGCGCCAACGACGAAATTGTGACCCAGTATTCGATGGGAGACGTCGAGAAAATCGGGTTGGTCAAATTCGACTTCCTTGGCCTCAAGACCCTCACGATGATCCGGCGAGCCGAGACTCTCATCAACGAAACGCATCCCGAGGCGCCGCCGCTTGTGGTCGATCAGGTGCCGTTCGATGATCCAGCCACCTTTGCCCTGTTGAGCTCCGGAAAAACAACCGGGCTGTTCCAGCTGGAAAGCTCCGGTATGCGCGATCTGCTCACCGGACTGAAGCCAGACCGGTTCGAAGATATCATTGCTATCATCGCGCTCTATCGCCCTGGACCGATGGATCTCATTCCTGATTTCATCAAGCGAAAGCAAGGCAAGGTGCCCATTACCTATGAGTTGCCTGACTTGGAGCCGCTCCTGAAGGATACCTATGGTGTCATCGTCTATCAGGAACAGGTCATGGCAATCGCCAACAAGATGGCCGGGTTTTCGCTGGGCCAAGCCGATATTCTCCGGCGTGCGATGGGCAAAAAGAAGCCGGAAGAGATGGAAAAGTTGCGTACTAAGTTCCTCGATGGCGCGAGGCAGAAGAAGATTCCTGAGAAGAAAGCCGAGAAGCTCTACGAGTTGATCCAGAAATTCGCCGGATACGGTTTTAATAAATCGCACGCGGCCGCCTATGCCGTCGTGTGTTATCAGACGGCCTACTTGAAAGCCCACTACCCGACCGAATTTATGGCGGCCCTCATGACGACCGACATGGGCAATCAAGACAAGCTGGTCGGCTATTTCACGGAATGTCGGGACCTGGGCATCAAAGTCCTGGGGCCTGATGTGAACGCCAGTCAAAAACACTTCGCAGTGGCCGGCGGGGCAATCAGGTTCGGTTTGGCGGCCATTAAGAATGTGGGTGAGGGTGCCGTGGAGTCGGTCTTGGAAGTGCGGACTCAAGACGGTCTCTTCGGATCGTTCTTTGACTTCTGTCGACGGGTCGATCTTCACAAAGTCAACAAACGGATGTTGGAAGGCTTGATTAAGGCCGGCGCGTTCGATTCGACCGGTGCCAAGCGCGCACAACTGATGGCGGTACTCGATCAAGCCGTAGAAGAAGGCGCGGCGGCTCAGCGGGAGCGTGAGCTCGGGCAAACCAGCATCTTCGGGGAGGAGCTGAATGGGCACACGACTTCGACGGCCTTGCCGATACCTCCGTTGCCTTCGCTTGCGGAATGGGATCAAGCGCAACGATTGAAGTACGAACGGGAACTGACCGGGTTCTATATTTCCGCCCATCCCCTCGCCCGCTACGAAGCGACGCTGAGTGCCTTGTCGACCACCACGACGGTGAGATTGAAAGAATGCTCCGACGGCGGCGAGGTGAAAATCTGCGGTATTATCGCCACGGTCAAATCGATGCTGACGAAGAAGGGCGATCGAATGGCCTATCTCACGGTGGAAGATCTGCAAGGAACCACCGAAGTGATCGTATTCCCCGATTTGTTCAGGACTGCCGGTGAGCTGATCGTCCCTGAGCAGATCGTTCGCATTACCGGCACCATCGACCGAGGTGACAAGGGCACAAAAATTCGCGGGAGTAAGATCGAACCATTGGCCGAGGTTCAGGCGCAGTCCATCAAACGTATTCGTATCCGCCTCAGTGATCGCCCGGAGGTCCGTGAGCAGTTGCCTCGGTTGCTTGATGTCTTTCGGCGGCATCCCGGCAGCACCTCGATCTCGATGTCGTTTCGAACCGACGGTGCCTTGGAAGCTGAGACGGCTCCCCTCCCCCATCTCACCGTCTGCGCCAGCGACCTTTTTATGTCGGATGTCGAGGAAGTGCTAGGCAAGGGGGCCCTCTCTTTGCTATCTTAGGAGTCTCACGTTGTGCCGTGGCTGATCGTTGTACGGAATTGAAGAAGGCGATGCGCGATTACCTCGAATTTGAAAAGCCGATCCGAGAAATCGAAGAGAAGATTGAGAAGCTTTCTGCGACGATCACCAATGGTAAATCGTCCGTCCAAAGCGACATTCGCAAGCTTCGCGCGAAGCTTGCACAAACAGAGCACGAACTCTACAAACATCTGACCCCCTGGCAACGAACGCAGTTGGCGCGCCATCCGCAACGTCCAAGCACATTAGACTATATCACTGAGTTGACGCGGGACTTTCTCGAGCTTCATGGCGATCGTGTGTTTGGAGATGATCGGGCCATCGTGGGAGGATGTGCCCGATTCAACGACCGCCCTGTGATGATTATCGGTCATCAAAAAGGCAAAACTCTTAAAGAACGCATGCAACGGAACTTCGGCATGCCCAACCCTGAAGGGTACCGGAAAGCGCTCCGCCTCATGAAGATGGCGGAAAAATTCAATCGCCCGATCATTACCTTTATTGATACGCCGGGTGCCTATCCCGGCATCGGTGCCGAGGAGCGAGGCCAAGCGGAGGCCATCGCCCGCAATCTGTTTGTCATGTCCCGATTGACCGTACCGATTATTTCCGTGGTCATCGGTGAAGGAGGGAGCGGAGGCGCCTTAGCCCTCGGTGTCGCCGACCGCGTTCTGATGCTCGAACATTCGGTCTATTCGGTCATTTCGCCTGAAGGCTGTGCCGCCATTCTTTGGGACAGCCCGGAAAAGGTTCCCGATGCCGCCTCAGCGTTGAAAATGACCGCACACGATCTTCTCGATCTCGGCGTGATCGACACGATTGTTTCCGAACCGTTGGGAGGTGCTCATCGTGAGCCCCGAGCCGTTTGTGGGCTGGTCGGAAAGGCGCTGACCAACCACCTGTTCGATCTGCTTGATTTGCCCGCCGAACAACTCATCGCTCAACGGGATCAGAAATACCGCAAGATGGGTGCCGTCACCGGCCTTGTCCCCGCCCAGGCCTGATTGACTTCATCGGTTCTGTAACAAGCCCGTTGTGGTGAAGCGCCGTCCGATTGCAGAAAGAATGTTTCCTACCAGCACAGTGCGGAACGGATCGAACGCCGCCGCGTTGAGATAGCGATCGACCGTTCGCGGCAATTTCCGCCACCACGCAAGCGAGGAGATCCTGACCTGTTCGGCATCGATGGTCTCGCTGCTCAGAATGCGGCGAATCTCGCGCTCAAAGAATTCCACATGGACAAGTTCGTCCTCGCAGATCGAGGCCAAGTCCGGTCGTAAAGCAACGAGCAGTGTCGCGAATTCGAGTCCCAGTGACTCATACCCATAGAGCTGGACGGCCAGTGCAGGCCATTGTCTTGGCACGGACGGAAGCCGTTCCCGTTCGCGAGGCTGACGGCCGATCATGGTCTCAAATTGCGCCAGATGCTGCTCTTCATCTTCCTCGTGTTTTCGAAGAAAGGCATAGACATTCGGAGGAACGTCTTGTAATCGCGCCGATCGTACCGTCCACAACGCCATGGCCTCGGCCTTGAGAAACTGTTCCAAGAGAGCGGTCTCGCATTCCGGTGTGAGCTGAATGAATGTAGCCGCGTCGGACGACATGATGGCCTCATCGTACGAAAATTCCGACAGATTATCCATGCTTCCGATACGGAGAGCTTGGAGGGTTGACGGATACCCATCATCTGTGTACATCTTACGCGCAGCGACTCACTGGCCGACTGCCGGCCCCGGCACAAGGGTTTCGGTTTGGTTAACTTATGAGGCAACGCCTATGACACGTCCTATCGGCACAATGTCTCTGGTGGCCCAACGGGTTGCCCTCTGTGCGCTTGCTATGGTCTTGCTCTTGGAAGTCGGCTGTGTCAGTCGGCGTACGTACGAGAGGGTCATGGCAGAGACGGCGGAACAGACCCACGCCTTGGAAGCGGTACGAGAGGAGGTCAGGGGGCTGGATCGGGAAATCGCGGCATTGCAGGCCTCCAACCGCCGTGAAGATGCCGCCATGTCCGAACTGCGGACCGCTATTCGACGGGAAGAAGAACAGTTGCCGATCCTGAGACAGAGAGCGGAGGACACCCTCGCATCGCTCAAAACACAGGTGGCAACCTTGATGAATCAAAGTTGGCACCTCGCGCGAAAGATAGTGGACATTCGACAGGAGAGCGTTTCCTTGCAGGCCAAGGTGGCTCAGTACAAAGAGGAAATAGAACGGGCTCGAGCGCCCGTGATGGTGGTTTCTAAGAGAGACAAGCCTGCCATAACTCCGACCGTCACTCCGGAAGCACCTGCCTCTTCAGTCACGCCTATCCAGGATGCCGAATCGCCACAGGCCGCACAAACGGTCTCCCCTTCTCCCAACCTCGCGTCTGTCAAACCACCAGCACCGGCACCGTCCATGGATGTCGATCCACCTCAGGCGAGCGACTCGTGGATTGGAATAATCACCAGCTGGTTCGTTAAAATCTGGAATTGGTTATTCGGGTAGTGCGGGGCCTGCGCACCTGATCGAGAGCGACACTTTTCACAGACGCCGAGAGCAATGATCGTCAGCCCACTCGGCAGCTGCACGTCCTGCGAGACGTCCGGTCGCCAAACAACCCGTGAGCAGATATCCTCCGGTCGGTGCCTCCCAGTCCAACATTTCTCCGGCGCAAAATACCCCCGGAAATGAACGAAGCATCAATCTCCTGTCCAGTGCGTCGAAAGAGACGCCGCCGGCTGTGCTGATGGCTTCTTCCAATGGGCGAGGTGCTACAAGTGTCAGCGGGAGAGATTTGATGGCAGCAGCGAGCCGAATAGGATCTGCCGGCATGTCGTTCGACACAACTTCGCGCAGGAGACCCGCCTTGACTCCGTCAATACCGGCATAGCGTTTGAGATGTGTCGCGACCGTTCGTTTACCGCGCGGCCGCGAAAGATCTTGCCCGAGTTGCCTCAATCGACGATCAGGAGCGAGATCCAACCACAGCGTTGCCGTTCTTTCCGTCGTGATCACATCACGTGCGGCGGATGAGACCATATAAATGAGGCCCCCTTCCACGCCATTCGCGGTAATGACGAACTCTCCCATGCGCCGGATCATGATTCCGTCCACGGTCTTCACAGTGCCCGCGACCGTTTTTACCGGATGTCCCGCGAACTTCGTCAGAAAATGCTCGCTCCATTGGACGTCAAATCCACAATTCGCGGGCTTTAGCGGAACGATCGATACGTTCCGTTCAGCCAGAATCTGAATCCACCCGGCATCGGATCCGAGGTGCGGCCAACTGCCTCCGCCCAGCGCCAACACCACCGCGTAGGCTTGAACGTTTTGCGGCCCTTGTGGACTGGTGAAGAGAAGGCTTCCTCTTTCGTTCCAGCCACACCATCGATGTCTGACATGGAACTGTACGCCGGCATTTCGCAACCGGCGCAACCATGCACGCAAGAGCGGCGCAGCCTTCAAATCAATCGGAAAGATTCGTCCGGACGTCCCGACGAACGTTTCCACACCAAGCTCGCGAGCCCAAGCCTGCAGAGCCGAAGGGGAAAATGATCGGATTGCCGGTTCGACGAGCGCCCGGCGAGTGCCATAGCACGCAAGGAAGGACTCCATCGGCTCCGAATGAGAGAGGTTCAATCCGCCTTTTCCTGCCAGCAGAAATTTTCGCCCCACCGATGGCATGGCATCGTACAGCTCGACTGTGGCGCCGGCAGTCACTGCCGCTTCTGCCGCCATGAGTCCGGCCGGGCCACCGCCGATAATGACGACCATTGCCATCGAATACCTCATAGCCTGAGACAGCATTATTGTTCCTAAATAATAATGCCGGTACTCAGATGGGATCAAAGATGCTACCCATAATCGCTAAAGACCGATGGTTTCGATCTGCCGAATCTCCTCCGACAAGAGGGTAAATCGATCCGATTGCAGGTCTTCTTTCATATGCTGAGGATTCGTCGTGCCGGTCAAAGGCAGCATGCCGACTTGCATCGCAAACCGGAAAATGAGCTGAGCAAGGGTGGCTTCATACCGAACCGCCATCGCCCGAATCTCGGGATTGATGAATACTTCTCGGTTCGCGGTCAAGAGCGAGAAGCCTTGATAAATAATGTGCTGCGTCCGGCAAATCTCCCGTACCTCTTTGTCCCACCCGAAGGCGGCATAGCAGCGGTTCTGCACCATCATCGGCTTATGTTTGGCCTTCATACAGAGCAACGTCAGCTGATCAGCCGTGACGTTACTGACACCGATCATCTTGGTCTTGCCGGCATCATAAAGGGATTCGATTGCGGCCCAGACTTCCCAGTCTTCCGCTCCTAAACCTCGCCGTGAGTAGGGACCATGCAAGACATACGAGTCGAGATAGTCTGTATGGAGGTGCGTGAGAGAGCTGGCGAAAGATTGCTGCACCTGGAGGGTAATAGCCGCGCTCGCATCGTAAGGGAGACGATGATCCTGGCCGTTGATCGGGGTGAACTTCGTTTGCAAAAACAGCGTATCGCGAGTGATGCCCTGCTTCGCTAATTGTAAAAGTGCCTCCCCCACTTTTGCTTCATCGTAATGGACGAGTTGGTTGGCCGTATCGATTGCGGTGAATCCGGCTTCCACTGCTTGCAGCACCAGTCCGGTGGTGGCCTCTTTCTTCCAGGCCGTGCCGTACATGAAGGAAGGAATGGAAACGTGATTGTATGTGGTCAGTGACATCAGAGTATCTCCCATGAATTTCCGTACCATACACAGTTCGCGGTAGTGGTCTCAACGTGAGAATTGCTAACGCCACTTGCATCCCCAAGCTCCACCTTTACATCCACATGTTCCAAGTGGATCTATCGGATAAGGCCATCTTCGGGGCTTGCATGACACAGGAACCAGTGTAGAGTCGTATATAGTTAGGAAAACATATCATATATATGAATTTGAGGTAGGGCGACGATGCGCGCGATTCTGTGGGGCGAGTGGCAGTCACTGAAATTTCGCATGCGAGTTGCCACTACGGCATTTGCCCTCGTGTTTTTCGTCATCCTTCCCGGTGTCGCCGCCGACATCAGTTACGTATATGACGACGCGGGTCGTCTCTTAGCTGTCATCGATCTCGCGACCGATACGGCGATCTACGCGTACGATAGCGTCGGCAACCGCACTGGCATTACCCGACAACCCTCATCGACACTGGCGATCATCCAGTTCACCCCACCATCGAGTCCGGTCGGCACGACCGTGACGATCTACGGCACGGGCTTCAGCGCGACCCCTGCGTCGAATACCGTCAAATTCAACAGCACAACGGCGACGGTCCTCACCGCCTCCACGACTGTCTTGACCGCGACTGTGCCCAGCGGCGCGACGACTGGTTCGATCAGTGTCA
>JACOEH010000088.1 GCA_024998685.1 Nitrospira sp.
GGGGTGAAGATCCTCCCGTCACTAGGGCTCCTCCTGGTGACGGGCGGTCTTTTTTGATGGACATGGAGCCTTTGCACGAGCAGGACACCGAAGCACAGCATGAATTCATAAGGGCGTTGTGTCTAAAGACGCAGACGATATGCCGTGCCCGTGCGACTGGACAAGGAAGAGATCGTAGGAGCCTTATGTAAGACCACCAGCCGGCGCACTTTCTCTTCAGTCGCGTCTTCCACTACAATAGCTCATCGCGAATCCTCCCTAAGGGTGTTCGATGCAGGCACGTATCCTCATTGTCGATGATGATCAAGACATTCTCGGCGCACTGAAGAAGCGGTTGACTTGGATGGGGCACGAGGTGCTTACGGCTGAGGATGGTGAACAGGCGCTCAGAGTGGTCATGGAAGAACAACCCGATCTGATGCTGCTCGACATTGAATTACCGGGGCTCAACGGACTCGATATCCTCAAACAGCTTGCCGAAAAACGTTCCTGCATTCCGCCGCAATCTGTCCCGGAAGTGATCGTCATCACGGCGTTCGGGACGATCGATCGGGCTGTGGAAGCGATACGGTTTGGAGCGTGCGATTTCCTGACGAAGCCGTTCGAGCCCGATCACCTTTCCATCGTGATTGAAAAGGCCATGGCACAGATGGCCCTCACGCGTCAGATCGGCCTCCTGCAAGCGGAAGTGGGGGGACGGTATGAACATGTGGTGGGGCAGAGTCCACGTATGGTTGAGTTACTGGACACGGCACGGCGAGTAGCCGATTCTTCCGCCACGGTGCTGTTGCTGGGTGAAACAGGGACGGGCAAAGAGGTGATTGCGCGCGCACTGCATCGATGGAGCCCGCGTGCCTCGAAACCGTTCGTCGTCGTGAACTGCGCGGCGTTACCCGAGAGTTTATTGGAAAATGAGTTATTCGGACATGAGAAGGGCGCCTATACCGGAGCGGTGAGGCGTGAACCGGGAAAAATCGAATCGGCGGAAGGCGGCACCGTCTTCCTCGATGAGATCGGCGACATGCCGGCGGGACTTCAGACCCGTCTGCTCCGCCTCCTGCAGGATCAGGAATTTTACCGCGTCGGCGGCGCCCAGCCCGTTCGCACGAATGTGCGTTTTGTCGCGGCGACGAACAAGGATTTGAAAGAAGCCATTCAAGCAGGACTGTTCCGCCAGGATTTATTCTATCGCCTCAACGTCATCTCGCTCACGTTGCCCCCTTTGCGGAAGCGGCCGGAAGACCTGCCTGCATTGATCGATCATTTTGTCCGGCGATATGGGACCGCCGTGGGTCGCCGAACGTTTACTGTGGGCCAAGAAGCGATGGAGATCATTCGCGGGTACCACTGGCCTGGAAACGTGCGTGAGCTGGAAAATGTCCTGGTGCGGGCCATCGCACTTTGCCTTGACGACTGTATTGAGCCGGAACATCTCGGGATCACAATCCAGCGAAAGCTGCCGTTTGAAGCGGACTTTGTGGAAGACGAGAGCCTGAACTACCACGCCGTGATGGAACACTACAGCCGGAAAGTTATTGAAGAGGGGTTGCGCCGCGCGGGATGGAATCAAACCAAGGCGGCGGAACTCCTCGGGCTGCAACGAACCTATTTGACGCGGCTCATCAGACAGAGAGGGATATCCGCCAAGCCTCCATCGACGTAACCGCACAATGCGCTGGAAGCCGCCGAGGTCCTTACCGCAATCAAAGATTCGCGTTAGGCGATTTGATGATGTGAGGGGTTCGGCGCGCGGGTCTCTGCCGTGGCCGGCCGTGCCGGGGTGGCCGAGTGCAGGGTAAACGAAAAACAACTGCCTCGGTTTGGTTCCGTCTCAACCCACAATCGCCCATGATGCAGGTCGACCAGCAGCTTGGCAATGGCCAGTCCAAGCCCTGCTCCCTTGGTTTTCTTCTGTGCGGTGGGTGCGCGGTAGAAAGGTTGGAAAATCTTGTCTCTATCATCCGGAGCGATGCCGGGCCCGACATCACGCACGGAGATCTGGACTTCATCGGCGGATAAGCGCATCACGGTCAGATCGATGCACGTGCCCACCGGCGTGAATTTGACCGCATTGTGAAGAAGATTGAGGAGGATCTGTCGCAATTTGTCGGGGTCGGCGCAGACAAGGGGCAGATCGGACGGCAGCGAGGTCACGATGCTCACGCGGCGTTCGGAGCTGAACGGGTGAAGATCTTCGACGGTTTTGGCGATCAGGCTTCCGAGCGCCACCGGTTCCAAACGCGCGGTGGCTTGGCCCATCTCGATTTGGGAGAGATCCAGCAAATCATCGATCAAGATCCGAAGGCGTGAAAGGTTGGATTCCACACGCATAAGCGATCGTCGCTGATCGTCGGTGACGGCTCCGTCTATCCCATCCCGCAGATTGGCCAGGTGGACTTTCATCGATGTCAGAGGCGTGCGCAATTCGTGTGAAGCCGTGGAGACGAAAATCGACTTGCGTCGGTCGATCTCCAGCAGTTTGGCATTGGCTGCGGCAAGCTCCCGGGTACGGATTTCCACACGGTCTTCCAGGGTATGGGCCAATTCACGCAACTCATGTTCGCGTGATTGCAACGTCGAGGCCATGCTGTTGAAGACCTGTGTCAAGGTTCCGATTTCATCGCGGGTGTGTATGGCCACGATCGGCACCGTCTCCCCGGCGGCCAGTTTGGTCGCAGCCGCGGTGAGCCCTCGTAATGGAATCGTGATTCGGCGTGCCAGCACGACAATGATACAGATCCCTCCCATCAATGTGCTCAGCGTAATGAGGACTGCTTTCCACACCAACCGATACAAGACATGCTGAAGGGTGGACGTCGAAAGTCCGACCTGCACAAGTGAGGGGGTCGTAGGCTGAAGAGCGGGAAGACCTTCCTGCGTATCAAACCGCTCATCAAGCATGAGCTGCAGGGCAGGATCCCATACGGTTCCGTGAGACTGATGCGGTACCTGGACCAGGATGTCGTAAAATATCGGAAGCTCGGCGCCTCCCATGAGACCGAACAATTCTCCCGGCGTAAATTCGATGGTCGAACGGAGAACCGGTCCGGCGTCGCTGAGCCAAATCCCGCTGACGAGCGGCTCATTCGCATCGGCGCCGAGTCGGCGAGGCTGGACCAATTTCGTCACCGGAAACTGTCGCCGTCCTGCCGGTTGAGCGGAAAATTGCGGTTGCCACTCGTTCTTTCCGACGCCGGCTTGCAGCTCACCGCTCGAAGACACAATCGCCACATACGCCACCGGGCTGACGGCAAGAACTTCATGGATGAGTTGCTCCAACCGATGGATATCGCCGGCGACGATGCTGAATCGACCTATGCCGGCTAGGTGCTGTGCGAGCAGCGTTCCGCTTTGCATCAGGCTTTCGGCAGCCGATCGCACTTGCTGTTGAATAAACAACCACCCTAATAAGAGACAGGCGACGACCAGAATGGCGGCGGTACTCAGGACGAGCTTCGTTCTCAGTGTGACTGAGAACGAGGAAGATGGCGGAGCCGGTTCAACCATTGCCTTGTCTGTATCAACCGTGGGCGATATGTGATGTCCGCTAGGGGATCACATCGGAATCATCCGGTTGCTGAGCGAGTGCCCCCGGACCTCCAAACACGTGACCGGCCATGCGTATCAACTCTGGAGGCAGAACGAGATCTAGGTGCTCTGCGGAGTTCAAGTTCAATGCCAATTGAAGATGCTCGGGAGTCTGGAGCGAACCACTTGACGTGTGTTGCCCGCTAAGACGAGCGAATGCTATGTGCGCTGCCTGCTGTCCCACAGTCCAAGGATCCAGGACCAGTGCGCCGAGTGCTCCTTGCTGGACGAGCGACAATGAAAAGGTGAACAGCGGCATTTTGGCATCAAGCGTCGATTCCAAGAAAAATGGAATGGCGGATTCGGATACCACGGTCTGGTCTTGTATCAACCAGAGTGCATCGATCTTCGGTAGTAACGTTCGGACCGCGTTCGGAATCTCCTCTTGACGGTGCACGGCGACCGCGAAGAGTTCCAATCCTTGCTGGTTGGCTGCCCGATGTGCTTGGCGGATAAAGTCACCATTGTGATCTTCATCATACAGCACGCCGACGCGGTTGCGATTGGGTACGGCGGAGCGAAGCGCCGCGAGTTGTGTCTCTGAGGACGCTTTGACGCCGATTCCGGTCATGTTCCCGGCAGGGAGTCCATGCGCTTCCGGATTGAGCACCATGCAGAACACCACCGGCTGGTCGAGAATTTCCAGCTTGGCGGCCATGGCCGCCTTGAGTCCGACGGCAAAGACCAAATCGGGGGGAGAGGCCCGCAAAGACTTAGCGATATCTCGTCCTTGTGCGAGTTGGCCATTGAGATTGTATTCCTTGACGCTTGTCGTCGCGGGAAGTCCCGCCTTAAAACCGACTACGGCTTGTTCATAGTACGGGAGGTCGGCTGATTTGAGGATGGCAATTTCTGCGGCCCCGACTATGCCGGATAGACTGGTCAACAAGAAGAGAGAGAGAACAAAGAATATGGGCGGCATGAAGAGCCTTCTCTCCGGTACCTGTCAATGGTAACCGATTTTCTCTAACCGACACCAGTACTCGCATGTGTCCGCAACCATAGGTGTGGATGAGCCAAATAAAAATATCAAAGCAACTCTTGGGCCACGGAATCTGTTGTGACGAATGGATCACAGCTTTACCGTCAACCAGCCCATCACCCGGCTGCCGATGAGGTCGCCCAAAGGATGTTCTTTGTGTGTGTCGTTGAGCGCGTTGAACACCGACACCGCCACTTCTGCTTCGCGGCGATAGCCGGCTGCCGCTGTCTGCTGCCAGAATCGATAGGCTCCCCGTAGATCCAGCAGATGGTAGCTCCCGACGTACGGATCGGGCGGCATCACGCCGAAGGCGGGGAACATCGAAAAGGCGGAAGAAAGCGGATAGGTGGCGGCGCCGATCCAATGGTAGATCATCTCTCCGCTCAGTCCATTCTCCCACTGGGCTCGCAGGCCGGCATTGTACTTGACCCGAGGTCCTGCCCGTTGGGTTGTCCCAGTGAGGTTTTGGCCGATATCCTGATACGCAAAGTTGCCGAACCCGCTCAACCATTTCGTTGCGAGGAATTCCATGCCGGCCTCACCCCCATAGATGTCGGCCACCCCACGTTGGATAGGCGCCGGGACTGTCGTGCTGATCAGGTCGGAGAGGTGATTAAAAAAGAGCGCGGCGCGGACCCGGACCCGATGTTGCAGGTACCAGCCTTGATACTCCAGTTCATGGGAGACGATCTTTTCAGGACGAAGGTTCCCACTGCCTCTCACGTTGATCGGCGGTGAAGACGGGAAGGGAAAAGGAGGGGTGATGATTGCGAAATTGTCACCGTAGGTCTCAAAAAACGTCGGGGGGCGGTATCCCACGGCAATCGTTGCCCGGATCGTGTGATCAGGGATCGGGGTAAACAGGAGCGAGCCCCGCGGGCTGATGGTCGGATTAATGAAGGTATCAAGGTCATAGCGCACTCCGCCGACTGCTTGGAACATGTGGGAAGGTCTCCATTCACCCTGCGCGTAGAAGCCCAGCCGGTCCTCGGTCCGAAATCGATCAATAAAGTTATGCGATAGAGTGTTATGGCGGTAGTTGATCCCACCAGTGAGGCGAATCGTAGCTCCCAACTCGATCCCCTGCTGAGCTTCGATGTTGTACGTGTTTCCTCGCAGCATCTGATCAGAACTGAAGCTCCGGTCGGTGAAGCGCAGGAACGGGGCGACAAGGGGATTGGGCATGATAGGACCGCCCATATCGTATCCGTTCCAAAATGCCCGAACAAAAAAGTTAGGTCGCTCATAGACCGCGTGCGCGTAGCCGAGATTCGGCACGCCCGTTTGGACGACCGAATCAGTAACGAGGCCATCGAATCGATTGACATCTACAAGTCCGCCTGAAAGTAATATCTTTGACCCGTCCGACAGCGCATACTCGGTCTGAATATTAAACTTGTCGTGTCGATAGGCCAGCGCGCCGCCGTTGCGCCACTGTTGATTCTGATCGTGACCGTAGGAGACACGGAAGCCCAACGTGTTGTAGCTATCGGCATAGACGGCGGCGCTGCTGATCGTGCCGTAGGCCCCGCCTCCGAACTGCCCCGTCGCGCCCTTCATCTCCTCCGGCGACTTGGTGACGATGTTGATGATGCCGTCGAACGCGTTGAATCCATAGAGTACGGAGGCTGGTCCCTTCTGGACCTCGATGCGTTTGATCTCCGGCAAGGCGACAGGAATCGCTTTCCAGAACACGCTCCCCTGTACATCGACATAGATGGATCGGCCATCGACCATGACCAAGAGCTTGTTGCTCACCAGTTGATTGTCCCCGCGCATGCTCACGTTGAAGTCCGCGCCCGTGACCTGCATGACTTCCAGGCCGGGAATGCGGCGGAGCACCGTGGGCAGGTCCGGGGCGCCCGACTGGCGGATATCCTCATCGGTGAGGACATACACGTTGGACGGTGCCTGCGAAATCGGTTGCTCATAGCGGCTGGCGATGCTCACCGTTTCTTCTTTCAAGTAGAGCGCTTCTTCCCGGATCTGTTTGTCTGTTGCTGAGAATGCGTGAGGAATGGTGGAGGATGTCTCAGCCCAACCATAGAGCGGACTCAGCAAACAGGCAGCGATAAAAACGATCTTTATCCAATGCATACTTCTGCAGAATGTTGTTGTGACTGGTGCCCGGTGCCAGCATCCGGCCTTCTATTCGAACAGGGCATGATTGCGGGCAATAGATCGGCTTGATCAAGGATCTGAGCGGTGAGAATTTACAGTAAGTTGAATAGGGTATCTACATTTAGGAACCAAGAGTATTCGCTGTAGGAACTGATTGTGTATTTCACCTTGCTCGTGCCTGCCGTTTCCGCTGCATCAAGTTTTAATTCAAGATGGTCGGGATCGTGGCCGGCGAGTGTGTCGCAGGAAAGAACTTGCCGGTCCTTCGCCTCCAGTGTATCGAATTTGATCCAGAATCCATTTAGATACATCGCTAGGGAAAATCCCCCCTACTCTCAGCCCCATTTCGCTTCATTCGATTCCTGAATCTTCTTGCAGTACTTCACCATCACGCGATGAGCGACTTCGATTCGGGCTCTCCGGAGAGACCGATCAGCAGTGGAATGTTACTTGCTGTATGAGGACGAGCCATGAGTGGGCCTTCCTAGAAGAAACACCAATCGGATGCCGCTCACAATCCATTACCCGAGCATGTCTCGCAGGTGGTGATCAGCTCTTGCTGCAGCCGGTTCATGGCAATCAGTCGTCCGTCTTCGTGAAGGAGATTTCATGTCAAACGTCAGCACAATGGTTCCATCCCTTACCCTAGTGATTATCAGCAATCAGTATTTCGGGTGGCTCGGATTGCAGAAAATTTTTGAGAGTGTAGAGGAGGTACGGATCGCCGTGCAACTGCACCTGAGGATGTCACCTGCCGTGCTGCTCGCAGAGAGACAACCGGATGTGTTCATTCTTGATATGGAGAGCGAGCAAGATCCTATCGGCACGATGCGGCAGATGAGGGAGTCGGCGCCGAACAGCAAGATTGTGTTGCTGAGTGGGTTCGCGGACACGGATCGTACGCGAGAGGCCTTCGAATACGGCGTCGACGGCGTCATTCTGAAGATTCAACCTGCTGCAGTTGTGCTTGCTGTGATCAAGGCGCTGTATTCCCCCGCATATAACCCTGCTCCTGTTGGATCTTGTGATGCGGTGAGCATGGATCTGAGGGCAACCACCGGACAAGATGCCGATCCCGACGCACAGTCGTCTGTGTGGCCCGATGGGTTGACTGAACGCAAACGAGAGATTATCAGATTGGTCGGCCAGGGACTCTCGAACAAAGACATCGCCGACCGGTTGTGTATTTCGAACAGTACGGTCCGCCATCATCTGACCGGCATTTTCGACAAGATCGGCGTGCCCAATCGGCAAAAGCTTCTGATTCATACCCATCGCGTCCATTCCGTCCCCGATCGAACTCTCTTGGATGAACTGTATCGAGGGTGAGAGATTAATTGAAGCGGCATTTCCAGATCGGATTCTGCCGAATAGACATTCATTCATGAGGCCATCGATTCACATACAAGAGCGTGCTCGTGTGATCCTAATTGACGATTCGAGCATCGTGCTCAAGGGGCTTCAGGCGGCCCTCTCACAAAGCAGTCGTATCCTTGTCGCCGGGATTGCGCGAACAGAAGAAGAGGCCGGTACTCTCCTGAGGACAAGTCGGCCGGATGTGGTCGTCTTGGACGTTCGAGTGGGGCGAGCGAGCGGCATCACTCTATGCGGGATGATTCGGAAATCGTATCCGAACACGGCCGTCCTCTTCCTTACCGCCGATGACGACACATATACCCTGCGCTCCGCCATTCTTGCCGGCGCTCAAGGCTACTTGCTGAAGGGCGCATCGAAGGAAGCCATTGTGAAAAATATCGAAATCGTGGCGTCGGGCCAGGCCATTGTGGACCAGCGATTGACACAACAGCTCCTTGCGTGGATTCGGGATGGAAGGCGGACTGCGCAACGCGAGCGAAAGGGAGATTGCTCAAGCATCGATCTTCGACTCCTTTCGTTCCTTGCAGCCGGAAAAAGCAATAAAGAGATTGCGAGAGAGATGAACATCACGCCGACTGCTGTGGCGGCTTGTCTTCGGACAATCTACAAGCGGTTGAATGTCTCGAGGAGATCGGAAGCGGTGAGATATGTTGTGCAGCGGGAAAAGGGTTCTCTGGGCGCATGAACCGTTCTTGAGCGGCCATTTCATCACCGTCGGGAACAGTTCCTGGTACAAGACCACACTGAATGTTTTCTGATCAATCGTTATGCGAGAGCATTGCCAGGAACACCATGTGAACGTCGCTTACTGAGCCGACCATCAAATAGTGCGTAGTGCATCAGCCGGCATAGCGAACAT
>JACOEH010000089.1 GCA_024998685.1 Nitrospira sp.
CTGAGCATGCCAGCAGAATAGCACACCACGCACTATTTAGTGAACCAATCAGTAAATGTGTTTTTATGCCTTCGTTACATACAAGTCTCCTGCAAGTCTCCTGTCCAACCTCATCAGGTGAATCGAATCGGATACAGAATCCGTTCAGATACATGAATACCGGTAAGATAATTCTGCACACCTTGTGATCTGGTGGGAGAGCGAAGACCATCACAACACGCGGATAACAAATACCGCTCCAAGACTATGAGTTATCCGTACTCTTCAATTGAAGAAGTACTCCCTCCATTTCAAAAGCTCGGATGATGTTCAGTCGTAACTTGTTGGTATAGAACTGGCAGGTGTGTCGGACGGCCACTGTCCAAGATCTGGAGACCGATAAAATATGGACGCATCTGCGTCACGTGTCACCAACAGGGTGAAGTATGGCCTAGTGATATGTAAGGAAGTATTCAGCTGTAATCGTTCGAGCGGATGATTGGAAATAACCAGGGAGATGGAGCATGAAAGCACGGTTGCTAGGAAGTTTTTTCAAAATCGTGAACGTCAACAGTTGGAAAACATATCTCGTCGGGGTCTTGGCGCTGACGCTGTGCCTGTCCGGCAACGAGTCGGCGCAGGCTACGACGGGGGTCGGGCCGTATGAGGTTCCCCAGGTTCTCGACGCAGATAATGATCCCAGCAACGGCATCGAGACCTGGATTGTGGCAGACGAGGCGACGGTCGATATCGGCAATGGGGTGACGGCGAACGGGATGGCGTATAAGAGCTGTTCAGACAAGCAGCTTCATCACTGTACTACGCCTGGAATACCCGGTCCGGAGTTTCGGCTCAAGGTGGGAGACCGAGTCATCGTACATTTTGTGAATAACCTCGAGAGGTCAGGTTTGGATCCAGAGGCGAATGTGTCTGGTATTCACTGGCATGGCATCGAGTTGAACAATCAAAGTGACGGCACTGAACTGACTCAGTCTGCAGTGGATCCGAAAGGGGGTAAGTTCAACTACGATTTCACCGTAAGCCGGCCGGGGATCTTCTGGTACCACCCGCACCACCACTCGTCGACCAACCAAGTGGCCAAAGGGCTCTACGGGTCGATCATTATTAAAGATAAAAATGGGTATGAGGCAGCCCTCCAGGGTAATAATCCTTCGGTTGATGGCGTGGTCTCGTCGGCGGACCATACTAAGACGCTGGTGCTCAGCGACATTACGGTTTGCAACACTCCGGGGAGCAACCCGCCAACATTTGACGGCAATCTGCCGCACGTCAGTGGCATTCAAGCGTGGGAGATCAACTACCAAAATCATCCTTTGACTCAGTCCCCGCTCATCCTCTGCGAGGCTTATCCGCTGGATGCAAATGGAGTGTATACACCGAATCTATACCGTGTCGGAGACGTTCCGAACATTCAATCTCCCAGTTTGACTGGTCGTATGGGTGAAGGGTTTACGGTCTTGACCAACGGCGTCCAAGTCAGTGGGCGGAGCTTATCAATTGATCCGATGACAGGCGCGTGGACGGTAGGTGCTCTTAGTAGTGGTGCGTCGACCCTCGACGTTCAGGCCGATCAGGGATTGCGGCTACAAATCGTGAATCCCTCGCCGGTCCGCTACATGCGCCTTCGGTTGACGACCAGCAATGGGGCGCAAGTCAACCTGTTTCGAATCGGTGGAGAAGGGGGGCTGCTCAATCGAGCTGTGCTTGAGGGAGGTACTGTTGGGGAATTTGATTTTAAGTATGGGCAGGGCGAGATTTTGCTCCCGCCTGCAGGTCGTGCGGATGTGGTGGCGAAGATTCCGAGTATCGGCACCACGAGCGATACCGTAGCAGAAGGCTCTGTGCTCACCCTCTGGACGGAGGATTTCCAGCGAGTGGCAGCCACGTACTCGTGGACTCCGACGGTGCCGGTGATGCATCTGAAGGTTAATGGCAGCACAGCCACTCCGTACACCATTGCGAATGGTAGCCATCTGCTTGAGAGTTTAGGGACGAACGCGATGGTCAAGGTTCTCGATGCAGCAACGGGTAATCTTATCCTTGGCAGCGGCGAACAAGGGTCGCTGAATAAAGACATCCAGCTGACGTTCTGGGCCAACAATGGTGCTTTTGAGGCGTCCGTTGACGGGGTCCCGATGCCGAGAGAGTTCACAGGCCTAGGCAAGGATGGTCTGGCCAACGGGGGCAATCCTTTTTTTCTGCAATCAGCCCGTCATGCAGCTCTCGCCAATACGATGGAGCTGACGGTGACCAATACGACCGGGGCGCACCACCCGTTTCATTTGCACGGGTTTTCGGTGCAGCCGATCGGCCTGGCCCCACGTCCAGGAACAACAGGACCATCCTACAACTTCCCGTATTATGAGTTTCGGGACATCGTGGATGTGCCTGCGAATTACACCCTCACGTTCCGCGTCTCCTTGGCCGATCGGCCGACGACGAACAAGTCGCAAGGGGGAGGGCTGGGTCGGTGGATGTTCCATTGTCACATCCTTCCTCATGCCACGTTCGGGATGAGGTCGGAGCTTCACGTCCACTAGTAGAATTCATGGAAACGAAGGCCATGTGTGAGCAGCAGCTGTTCACGCATGGCAAAACCCTAAAGGAAGGCATTTATGAAAATGCGACATCTCTTCTTGGCTGCACTCAGTATGCTGGTGGGGTTGGGCACGGCTGGTGTGGCCCAAGCGGCAGCACCTACCGTCTCATCGAGGCTGGAGACAGCCCTGGGAACTTTTTTACTTGTGTGAACACGAACAACTCAAAATCGTTAGGGTGTGTGCCTCAAAGTGCGGCCCTAGGCACAGTAGGACAGAAATCCCTCGCGGTCATTGCCCCTGGAGAAACGGTGGGGTTTCCCTCGTTTAGCGGAGAAGCCAGCACAATCCATACGGCGTTGAGCTTGCTGTGGCCCGAAGGTGCCCCCGCTAGGCCCAAGGATGTCCCCTCCATTGAGGGCGACAATCTCATGCCATTCAAGGAAGCCATCGATTTTCGCCACCCGGCGCGGGGAGGGGTGGCCACAGTGACCTTGACGGAGCCAGGGCTGTACGTCTTCATCTGTGACATCCATGTCTACATGTTCGCGGCGGTCATCGTGGATAATCCCGATACGCCAGGATTGGATCTCGGCAAAAAGATTTCACTGGTCAACGGCATTACGGTGCCGACATACAGCGATTTGGCGGTCCGCCTCTTGCGCACTTTCTTTATTATTACTGAGCCTGGGAATTGGAAAGATTATACCAAAGCGACATGGACACCAGTCTTTCCGAAAGTTCCGGTGATTGCGTACGATAAGGATGGGAATAAAAAAGATGTTTCGGATCTCTCTGCGGTGCTGGGGATTGGGACAGTCCCTCTAACAGGTATGGATCCACTCACTGGATTGCCGAGGGGAACATTTAAGCCGGGAACTGCGGCGGTCGGTGAAATCTGGGTCAACACCCAGTTTGAATTGACGGCGGGGAAGTCGAAGCCGGGGACGGCGACGGCCATCGACGGAGGGAACTGGGCATTGACGAAGAAAATCGCACTCCCAGAGACCAATATGAACCATCCCCACAATATGTGGACGGATCGAAATCAGCAGGTGATCTATCAGACCCAATGGTTCGACGAGCGACTGTCGGTGTTTAATAGAAACGACGGCACATTCATACGTGAACTGAACGCGGGGCCCGCTCCCTCACATGTGATGACGAGAGCCAATAACGATCTCGTGCATGTGGCGCAGAACGGTGGCAATAACGTGCGGGAGTTTGACACGCTGGCAAATAAGAATGTCTTCATTACTGACATCCCGATGGGGTCAGGGGGGGTAGGGAAAGACGTAGACGTGTTTGCCCACACCCATCCTCATGGACATTGGATGAGTTCGACTGGGGATAAAATGGTGACACCCAACGAAAATCTCAATACGTCGACGGTGTATAATTTCCCAGGCGGGATAATTGAGCAAACATTTGGTACAGGACATGTGCCCATTGCCACGGGAATGATGCCGGATTCGAGCAAGTATTACGTGGCCAATTTTCTTGATAACACCATATCGCGTATTAATATGACCACCAACCAGGAGATTATCCCTCCGATTAATTTGATCGCCAACTACGACCCAGTCGGTGGAGGGGTGGTGGCGGATCCGGTCTCAGGCAAGACGTTTGTCGGTGCCCTGCCGATTCAGACGCCGGTGAGTCCGAACGGAACCAATATGGTGACGGCCAATACCTTGACCGCCACCATCACGATTGTTGATACTCGGCATCTACTGCCGAACCATACTGTAAATCCGAATGAAGACAAGGTTGTGGCGATGTTACCAGTTGATCCAGGCTGCCATGGCGTGCAATATGGCGCCAAGGCAGGGGGTGGGTACTACGCCTATGTCGCCAACAAATTCAGCAACGCGTTAATTGTCGTGGATCCGGATCCTAACGGAGACGGCGATCCGAGCGATGCCGCCATAGCCGGGCGCGTGCTGCTGGCTGGGAAGGCATCGGCTGTGCAGGACGATACGGTGATCGGCAATGCGGGCATGGGCGGACAGGGCGTCCTGCCGGTTCCGATCGTCTACAATGGGTGGGTCCAGCAATGGGTTGAGAACTGCAAGACTAAAGACTGCAAGAACTGGAATCGGCAGCTGACTTCGACGCAGAAAAATCCAGGTCCCGTGAAGTAGATCGGTAATCGTGTCCCGCTTGGGTTCCACTCAGGCGGGACGCCCTCCTTACCTTCGCTGGTCCAAAGCTCTCCTCGACTCCCGTTTACCATTCTCGGACTATTCCTTCTAACCCATCAGACAATGTTGGAAGAAGGTGTTATGCAACCATTCCGTTCAAACGTGAGTGCCTCTATTCTTTCAGTCATTCTGCTGTTGTCGAGCTGTACATCGACCGTAGTCCGCGATGATGTAAGCATTATGACTTGGCTGGATGGTCATTGGGCATAAACCGTTGGCATGAGTCGGTAACGGTGAGGTTCGGACTGACGGTTGTCATGTGAGGGCGGATGGAAGAAGCCTACACGGCTGATTTAAACAGATCCTCCTCGAATTCCGTCATCTTGCTGCGCAAGGCATCCACGAGTCGTCTGTACCGTTCCTCGGCCCATGCATTGAACGACTCGGCGTCCGAGAACACGAGGTCCCATGCCTTGGCTGCATCCAGCATCAAGAGCTGCTGAGATGTGTTGTGCCCGAGGAACAAGACGACAAGGACGGCGGAGTGACCGGTGAGGCTGATGTCGGTGAAGATATGCAGCATGGAGCCGGAAGGAAGCAAGATTTCCCTCGAAGCGGCTTCGACGAGCGGTTGATAGAGACGATGCAGGAATTGTGCGGTGACCTCGTGCGGATTGGCAGGTGTCAGGAGGCGAGGGTTCGGTTTTTCTCCGAATAAGTTCTCTGTCAGATAGGTGGCCGCTTCCCATGTCGGCATGGCGCCTGAGGCGACTAGAGATTCGCAAAGGTAGGCGATCCAGTTTCGGTTCCGAGGACGTTTGCGAACCGCCGTCGATCTTTTCGCCATACTCGGAATCCCTTCTCTCGCTGGTCCCGATGGTCGGGAACGAACCGGATCGTCCCGGCAGGTTGAAAAAGTATAGGGGTGACGCCGCAGTCGGTCAACGAATTGCCGACAATCGAGCAACGCAGGGTTCAAGAGAGCAGGGGTTACGTTTCTCGAAAGGCAGTGGAGTTCACGCGGTCTGCGTATTGATCGTGGATGCGTGCCACTTCATCGGTCGATGCGACGAAGACATCCAGCAGCTCCGGATCGAAGTGTTCGCTACGATGTTTGAGCATGAGTTCAATCGCATGGCTGAGTTCGAAGGCCGGCTTGTAGACCCGTTGAGTCGTGAGTGCGTCAAACGCGTCGGCAATCGCGGCAATGCGGCCTTCGATAGGAATGGCCTCCCCTTGTAATCTGCGAGGATACCCGGTGCCGTCGAAGCGCTCGTGGTGGGTGTAGGCGATCACGGCTGCGACTTTCAACAGCTCGGCATCAGACCCGCTGAGGATCTTGTATCCGATTTCGGCGTGCTGCGCGATCACTCCGAATTCTTCTTGTGTGAACTTGCCGGGTTTCAGCAGCACATGATCCGGGGTGCCGATCTTGCCGATGTCATGCATGGGGCTGGCGGTGCGGATCAAGTCGCATCGTTCCGGGGACAGCCCGGCTTTGCGCGCGAGCAACTCACAGTAATGGCTCATGCGTTGAATATGCTGGGCGGTCGCATGATCGCGGAATTCCGCGGCAATGGCGAGCCGTTGAATGGTTTCCTCGCGCGACAGGCGCAGCTCTTTTTCAGTGCGCTCCAACCAATCCAACGCCTGCTGTAACGCGAGCGTTCTGGTTCGGACGATGTCCTCCAGGTTCTCGCGATGGAGGCGGTTTTCCATCTCAAGACGTCGACGGCGGAGGGCATTGGCGACATCGATGAGCACTTCATTGGCTTCGAACGGCTTGACGATATAGCCGAATGCCCCGACCTCCAAGGCGGCATTGGCGAGGACCGAGCTGTCGAGGCCCGTGACCATAATCGCCGCCGTGTGGGTGTGTTCCTTGAGAAGGTGCCGCACGAGATCCATGCCGGATTCTCCGGGCATGTTGACGTCGCAGAGCATCAAGGCAATGGACTGGTCACTCAGCTTTTGCCGGGCCTCGCGGGCATCTGCGGCGCATTCGACCGAATACCCATGGGATTGAAGCAGGTAGGCGAGAAGGCGCCTAATCGGTTCCTCGTCGTCGACCACCAGAATATTGCGATTGTCGAGTAGAGCTTGATGCGCGGTCTGGTTCAGCAGTATCGCCATGAGTCGGAATGTATTCGGATCGTCGATGCCGAGGTTTGGTTCGTTGCTTCCTTATCGGCTCATTGGCGTCTGACCTGAATGCCGTAGGAACGGCGCAGAAGTCTGCACTTTTTGTGCCAATTGGCATTGCTTCGACGTCGTCATTCTAAAACCGTCCATTTTGATGATCTCAAGAGATCAAGAAGAGAATTTCCGCGTCTGAAGAGGTTTTGAAAGATAGCTTGTCGTAGCTCTTCCTGAGCCTCTACCTCCGATAGAGGACTATACCGTCAAAAGATTGTACAGAATTCGTCAAACTCGAATAGCTGCTTTTGTACAGATGGGGATGAGGTGAGTGGAAGGTGGACCGACGCATCGATTTACCGACGATGATCGGACCGGATAGTTGGTTGGTTTGCGCTTTCTGAAGGCCTTCACTATAATTTGGATCTCACCTTTGAGGAAGGGGCGTAAAGAATGAGCGGAATTTCCGGATTGGTCCGTTTTGATGGGCGTCGTAGAGATCAGGTCCGCCCCGTGAAAGTGACACGCAACTTTATCAAACATGCCGAAGGGGCGGTGCTGATTGAAATGGGAGACACGAAGGTCATTTGTACTGCCTCCGTGGAGGAAAAGGTGCCACCCTTTCTCAAGGGCAAGGGGACCGGATGGGTCACGGCGGAATATGCGATGTTGCCGCGCGCGACCCATGAGCGATCGCCGCGAGAGGCGGTCAAGGGAAAGCAAGGCGGCCGAACCTTGGAGATCCAACGTCTCGTGGGACGCGCCCTGCGGTCCGTGACCGACATGTCTCAATTGGGAGAGCGGTCCATTTGGATTGACTGTGATGTGATCCAAGCGGATGGGGGCACGAGAACCGCTTCCATCACCGGTGCCTTTATCGCCTTGGCCGATGCTTGTGCCGTGCTGAAAAAAAGGGATCTGTTGAAGAAGATTCCCTTGACCGACTACCTGGCCGCCATCAGCGTCGGAAAAGTCGGCGGAGAGGTCATGGTGGACCTGGCCTATACCGAGGATTCGATGGCCGAAGTGGACATGAATTTGGTGATGACCGGCCGCGGTCGGTATGTCGAGGTACAGGGTACGGCGGAACGTACGCCGTTCGCGAAGCAAGATATGGACGAGTTTTTGAATCTCGGCTGGCAGGCCATCCAACGGTTGACCGCCGTTCAGAAAGAGCTGATCGGTGCGCTCGACTGAGAGGCCGATTGAAGAAATCCTTCTCGCGACCAGAAATCCGGATAAAGTCAAAGAGCTGACCGCGCTTCTCGGAGATCTTGAAATCCGCATCCGCACTCCGGCCGAGTTCCCCGCCGCGCCGGAAGTCGAAGAAGACGGCGTGACCTGCGAAGCCAACGCGCTGAAAAAGGCGAGGGAAATGGCCTCTGTGACAGGCATTCCGTCGGTCGCGGATGATACAGGACTCGAAGTTGATGCGTTGGATGGAAGACCGGGCGTCTTTGCGGCCCGATATGCGGGAGACGGCGCGACCTACGAAGACAATTGTCGGAAGCTGCTCAAGGAGCTGGATGGTGTGTCGCCGGCACGGAGGACTGCCCGATTCATAACGGTCGCCGCCTTGGCGATGCCTGGGGGACACACTCAAGTGGCGACGGGAACCCTTGTCGGTGTCATCGCTGAAGAGTGCTCAGGTTCCCAAGGATTTGGTTACGACCCTGTGTTCTTCGTCCCGGAACTCGGTCGTACATTGGCTGAGTTGACGGCTGAAGAAAAGAACCGTATCAGTCATCGAGCCAAGGCCTTCCGATCCATGGCCGACATTCTTCGATCGCTTGCCGCTGGTAAACGTTGAACCGTGTGATGCCGGCACATTGTTCAAGTCAGACATTGCCTGGACACGAATTGGAACATTCTTGTATAAATGGATCGGCAGACCGTGGTGTGGTCTCACTACGAATGCGAAGGTGACGAGCCGTCGGGGCGTAGCGCAGCCCGGTAGCGCGCCTGCTTTGGGAGCAGGATGTCGG
>JACOEH010000090.1 GCA_024998685.1 Nitrospira sp.
TCGACCCGATATGAAATCGGGCTCAAATTACCCACTCGGGAAGGAGATGACCCCTAAAAATATAGAGTTTCTTCAAATAGAGAGTCTCTTCAAGGAGGAAGAGGATTGACAATTATCTTTACCTAGGATACTGCTCCCGGTCAGAAACGTAGGGTTGAAGATTTTCCAAACAGACTCGATGAAACATTCTGTCTCAAGCGAGTTCAACATCTACTAAGTATAGTTTTCATGAAGTTTCCCTGGTCAATCGGGCAAGTCTCATAAGTCATTAAAAGTCATGGATATTGCGCTGAGACCTGTCAGTCCAGAGCACCTGCATTCTGTCGAAAAATAGCCCAGGCAATACAGGCGACGAATTCGTCACGCATGTTATTGGGAAAGAAGGAATCGGAAGAGAATAGGACTCACTGGCCCGTGAAGGAGGAGAACTGTCGATGAAAACGTTGGTCTTAGCCAATCAGAAGGGTGGCGTGGGAAAAACGGCGATTGCCTGCCAACTTGGGTACTTTCTCGTCGAACAGCTCAAGAAACGAGTCTTGATCATTGACTTAGACCATCAGGGCAATACATCGAAAAACATCATCATGTCGAAACTGGCCACCATCTCGTCGATCACAGCCAATCAACTGTTGATCGATCATGTCACCACCATTGAGGAAGGGAATTTTGTGATGATCCCGTCGCATGGTGATCTCTTGAGACTCGAAAGACGGGAAGCAGATCACAATCAGTTTGCGACGAATCTCAAACTGTTCCTCAACGAAATAGATGAGCGGTTTGATGTGGCTATTATTGACACGAATCCCAACCCTGATATCCGTGTGCTTGCCTCACTCGTGGTTGGTGATTTTGTGCTGTCTCCCATTCAATTGAATCAAGAGGCTGTCGACGGCATTGCCGCGCTACGGGCGCAAGTCTTAAAGATACAGAGTACATTGAATAAAGATCTCAGATTCATCGGTCTCCTGCCGAATCTTGTGGAGCCCACGCCCTTTCAACGCGCTAATTTTGAACAGCTCTGTACGGCTTTTGCCTCGCTGTTCATTCGACTGGATGACGGGCGTATGGCGGCCATTCCCTCACGCACGGCCGTGGCTGAAGCTCAGGCAATGGGGGCGCCTATCTGGACATTGCAAAAAACGAGTTCACGCGATGCGTGGATGCATCTCAAACCGATCTTTCAAAAAGTTGTTCATACGATGGGGGTTACAGAATGAAAAAACCAATGACAGCGACACTGGATCTCACGGCTCTTGATCGTACCGCTCCTGCTCCTATGCCCGATCCGATCGCCAAAGAGCGGACGGTGACGGCTGAAGTCTTAGGGCGTCCGCTTCAAATTCCAGTCAAGGACATTGATGAAGATCCAGCTCAGCCACGTCAAGAATTCGATGCGGCGAGCATGGAGGAATTGGAACAGAGTATCAGGCTGCACGGGGTCAAAACGCCCGTGTCGATCCGCCCGCACCCCACCGAGCAGAAACGATGGATCTTGAATTTTGGCGCACGCCGGCTCCGGGCCTCCAAGTCCGCTGGGAAAACTACGATTCCCGCATTTGTCGATCGATCGCATACCGATTACCAGCAAGTCATCGAGAATTTACAGCGGGAAGATCTGAAACCGCGTGAACTGGCGATGTTTATCAAGAAGAAGATGGATGAAGGGGAGAAGCAGGCTCAAATTGCCGAACTCCTTGGCGTGAATCGATCCATGGTCACGAATCATTTAACGCTCATCGATCCACCGACATGCATTGATGAGATTTATACGTCAGGAAAATGTGTCTCAGCGAAGACCCTCTACGATTTACGGAACCTGCATAAGGAGTTTCCCAAGGAAGTCGAACGGTGGTGTTCCACCGCTCCGGAGATTACGCGCGCGACGGTGTCGGCGTTATCCGCTAAGCTCAGGGGGCCACGAAAACAAATCGCCTCGTCGAAAGGTGAGCAGAGCAGCGAAGAGCGGATGCCCAGCCGGTCGACGACGAGTCCTTCGGTGATCGTCATTTTTCAGGATCGATCAGGAACGGTGGATCTGCATCACGCACCGCAGCAACCGAACCACCTGATCATACATTTTGCGGATGGAAAGCAAGAGGAAGTCCCTGCGCGGCAATGTCAAATTGACCAAATCATTTTCCAGTAATTCTCGTCATGCTTGATTGCCTATTGAGAAGTTCGATGTAACCTACCGTCACTTGCCCCCTCTCCAATCCTAGATGGAAAGGGGGCAACCCTCATCACACCGTAGCTGTTTTGCCAGCACTCAGCCCGGATTCCGCAGTTGACCAGTTTTGGTATAGCGTAGGCGGTCAAATTCTCCGATAGGATCGGAGGTTTGGTATGCGCGCTTGTCAGGCTCTCGCATCACCGCTCTCCCCGAAGATTTGCTTCGCCTTCACCGATCCTCCGATCACCGTGTGGGCAGGGGCCATTCTGCTCCGGCTCTACTTTGAACTGATGGGACTGCGTGCCGCACGTGCCCCCCTACTGGTCCCCTTTGCGAAGATGTCCAACAATCAGATTCCCGCCGTGGACGTGCCGCTGGCCTGGTGGGATGGGCTCGCCCTGGGCGCCGAACGGTTTGAACATCTGACGCGCTATCGGCGGGAGCCGCTGCTCCTGCGGCTGCTGGGGCTTCCCCGGGTCCCGTCCCCGGATACGCTGCGACGGTTCTTCTTGGGCTTTACGTATCGACGGATCACCGAGGTGTCGGAAGCCCTCATGCGAATGTCGCTCGCCGCCATGCGGCCGATTCTGTGGGCCATACGCTGGATCTGGATTCGACCGTGTTCTGTCGGTAGGGTGAGCAGGGAGGCAGCCTGAAGGGACACAGTCCCGTCAAGCACGAACGGCCCTCCCATCATCCCTTGGTCGCGTGGCTGAGCGAGCGCCGGCGGCGGTTGTGGGCCACGCTCCGGGCCGGTCAGGCCGGGACGGCGAACGGCGCGCGGGAGGTTCTGACTCAAGCGCTGACCAGGCTGCCGCCGGGACATCGGATCGGGTTGGTGCGCGCCGATGCGGGCGTCTGTGTGACGGCGTTTCTCACAGCCTTGGAAGCGCGAGACCTGCCGTCTATCATCGTGGCGCGACTTACGTCTGCCCTACGCAAACTGGTGCTCCACCGGATTCCGGAAGCGGACTGGCGACCCGTTCGCCCGCGGCATTGCGGTTGCGGACTGGGAGGCCAGCTTGCCAGCGTGGAGGGGACAGGCACGCCGGTTTGTGTGCTTGCGTCAGACGCTGAGGGAGCGCTCCACGGCCAGCGGTCGGCGGCTGATCGAGTGTCCAGGCTCTCCGTACCGCGTCTTCGTCACCAGTGTGCCCTTTGCCGCGGAACTGGTCACGCGAATGTACGCGGGCCGGGCGGACCGTGAGAATTGGATCAAGGAGCTCAAAGAGGACCTGAGTCTGGACACCTGCTGTCTGCAGTCGGTTGACGCCACCGATGCCGCGTTCCGAACCGGCTGCGTCCTCTACAACCTGCTCATGGGCTTTCGGGAGACCGTGCTCCCCTCGTGCTGGTTTGAGCGGCGGCGGGCGGTGCGAGAGCGGGTCTTCCTGGTCGGAGCCGGCCTGATTCCCGAAGCCCGACGGCTCCGGATCCGGTTCGCCGTGCCTGCGGAGGAGCGTCCCGAGTTCCTCCAGCGGCTGCGGACCCTGTCTCACGGCCTGCCGATTGCGGCGCAGTTGGAGTGGGATTTGACCGAAGCCGACGACGCGGATCACGCCTCCGTTCACGCCCAGCAGGCTCCCGTACCCACGGTCCGACCGTCGCCCCAGCGGATCGAGGCCTCCCCCTAACTCATCTCTACTGTGGAATCCGGGCTGAATCTCATAGATTTACATCGATTGTGTATCGCCATTCCAAGCATCCTCACACCAGTTTGAGCGGCGGCTACGAGCCGTGTTCGATCCCGTCTTCTCTGGCGAAATCAGATTGGGCATTATCAGGCCAAGCGGCTCCGCTGTCGGTTCGCCATGTTCGCGCAGGAGTGGACGGAGTTGCCTTCAACGACTGATGATCATCTCAGTGGGACTTCCGATTGTTGAACAACTGGAGTGGGATCTCACTGAGCGTCACGATATGGCCAAGCTCCGTTTGTGACAGACTGGATCCATTGTACCGATGTACCGACCATCCCATCCTCGCCGAACACCCTGATACTTCCTCTTGATCTTCATCCATGAATAACCAGAGTCGGCGGTACCTGTAGTTGGACATGTCCAACAAAACACCTCACTATTCCATTATCAGTCCACATAGCTAAGGAAAGGCAGAAGTTGTGCAAGTTGGACATTTGCCATCGACGAGCGGATGAAACGGGAGCCAAGGTTCACCGAATATCTCGCAGTGGTGTGGTGAGAAGTCTGAATCACCTGAAGAGCTAGAAACATGCGCGCACAATGCGGATTGAATCAGGCAAGATTGATAAGGCTCGCCAGGATGGCAATAGGCGTAGGTTACTTACTCGCGAAGCAGTGCCTCCGGCTGTCGTTTCTCACGTCGCAGGAGTTTCTGAATGTTCAGCGTCGGATTACAACTGACCGCTCAAGGTCCGGCAATCTTCCTTGACGTTGTGCTCAACGGAGGTTTAGGTTAATAACCAGCGAAGAGGTGTGTGATGAGACTTGTGGTTGCCGGTCTCCTCATCCCTTTTACCGTTTACGCCAAGTATCATGGCACTCTCCGCGCCAACCAATTTGATCTCAATCCCCTCGGGAATCTATTCTGGACCGGCAGTTTCTTCTCATTGAAGAGCCTTAGGAGCGAGCAAGGTCGTCACAGAAGCTCGGCCCATAATCAGTCTGCCGCTCTCGCTTTCTGTGTCGCGGATGATCCTGAATTCTGCGATCGGCAAGGTTGCCCAAGGACCACCTCGGAAATACATCAGTGTGATACCAAGTTGGTGAACAGTCCAAAAAGGAGGGAATGTTATGTCTGAAAGACATTTCATATGCTACGCGCCAACCTGCTTAGTGTTCTTGCTACTAGGGTCACCGGCTATCGCCCACGATGCGGATCTCAGCGGGCCATATACCCATAGGAATGTACCAGCTACGATTACGAAGGTCGAATCCGGGCTGATGTATCTTGACATACAAGGCTCTTCAGGAAAGAAATTGTCACCGCGATGGGTCAGCGTAAAGAAGGCGGAACGCATGGGACTGCACCAAGCCAAGGTGGGAGATGAAGTGATCGTGACATTGGATGAATCGAATGTTCTGCTGGACATTCACGATCCAAACCGTCCTATCCACCGTCATCGCGTTTTGGTCGGGAACCTCGCCTATGCGGATCCGTTCTGGGAGGTAGTCGAGGTCTATACCGGTGGAGGATTGGAGTCGTTTTCGGTCGACTCCTTAGCGGGCAGTAAACTTAATACGCTTAAAGAAGGAGCCTTGGTAAGAGCAGAGTTAGATGAGGCGAATGTGGTGGTTGACATCCATCCCTACCACCGGCAACGCGAGCAGTCAGGTATTTCGCGAAACACGCAACCGAGGGCGCACTCGTCCAGATGATTGCGGCACGATCGCGAGATCAGCAGTTGATACAAAATATGGTATTCCGTGTGTGCTCCTTTGTCCTCAGCTGCTTGAGGTAGCATGTGATGAGGCTTGGGTGTTGATTCTCAAGTCCCCTCCGGCCGTGGAGGGGATCACGAAGGTCCTAACGTTGTTATCGTAGCAAGGGCCAACATGGGGGCGCCGATAATGACCAAAGGTGTCTGGGTATTGCTCGTGATGGCAATGCTTGCCGTGACAGGAAATGTTGCAATGATGTGGTATGTCCTGCAATCAGGTTTTAGTGCGACGGAAGAGCCAGTGAAACTCGAGGTCCTGTTCGCGCGTCAACTCAGGCGCCTGGCAATGCCAGAAACACAGAAGTGGATGAGAAACCCCGTTCCCGCCACAGACGAGGTTCTTGCAGAAGCGCGGGTTCACTTTGCGGACCACTGTGCGAACTGCCACGGGAACGATGGAAGTGGCTCTACCTTGATCGGACAGAACTTCTATCCCAGAACGCCAGACCTGACTAAAAGCGAGACGCAATCGTTCTCGGACGGAGAGCTGTTCTATATCATCCATAATGGCGTTCGATTTACCGGCATGCCCGCATGGGGGAAAGGCCGTCCCGATCCAGATCTCGATAGTTGGAAGCTGGTGCATTTTATTCGTCATCTCCCAAGCATTACGAGCGAGGAACTGGAAGAAATGGAGCAGTATAACCCCGTGAGTCAAATGGCGCGGGAAGAGCAGGAACGAATCGACCGTTTTCTGCAAGGTGAAGCGCTTGCTCCGCACTCTCCTGCGAAACATCATTAACTGAGGCAATATGCTGATCAACATGATGAAACGAGTAGGAATACTGGTCCTGCTGATGACCGCAACATTACCAGGGATAGCTGCCGCGCATGGGGAAGGGCTGCACGTCTTTGGCACGATCACTGCCCTCGACCGTGCTGAGATTCAAGTTCTGACGATAGAAGGGAAAACAGTCGCAATCCACACAGTCGGCGAGACAAAATATCGGAATAAAGGAAGGAGAGGTGGAGGGGATGTTCCTAAGGTAGGCGACCGAGTTGCTGTCGATGTCACAGAGAAAGATGGCAAATTGATGGCCACTGAAGTCCAATTCTCCTCTTCTGCGAAGCAACAGAAGCCGTGAAGGGATGATGCTCGACGGCAGGTGAGCTGACTCCACCCTCCTTCAGCAGGTCCAGATCCTCTGCGAATGCCGGTGGTGTGCCGTGGTTACAGTCGTCGACGGTCTGCACCCAGCCAATCGTCATTTTTATATCAGAAGAATATTCTCAGGCTGACCCATGCTCACGTGGTGGGGTGTGTGCCGAATTAGTGGTGGTGGGAAGAGAAAAAGTACCTCACCACGTAATGGCACATCCAGGGAGCGATTGGATCAGCGACCTGCATGGTCACATCCCAGCTGGTACAACCACTGGACAGGGACACTGAGATACCTCAGTGTCCCTCAGCCATCACAATAGTTGCTGGTCGACCAGGTGGAGCCGCCATCTGGTTGGTTTATGCGACAGGTTACGGACCGAAGGAGATATAAACCTGAGAGAAAAAATGCATCGGAAGTCTTTTTGCAGCGCCGAGTCATGACTCTATCTTCGAGATGTAGGAACCAAGAATCGATAAAACTATTCACCTCAGTAATCGCTGATCGGCTTCAATCACACCGCACCATTCCAGTTGGTCTATGCACGACATCATGAGGAGACGAAATCTTGTTGGACATGTCCAACAAGTTACTTGATCCTCAGATCCCCCAACACATAACGCTTCACGTCCCGCTATCCATATTCCCTTGCAAATGAGGCCATCGCTAAGCCGGGGTCCAGTTGACCGAGGGAGATGACGATGGCATCTGAATCACCCAGAATCCATTGACCGGTGGATGGCCAAGCGTCGCGTGGCGTTGGTGGTTGACCTCCTGAAAGGCGAGACGTCCGATGGCCAAAGCCGCCAGCCGGCATGGGTTGACGGTGGCTAAGGCAGAGGAGCGGGAGAAGCTTCCTGCTCGGTAAAAACACACTCTAGGGCGTGTCATCAGTTAGCGGCGCCATCGTGTTCCAGATTCACATGAGCATGTGCTTGTGATTCACTATTCATGAGCCATGGGAGGGGCTTATGAATGACACAGAGGCGCGATGCGTTGCGAGAGGATCAATGGCAGCGGATCAAGGATTTTCTGCCTGGCCGTGAATGGCATGTCGAGGGGACAGCCAAGGATAACCGGCTGTTTGTTGAAGCCGTCTTATACCGGTACCGCGCCGGGATCGCATGGCGCGATCTGCCGGAGCGGTTCGTGGATTTCCGGGTGATCCATACGCGCCACACGCGCTGGAGCACACGCGGCGTCTGGCAAAGGATTTTTGAGCGTCTGGCGGAAAACGCCGTCAACGAATACGGATGATCGATTCCGCCATCGTCCACGCCCACCAGCATGCCGCTGGTGCAAAAGGGGGGGGCGGGAAACGGAATGCATCGGGCACTCAAAAGGCGGATTGACGACAAAAATCCATACGTCGTGCGATGCGCTGGGCAAGCCACCGGGTTCCACCTGACACCGGGGCACGCCCACGATCTGGAAGGGGCTGATAGACTGCTGCCCCATCTCCTTGAACGCATTCAGGCGTTTCTGGCGGATAAGGCCTACGATGCGCAAGAGCGTGTCCTCGACCTGCTGGCAAAAGCGGGCGTCACACCCGCCATCCCACCCACATCACATCGCACGCAACAACGCGACTACGATCAAGACCTGTATCAAGCCCGGCCCCTGATTGAGAACTTCTTCGCCAAACTCAAACACGACCGCGCCATTGCCACACGGTACGATAAACGGGCACATACCTTCCTCGGCGCGATCTATCTCGCCGCGTCGGTCATATGGCTCAACTGATGACACGCCCTAGATCCGTCCGCAGGATGGAGAGGCTCACAAAGACGTACAGATCAAAAAACCGAAACAGAAGATCGGCGGCCTAGGGTGTGTTGACATTCATTGCATCCACAGCATGGAAGCGGCCAGCTAGATGA
>JACOEH010000033.1 GCA_024998685.1 Nitrospira sp.
GATTCGAACCTTGGAAGACATAAGCCAGCAGATTTACAGTCTGCCCCCTTTGGCCACTTGGGTACCTGCCCGCGATGTTTCATTGTCCTACATCCGAACCAAATTGCAGCACAAGTATGAGGACGCTCAACAAAGACAAGTGGGCCTACCCGTGCACAGCTTTCTTCCTCAATCCTTAAAGAGATTGACTCGTTGAAGTGCTCGGACAGGCTAGATTACGAAATGCTGGATTCTATTGATGAACTTACGTCATGTCAAGAGGAGAATTCGACCCAGGCATTTTTTTGATTTCCTTCTCTCGGTGGTCTAACAGACAGATACCCAGGATGATTCAAATGAAGCCTCGAGCCGTTCAATAAAATCATGCTGAAAACCGAGGATGTGTTTCATTAAAACACCAGCTTCCTTCAACGTCAACTGCGATGACTTGGCCAAATATCTCTTCCGAGTGAGGCGCCGTTCGTCAGGATCTTCAGGGACGTAGTATCCACGGAGATCACCTTTCTCGAATGCCACCTTGAGTCGCCGTACCCATTGATGAGACTGTCGCTGATCCTGAAACATGGATTTCCCGGTCTTGTGCTGCACTTCAAGCTGATTCCAGATCGCCCAGCCGATAAAGACCGCCCATGTTTCATTCAGCGCTTCCCACGACTCTGCCTGGGTCAAATAGCGTGATTCCGTCTCATCCATTCGCTGAACAATCGGTGCAATTTTCACTTCCCCGTATCGACAGGCTTGCTGCTTTTTGGCAAAGCTCAGCAGCTCTTCTGAACCGTGCCCGGCCTCGGCGGAGTGCTCTTCAACGACCTGCAGGTAATCCATATAGGCATGAAACAGCTCGTGATAAAGCACTTCTAATTCCTTGTGCGTCATCTTGCCAAGCGGTTTAAGGGTCCTTCCCGCGGCATTAAAAGACAACGAACGGTTAAGAATCATCCGATGCTCGTCAGGATGGTACTCAGCGGCGTAGGTCCGAAGATCATCGAACTCGAACTGAATAAAGTCCGGAGGGAATGCCTTCAGAAATTTCGTCGGCAACTGTAAGCGCGCCGCGTCATGAAGGAGGCTCATCCATGTGCGATCCGTACTGCCCGCTTCAGTCTGCGATATGGCAGCCGCCTCGGCAAAGAAGATCGGCATCACCCAACACGACAACAGGACCAATCGAATAGTGCGATGATTCATACGCACGGAAAGAGCATCGATGGACAGCGATACGGCGATAGGGAATGACGATCTATAAATAGGGGTCTCTCGCCATTCCCCAGTCTTCACGCTCACCTTCCTCGATCAGTGCAAGCGTGTCGAGAAGGTCCGAGGACACATGATCCAGAAATCGTGAGGGCTTCGAAAGCAACATCCCGCTGGTTTTGTCGTACACGTTGATGGGGTATGTCAAAAACAAATGCCGCTTGGCTCGCGTGACGGCCACGTAAAAAAGCCGCCGTTCTTCCTCCAATTCGTCATCGGTGAGAAAGGAATAGGCCGACGGAAACCGGCCGTCGACCACCCAGATGACAAACACACACTGCCACTCCAATCCCTTCGCGGAATGGATCGTCGAGAGCACCAATCGCTCATCATCACGATCGAACGTTTCCACGCCCACGGCGCTCCCATCAGGCGGCTCCAGCGCCAAATCAGCAAGAAACTCGTCAATACCCTCATAGCCCTCGGCAATCGTGTGGAGGTGATCGAGATCTCTCGTGCGCTTCGGGTAATCGTCGTATTGTTCCTTGAGAAGCGGAAGGTAGTACTCATAGATATGAGTGACCTGTTCGGCGGGCTGTCGACCATCCGATCTAGCCAGACTCTCCAACGTATCGGCCAAGTTCTTGAGCCCTTGCCCGGAACGGCCGCTTACCCCGCGCAGCACGTCGAATGGTCGTTCGGATTTCACGATCGCGGTGAGTAAGTCCTGGGCTTTCTTCGGCCCCACCCCTTCTACCAACAGCAACACGCGATGCCAGCTGACCGTATCAAGAGGGTTCGCGACGACCCGCACATGTGCCAGCAGATCCTTAACGTGGGCCGTCTCAATAAACTTCACCCCGCCTCGCTTGATAAAGGGCAGGCCCTTGCGGGAGAGCTCGATTTCCAGGTCAAAAGAATGGAAACTTGAGCGGAACAGCACCGCCACTTCACTGAGCGGCACGCCTTCTTCGCGAAGCTCAAGAATCTTCTGCGCGATGAATCGCGATTGCGCATTTTCTCCCGCCGCTTCTACCAATGCAGGCAACGGTCCATCGATCTTTCTCGTAAAAAGGCGCTTCGTATATTTCTCGGCTGCTTCCTCGATAATGCAGTTGGCCAGATTCAAAATCGGTTGGGTGCTGCGATAGTTTTCTTCGAGCTTATAGACCGTCGTGCCGGGGAACAATATGGGGAACTCTATGATGTTCTTAAAGGTCGCGCCCCGGAACGCATAGATCGACTGCGAATCGTCCCCCACCACCATCACGTTCTGATGCGCCGCCGCCAATTGCCGGATGACTTCAGCCTGCAACCGATTCGTGTCTTGATACTCATCGACGAGGATATAGCGATACTGACGGGAGATGTTCGCGCGGGCCGCTTCGTCAAGCAACAGCAATTGCCGCAGCATCACCAGCAGGTCGTCGTAGTCCAAGAGTTGCTTGTGGCGCTTCGCTGCTTGATAGGCTTTTTGCAGCCGCCCGAGATCTTCCGAATGATCCGCAAAGTGACTGAACTCTTCCAGAATGATCTCGTCGAGATTGCGCAGTGTGTTCTCGCTCTTGCTGAGCATTTCCATGATCGTCCCCTTGCGGGGAAATCGCTTGTCCTTTTCATTGAGCCCCAGCTGCGACCGCACCAGCGCGATGAGATCCTCCGCATCGCCGCGATCCAGAATCGTGAATCCAGGCTCGATGCCGATCGACCGGCCATATCGGCGCAACAGGAGATTCGCCACCGAGTGGAACGTCCCGCCACAAACCCGATGACTACTCATCCCGATCAGATCGCCGGCCCGCTCCAACATTTCCTGAGCGGACTTCCGGGTAAAGGTGAGTAAAAGAATATTCGAGGGATCCACGCCGGAGTCGATCAGATAGGCCACGCGATAGACCAGCGTGCGGGTTTTGCCGCTCCCCGCCCCTGCAATAACCAACGAAGGGCCCTTACCCGCCGTCACGGCGGCCAGTTGCTGGGGATTCAGCGCTGCCGCATAGTTGAGGGACAACTTGCGCGGAGCAGCTTCCTCCGAAGGCCGTTTCAGCACGTAGGTTTTAGCTTCTCGTTCCATGGAACTCATCAAAGGCAAATAAATTTGATAAGCAGCAAGGCATCAGACCGTCGAAGTCTCCTGCTATCCCTTGGGGCGAACGCGAATGCGGCCACGAGTCACCACCATCACTGCACCAGACTCCAATTCACTTCGATAGTGATTCAGAACTTCTTGCATTGCTGTGACTTGTTCTGAAACAGACAACTCGAGGAAGCGAATGATACCAGAATGAGGGCGACGCTGGACAGCAACCAACTCCCCAAAATCCTTATCTTCTGTGATGACCATACTGCCGTCTTCATGCGCCATGGCTAATACGACTTCATCCGAAGCGCGAGGGTCGACTTCACTCACAAGTCGAACATCGTGACCAAGCTCAACCAAAAGACGCCGAAGCGAGCGAGAAGAACAGCAGACATCAAGAAGAAACTTCATGCAGATTTGGTGAGAGGAATACGATCATACACATGCTCACCACTCAGCAGACGATGGACAAAGAGGAGACAGGCCTGAATATCATCCCGCTCTAAGAAAGGGTACTCCTTTAAAATCGTTTCCGGCGTTTCTCCAGCAGCCAACATGCCGAGGACGTGTTCGACGGCAATGCGCATGCCGCGAATAATCGGCTTACCGCCAAAGATTTGTGGGTTCACCACAATCCGCTCTAGTAACTGCTGTTCGTTCATATACTTCAACTCTGAAAGGTTGAGATCAGCGATAACTGTACGCTGCTCGACATCAAATGACAAGCGAGTGAGGGGCGTTATGACGATACCATCACCCACAGCCTGTAAAGCAACCAAACGACGAAGGCGATGGCGAGAAGTAGGGTCGCCACCGTCCCTCCGATAATGCCGCTTACATAGAACCAATCAACAGCAGTCTCACGATCCGGCCTCATGGCGGCCTCGCGAAGCAATGCCGCATTTCTCGTGTGACTCCGAAACCAAACTGAGAAGAGATCACCAAAAATTGGGATCGCGCCAATCGTCCCATTGATCAGCAGATTGAGGCTCATGCGAGCCACCACAATGCGGGGAAGTTGCAAGCGCGTCGCCAACCCGAGAATAATCGTGCCGATGAGATTGGCCAGAACATCGCCGATCCCAGGGATGAGACCGAGCAGCGGGTCCAAGCCGATGTACCACGACGTGCCGGGAATCCTGACCGTCGTATCCATTATCTTGGCAAGCATGTCTGCAATCGTGAGCAAATGCTCACGCGCCTCGTCTCGTGGCAAGACCTCAATGGGCGATGTAGGTTGACGATGAGAGGCCGAGGTGGGCTGGTGGGGTGCCTTCATCAGACTCCTGTCACTGTACCAGATCACCGATCAAGAAATGCGGAGTCGAAGGCAGCCATCATACCCACCGCGCGATTGCAAGGCTAACAAATCCATCGCTGGCCCATCTTCTTAAGCCGGACGAGAAGAAGTCACCTTCTTGCATGATCAGCCCAGTGGTGGCGATAGCGGCACAAAGCCTTTACGTCGTTGTTGTACTTGACCAAGAAATATCTATATGTAAAATTTCACTATTATCCATCCTGGCAAGACATTCATGCCCAAACTCATACTTAGAATAGCGGAGTTCAGTGAATTGCTGGCCCGCATGCAAACGCTACAAGCTCGAAAGGGCGTGGAGGCTGCGTTCAACGCCTCTCCAGAGAAATTGGGGCGCGCCGCGGTCGCGGCCGCCCAAAAGCCTCGCCCAAAGACCCTTCAACCGGCCGAGCACCGAAACTAAAACCGGTGCTGCACATGGAGCATGGCAGAATTCTCGGCCCGCCGGACCTGGCCTCCACGCCGAACTGGGCCAAACCGATCGTCGCCGCCTCGCTCAAGCTACACCGCCCGTAAATCCGCCAGAACTGAGCCTACTTACACATTCCCCACCTTGAACGCGCATACGACCGGTTCAGCAATCGAACATTTTCCGGGGCGACATGAGCAGTGCGAAACCTAACACAGAAGGTATAGGGATCAGCGTCTGGGCTGGTCCTCTACCCAGGCGGTGTCAGCAGATCGGCTATACTAGTCAACAGGACCCTGCGCGAATTCTTGTTGACACCATCGCGAAGAATTGGACCGGCGCGTACTTCCCGACAGATCACTGATGGACGCTCAGTAGTACATATCAATCCTGGGAGAAGTTTTGGCCCGCACCAGGTAGGACCCCCGCTGAGCTTCGAGTGCGCCAGGTCAAAGTTTGAAAAGAAAATGGAGTTTACCTATGCCACATCGAGTCTGGAGACCGACTTGCCAATGTCAGCCAGGCGTTATCACGAGAGGGACCCTACTTTGCTCTAACTGCAACATGCCAGGTGAGCCCGATGGTTGGTCGTTAAGTATGATCGAGTCAATGGGCCGATACCAGCTGTTCTACGGATTGTCGCCGATCGGGCCGCATCGGAAATTGGCCGATCGGCTCTTTGATAAAATCGTCTCGACGTGTGAGTCCTGTCGAGGACGAGGCCTGCGTGATTCCACGACAATGGCGGATCGGTATGAGGGCTGCCCCGCCTGTCGGGGACTCGGCCGCATCTTCACAGCGCCAGAGTCCGTCATCGAGTCTGTGAGACAGCAAGTGCTTGCTGGGTATCCAAATGCCGCAGCGGATCGGAGCGACGGATTCATCTCGGCCACGCCGACTAAGAAGTCGGCTCCCCCAGTCAGGAACCAAGCTGGATTAGGAAATAGAGTCCTGCAGGCCTTATCCGAAAGACTGCAGATAGACGAGGAATGGTCTATTCGCGGGCCGTGTGGGTTCACCTGGTGGGCACATCATCTCGCGCAGCGGGTGTGGATCGAACAAGTATCCGAAGATCGTGATTCTCCTGTAGTGCAGGTGCAGGCCGAAACGGCACTCCTCTGCCAGGTGCCGGACACGATGGCGAATCGGGCGCGTCTGAACCTCTCAAACAAGGCGGCAAGCCTCAATACCTATCGCTTTGATCCTCAGACCGGTCGGCTGACGCTTCGGTGTTGCGCCTATGTTACGCCCGAGACGGAGGGATGGCTCACCTCATTCTTGTCTGCCGCCATTGCCATTCAGGTTGCGGACGCACATATCAAAGGACAATCCGAATTCGCCCGGCTATTCGATGCCGAAGTCGATGTTTCCTCCCATCCGTCCTCCGGACGTCGGGAGGTCATGGACGACATGCTCAACGTGATAGAGGAGATGTTCGCACCGATGGGGCGGAGACCGTCTCCTTTCACCGAAGCCGATTTCGAATCACTGACGCACATTTCGCTCGATGGCTTAGTCCTAACCAACGCTGATTCGAAAGGGGTGACCACAGAATTCCGCTTCAATGACGAGAAACCTGGACTGTTCTCGAGTGGCACGGCGCTGTGCGAAATTATTCCCACGAGCCATCCCCAACTTGGGAACGGTGTCCTTTGGAAGCTCACGCTTCCGCTTTATTGCACTGAGCGCGAGGCGATCGACAAAGCCATCGAGCTCAACCTGGCAGAATACGACTACCCGATATGGCCCTATTTTTATGGATTCGGAGCCTGGTGTAGCGATCAGCGACTCAGAGCCGTCGCGTACATCATGTTTATGCCGGCGGCCGTCTATAAGCCAGGAATTTTGGTACCGTTCTTCTTGAGTATGCGTGCGAGAACGGAATGGGCCAAGCTCTACCTGGCTGGTGCGCATGAACGACACGGAACGGCCTGAATTCCTTGCACGATGTACCGGCAGATTATGTGAGAACCGCTATGAGGTTGTAAAACCCTTACGGCACACATGCACACGCGCCCGCTATCAACCTCGTTTCTTGATTTGAGTTGGTCCTGACACACACACGAAATGGTTTAGGATTCGAGCCCTGCTCATCTTCTACGCGACGCTTTTCTCTTCTTTTCCTGAACACCTTGTAGGGATCTTCTTCCTTGCTGATCTCTTTTTGGATCACGCTCCTCTCTAGAGAGCCCGTTGCGAAATCTTTCTCGCTCTGCCCTTATCATGCTGATTGACCAATCACATTTGGTATCAGCCTGACTATTCTCGCAATAGAAATATGGGCCATATCTTCCATCGGCATAAACAGTTCGCGAACCACAACGTTCACATCGAGGGTTCTCGGGTTGTGTGACTTGACCAGCAGCTTTCTCGCCTGAATAGCGTCGTTTGGCCATCGATGCAGCAAGAGCTTGAGCCAAGCCAGCATTAACCAAGCGCGTCATACTCTCTTCTGTTATATGGGCATGGCTGAGCGTATTTAGTGAACCATGCCAAACAATTTCATTGTCTATCAACACAACCTTCTGATGAATCCTTGACCTGCAGTCGACCACACAGCCAATCCCTTCCAAAGCATCTAACGCTTGTTTGCCAGCAGATGGTGGTATGCTGCCGTTCAAATACGGAGATCGGGTCACACAGCGAACTTTCACTCCCTCAGCAATCTTCATACGGAATAGTTCTCCATATTCTGCAACCCTCCGAGGTGTCACAAAACCAGAAAAAATGACAACCCCTTTCTTGGCTTTGATGAAGTCCTCTCTAATAGCCGCATCGAAATTCTTCTCGTCAAATATACCGAGTGACTCCGCTTGAACATCAAGCTTCAAATTCCCCAAGAGTCCCTTAAGATCGTTTTGTATTGGGCGCAATTCCAGCAAGGTTTTGCCAGAGATAACCCGACCCTTCACCTGCATGTCATAGAGGATGGAACGTAATAGCGATGTGCTTGGCAGATGCTTATCAAGATGAGTTAGATTTGCAATCACAACAAGATGAGACTGTGCCCTGCTAACTGCAACATTAAGCAGTCTCGCGCCAATATGTGTCGGCGGCACCCCATGCACGAATTGACCAACGGTCCATGCTCCTCCATGACTTTCAGGGATTTCCAAGACCATCATTTGACTTTCGTCACCTTGGTAACGATGAACCGTTCCGGCAGTAACTTGCTCGTTGAGGCCTTCACCTTCGAGTAGTTTTTTGATTAGCTTCGCTTGCGCTGCATAAGGGGTACAGATTCCGAGACGTTTTTTGCCTCCATTTATGTATCCAGATCTATTGAGATGCCATGCTAGATTCCTAGCCAACAGAGCATGCATCAAATTGAATCGTGAACGGAAAGCCGTAACGCTTTCAAAAGGCCAAAGATCGGAGGTGTCGATGATGGTAAGCGTACCGTTGAACGGTTCAGGTGGAGAAATATTCGGCGATTGTGGATTAACAACTTCTGTCTGGAGCTTGCCATCGTACATGGGACCAGAAATCAGATCGCAGATGGCGGAATTCATTCTGTATTGAATGCTAAGCTGGACCGTCCCCTCATCATTCTCGTGATTCTCAAGGACGTCGTGCCCCAAGACATCGAAAACTGCTTCTTGTTCTGTTGGGACTATCGGTGGTAGCTGACGAGGATCCCCGCATACCACAACTCGTTCACGTGAAAATCCCGAGATAAACCAAATTATGGGTGGAATTATCATTGAGACTTCATCTATCAACACCAGGTCAAACTGACCAAACTCTTTAGAGGACAAATAAGTCTTGGTACACGTAGCCCCAATGACCTTCGCCCCTCTCATAATCGAGGCGCTAAGTTCAGCAATCTTCGTCTCAATTTCTCTAAGTTCCTTAATCAACGACCCACGAAGTTTTTCTGCTTCTGCAATCTCTTTTTGAGCAGCATTTCGATCACACGTCCTCAGCGTTGTATTCAGCTGGTCGTAGTCGCGTTGGGTCGTAACCTGCCTTTCCTTGATTTCTTCTAGCAACGCCCTTACCTCAACAAGCGAGCTCCATTGTTTTTCTTTGACACCCTTAACTTCTGCAATGTTTCGGGTAATTTCATCAATGCTTCGCTGGAACAATCCGAAGCGAGACCTTTGCCGTTTTTTCATTTCTTCAGCTAGATCGCCTAACCTCTTTTCAAGACGATTGCTGTCATCTACTACCTTTTGATGTTGTTTGCGCTTTGCTTCTTCCTGCTTTGATAAATCTCGAATTTGACTTGTGACCGCATCAAGTTTCGCAAACCATTCAAACACTTGCCTCGCCTTTACCGTCTTCGCGTCAACCTCACTGATACTTTCCTGTATAACTCGCTTTCGCTGTTCCAACTCATGCGATAGCCTTGAGATAATGCCTTCTATGCTGACATAATAAGCGTATTTTTCCTGCAAAAGATCATCCGCAATTCGCCCAACACGGACGACACGTCCCTCTTCCATAGCCATGTGGGTAGACCCAAGCTCGTCGCAGACCTTAAGTAACAATTGATCTAGCGCCTTGTTAGTGTTTGAGCAAATCAGCAATCGCTTATTTGCCTCCAGCGCAGAACGAACGATGGCGGCAAGAGTCGTTGTCTTTCCGCTACCTGGTGGACCCCAGATCCGAGTCACTGAAGCGCACAACGCTCTGTGCAAGGCCTGTAGCTGCTTTGCCTTGAGACGATTAGAAAGCGAATGTGAAGGAATTGCATCGGGGTTTGGAGGTAGATCCGCACGACCTACGACTGCATCAGAAAAAGACCGGTTAACGGCAATTTCTCCCCCTTTTGTTTTCTCAAGTTTTTCCTTGAGTGCCTCCAGCAACGCGATCGCATCTATCAACAGAACGGCTCGGTGAATCAGTGAACCATGATCTCCGGAGATCGCCAGGAGCAATTTCCCAGCGCTTATAGATACGATTGATCCGTCCACTCTTTGTCCTTGTATCTCCACAGAAACTTGAGCGTCTTCAAATAATTCGGCCTCATCTGCAAAAGGAAATGCGTACAGAGCCTCTCCTTGTGGAAAATCTACTCGTGCACCGTTCTCAAGCTCATAGCGTGTCTGTCCGGAACCCGTTTTTTTGATATCGGTGATTAGGGCACCAAGCGCGGCTATGTATATATCAACAATATCGGCGTTTTTTGAAAGACCGAGGCTAAGATCTCTAGACTTTTCTCGTTCATACGGCCCAGGAAGCCCACCTGTTCCGGGAGGCCGGATTTTGGTGAAGGCTGGCGGTAGTTGAAGATCATCGGGAATTCTTATGTACTCATCCTCACGTTCCAAGGTTCTACTAGCGGTTGAAGTAGCTCCCTCGATAACATCATCGTAGTTGTCATTCAAAGCTTGGTTGAGGTCGGCATCTGCATCAAGCTGATCTTGGGCAGGCATACGAGTCTCAGGTGCGGGCAAGACGGACAATGAAGATCCATCACAACCTTTCAACTTCGTCCTTACCCTTTCAAGAAGCCTTTTGGCCTTGTTTGTACTCCTGTGAATTAGTTCGTCTCTAAGTTTCATTAGAATCTCGACGGATTCTCCCTTTTCAACAAAAAGATCTTCAAGTTCCTGGTACGAGTAATTAAAGAACGGACGCGACATAGCCTATCTCTCCTAAGAAATTCTAGGACCAAAGGATTCTCATTGTAGTCAACAGGACAAGCACTCCTGAAGATTCATAGTTTCCAGCAGAGCAAATAGCTTCAATCGAATCGTATCTTCAGTACATAGAACCGACAAGGAATACTGAATTCGCCTCTTTGCTCCTCGCGCAAGTCTCCGTTATAATCCTCGTTGCTCTTGAGCAAACCCATGACCACTGCCAATACTCAATATACTGAACGACTCCGTCAGTTGGCCGAACTGATGCTCGCCGTGTCGGGCGAATCGGTCACGATGATGAAGCGCAATGCGCCGCAGCAGGCGATGAAGCTCAAGCGCCAGGATGAATGGAGCGTCTATCTGGAATTTCTCAAGATCATGTTCAATCTCACGGACCGGCTGGTGGCCTTGCACGTCCCGTTAAAAGACCAGATGGCATTCATGAACGGATTGGAAGACGCCGTGACGCAACAGTTGACGCGCGTGCTGGAGCCGGCGTTCGGGAACAACGCGGATCAGATGGAAATCGTGTTGACGATCGGCACGACCGTGGCGGCAAGCCGACAGGCCTATGAGAGTTATAAATTCTTGATCTCCGAAGACTCCAAGACCAAGAATGAGATGTTCCGAGACTTCGGTGACAAAGTCGCCGAAACCCTCGGTGCTCCCGGCAACGCGCAGCTCAGTTCAGCGGCGATGCTCTGTGCGGATGCCGTCGTGCCGGCACTCAGCGCGGTCCTGCAAGGACAGGCTCCTCCCTCTCTTGACGCGTTGGAGAGTGCGCCCGCGTCCGTCACGAACGTCGCCGAACAAGAGAAAACGACCGGCCAGGAGATCAAGCTCGTCAGCTTGATGTCGAGCGTGTCGGGCGAAGAAGTGGAGACCCGTTGGGGCCTCCACCCACGGTTCCGTGAGGACCTCACTCCCTCCGAACTCCAACAACTCACCAAACTCCTAAATCGGGTCGCAAAAATCCTTGGCGAACGGTATGCCGCCGTGGCATTCTCCAAAGACTGGGCCTCGTGGCATAAGGCAGGGCATGCCTGATCCCGGCCTGTGATCGTCCGTCAGTGCCGATACCGATTGCGTGATCTTGACCAAAGGAGTGTTTGTGGATTCTCCTAATGTTGTGAACAGTTCTCTCCCGCAGAACCTCAACCGCCTGCCCGAGCTGGCGCAAAATCTCTGGTGGAGTTGGACGTTGGAAGCGCGCCAGCTGTTCGAAGTCGTGGACCCGACCTTGTGGTTTCTCACGAACCACAATCCGGTCAAACTTTTGTCTGATGTCAAACCGGACCGGTTGGCGCATTTGGCCGAAGACCCGTCGTTCCTCCGGCAATACTCGGCGGTATTCCGCCTATTCGATGAGTATCTGGCCAATAAGAAGAGTTGGGCCGGAACGCACCATGCCGATTTGACGAAGACCACCATTGCCTACTTCTCGGCAGAATTCGGATTGCATGCTTCCGTGCCGATTTATAGCGGCGGTCTCGGAATCTTGGCCGGAGACCACTGTAAAGAAGCAAGCGACCTCGGCTTGCCGCTCGTCGGCATTGGATTCATGTACCCGCAAGGGTATTTCCGCCAGCGGATCACGCCGGAAGGTTGGCAAGAGGCGGCCTATGCCCCTTTCAACCGAGACGAATCTCCGGTTCATCCGGCCCTGACTCCGTCGGGAGAACCGTGCCGGTTTGCCGTTGAAATGGGCAGCCGTCATGTGATCGCGGCCGTCTGGAGAGTGCTGGTGGGACGGATCCCGCTCTTTCTCATCGATACGGATGTGCCGGAAAATAGCCCGGAGGACCGTGCTCTCTCCGCCCGTCTCTACGGCGGGGATCAAGAAATGCGGCTCTGTCAGGAAATTTTGCTGGGCATCGGCGGCGTGCGCATGTTGCGATCGCTCGGCATCTCGCCGTCGGTCTGGCATGCCAACGAAGGTCATTCGGCCTTCCTCACTTTGGAGCGGGTGCGGGAGTTTGTTCAAAAGGGTTCGTCCCATGCGGAAGCCAGCGAGCTGGTCCGTCAGAGCACCGTCTTCACGACGCACACGCCCGTGCCGGCCGGACACGATGTCTTTCCACACTATCTGATGGATCGATATTTTTCAGGGTACTGGGAACAACTGAGCCTCTCGCGCGATGAATTTCTCCGTCTCGGTGAAACTCCAGAATCGAGCGGACAGGGTTTCAACATGACCGCGCTGGTCATGCGCCTATCCGCCCACGTCAACGGAGTCAGCCGCGAACATGGCCGTGTGACTCGCGAGATGTGGCAGCACTTCTGGCCGGGGTTGCCGACCGACCAAATTCCCATCCGCAGTGTGACCAACGGCATTCATGCGCCGACGTGGGTCTCGCCGGAACTGCACCATCTGTACAGCAAGTCGCTCAGCCCGACCTGGACCCACACCTGCGATGATCCGGCCATGTGGCAGCGAGTGATGGATGTCCCCGATCATGAGCTGTGGGCCGTTCGACAAACGATGAAGCGGAAACTGATGGGGTTTATTCGTGAACGAGCCAGGGCCGGCTGGATGCACGGCCACCTGCAGCCCTCTCAAGTCCTCACGCGCGGCACTCTCTTGGATCCCGAGGCTTTGACCATTGGGTTCGCCCGGCGGTTCGCGACGTACAAACGGGCCACCTTGCTCTTCCGAGACCTGGACCGGCTGAAAGCGCTCCTCCAAGACCGATGGCGGCCGGTCCAACTCATCTTCGCCGGCAAGGCTCACCCCGCCGATGAGCCTGGTCGATACTTCATTCACGAGGTGCTGAACTTTTGTCATGATCACAAACTGGGCGGCCGCATCGCCTTCCTTGAAGATTACGAGATGCATATGGCGAAGTATCTCGTCCAGGGCGTCGACATTTGGTTGAACACCCCTCGTTTCCCGATGGAAGCCAGCGGCACCAGCGGCATGAAAGCCGCCCTGAACGGCGTGTTGAACCTCAGCGTCCTCGATGGATGGTGGGTTGAAGGCTATAACGGAGCCAATGGGTGGGGCATCCAACCGCTGAGCGAACAGGCCGATGCGCAGGCCCAAGATCATCATGATGCCGAACAACTCTATCGCGTGCTGGAACAAGAAGTCGTGCCGCTGTTCTATCAGCATGATCGTGACGGGATTCCCCGGGGCTGGCTCCAAATGGTGAAAGAATGTATCCGTACCATCGCGCCCCAGTTCTGCACCACGCGCATGCTGAAGGACTACGTCAGCCTGCTGTACCGCCCCGCCACGGTGCGGCTCCCGACGACATGGTGAGGATGTTGCAAAAGCCCTCCAGCGGCGTTCTCGTCTCGCTCAAGGCCTCAACGTACCAACCGCGTACGCCTCGGCCTTTCGCTCACTGCGGCCTTGCTGGACGAGCTTTTTCAGCATCCTCGCGATCATCATCCAGACCCTTTCATGCTTGTGAGGTCGCCTCACGATTACCCAATTGCCAGAGTCTTGCAACAGTCATATGGTAACTCGGTTCGATGCGGCGGGTCGCCGTGTGATACGCGACCCGGCCTCCAATCCGGCTACAAGAGCGCGTGTCATCGTCGCGCTCATTCTGACTCTCACCACAGTTCCTCTCTTCACCGCATCCGCTGAAACTCCGTCCGCAGTCGAATCGAAAGCCGCAGCCCTCTTCAAGGCCGGTGACTACCCTGCAGTAACGGCTCTCTACCGAGATCTTCCACCGGATGCGGCACCTTCGAACGCATTTCTCCGTCTTTCCTTGCTGAGCTATGTCCGCCTGGGACGAACGGACGAAGCCTTGGCCATCTATGCGAAATTGATCCAGCCGGGGCGGCCGCATGATGTGTCGCTTCTCCGCCCGTTGGCGCTCGGAATGATCACGAGCCACGTTCGAGATCGAAAAGAGCATGTTCGCATTGCGGCCTACTCGGCCCTCGCGGAATTGGGACTGCCGGAGACCGCCGCGATTTTAGAGGATGGTTTGCTCGATTCCTCCGTCGTGGTACGAGCACGAGCCGCTGAGGCGATTGGAAAAGCCGGACTCGCGCTGAAATCCGGCGCCTTGCGTCGCGCGTTGCGGGATGAGATGCCGACTGTCCGCATCGCCGCCATGACCGCGCTCGGAGAAGCGCATGCCGCCGACGTCCAACAACGATTGCTCGACGTCGCGCGCACAGAAGACGGACCTGAAGCTATTTTTGCGTATGCCGCCTTGTTTAAGCTGGGACGATCCGAGAAGCTTGTCGACATTACCAGCGCAGCCACCTTACCGGACGCGGAGACGAGGATGGCCGCGCTGGGGGTATTGGGCCGCCTCAAACGTCCGGCAAGCCTGGCAGTCCTTGCCCAAGCTGTGTATGATCCCGATCCATCGGTGCGCGCGTTCGCTGCCGGAGCACTGGGAGAATTCGGGTCCCCGGGCGGCGTGGCTCCGCTGACACATGCAATCGGAGACGAGATGGCGATGGTGCGCGGCATGGCCGCGGCCAGTCTCGGAAAGCTCGGTATCAAGGAAAACCGGCCCTTGCTGTCGGCGCTCACCAGAGATCCGAATCTTCATGTCCGTGCCAGCGCCGCAGAAGGATTGATTCGCCTCGGCGATACCTCCGCCATCACGCTGGCAACCGAGCTGGCTCGGCATTCCGACCCGTCCATTCGCGGTGCAGCGGCGCAGGCCTTGAGTGCCTCCGCCGATAAGGAGGCCCTGGCGGTGCTCCAAACTCTCTTGCAGGATCAGCAGCCGCTTCCTCGCATGATGGCCGCCAAGGGATTGCGGAAAAGCAGCGATGGTGCCATCCCCATTTTGGTGAAGGGTTTGCAAGACTCGGATGAAGCTGTGCGTATCGCAACGGCCAACAGTCTGCTCCAACAGCTGACTCGATTGAGTTCGTCGAAACGTCGTCGCTAAACAAGGAGCTCGATGGCTAAATTTCTCGTTGTTGTGGTGTTGCTCGGCGGGGCATTCGGAGCGGGCTACTATCTCGGACAGCGGCCCGTCGGGACGCTGCAGCGAACCGTCGCGGAACTGCAACAGTCGTTGAAGGATATGTCCAGAAACGTGTTGGACACGACGCTCGGCATCGAACGCGATCTCCGTCGGCGTCAGGGTCTCGTGGAGGCCAAATCCCGTTTAGTCCAGGCGAAGGCTCACTTCGCCGACCGCAATTTCGGTGACGCAGCCAAAGAATTGGGCGCGGCGGTCGAGGCCGTGGAAACCATCACCAAAGGAGCCAAGCCCGATAATTCAAGCAACGCTTTCCGGGACTTGGCCGGATCGTTGCGAGAGGTGAAGTCGGAAATTGCGACGGGGAAACCGGTGACGTTGAAAAAGTTGGACGAGCTTCAGCAAAGGATGGATCAGCTGCTGAATAAATGACTCAGGCGTTGGCCGGTTGAGAGATCGGTTGTTTTTTCCACTTCGCCAGAATTCGCTCCACCCGCATCTTCACGACCATATCGGGATCTTTGAGCAACGGCTTGATCGCCTCGCGACCACGCTCGTCGCCGATCGATTCCAACGCGGCGGCGGCCAGTAAGCGCGTTTCCCAGTCCTTATCACCGACCATCGCAATGAGCGGATCAATGGCGCCGTTGCCTTTGATTTTGCCCAAGGCGCGAACCGCACGCTTGCGGACATTTTCATCTTTATCACGAAGGGTTTCGATCAGCTTTTCGACGGACGGTTCACCCAGCGCGGCCAAGGCATCGATGGCATCATCTTTGAACTCGTCGTTCCGAAGCTGAAGAATCAGGGGATCGAGCACCCGCTCGTCACGAATTTTCCCGAGCGCCGCGATGGCGTATTTACGAACTTCCCAGTCACGGAGCAGTTTGAGGAGGGTCTCGACGGCGGGAGAACCCACTTGCCCCAGTCCTTCGATCGCGACTTCTCGGACCTGCCAATCACCGTCGCGCAATGCGCGGGCCAATGGTTCGACACAGCGCTCGTCCCCCATCTCGCCCAGGGTAATGATGGCTTCGCGGCGGACGACCCAGTCGGGATCACTCAACAGATCGATCTGGATGTCGATTTCATCCTTTATCTGCTCTTCGTCGAGCGCGACAGTGTCCTGGCCGACCGCTGATGCGTCGGCGGAGTCAGAATCAACCTGCGTCTGATCGACCATAGGATCGGCGACGGGCTCATCATCGGCTTGTCGGCTGAGAGGGCTGCTGCCTTGGGAGAAATGTTTCGGGTCTTGTTCCATGGGATCAGTATCTGACTCGACTATGACGTTGAACAACTACGCCGACACAGGAGTAGCAGCCGCGCCCGTGCTTCCAGCCGCTCGTTTCTTCCGCTGCGCGAGGGCCCGCCGTTTCCGCTGTTCTCTCTTCAACCGTTTCCGCAATGACCGGAGTGCGGCGTCTCCCTCCGGATTGCCGTGGTTGGTCAATTTTGCGGCGACCTTCTTCTTCAACCTCGCTTCATCCGGTTCCGCTGCGCGCTTCTTGGCCATTGATTCATGCCTCCCCTTCGATACACTCCGTATTGTCGGCTGCCGATAAGAAAGATGCAGTCTAGTGGAGAGCTTTGCATACTGTCAACCTCGATAGAATCAGCGCGGTCGTCATGCTCCGCTGACATACAGGGCCCGCCAGGAAAGCGGGCCGGGAGGCCGCTCGATGTCATCAGCAAGATGAAATTAGTTGAGGACCAACGACGGGACCGGAGTACCGGCCGGATGAGCCACCGCAAGCATGGCAAGGGCCCAGCGATTCCGCCTTGCAATCCAGAGGTCGCCGGGGAAGTTTCGCGCCGGAGAGGCCATCCCGGAAGACGTCCGATCGGTCTGCTTCCCCGTATCGGCAAGAAGTGAAGCAGCTCGGTCTGAGAATTCTTCCGACAGCAACATCAGCTCCGGGCGTCGTTCGCCGACAATCTCAATCTGCACATGCGTCAACCCTCCATGCTTCATGCCCAACCGGACGGCAGCACCATGGGAAAGGTCGAGGATTCGGCCCTTTTCATAGGGACCTCTGTCGGTAATCCGCACATAGAGATGTTTCCCATTCGTCAAATTGACGACACGCACAACACTGCCGAGCGGTATGGTTCGATGAGCAGCCGTCAGCGCTTCCATATCGAACAGCTCGCCGTTCGCCGCTTGCCGGCCATGAAACGGTTCGCCATACCACGAAGCGACGCCTCGATCTTTGATCCCCACATCCAGTTGCCCATCCCCTTTAGGAACCCAAGAACAGGCCCCCAACGACAGGCACAGGATTATGGCCGAGGATGTGGACGATAAGAGCCGACTGTGATGATGCTCAGTGTACATGTTGGGTACCGCGCCTCCCTCTGATGTCAACGATGGGATCTCCGGTCGATCCAGGGTATGAAAGGCATGGGACTTCGACAATACCGACCGGCGTACCGGTTCCCCTACCTCCGTATGGATTCATCCGTTCCGTGATCGAGAGTGTGACCGCATGGAACATGTAAAGGATAGGCTTCCTCGGGATTTCTATATAAAGGAGCCGGGACTTAAATTCAACACCTGTCGGTCGGCTGGAGCCTGCAACGAGGAGTAGGCCTTCTTCACAGCGCGTTCCTTCACGGAGATGATCTGTTCATCCGAGTGACCCGCGTCATTGACGAGCGATCACGCTCCCGGCATCGTGTAGACGATCCATCCTGCTTGATACTCACCCTCTATATTGACTGCCTCGGACGGAATGAGTAAGATCCGCGATCAAGCGACATGGTGTAGCTTCGAGAGCGGTACCGCTCCATTTTCCGCGATTGTTCGCACCGATATCACATTCGTGATCGACGTTCAAAACATTACCAAGCGATATGGCCATCATACGGCTATCGATCGCGTCACCTTCTCGGTGGCCAAGGGAGAGGTGTTGGCATTCCTCGGGCCCAACGGCGCCGGCAAAACAACCACCATGCGGATTTTGACCTGTTTCATGCCGGCGACAGAAGGCACGGCGCGAGTGGCGGGTTTTGATTGCACCGAGCAGCCATTGGAGGTGAAGCGGCAGATCGGCTACTTGCCGGAAACTCCGCCGGTCTACCAAGAACTCACGGTGACGGAATATCTGACCTTTGTCGGCCGGCTCCGCGGGATCACGGGACCGAAACTCTCGTCGGCGCTCGACCAATCTATCGGACGCCTTGAGTTGGGCTCCGTCCGCTATCGGCTGATCGGCAACCTTTCACGCGGTTATCGTCAGCGCGTGGGGCTGGCGCAAGCGCTGTTACACGATCCTTCAGTATTGATCCTCGACGAGCCGACGGTGGGTCTTGATCCCAAGCAGATCATTGAAATCCGAGAACTCATCAAGAGCCTGGCCGGCTCACATTCCGTGATTCTCAGCACTCATATTCTGCCGGAGGCGACTGCGGTCTGCCAACGGGTGGTCATCATCAACAAAGGCCGCATCGTCGCGGAAGATACCCCTGAGCAGTTGTCGGCTCGATTGCGTCAATCGGAGAAAATTTCGATAACCCTCAAGACCTGCCCGGCGGACTGTGAGATGAAGCTTCGCGCGATTCCCGGCGTTCTCAATGTTCTTTCCGGGCAGACGGGAGGAAGTTTCCTCATCGAATGCGAGCTGGGCCGCGATCTACGCGACGAGATCGCGCGTGTCGCCGTGTTGAACCAGTGGGGATTGCTTGAGCTTCGCACCGTGTCTATGACGTTGGAAGACGTCTTTCTCCAGCTCACCCGCCACGAGGACCACTTCTCCGAGCCGGCTGAGACCATGGTCGGCATGGCCTCCACTCAAAGGACGGACGCGTAGAATCATTATGACTCCGGTGCAGGCCATCATCGCCAAGGAATTGCGGGGCTATTTCGTCTCCCCAATTGTCTATGTGGTCGGCGCGGTCTTTCTCTTGATCTTCGGGCTGCTCTCCTACCTCTACGTCGGTTTCGCCGGGGCGCAAGCCATCCAACTGATGCAGATGCAAGGAGGCATGGCCCAGATCAACTTGAACGATCTGGTTTTCCGGAATCTCTTCTCGAGCATGCGGATCGTCCTCGTGATTATTCTGCCCATCCTGACCATGCGGTTGTTTGCGGAAGAGCGCAAACTGCGCACCTTCGAGTTCTTAATGACCTCGCCGATCAGGATCAATGAAATCGTCGTCGGCAAATTCATCAGCGTGTTCTTGATCTATCTCGGTCTCGTAGCACTAACCATATTGGTCCCGACGGTGCTGATGCTCTTCAGCGATTTCGATTGGAATCCCATCTGGACCGGCTATTTGGGAATGGTGCTGCTGGGGGCCTTGTTTCTTTCCGTGGGCGTGTTTGCCTCGGCGCTCACGGAAAACCAAATCGTCGCCGCCTTTATCAGCTTCGGTATGCTCCTGACCATCTGGCTGATCGCCGGATTGGGAAACCTTTTCGGAGATACCACCGCAGGCCGCGTCATCTCGTATGTTTCATATATGGAACACTATGATCGCCTGCTGCGGGGACTGATCGACACGAGCGACCTCGTGTACTTCGGAAGCGGATTGGCGCTTATGCTGTTCCTCACGCATCGCGTCGTGGAGTCCACACGCTGGAAATGAACCTCAAGTCCTTTCCTCTCGGCATTTTCGGGGTCGCGCTCGGCATCGGCGGCATGATTGCCTACACCCTTCGACCCGACTGGCTGTGGGTCGTCACGATCGCGGAAGGACTGGCTCTGTTCTGCTTGGCGCTGTTCTTCGTCCTCCATTTTGAAACCGTCAAGGCATTCTCCAACCGGCGGTCGACCAGGATGGGATTGAACAGCTTTCTGATGATCGCGCTCTTTTCCGGCATCTTGATCATCGTGAACTTTCTGGCTTCCCGACATTCGATACGTTGGGACCTCTCCGAAAATCAGAATTTCACCCTTGCCCCCCAAACTCATCGGGTTCTCCGATCCTTGCCGCACGACGTGAAGATCACGGTCTTCACGAGGGAAAAGGACCCGGGCTATCAACCATACAAAGAACGATTGGAGAGTTATCGGCAAGCCTCTACCAAGCTCAACGTCGAATTCATCGATCCGGAAAAACAGCCGAAGATCGCCCAAAGCTATGGGATCTTCCGAACCGATACCGCGATTTTCGAGAGCAACGGCCAGACCATCCGCGTGACCTCACCATCGGAAGTGGAGCTGACCGGCGCCTTGATTCGCATTTCCAAGGATGCCAAGAAGCGCATTATCTTCGTCGAAGGCCATGGCGAGTTGAGTGTGGAAGATAAAGATCGCAATGGCCTCTCCATCGCCAAGGAAGCTTTGACTCGGCAAGGCTATGACGTCGGCACCGTCTCGCTCTTAAAAGAATCCGCCGTGCCGGACAATACGTCGGTGCTGGTATTGGCCGGACCTCGCCGCTCCGTGACGAAGGAAGAACAGGAACGGATTAAGGCGTATGTCGAAAAGGGCGGCCATCTTTTGGTCTTGGCTGATCCCGACACTCAGACAGGCCTGGAGCCGATGCTGGCCCATTGGGGGCTTGGCCTCGGTCCGGGAGTGTTGGTTGATTTACAAGATCGGTTGGCGCAGGGAGACCTCACCGCGCTGTTGGTTCGGACGTTTACCGAGCATGAGATCACGCAGGACCTGACCTCTGCCGTGCTCTTGCCGCTTTCACGACATGTCACATTCGACGAGCAGGTCGGGAAAGATTGGGATTTTGTGCCGCTGGCCCGCACCTCCCCGAACAGCTGGGCTGAAACGAACATGCAAGGCCGGGTCGTGAGCCTCAGTGAAAAGGAAGACATAAAAGGACCGCTTCCCATGGCTGCCGCGCTGGCGCCGAAGCAGGCTCCGGAAGAAGGCAAACCGCGACCCGCCATCGTGGTGATCGGGAATTCGACCTTCGCGTCCAACGCCTTTTTCAACTTCCCCGGCAACAGCGACTTCTTTCTCCATACGACCGGTTGGCTGGCCGAGGAACGGGACTTGATTTCCATCGCGCCGAAAGAGCCAGCATTGAGACCCTTCACACCCAACCCCACCCAGGAACGGGCGTTGATTTACATACAGGTCGTGTTCCTTCCACTCGCGACGTTACTCACCGGGATCATCGTGTGGAGAAAACGCCGACGTCTTTAGCCTATGACCCGATACTGGCCGACTCTGCTCATGTGTATTGTGTTGGCTGCTCTAGGTGGCTATCTCTATCTTGTAGAGCTTCCCGCCGAGCAGCGTGAGGAGAAACAGGACAGCGAGCAGAAACACATCCTGCCTTTCCCTGAAACCGGGATTACAGGCCTTTCGATCACCACCGCTCAAGGACCCGTCGAATTCAAGCTGACGGAACCGGGTAAATGGTCTATCGTGGCTCCGCTTCAAACGGACGCCGATACTCGTGAAGTACAGGCGCTTATTCGAGCGCTCGTGACAGGAGCCGTCACCAGGACCGTCGATGAGCAGGCCACACAGCTCGCGCCATTCGGCCTGGAACAGCCGGTGACGACGCTCACTGTAACGGCCGGAACGCAACAAGAGACGATTTCCATCGGCGACAGCGGTCCTCTTTCCAATACCCTCTATGTCCTTCGTGCATCGGACCGGCGCGTCTTGCTGACCAACTTAGCGCCGAAGGACTTTATCAATAAGTCGTTGATGACATTCCGCCGCAAAGAGCTCTTGCGGTTTGTACAGAATGATGTCGAACGCGTCCGCCTGACTTATCCGACGACCGAAATCGTGCTCTATAACATGGCGAAAGATAAGCCCAGGCCTTCATGGAAGATCCGCTACCCGATCGAAGCCGAAGCAGACCAGAACGAGGTCCGCTCGTTGATGTTTCGGTTGGAAGATCTGAAGGCGCTCGGCATCATCGATCCCGGTCCTCAACGAGACACCATCGCCAAGACCCTGGCGACCCCAAAAGTGAAAGTCACGCTGCATACCGCGGCCGGTGACCAATCCGTTCGGCTGTATCAGCCGGACCCTCAGAGCGGAGAAGCCATCGCGGAGACCGCCGCCGACGCCCCGCTCTATCGCATCAACCCCGCGATAATCAAAGACCTCACGAAAGAACTCTTCAACCTCCAGGACAAGCGACTGCTCGGCCTCGACTCCACCGACATCGCCATGTTGTCGGTGAAGACGAGAGAGCATCAGTATGTCTTGATCCACCAGACCGGCCAGTGGGTGCTCGAAGACCGGCCCACCGAGAAAGTGAGCCAAGAAGCGGCGGATCTCTTTGTCAGTCGGGTCGCGAATCTTCCGGCCGAAGAACGCGTCATGAAACAATCCGCGCCGCTCGCCCCCTACGGGCTGTTGGCTCCTGCTGCAGAATTTGTTGCGACCGGCAAGGACGGCAAGACCACAGGAAAACTGACCCTCGGCAACCAGGCAGGCAATCTGCTCTATGCCACGGGCCAACGTCTGCAAGGTGTGTTTCAGGTCCGCCCCGATCTCCTCACCCAGGTTCCGTCCAAGGCCGATCTCCTCGCCAAGTCGCAAGAAAAAGCCCCGGCAGGACACTGATCCTCAGCATCTCCTCTTAATCCTGCCTCAGACCGATGATGCCGAACGGCCGACGTTGCTCTGCTCAGAGCTCCATTCAAAGCACTTCCAAACCACGGTTGCAAAACCCTCCTTCAATTCTCGATCCGAGCTTAGCAGGCTTCAGAAAAACTCGATTGATGACAACAACATGCCTGGAATGTTTCGTACGGCGCGAATGCCAGAGTAACCCCAGGATGCTCAAAATGGCTGTCCAGCAAGGCCGCAGCGAGCGAAGGGGCGAGGCGTACGCTTCGGTACGTTGAGCCTCTGAGCGATGGGAGAACGCAGCTGGCAGACTTTTTCAGCATCCTGTTAGACCCACCCGGAATGTGGGGCCAACCTTCTCAGCGACTGCTTGCCCTTACGCAGGTAGGGATAGACCGATCGAGCACCCTCTCGTAGGATCGGCATCCACGCTTAGGGTTCATAAGAATAACCGGTTCTTCACTCCTCACATCAGAAAGTGACCGGATGTATATGAGATGGAATCGTATCTGCCTTGGACAACGGTTCATCACCGTCCTTCTCCTTGCCATCGGCTTGAGCTCCTACGGTTGCAAGGACTCCATATCGATTTCAGAAGACGTACAAGTACCTCTCGCGAGCTTAACGGTCACTCCCGGCACACTTCAGCCAGGGTTTTTCAGCAATACCACCAACTATACGTTCAATGCGCCGACATCTGCTGACAAAGTGACCGTGACGGCCATCCCTAGGGACAACACAGCAACGGTAACGATCAATAATGCCGTAACCACTCACCTGTCCGTACCCCTCGGTGCACCGGGATCGACCACCACAATCACCATCGCCTTGTCGTCATCGACCGGCACGGAAAGCACCTACACCGTCACGGTTACAAGATTGCTCTCGAGCGACAACAATCTGTCGGCCTTGAGCGTGACCCAAGGCACCTTGAAACCCAGCCCCTTCGATGCGAACACGCTGGACTACACGGTGGATGTTCAGACTGGTGTCCCCTCCGTAACCGTCACCGCCACCAAGTCGGACGCGAATGCCACGATGCTGATCGGGTCTGTCACTGTCCCGGCAGGAACAAATCCAGGACAAGCACCCATTACACTCAGCGCCCCCGGGACAACTACGCCTGTATCGATCGAAGTGACCGCTCCAAATGGCAGCAAGAAGACCTATAACCTTTCCATAAAACGACTCTCAGGAGACATCAATCTATCGGCGTTGAGCGTGACCGCAAACTCCTTGGCTCATCCCGTCGATCTCAACACCCCACCGCCCTACACGGTAAATGTGGCCACGGATGTCATCAGCGTGGATGTCTCAGCCACTAAATCCGATCCGAATGCCGTGATGGCTATCGGTAGCGTAACAGTCCCAGCAGGAACAGCATCCGGTTCAGCGCCCAACATTCCGCTCGGGGCGCCAGGGTCAGACACACCTATATCAATCATTGTGACCGCTCAGAATGGGGTCGACAGCAAAACCTACACTGTCACGGTGCATCGCGCGACATCAGACGACAGCAACCTGTCTGCGTTGAGTGTGACCGCAAACTCCTTGGCTCATCCCGTCGATCTCAACACCCCACCGCTTTACACGGTAAATGTGGCCACGGATGTCATCAGCGTGGATGTCTCAGCCACTAAATCCGATCCGAATGCCGTGATGGCTATCGGTAGCGTAACAGTCCCAGCAGGAACAGCATCCGGTTCAGCGCCCAACATTCCGCTCGGGGCGCCAGGGTCAGACACACCTATATCAATCATTGTGACCGCTCAGAATGGGGTCGACAGCAAAACCTACACTGTCACGGTGCATCGCGCGACATCAGACGACAGCAACCTGTCTGCGTTGAGTGTGGCACCGGGCTCCTTGGACCCCAGTCCCTTTGATCCGAGCCAGGTTAACTACACAGTGAATGTTGACAATAGCGTCAATAGCGTAGTGCTCACCGCAACGAAGTCCGATCCTCAAGCCACGATGTCTGCCTTGGGTTCGGTGATCGCGGCGCCAGGTGTCCCAGACGGTCAGGTATCGGTCACCTTGCTCGGAGCAACCACAGAGGTGGTCATCACTGTGATTGCCCAGGATATGACTAGTGAAACCCGCTACACCATCACCGTAAACCAGGCGCCATAGATTGATGTAAATCGTTCTGCTCATCTATGTCCTTACGCCCAACTATCCAAGCGACAACACCCTGACCATTGCCCCGCTCATATTCCCCGTCTGACCCGTCTCGAACCAGAGCCTTGATCTCACTAGGGAAGATCGGTTATAGATACGCCCCCTACTTTACCTATACACAAGTAGGGGTGGACCAATCTTTAGGTATTTCGTAATATCCGCTCCTTCGTTGAGGTTCACCATCATGATGGACCCGACACTTCACGCCTCTGAAGAAAGAGACTAATCCCATGGTAATGCGTACCGTGACCGTCGTGAGACAGTACCTCGCTGCCGTCTTTCTCATCGTAATCGGCTTGATGGCCCCTGGCTGCGGCGACACAGCGTCGGTTAACCAGGGGGCGCAGCTTGCTAGTCTGACGGTCACCCCTGGAACACTCTCACCGACCTTTAGCGGTGGCACGACCCAATACAATGTCCAGCTTAACAGCAATGTCCAAAGTGTGACCGTCACTGCTCAGCCTGCCGTGGGGGGAGATACCGTCACTATCAATGGTCAGAACACGACGAGCAGCGTGATTACTCTGGGCGCGGCGGGAACGACCACTCCGGTGAACATCGTCGTATCGGGATCGGGCGCGAATCCGGGAGGCTACACAGTGCATTTCGTTCGAGCCGGCTTAGCAGGTAACAATTCGTTACAGAGCCTGGCCGTTTCGCCCGGAACTCCGCCCATCGCATTCAATGAGAACACACTCAACTACACAGTCGATGTTGCCAACAATGTCGGAAGTATCACGGTAACCCCTACCCTTTCCGACACGGCTGCGACGATGACGGTGAACGGGCAACCCACGAACTCCGGACAGGCTCAGACCATCACCCTCGGACCTGCAGGCCAACCCACGAATATCCCGATTGTCGTAACGGCCCAAAACGGAAATCCAAAAACATACCAGGTGACGGTGAGCCGTGGGGTATCAGGCAATAACAACTTGCAGAGTTTGGGTATTTCGCCGGGAGGCACGCTCACCCCGGCCTTCAGCGCCGACACAGTTGGCTATACGGTCAATGTCGGAAGCAATGTGAGTAGCATGACGGTGACCGCAGCCCCTCAGGATGGCACTGCGAGCCTGACAATCACGAGCCCGACAACCAATGGGCAGGGATCCAGTCCACGTTCCATCACCCTTGAACCTGCAGGATCAAGCACACCGGTCTTTATAGTCGTGACTGCACAGAACGGCACTCAGAAAACCTACACCGTGGGTGTCAATCGCGCCGCCCTCGGCGGGAATAATAACCTGTCGGCCTTGACCGTGTCGCCTGGGACGTTAGCTCCCACATTCAATGCCAATACTCTCACCTATTCAGTCGATGTCGCCAACAACGTCGAAAGCATCTCGGTCACGCCAACACGTCAGAATTCTACTGCAACGATCGCCGTGAATGGGCAAGCGGCGACTTCTGGGCAGGCTCGCACGATTCCCCTCAATCCTGCCGGACAAAGTACCAACATCACAATCGTCGTGACGGCACAAAACAGCAGTACCAAGCCCTACACCGTGACTGTGAGCCGGGGAATATCAGGCAATAATAACTTGCGGAGCCTAACCGTCTCACCGGGAACGTTAACACCGGCCTTCAACGCAGGCATACTCGCTTACACAGTGAATGTAGCAAGCACTATAACCAGCGTGACAGTAAGGCCAACCTTGGCAGATGTCACTGCGGGCATGACCGTGAATGGGCAAGCTACTAATTCCGGACAGGCCCACACCATTACATTGAATGAGGCTGGTTCGAACACTTTTGTCAATATCCTGGTGACCGCGCAGAACGGCACTCAGCGAACATACTCCGTGAATGTCACTCGTACAGCCCTCGGCGGGAATAACAATCTGTCGACGTTGACCGTATCACCAGGTACCTTGGACTCTGCCTTCAGTGCGAACGATCTGAATTACACAGTGAATGTGGGAAGCGATGTGACCAGCGTGAATGTCTCTGCAACGAAGGCCGACCAGAATGCCGTGATGTCCGAGGATGTAACAGCCGCGGCAGGAACAGCAACCGGTCAGGCGACCATTCAACTCGGCGGGCCTGGAACAACCACGCCTGTGTTGATCAGCGTCACTGCTCCGAATGGAAACTCAAAGACGTACCGCATCAACGTGGTCAAAGCAGCGCTCGCGAGTAACAATAACTTGTCGGCATTGAGCGTGACACCCGGCACTTTAACTCCACGATTTGCGGCAGGAACGTTAGATTACTCGGTTAACGTAGGGACCGACGTCGACAGCGTGACCGTCACCGCCACCAAGGCTGATTCAAACGCAGTGATATCGGGCGATCTGCCCACTCAAGGCCAAGCGACCATCCAACTTGACGGACCAGGTACTAGTAAGGCTGTGTCGATCATCGTCACAGCGCCTTCAGGAGCCCAAAAGACCTACACCATTACCGTCAACCGTGCAGCACCCGCGAGCAACAATAATCTGTCGGCATTGAGCGTGACACCCGGCCCCTTGTCCCCTGCCTTTGCCGCAGACACACTGGGCTACACAGTCAACGTCGCGAGCGACGTCACGAGCGTCGCCATCTCCGCGACTAAGGCGGACTCGAATGCGGTGATTTCAGGGGATGTCCCTAATAGCGGTCAGGCGAACATTACGCTCTCTGAGGCTACCACACCTGTATCTATTATCGTCACTGCGCCTAGTGGAGCTTCAAAGACCTACAGCATCGACGTTATCCGAGCAGCACCATTGGCGCCGCCGGCGCCGATAAGCGCGCCGGATTTGATCCCCCAGGATGACTCCGGATTCCTCCCCGGCCAGGATTCCGACAACATCACCAATGTCAACACACCAAGATTCAGAATATCCCAGCCAGGCTCGGGAGAAACTCCGAACCTCTATGTGGATGGTGTCAAAGTTGATTCGACTTTCAATCGAGGAGCCAACACCCTGAAGCCAACGTCTGCGTTGAGTGACGGACAACACACGATTACCAGTACGGTGACCAATGCTGGAGGTGAGTCTCCACAGAGTCCACCCTTGCCTGTGACCATCGACACTGTAGCCCCGGGATTCCCATAGTCCCAGGGATGATAGAGGCGGGCATGCCGCCGGCTGTGTCCGTTTTGAACTACACGCACATCGGCTCACCACGTTTCGATTCGACGTCTTGACCTCCCCGGTAGGATTGGCTATACCTTTAATCCCTGCTTCGGCCATGTAGAGACAGGACCCTCTCGTCGTCTCCATACCTCGCGATTGGGTTCGCCAATACAAACAGGCTCATCGCTCCTTGTATCGAACGACCAGGAACGGCACCACCATGAAACATGTTCGACCCATCGCCGGCCCTTTTTGGTCCGCCGTTCTTGTCGTTGCGATCGGTGTGAGTTCATACGGCTGCAAGGACAGCGCGTCGATCTCGGACGCGCCGATCGCACCGCTCTCCAGCTTGACGATCACTCCGGGATCGCTTCAACCGTCATTTTCCACTAATACCACCAGCTATACAGCGGATGTGGCAGCGACAGTGACGACCGTCACCGTAACGGCCGGCCCCAAAGACAGCACAACGACCATGACGATCAACGGGGTCAACACAGGACCGGGGCAGCCGCGCATTATCTCGCTTAATCAGTCCGGACCAACCACGGACATCACGATTGTCTTGACGGGGCAGACCGGGAATCAGAGCACTTACGACATTGTCGTCCGTAAAGTCGACAACAACCTCTCGGCGTTGACCATCACTCCAGGCCAATTGGTTCCGGCTTTTACTCCAAGCACGCTCGCGTACGGAGTAGACGTGGCCAGTGGCGTCACCAGTGTGAGCCTCTCCGCGACCAAGGTCGATCCCAATGCCGTGATGTCCGGAGCGGTGACCGCCGGGCCAGGACTTACAACAGGGCAAGCGACCATTCCACTGAATGGGCCAGGGACAGCCACAGATGTGTCGATCACGGTGGCCGTCCCGAATAGCGACGCAAAGACCTATACCATCACCGTGCACCGCGCAGCGCTCTCGAGCAACAATAATTTGTCGACCTTGATCGTGACACCGGGCAGCCTTTCTCCAGCCTTCGATTCAAACCAGCTGACTTACACGGTGGACGTCGGCAGCGGCATCACCAGCGTGGACGTGACCGCAACCAAAGCCGATCCGGACGCCGTGATCTCAGGCGATGTGCCCAATCAAGGACGAGCGACCATCCCACTTGACGGGCCGGGGACCAACAAGGTCGTTTCGGTCACTGTGACAGCGCCGAATGGCAACTCCAAAACGTATCGCATCACGGTGAACCGCGCAGCGCTCTCCAAGGACAACAATCTCTCGGCATTGAGCGTGACGTCGGGGACCTTGACTCCTGCCTTTTCTGCAGGAACCCAAGCTTACACCGTAGACGTTGCCACCGCTGTGACCGCCGTGACGGTCACAGCGACGAAATCCGACCCGAACGCTGTGATGTCCATCGGCAGTGTGACGGTGGCAGCAGGGACGGCAACCGGACAGGCAACCATCACACTGATGGGGCCAGGAACGACCACCTCCGAGTCGATTACCGTCACTGCCCCCGATGGAACGCCAAAGACCTACACAATCGGCGTGAACCGGGCAGCCCCTTCAACTGACAACAATCTCTCTAAGTTGACCGTGAGCGCGGGTTCCTTAGTTCCCGCCTTTGCCTCTGGCACACCGAACTATAGTGTGGACGTGTCTGCGGCCAGCGACACAATAACCGTCAGTGCGACCAAGTCCGATCCGAATGCCGTGATGTCTGCGTCCGGTTCGGTGATCGCTGCTGCAGGAATCCAGGAAGGCCAAGTGACCGTCCCACTGGGACTCGGAATGAGCACACCTGTGGCAATTACTATCACCGCACAGGATGGAATCAGCACAAAGGTCTACACCCTTACCGTGAATCGACCGGCCCGCTAAAATCCTGAATCATCCTCCCGTTTCAAGGTCCAACTGAGGATCAAGCTTGCGCATATCCTGCTAGCTTATACGCAAGTAGGGATAGACCGATCAGGAAGCCCTTTTGTAATATCCGCCCCGACCCTTATGGTTCACGGGTGGCTGGACCCAACAGGATATCCAGCAAGAGAACATAGTTGGATCCAGCATGAAACGCTTCTTCACCGTCCCTGCACGATATGTGACCATCACTCTTCTCTTTGGAACCGCCGGCCTGGGTGTCGATGGCTGCAAGGACACAGCGTCGATTGATCCAGGGCCTCAACTCGCCGGCCTCTCGGTCTCCGGCGCATCACTCCAACCTCCGTTCAGCAGCGAAACGACCGTCTACAGCGCTGATCTCCCCGGCAACACTCCGGATGTAACGATCTCGGCGACGAAGTCTGATCCGAATGACGTATTGTCCGGGGCGGTAACCGCCCCGGCAGGGCAAGCCACGGGTCAAACCACGATTCCGTCCCCCGGACCAGGATCAACCAAAGATGTCTCACTGACGGTCACTTCCTCCGATGGGAAAGCGAAGATCTATACCATTACCCTCCGGGGGATATCGCTTGGCGGGGACAATAGCCTCAAGAGTTTGACCGTGTCACCGGGTACCTTGACTCCCGCCTTTTCTGCAGGCACTCAGGTCTACACTGTGAACGTGGCCACCGCTGTCGCCGACATAACCGTCTCGGCCACCAAGTCCGACCCCAATGCCGTGATATCGGGTGATGTGCCGAACGAAGGACGAGCGACTCTCAAACTCGACGGGCCGGGGACAACCAAGATTGTATCGATGATCGTCACTGCACCGAATGGTACCTCGAAGACTTACACCATTACCGTCAAACGAGCGGCGCCTTCAAGCGACGATGATGTGTCCGACTTGACCGTGAGCCCAGGTTCCTTGGATCCTGATTTTGCTTCGGGAATCCTGAACTACACGGTCGATGTTGCCAATGACGTAGACAGCGTGATCATCTCAGCAACGAAGTCCGACTCGAATGCCGAGATGTCCGCGTTGGGTACAGTGATCGCCGCGGCAGGGACGCAGACAGGACAGGTATCCGTCCCATTGAGAGGAAGACGCACCGGAGTGGACATCACCGTAACCGCACAGGATAGAATGAGCACAAAGACTTACACCATCACCGTAACCCGATCTCGTCGGTAGACAGCGCCGAACTTCGGAGCTAGAGCTAATACCAGTCTTCCTTGGCTTACCGATATCCATGGTTCTTGCGATTCATCATGCTGACATTTCCACACATTGAGGCAACTCATCCCCGCAGTGAGTAGACGATCCGCGAGACAATGGCTTACCGGTCAACGAAGGTGATTCCCTCTCGTATCATGAGTGCCTTCATATCTCCCGATGCGATCTGTTGACCCACCTGGTTGAATCGGTTATAGAATGACCGCTGCTCGGCCTCGTGAAAGTCCTGACAGCCAGATTTTGAACCCTCTCGTAGTCTCGACGCCTCGAGCTTGGGTTTATCAGAAGAGCCGGACAATTCATTTTCATGTATCAAGAGACGGTGACCTGCTTCATCATGAGACATGTGGTCTCCGCGGCTGGAACATATCTGGGTGCTCTCCTTCTGGTCATGGTCGGCTTGGGTTCCTCCGGCTGCAAAGACACCGCCTCGATCTCGGAGGGGCCACAGGTGCGGCTCGCCAGCTTGGCGATCAGCCCTGGGGCGTTGTCGCCGGCTTTTTCACCTGCTACTACCAACTATACGGTGAATGTACCGGCAACGACTACGACCGTCACTGTGACAGCCGCTCCTGAAGACAGCACCGCACACGTAGCGATTACTGGAGGTGCGACCCAAAGCCTTCCAGGACCGGGATCGAGTAAAGACATTCCGATCGTCGTGACGGCACAGAGCGGAAGTCAGAGTACGTATATCGTTACCGTCAACAAAGCGGCATTGGCCGCCGACAATAATTTGAGCGCATTGACTGTGACCCCCGGCGCTTTATCTCCCGCTTTTGCTTCAGGGATTCAGAACTACACGGTGGATGTGGCGACCACTGTCACCAGCGTGAGCGTCTCCGCGACCAAGTCTGATCCGAATGCCGTGCTATCCGGTGATGTGCCCAACGAAGGTCAAGCGATGATCCCGCTCGGTGGGCCGGGAACGAGCAAGGACGTGTTGATTACCGTCACGGCACAGAATGGAATCGCAAAGACCTACCGCATCACCATCAAACGGGCGGCACCCATGGACAACAATAATCTGTCTGCACTAAGCGTGACAGCAGGCAGCTTGTCTCCGCCGTTTGCCCAAGGGACCGTGAATTATTCAGTGGAGGTTCCCGCCAGTGTCGACGAAATAATCGTCACCGCGACCAAGTCCGATCCGAACGCCGTGATGTCCGCGTCTGGGTCTGTGATCGCCGCATCGGGGGTCGCGTCTGGTCAAACGACCGCCTTACCGGGGCTGGGAACCATCACACCTGTCGCGATTATCGTGATCGCACCGGATGGAAGCCCAAAGACGTATACAATAAACGTGTTCCGGCTGCCCCGCTAGCAGGCTTCAAGTGCGCCGGCGACGCTCTCGCGGCATGGCAAGCGGTACTTGTCCGATGCCGGAACGGCAGACTTGTCGCGACAGCCTCCCTCCTACCGCATCGGATCCAACTCGATCAGGCCTTTGCGGATGGCGAGAATGGCCGCTTGCGTGCGATCGTAGACTTGCAGCTTGTGGAAGATGTTCCGGACGTGGTTCTTCACCGTCTTTTCGCTCAAATCGAGACTGTTGGCGATCTCTTTGTTGGTTTTCCCGTCGGCAACCAGTCGCAAGACCGTAATCTCTCGTTCGGTCAGATCATGCTCGGCCCAAGCCGGCTTCTTGCCTTTCTTTTGAGCCATCAAGGAGAATTCCGCCAAGATTTTACTGGCGACGGACGGATGGATCAGCGATTCACCCCGATAGATGGCGCGAATGGCCGCCACGATCTGAGACGATTCCGAGTCTTTCAAGAGATACCCGGTCGCTCCCGCGCGGACAAGATCAAAGATGTACTGTTGTTCCTCGTACATAGTCAACGCGACGATCCCAATGTGTGGAAACTCGCGCTTGATTTGTCTCGTCGCCTCGACGCCGCCCATCCGCGGCATGCTGACATCCATGAGAATCACATCGGGCAGCAGCGAGCGGGCTTTCTCCACCGCTTCCATCCCGTCTTGCGCTTCGCCGAGGACATGAATATCTTCCTTGGTCTTGAGAATGGCGGCCAAGCCCTCCCGAACCACTCGATGGTCGTCGGCGATCAGAACCTTAATTTTCTCCATTCCCTCTCTCCTCCTTGTGACCCAACGGCACCTCGACGATGATTTTCGTGCCTTTCCCCGGTTTGGATTGGACATGCCCTTCCCCGCCCACCAAGCGGGCTCGTTCCAAGATACCCTTGATGCCGAAATGATCCCACTTTTCCGGATCACGCAGAACGGTTTCCAGATCGAAGCCGATTCCATTATCGGAAATAGTCACGCGCAACAGATCCATATCGATGTCCAACTTGATGGAGACTCGGTCGGCTTTGGCATGTTTTTCAACGTTGCTCAAGGCTTCCTGAATGATTCGAAACAAAAAGATCTTCGTCCGTGGGAAGAGAATCTGTTCATCCCCCGTCACCGAAAACTTCGTGGCAATGTGAGTTTGGGTCTGATACGACTTGAAATAATTCGTGAGGGCTGGAATCAATTCCATCTTGTCGTAGTGCAGGGGGCGTAGATTGAAGATCACTTGGCGGGCTTCCTGAATGGCCAGCTTCAGTTGGGCCTTGCTCTCCTTGAGGGTCGCTAAACCGGCTCGCGGGTTCTTTCGAATAAGTTGCTGGCAGAGATCCAGCTTGAAGTTCACGCCCGCCAAGCTCTGCACGAATCCGTCGTGGATCTCGCAGGCGATTCTGGTCCGCTCTTCCGTCACTGCCGCGCCGGTCTCTTTGACATACAGTCGATAGAGCGATTGATACTTGTTCAGCGTCTTCTCGATTTCCGCCGTCGCGCGAATGCGGGCTTCGATCAGCTCCCACATGAACTTGGCGCTGGCGCCGCCGATAATGGTGACACCCATACGATGAAAATCTTGAAGGAACTGCCAGACTTCCCCATCACCCGACACATCGATGATCAGGTCGACTCGCTCCATCGCCAACAATTGTCGATAATCGCGTGTAATCGGGATGTTGAGCTGTTTGGCCAATCCCAATCCGGGCGCTTTCGGATCAAGCTCGGCGACACCGACGATCTGCACCAATGGATCATTCGCAAAAATCTCCATGAGCGCAGTGCCCCCACGACCGGCCCCGATAATCGCGACACTCGTCGATCCGGACGTCGGCTGGTTCCGCCGAGCACGCTGTTGGGGAAGCGGCTTATTCATCGGCCCTGCACCTCCTACACAATTCGTCGGAGTCACCAACGGGCTAACATCGTGCCGGGGATGGGATGTACAAGCCAGGGAAGAAAATGATGGGCCGGGAGTTGCGTTTTAACGTTCGCGACGTTGCTGAGCGAGCGTCTTCAACTCCTCCATAAATTGGTCGATGTCCTTAAATTCCCGGTAGACGGATGCAAACCGGACATAGGCGACCTGGTCCAACTGATGCAGCTCCTTCATGACTTCTTCACCAACGATCCGACTTTCAATCTCCGTCTCGCCCATCTCCTGGATCCGTTTTTCTATCCGGTCGGTGACGGCTTCGATGGTACCGATACTGATCGGCCGCTTTTCACAGGCTTTTTTGAGTCCGACAAGAATCTTATTGCGGTCAAACGATTCGCGGCGACCGTCCTTCTTTACGACAACCGGAAGAATTTCTTCGACCCGCTCATAGGTGGTATAGCGACGTTTACAACCAAGGCATTCCCGGCGGCGGCGAATGACTTCGCCTTCCTTGGCCATACGAGAATCGACGACCTTGTCCTCGAGTTCATCGCAGAAGGGACATTTCACCGGCGGCGACCTGCTCTCTCGCTATCGGCTGACTAGTAGGGATGAATGATGGGAAACCCGTCGCACAATGCTTTCGCTTGTCCGCGAACTTCTTCCAACACCGACGGTTCTTGTCGGTGTTGGAGGACACGATCGACTAACTCGACGATCCGCTTCATGTCCGGTTCTTTCATCCCGCGCGTGGAGACGATGGGCGATCCCAGGCGGATCCCGCTGGCCACTGCCGGCGGCTTTTCATCGTATGGGACGGCATTTTTATTGACGATAATACCGGCGGTGTCCAGCGCGGCATCCGCCTCTTTCCCGGTGATCCCCTTGTTCGTGAGGTTCAGAAGCATCAGGTGCGTATCGGTTCCACCGGAGACGATCTTATAGCCGCGATCAATGAACCCTTGAGCCAAGGCCTTCGCATTGGTCAGGACTTGCTGCTGGTAGCGCTTGAATCCCGGCGACAAGGCCTCCTTGAAGGCGACCGCTTTGGCCGCGATCACATGCATCAACGGTCCGCCCTGTAGTCCCGGAAATACCAGCTTGTCGACTCCCTTCGCATACTCGGCTTTACACATCGTGACGCCCCCACGCGGACCGCGAAGCGTCTTGTGAGTCGTCGTCGTGACGAAGTCGGCATAGGGAACGGGATTGGGATGAAGCCCCGCCGCGATGAGGCCGGCAATATGCGCGATATCGACTAAGAGATAGGCTCCGACCGATTTAGCAATCTGTTGGAAACGAGGGAAATCCAGCACGCGGGCATAGGCACTGGCTCCAACCACGATCATCCGCGGACGGCATTCCTCCGCGACCTTCTGGACGGCATCGTAGTCGATCGTTTCGGTCCGGCGATCGACGCCATAGGAGAACACACGGAAAAGGATACCGGAGAAATTGACTTTGCTCCCGTGCGTGAGGTGACCGCCTTGGGCAAGGTCCATTCCCAAAATGGTGTCCCCCGGCTTCAGGACCGACAGATAGGCCGCCATGTTGGCTTGGGAGCCCGAATGCGGTTGCACATTCACGTGTTCGGCACCGAAAATTTCTTTGCACCGGTGGATCGCCAAATCTTCAACAGCATCGGCATGCTGACATCCGCCGTAGTATCGTTTGCCGGGATACCCTTCCGCATACTTATTGGTGAGCAGGGAGCCTTGTGCGGCCAATACCGCAGGACTGGCAAAGTTTTCCGATGCAATCAATAGTAATTTCTCACGCTGACGGACTTCTTCCGCCTCAATTGCGGCGTACACCTCAGGATCTGTCGCTTTCAGAGCATCCCACGAACCGATTGCATCGCTGACCATTTTCTCCATATTCACATTCCTACGCTGAAGGTTCTTCAGGCTCTTGCTTCTTCACCACATGGACGGTCACGGTCGCCGTCACATCCCTCGGCATCTTGATGGAGACAGCCACCGAACCGAGTTCCTTGATCGGTTGCGCCAATTGGATCTTTCGTCGATCCACCGTGACACCTTGGGCGGCCAATCCTTCCGCGATGTCCTTGGCGGTGACGGAACCGAACATCTTATCGTCTTTCCCGACCTGTGCTTCAATCGTGATAGCGACTGCTGATACCTTCTTCGCATAGGACTCAATTTCCAGTTTTTCCTTCTTGGCCTTCTCAGCCGCCGTTCGTTTGGCATGTTCGAAGGCCTTGATGCTCCGACCGTCGGCTTCGACGGCCTTGCGACGTGGTAACAGATAGTTCCTCGCAAACCCATCGGCGACGTTGATGAGATCGCCGAGATGCCCGACCCCTTCCAGGGTTTCTTGAAGAATGACTTTCATACCCCTACTCCTTCACATAATAAAGGAGCAGAGAATACTGAGCCCACTGCAAAATGTCAATTCAGAGGGGTATCTTTGAGGCCGACTATTGGATGACCCCGAGAGACCGGCCTACCTTTGCGAAGGCCGCCACGGCTTGTTGCAGCTGGACTGTTGTATGGGCTGCCGACATTTGAGTCCTAATTCGTGCCTGCCCTTGCGGCACTACCGGATAGCTGAATCCGACGACGTAGACTCCTTCTTTCAGTAACGCCTCCGCCATGGAAGTCGCGAGGGCGGCATCACCCAACATCACGGGAATGATGGGATGTTCGCCAGGGACAAGCCGGAAGCCAAGGCTGGTCAGTTCAGCCCTGAAGAAGGCGGCATTGGCCCGAAGCTGCTCCCTCAGATGATCCCCCTGTCTCACGAGATCGAGCGCACGCAACGCTCCAGCCGCGATGGGAGGGGGAAGCGAATTCGAAAAGAGGTAGGGCCGCGATCGTTGACGCAGCAGCTCGATCACCTCGGCCTTGCCTGATGTAAACCCGCCCGTCGCCCCACCGAGTGTTTTTCCCAAGGTGCTCGTTACCATCTCGATTCGGTCAGCGACTCCGAAATGAGCCGGCGTCCCCCTGCCCTGAGGACCCTGAACCCCTGTCGCGTGGCTGTCATCGACCACCACCGCTGCATCGTACCGTTCCGCCAACTCCACGATCCGATCCAGTTTGGCCGGATCGCCATCCATCGAGAAGACCCCGTCGGTGACAATCAGGCGCAAGCGGCACGCATCGGCTTCTTGAAGTCGGGCTTCGAGCTCCGCCATGTCGGAATGGGCGTATCGGAATCGTTTGGCCTTGCAGAGCCTGATGCCGTCGATCAGGCTGGCATGGTTCAAGGCATCGCTGATGACGGCATCGCCTTCATCCAGCAACACCTCGAACAGTCCTCCGTTCGCATCGAAGCAGGAACTGTACAAGATTGTGTCCTCGGTGCCGAGAAACTCGCTGACGGCCTGTTCCAACTGTTTATGCAGATCCTGCGTGCCGCAAATAAACCGCACGGAGGCCATGCCATAGCCATGTGTTGCCAACCCTTCTTTGGCCGCCCGCACGATGGCCGGATGGTTCGCAAGACCGAGATAGTTATTTGCGCAGAGGTTCAGAACAGATCCTTGCGCCACCAGGATGTCCGACCCTTGCGGACCCAAAATGCGCCGCTCGGATTTGTAGAGGCCTTTGGCGCGGATGTCTGCGAGTTGGTTGTCGAGAACCTTTTTGAGGGAATCGTAGGCCATGGTTAGAACAGGCTGAGAGATGAGGACTGGGGGCCGAGTGAGGGCAACCCTGCTGTTCTCTCAGTCCTCAGTCCTCGCACCTCAGTCCTGCTAAGGAATCAAGACCACCTTTCCGCACTGACCGGACTGGATCAACTCAAACCCGGTGGCAAATTCGTCCAGCGGAAAGGAATGGGTCACGACCGGTCGAATATCGAGCCCTGCCTTGAAGAGACCGGCCAGCCGGTACCAGGTTCCAAACAAGCGCCGCCCGGTGATCCCATAGACACGGATGCCCTTAAAAATAACTTCATTGGGGAGATCAAAGCAAACAGGACCGGTCGGGATGCCGAACAGGGTGACTCGTCCGCCGTTCTTCACCGCGCGAAAGGCTTGATGCAACGCTGTGGGATCTCCGGACATTTCCAGTGCGGCATCGACTCCTTCACCGGCGGTCATCTCGAGAATAGCCGCCGCCATCTGATCGGGTGACTCGGTTCCCGCATTGAGGACATGATCTGCGCCGACCTGCTTCGCCAAACCAAGCCGATAGTCACTGACATCGGACGCGATAATGGTCGCGGCGCCGGCGGTTCGTGCGACAGCCGCGGCAAATAACCCCGTCGGGCCGCACCCTGTAATCAGCACGGTATGGCCGGTGAGATCTTCAGCGAGGGCGGCATCGACGGCATTCCCGAGCGGCTCCTGCACACAGGCTAACTCCCGGGGTATTTCTGGAGCTGTGTGCCACAAAACACCTTCAGGCAATGAGACATATTGCGCATAAGACCCGTCACGATCGATTCCCAGAATTTTGTAGTTTTTACACACATGCGCCTGCCCGGTGCGGCACTGAAAGCACGCCCCGCAGGTCAGGTGTGATTCGGCGGCGACGTAATCACCGACCTTAACCAGAGACACTTCCCGACCAATCTCCACAACGTGACCGCACAATTCATGGCCGATGATTCGTGGTGGATGAATCCGCCGTTGTGCCCATTCGTCCCAACGATAGATATGGACGTCGGTACCACATAACGAGGTGGCGGCCACCTTCACGACCGCATCATGTGGTCCCGGGGTCGGGTCCGGCCAATCGGTGAGGGTTAACCCCGGTCCCGCAGTCCTTTTGACGAGTGCTTGCATGAATCCATTCTATACCAACTCAATCAGTTGATACCCGTGTTTCGGGAAAAGAAACGGGTTGCACGGCATTCCCGGCGATGGGTAGGATGCCGGTCAAGCCATGGGATCACCCAAGAGTATAAGTATCTGTTCATACAGGCAGACCGGGAGAAGCCGAAAGGAAAGGGGATGGTATGAAAAGTCGATCAAACTGGCTGCGGGGAATCGTCATAGCGGGTCTGTTGGGGTCCTTCCCGTTGGACGTCGGAGCGGAAACGGCTCGTTGGGACATCGATCCTGACCATTCCGCCATTGAGTTTCGCGTGACTCACATGGTGGTGTCAAAAACGTCGGGGCGCTTCCTGGACTATCATGGATTTGTCGATTTGGACGCGGACGCAAAAACCTTGAAGACGATTGAAGCCACGATCAAGGCTGAATCGATCAACACGAACCAAGAGAAACGCGACACGCATCTACGCAATGCCGACTTCTTGGACGTCAAACAGTTCCCGACGATCATGTACAAAATGAAAACCTATCAGAAAGAGGGAGATACCTATAAGGTTGCCGGTAATCTTACCTTGCGCGGCGTGACCAAAGAGGTCACGCTGATCGGCACGCTGAACGGCATCACCCAGGATCCCTGGGGCAATACCCGAGCGGGATTCACCGCCGAGGGAGCATTGAATCGCAAGGACTTCGGCATGATTTGGAACAAGGCGCTCGACACCGGCGGGTTAGTCGTCGGAGACGAAGTCCAGATCCATCTGGACATCGAGTGCATCAAGGCGAAGAAGCCATAGAGGGTCGAAACGTTAAAGAGCCTGAACGTTCGAGAGTCAAAAGTGAAGATCTTGAACTTTTCGGCTTTTCACCTTTCAACCCCTCTCACCTTCAAACCTTTCGACTTTCAGACGGCAGACATACGATGAAAGCGATGGTGCTAGACCATACCGATGACGTTTCCACCAGTCCTTTGCGGCTTCACGATCGACCGATACCTGTCCCACACGCGGGGCAGGTCCTCGTCAAGATTCGCGTCTGCGGCGTCTGCCGCACGGATCTCCATGTGGTGGAAGGGGAACTTCCAAATGTCGCACTGCCGTTGATCCCCGGCCATCAAGCAGTGGGGACAGTGGTGGAAGTCGGCGCCAAGGTCTCAGAGGTCAAGAAAGGAGATCGCGTCGGGATTGCCTGGCTTCAGGGCACATGTGGACGATGCGAATTCTGTACAAGCGGCCGAGAAAACCTCTGTCTACAAGCTTCATTCACCGGCTATCAGGTCGACGGAGGGTATGCAGAATATGCGGTTGTTCCCGCTCGATTCGCCTATCCTATCCCGTCAATCTTTTCGGACGAAGAAGCCGCTCCCCTGCTCTGTGCCGGAATTATCGGCTATCGAGCGTTACGGCTCAGCGGTATCAAGCCGGGCCAACGTCTCGGGTTGTACGGATTCGGCGCATCGGCCCACATCGCGATCCAGATCGCACGCCATTGGGGCTGTCGAGTCTATGTCAGCTCACTCAAGCCGGAGCATCAGGAATTGGCTAGACAACTGGGAGCGGTCTGGATCGGTAGAGCGATGGAGATGCCGCCGGATAAACTGCATGGGTCGATCATCTTTGCGCCGGCCGGTGAGCTCGTGCCTCCTGCATTGAGAGCGCTCGACCGAGGCGGCACCGTGGCCCTGGCCGGCATCCACATGTCAGCAATCCCTTCGCTCGACTATGATCGCGACGTGTTCGGGGAACGGGTCATCCGCAGCGTAACGGCCAATACGAGACAGGACGGAGTCGATCTGTTACGCGAAGCGGCGGCGATTCCTATTACGCCACACACAGTCCGTTTTCCTCTAGAAGAAGCGAACCGCGCGTTGCAGGAGCTCAAAGCCGGGACCTTCCAGGGGGCAGCGGTCCTCACGATATGATCGTGGGTGACTGAATTACTGATACTGCTGGTTCCTCGTGGGTAGCCACCGCAAGAGCCGACCGGCTAGCGCCCGAGAGACGCACCACTCGCATCATTCAAACAGCTATGGTTGACGGCTTCGGACTCTCTACATCAGGTACTAAATGACCTATTTGACTATTTTAATCTGATTGAGTAGGATGCATCCATGAAGAAATCGAACACCGTCCAGGCGGAGAGCACGGTGACGGCGACCAAAGCCAAGGCGAGTTTTTCAGCCGTCTTAGCGAGAGCCGGCTATCAGGGAGAGCGGATCGTGATTAAAAAAGGGGCGCGCCCGACCGCCGTCATTCTGGGTTATGCTGACTATCAGCGGCTGGTCGATTTAGAAGATCGTTACGAGTCCGCCCTTCTGACGAGAAGCCTCAAGGACGATCGATTTCTGACCCTCGATGATGTGACCACGCATCTTGGCCTGTGAGTTATTCGCTTGAATTCTCAGAGGCCGTCTTCGCGACACTCGAAGATCTGAGACATTCCGATGCCAAACGGCTCCGCCAGGTCTTCCTCAGAATCCTCAGTCTCCGCCGTGCCCCTCGTCCTTCTGATTCTGAACAACTCGCGCATTTCACCTACCTGGGTTTCACCGGCTTTCGGGTGACACAGGGAGAATATCGCATCATCTATGCGATCGATGAAAAAGCTAAGGTGGTGAAAGTGGCCAGGGTTCTGCACCGTGACCGGGATTATCGAGAGCTGGATCGAATTTGATCCGCTGCGTGAAGCAGCAGTGATTCCCATCAAAATCGCATACAATCCGTTTCTCCTTGAACAAGCGAACCGTGCGTGCACTACAAGAATTGAAAGCCGGGAAGCTTTCAAGGAGCGGGCAGTGCTACTCAAGCAAGCGGAAGTGGCGAAACAAGCCTGGCTGGCAGCTGCGCGCGCTGAAAAAACCTGTTTCCAAACCGCCAGATCCTCCATCCGGCGTGCTGTCAGGCTCGTGCGGCGGCAAGATCCGACCGCCAGCGGTTTCCTGGAAAGGACAAAGGACTTAGGGAGTTGCTTGTTTTCTTTACCAGTGGTAGCTCAATAGCTACCGAGGTGAATGATGAGCTTGGTCGGCGTCAAAGAACTCAAAAATCGCCTGACGCACTATCTACGTCGAACACAGAAAGGTGAAGAAATCGTCGTAACCGACCGTGGACGGCCGATCGCGCTGCTCCAACAGATCGAGGCCGGAAAGCCCGGGACACGCGAGGCTCGTTTGGCGCAACTCGCTGCGCTCGGCAAGATCATTCCACCGACAGGCGTGCCGAGCAAGCGACTTAAGCCACTCGCCTATCGAGGCCCATCGGTTGGGCGGGCGGTCATCGACGACCGTGATGATCGGTGACCATGTACTACTGGGACACCAGCGCACTCGTGCAACAATTCATCCAGGAAGTTGGAACAGGCGAAACCCTCGCTCTGCGAGCTGACGCTCCGCCTCATGCCACCGCCACTATCGCCTATACCGAGACCTTTTCAGCTTTTCGCAGGCGCGCTCGGGAAGCAGCATTGAAAGAACCCCAATACCACGAAGTCGTACGTCGTTTTTTACAGGAATGGCCCGCCTACGTCAGGATCAACTTGGACGAAAGTATCCTTGGACGATCCAGAACACTACTCGAACGATACCCTCTCCGCACCCTCCACGCCATTCATCTCGCATCAGCCATCGAGCTACAAAATCAGCTGGACGAACCGTCGGTTGTTATCTCAGCCGACGCCCAACTCATCAGAGCAGCTACGGCGGAACATCTCGAAATTAAACGTATCCCCTTGTGAACCCATTCGTGCAGACAATACAATTCTCTCGGACTGACACCTGTTGATTTGCTCGCCGTGGACGCTAAAGGCCGGAACCTTCTATCTATGACGACAAGACTCCCGCGATACAACCGGTCAGCAACGTCGTCAAGAATGCGGTCCAGAGTGCATGAAGTCCCAGGAGCGACACATCCTTTGCCCGGTGAGGCACTAATGCGGTGATCCCCCCGACAAAAATTCCCATACTCGCGACATGAACGAACCCGCACAGCGCGTAGGTCACCGCCGTGAGGGATCGTGGAGAGAGCGGCGGGGGCGATGCCGCTTGCCATGCAGCCAATTTGAAATAGGCCGCCACTTCCGTCTCGACAAACCGCGCACCCAGCAAGTCCGCGCCGATCTGCCATTCCTCCGGACGGAGACCGAGAAGAATCGTGAACGGCCAGGTCAGCCAGGCCAAGATACGGGTGACCGAGAGGGGAGCTCCTCCGAGTACGGGAAGCTGCGCCAGCGCCAGATCCATCAGGGCTTCCAACCCGAGAAACACGATCAGCAGCGCCGCAATGCCGGCGGCCATTGTCATGCCCTGCCCCGCCCCATCGATCAAGGCGACGATAAGGTTGGACGGCAGCGGAATGGCATCTCCTTCTCTTGAGCCGGACGTCTCGCGCGAGCCGTTGTCGGACGGCACGCCCCCAAGCGTCACAGGCCGGCCGTCTTCAGGAAGCGATAGTTTACTGATAAGCACCGCGCAGGGAATTGAAATCACGGAAGCCGAAATCAGATGCCCCGCAATCTGAGGCACAACATGCTGAAGCGCCGAGACATAGATACCCATGACGGTGCTGGCCACCGTCGCCATCATGCAGGTGAGCATCATCAACAATTCCGACCGGGTCATGGCTGCCAGGTACGGGCGGACGATCAAACCGGCCTCGATGCCGACGAACATATTGGCGGCGCCGGAGAGAGATTCGGCGCCCGATAAGCCCATCGTTCGATAGAAGAGCCGGGCAAACAATCTCACGATCGCTTGCATGATGCCCATGTAGTAGAGGCCTGCCATCATGGCGGCAAAGAACACGACGGCTGGGAGCGCTTGCGCAGCCAAAATAAAACCCACCGACACTGTCCCATCCGGCAGCGTCTGGCCCGGTCCGAGCGCCAGAGGCCCTAAGAGAAAGAGCGTGCCCTTTTGAGAGGCGGTCAGCATGGCCACGACCATATCGTTGATCATTCCCCATAACCAGCGCGCCCCCGGAAACCAAAAGGACACGATACCGAGCCCCCACGCCAAGACCGCACTGCCGCCGATGGTCGTCCAGTTCAGCCGAGTGCGTCGTCCCGTTATCCAGGCCAGCGAGGCGATCGTAAAGAATCCGATAAACGCGAGCAGGCGATAGGGCCAGTCCTCCACCGTCGTGTCCTCCCCTGTAATGGAAACCCGGCGGGAGGCTACGCTGAGAGACGGCAGGCGTCAAGCGAGAACGGACCGGGAGGACCTATAAGCCAAATCTGCATAGGCCAAATCTGATGTCGACAGGTTTGGAGGTGGTGAGAGTTCAACGAGAATCCGGTGTTCTGTGCACCCAGGGTGGGATTCCGTTCTCGGATGCTACCAGCGCCGACCCGCGACCGGTAACCGACACTATCGCTTTCGGCCGAGAATGCTTGACGCCTGCTCGGACACTTCTTTTACCAAGATCCCCATCTTCGGGTGTGACGGCTCCAAATCAACAGGCCAGCCGTGGTGGCGCAGCCGTTCGCTTGTGGTCGGACCGATTGAAGCGACGGCCAGCTTCCCTAATGCCGCACGAAAGGGCTGCCCCTTTCCATCCTGCTCCAACACTTGCATGACATGGTCCACCTGCGCAGCGTTGGTGATCAGTATCACATTGACTCGTCCAGCAATGATTTCATCGATTGCATGACGAACTGGGCTAAGATCTTCAGGCAATGCCCATTTGTAGATCGGAACGGGGAATACCTTGGCCCCTCGCTGCTCCAAGGCTTGCAGCAAATCAGGGTTTGAGATCCCATACTCCTGCACCGCGACACACAATCCCCTCACAGAACGATGCTGATCCAGAGCTGCAACCAGATCGACCCATGTATTCGGTTCCGGCACCATCACGGTTGCTTGAAGACCAACGGCCTTGAGAGCTGCGACCGGCTTCGGCCCTCGCGCAACGATGACACAATGTTGGAGAGCAGTCACAATCGTCGGCCACGGATAGCGCGTCTTGAGAAGGTCAAACAAGGTAGTTGTACCAACCCCGGTCATGAAAATGACAAGATCGATGCGGCCAGCCAACAGCTGAGCCCCGAACTGTTGCGCTGCTGAATTGTCCTTTGGCGGGACTTCGCGAAGGACCGGAGCGATGAGAGGTCGCCCGCCGTAACGCTCGATCAGCCGGGTGATCTCCGTCGCCATCCGGCTCTCGAACGCAACGACTGTCATGCCGTCGAATGTCATGGCTACTGTGATCGTACCATAGCCGTTGAACCTGGAGCAGGAGCTGATTTTCCATTGACGGCTTGCGGTTAGTCTCCCTACTATGCATATTTTAGTTTGATCAACGAACGAGTTGCTTAGTATGGCGTCTCCACTCCATAGAGGTCTTCGCCATGTGGCCCTGCGCGTCACCGACCTTCCTCGTTCGCGTCGATTTTACGAGCAATTGCTCGGCATGAAGACGGTGTGGGAACCGGATCAGGACAACGTGTATTTTAGCTCCGGCATTGATAACTTCGCGCTCCATCAGATCCCAAGAGATGAACTATCCTCTTATCGACCGCTGTCGGCTCAGTTGCTTGATCACCTCGGGGTAATTCTCGACAGTCCACAAGCCGTCGATCAGATGTATCGGGAGATCCTGCCGAAAATCGAATCTCTGGGCGGACAAATAGCCAAAGCACCCAAGCAGCACCGTGACGGCAGTTATTCATTCTATTTTGCCGATCCCGACGGCAATCTGGTCCAGGCTCTGTATGAACCGGCGATCAGCAAGCTGAGGTTCAGCGTCGACTCATGAGCCAGACTTGGACCAGCTTTCCCAAAAATCATTACGTGAGTCTCGTCCCCTGGTGTTGGGTGCAGCTGGAGAGTGCGGAACCGCTGGGACCCTTTCCTTTCGTAGGCGGGGTGGCTTCTGAAGTCGTCGCCGGTCTACACGAAGCTCATAGCCTTCTCTCAAGTGCGATCGATACCGTTATCAGCGATGTCTTTTCAAAACGGGCACCGCTCGACGATCCCACTCGCGGGCAACGGTTGGAAGATGCCTATGCAGAACTGGTCAATACACGACCATACCTGCGACAACACATTCGCTGCGGGCGGCGATCGGATGGGACCTTTCACTGGGAATTCCCGACTGATCCAGCCAAATCCGCCACCGTGACCAACGGTGGTCTCCGCATTTTTCATGCGATCAATCACCAGGCGATCCCCATCGGATTCAACGGACGACCGCTGGGCCCCATCGCGGGGAAACTGCTCGGTCTGCTCGACGGAACCCATACCGCTGACGATCTCCGTTCCACGGTATCGGCAATGCCGCGTGATTCGCAGATGCTGCTGACCAAGGTCATGGAATCATTGCACCACTATGGCTGTCTGGCCGCTTCTGCGACGACGTCTATCCGGCAACATTGGTACGACATCGTTCAGGATCAGGACACGGTGCACCTCGGACATGCCGCTCTCCTCTACCGACAACGGAACACCGCATTCCTCTTCGACCCATGGCTCCTGCCTTGGTTTGCCGAATCGCCGTTGCCGTCGGTTTGGAGCGGACTTTTCCCGAAACCAGCCGCCGTGTTTCTGACTCACGACCACGATGATCACGTCGATCCCCGCACCTTGCTCCATTTGCCGAAAGATACACCGATCATCGTGCCCAGTCGTCGGAATCGAACCGGGCTGTTCTTCGACTATCGGTCGCTTCTTGCGGAACTGGGCTTTGACCGAGTCATCGAGCTGGCCCATGGGGAAACGTGGCCGTTTGAAGGCGGCACCGTCGTGTCCGTCCCCTTCTATGGGGAGGACCCTTGCGACTTGAATATGCCCAGGAATTGCTACTTGATTTCGGATCGAGGGCACAATGTGCTGATCCATGCGGATAGCGGTCCGACGAACGACGGACGGTCCGCTCTCAAGGACCATGTCATTCAGCAATTGGTCGGGCGATACGGACCGATTCCGCTCGTGTTTGCATCACAACAGCAGTTGCTGGAAATCCGGAGCCATGCCGCTCATGCTTCGCTTTCCCATCCCGGCAAATGGCTGGATGTCGGCGAAAACGGCTATCTCACGAACGCTTATCTCGCCGAAGTGTGCGCGGCTGCCCACGCACGGATGTTTGTTTCCTATGCCACCGGTGGAGCCGAATGGTACCCCGATCACCTGTCGTTCATGTTCAGCCGCCGCAATCCCGCCAGAACCGCACTATTAACGGCTCATTGGGAACCACCTGAAAAATTGAAAGATCTTCTGGTTTCACAGGAATGCCGCTATCATCGTGCCCGCGCCTTCGATCTCTATCGAGCCATGAGCGGGGGAATGATTGAGGTCATTGAAGTAGGAGAGCCCCTCGCACCGCTGACGCTGTATCGGTTGGACCACGGCGATCCGCCGTTCATGAAGGCGGGCAAGGGACGATAAACCATTTTTCGTTGAGGAGCGGTCATGGCCGAAACACAATCGCCGATTCTTGTCACAGGAGCAGCGGGGTTCATCGGATTTCATGTGGCCATGCGTCTTTTGGACCGTGGCGATCAGGTGATCGGCCTGGACAATATCAACGACTACTATGATGTGCGATTGAAGCAAGCCCGGCTTGCCCAATTAACGCCGCACGAACGATTTCGTTTCGTCAAGCTGGATCTCTCCAATCGACAAGAGATGCGGGATTTCTTTGCCGGCGAATCGATACGGCGCGTGGTCCATCTCGCTGCCCAGGCAGGCGTCCGCTATTCACTGACCAATCCCCACGCTTACACTGAAAGCAATATCGAGGGGTTCCTCAACATTCTGGAAGGCTGCCGGCTGAGCCGCATCGAGCATTTGGTCTATGCCTCGTCCAGTTCTGTCTATGGGGGGAACACTCATATGCCGTTCTCCACGCATGACAACGTAGATCATCCGGTGTCGCTGTATGCCGCCACCAAAAAAGCGAATGAGCTGATGGCTCACTGCTATGCGCATCTGTATCAATTGCCCTGCACAGGTCTTCGATTTTTTACCGTCTATGGGCCTTGGGGGCGCCCTGACATGGCCCTCTTCATCTTTACCAAAGCCATCTTAGAGGATAAACCGATCGCAGTCTTTAATCAGGGCCAAATGAAACGCGATTTCACCTATGTGGACGACATCGTCGAGGGGGTCATCCGAACGCTTGATCGCCCCGCAACAGCCGATCCAACATGGTCAGGAGATCGGCCGACACCGGAAACCAGCTCGGCTCCGGCACGGATCTACAATATCGGCAACCATCGGCCGGTTGAACTGCAGCACTTTATCGAAGTCTTGGAGCGTGCATTAGGCAAGAAGGCGGAGAAGAAACTGATGCCGTTGCAACCGGGAGATGTCCCTGCGACGTACGCCGATATCGGCGATCTCACCCGCGATGTCGGATTCAAGCCGACCACGTCGATCGAAGTGGGTATCCCTCGTTTCGTGAAGTGGTATCGGGAATTCTATAAGGTTTGAAAAAAGATCTGAAAATCTAGAAACAACCGATGGGCACAAACCCTGTACCAAAGATCCTCGACAGTGCGATATAGCGGGCATTATCGTAAAAAGACTGACTTGGCATCCGCTGAGCACGCCCGGTGACTTCTCCTCCATAGGAAGGGTCGGATCCGAAGAACATTCCTCCACGGGTTTTCTGCACCAGTTGCATCCATTCCATGTATAACGAGCATACTTCCCCCTGTGCCGAGCCGGAAGGCGTGTTGCCGGCATACCAGTCACGCGCCCAATCCGGCACTTGACGTCCTCCCGTTCCTGCAGTGCGTTCCTGGTAGGAAGGTACCTCATAATGAGGTTCGCCGGTGGCTGAGGTTCGAGGAGCCGTCGGCATATTTTCCAAATCGGGCACAATAGAAAGCGGCTTGAGCACCATGGCTTGGCAGCCGGTCTTCTCCTTGTTGGTATAGATTAAACTGCCGTCGGCTTGAGGGCATTTCCAGGTCGCATCCGATCCGGTGTCGGCATCTGAGCATGCCGGAACAGCGGAAAAGATCGCCAATATTGCAGCTAAGAAAGGAACCATCCGCGTCGGCCGCATGGGGCACCTCCAGGTCGTGTGACGAGGGCACTCAGTGCCTAACTACTCATGGTCATTCCTGTGGAACTGTGTCCTCACCCTACGCAATACTTTATTCTTTGGTCTATGCCTCTTTAGAGGGGAAATCCTTTTGGGAGCCGGCTTAAAGACAATCGGCGATCGCTGATTCTCTCCCGCTTCGTTCTGAATACCACCGCCTTACTCCCTCCCAGGACCGCAATATGATAAACAGGGATTCGGCGCGGATAACGTGTCTGCCGACATCTTGCTTTACCTTGTCCCAGCCGGAGACCTCAGGTATCCTCCGTACCTCACCTGTCGGTGACCGATGATCCTGTCCTTACGATGGAAGATGCCGTCGATGACCTAAGGCGCCATTCGCGGAAGGCATCACGAGGACCGATTGAACACACGACATGACTGACTACGGCGTACTCAGCAATCTACTCCTCATTTACACCGTCTCCATCGCTGTCGTGTTTCTGTTCCATCAATTTCGACTCCCGTCTATTGCCGGGTTTCTCGTCGCTGGGGCTTTGATCGGTCCTCATGGGCTCAATCTGATTTCTGATATCGCGACGGTGCAAGTGCTGGCGGAAATCGGGATTGTGCTGCTGTTGTTTACCATCGGCATCGAATTCTCGCTGGTGCAACTGGCCTCGCTTCGTCGGCTGATCTTGATTGCCGCTCCAATTCAAGTCGGAGGAGTCATCGCGATCGCATGGGTCGGCGGCACATTGACAGGATTGCCGACACCGCAAGCGATCTTTTGGGGGTTTCTGCTCTCGCTCAGCAGTACCGCCATTGTGTTGAAAGCGCTGGCCGCCAGTGGAGACAGCGACTCACCTCACGGGCGAGCCACCATCGGGATCTTGATCTTCCAGGACTTGGCCGTCGTTCCTATGATCTTGTTGACGCCCATTCTGGCCAGTGATGGCGAAGGGACGCTCACCCCCGTGCTGTTCTCGCTGGTTAAATCGATAGTGGTGGTCGCATGCATTGTCGCAGCCGCGTGGTATGCGGTTCCGAAATTACTCGACCACATCGTTCGTAGCCGAAGCCGAGAGCTCTTTCTGTTGACCATCATTGTCATGTGTCTCGGCATCGCGTGGTTGACGTCTCTCGGCGGGCTGTCCCTCGCTTTGGGGGCCTTCATCGCCGGGCTCGTGATTTCCGAATCGGAGTACAGTCATCAAGCCATCGCCGAAGTGTTGCCGTTTCGAGACAGTTTCAATAGCCTGTTTTTTGTCTCCATCGGCATCCTGATGGATTGGCATATCCTGCTGGAGTATCCGCTCCTCGTGACCGGTGTGTTACTCGTCGTCCTGCTCGTCAAGTTCATCGCCGGAGCGGGAGCCGTTTTGATGATCTCCGTGCCTCCTCGCTCGGCCGTCATGACGGGAATTGCCCTCGCACAGGTAGGCGAGTTCAGTTTTATCCTGGCACAGGTCGGCCTGGAGAATAAGCTTTTGTCCGGACCACCATACCAAATCTTTCTGGCGGTCTCGATCTGCTCGATGATCATTACGCCGTTCTTGATGCAGTTATCCCCGCATCTCGCGCGACGCGTCGAAGTCGTGCAACGGCTGCACCATTGGTTTCCTGGACAAACGGCGGCCCATGTGCTCGAAGCAGAGGGTCGGCATTTACGCATCAAAGACCATGTGATTATCGTGGGATATGGGCTCAACGGACGCAATCTGGCCCGTGTATTGGGTGAGACGGAAGTGCCCTATATCGCGTTGGATTTGGACGGGGATACTGTACGCCGAGAAGCGGCCCACGGTTTGCCGCTCTACTATGGGGATGCCACAAACCCAAACGTATTGAGGCACGTGAAGATCGAAGATGCACGGGTCCTGGTCGTTGCGATCTCCGATCCGTTCATGGCCCGCCGAACAGTGCAGGTGGCTCGTGGCTTGAACCAGAACATTCATATCGTGGTTCGGACGCGCTATTTGCGCGAGTTGGAGGAATTGCACCAGCTGGGTGTAGACGACGTCGTGCCGGAAGAATTTGAAACGTCGATCGAAATCTTTGCGCTCGTCCTCCGCACCTACAACATGCCGCAAGATTTCATCATGCAAAAGGCTGAACAGGTTCGCCGCGAAGGATACGCGCTGTTACGACGCAGCGAGCTCCCCGAACTGGCTCACCACCTTCGCGGTGGCACACTCGCTGATGTCGAAGTGGAGACCTGCCGAATCGAAGACGATTCGCCGGCGGCCGGAAAGACGATCGCCCAACTGGCGTTGCGGCCACGTATCGGAACATCCATCATCGCCTTGACAAGAAGCGGCGTCACGGAATCCAATCCATCGGAGAAAACGAAACTTCTTGCCGGCGACATTGTGGTACTGCTGGGAACGCGCGATCAGATCAGACGAGCCATGGGGTTTATTTTGGCGAATGAGCGCGAAGACCAGCAAGCATGACCGCCGGCATCAGCAGAAACAACAGCCGAATGGGCGAGATCAGCTTCGCCACCGAAGTGTCACCGCTCCCTTGAGAGGATGATCAGGAGACCTGCCTGTTTGGACTGATGCCAGATGGGCCGCCTTCAGTTTGTAGTACCATTTCGCCGGCATGTCTGCATCGCCGAGAAACATCGACGTGGGCTTGTGTCGAAGTCCCACCGCAAGATGCTTCATGGCCCGCTCATCCTGGCCCAGAAATATTTTCGTCAGCGTACGAAAAATAAAATTGCCGAATGGAAGCCAATGCAACCCGACCCAATAGGCCGAGAAATCGATGCGACATTCCTCATCGGACACAGGGGTGGCCATCAACCGATTGGCCAACCACGCCCTCCCGCATTGCATGAGTTCCACCCGTTGATTCGGCAGGAAGAAATCAATCGTGGTGGTCAATGGCCCTCCGTACACCCGTTCCAGCCAATGAAATGGACCGCTGTTCCTGGCCGGTCGGTGGGCAGTCATCCGGAAACCGTTCGGGATCGGTTCAAAGATCTTCGTCTTCTCATGCATACGCGCGTCACTGCGCCACCAAGAATGAACATAGGGTCCATGTACCGGGTCGATGAGACCGATGATGCCGTCGTCTGCGCCACAGGCGTAGGTCAACGAAATGTGGAACGATTGTCGAGGTTCCGATGGAAGCGGCATGCGCGGGACCGGAGGCAACGGATCGATGTTCCCTCGTTCATCCGCCAGATACAACCAAATCATGCCGTCCGTTTCTTCAGCTGGATAAGTTGCAATACCGATCTTGTCGGTTTGTAGAGCCCCCTGTTCGGGAAAGGCAGGAATGCACCGGCAGCGTCCCTTCAAGTCGAACTGCCACCCATGATAAGGACATTCCACTCGTTCACCATCGAACCGGCCGAAGGACAGAGGCATACCGCGGTGCGGACAGATATCACGCATCGCCGCGAGTCCACCGACTCGATCACGACAGAGGACAATCGGCAAACCCAACATCTGCAGCCCCTTCATTGTGCCAGGGCGCAGGGTATGGCTGGGTACGGCGGGGTACCAGAATCCAAAGAGTGGACCGCTCTTGGAAGATGCAACCTCGGGTAATGGCTGTCCGATCATGAGTTATTCGACAGGAAGGAAACTCGCGAGACGGGTCTAGCGCAATGAATTCGACTATATCGAGAGAATGTCGATAGGTCAAGTAATGCCGGCACAGTTACGTGGTTATCCGGTTCCTGTAATCCCAAAATGATAATGTCCGCTTTCGCCAAGATAGAAATGTCCTCTTTGT
>JACOEH010000034.1 GCA_024998685.1 Nitrospira sp.
TGAAGTTGCGCTGCGCCTTCGGATGAGGGATCGAGCTGGGGGGCTGTGGTGGCCGGCCTCGGCGTGGGCGGTCTGTCGCCCCCGTGGCCTGCGCCGCCCGTTTGAGCGCGGCTTCCGCCTGGGCCGCCTGCTCCAGCACCGCCTGGGCCGCCCGAATCGTCTGGAGCCGCTGTTCGCGCCGTGCGAGTTCGGCGGGCAGTTCATCGCCCCGCCGATCCGGGCCATACGCGGCATCATCCCGCGCATCCGCCGCCTCGGCTTGTGTCAACAGCCGCTGGACTTCCGCCGTGAGTCGCGCGTCTTCCGTCACCATCCGGCCATAACTCATCGCCTTGTGCTTCGAGGCAGTCGCCTTGACCTTGGTCCCATCCAACGCAATGTGCCCCAACTTCACCCAGCCCGCCCGCTGGCAGAGTGTCAGCACTTGCACAAACAGGTTGGCCAACGCCGGCAGATGCGGCTTCCGAAAGTCACTGAGGGGCCGAAAATCCGGCTGCTGGTTCGCCGCCAGCACCCGAAAGGCCACATCCTCTTCCAGCTTCCGCGCAATCTGCCGCGACGCCGGAATCCCCACGGCGTAGGCATACAGCAACACCTCACCAGCAGCTGCGGATGATACGGGGCCGTGCCGCGCGGCACCCCGCCATAGGTGGCGAGGATGGGCGTCAGATTCAGGGCCTCCACCAGATCCGACAGGAAGTACGCCAGGTGGTCCTCCGGCAACCAGTCCTGCGGCGACGGCGGCAACAACCACCGCTCCTCAGGGGCATAGGGTCGAAAGGTTCGAGTCGTCATCGCGCCGCCTCCTCACTCGTCACTACGTAAATACACGAATCCGCATCTGCACGCAAGGGCGTGAGGGCTAATGTCGGACAGGCTCCTAGAGCATGTTTAATGAAGGTTGGGATCGTAATTCGAGATGACTTATCTTGACCCATCGACTGTTTGTTCCTCTTCCTTCTGGATGCTATCCTGAGCTAACTCTTTCTCGGGAGCCCATGACATGGCGGACACGAGCGGCCCGCATTCTTATTTGGACTCTGCGTCGAGCGAAGTCGAGCACGCGCTTTCTCCACCTTCCTCGCTCGACTCGCGTGCTGTCGATATGGTGATATGGACCTATCGCCATACGCTGCCGGTCCGGCTTGCGCACTGGGTCAATGCGCTGTGCCTGATCGTCCTCGTCATGAGCGGACTCCAAATCTTCAATGCCCATCCCGCTCTCTACTGGGGAGATCGGTCGGATCGGAATGACGCGCTGCTGTCCATCCGTCCGGTGCAGACCGAGACCGGCGAGATCAAAGGTATCACGACGATCTTCGGCCATTCCTTTGAGACCACCGGCCTGCTCGGGTATTCGGACCACCGAGGACGCGCGTTTCCGGTCTGGGCCACGCTGCCCGGTCCGCAGTGGCTTGCCATGGGTCGGCAGTGGCATCTGTTTTTTGCGTGGATGTTTGTGATCACGGGTGTGTTCTTCGTCGGCTATGGTTTGCTGAGCCGGCATCTGTCTCGTGATCTCCTGCCGACGACGGTCGATCTTCGTCACATCGGACGGGCCGTGAAGAATCATCTGTTCTTGCGTCATTCCGAAGGGGAGGCGGCCACACGGTATAATGTGCTGCAGAAGCTGGCGTATCTCGTCGTGTTGGCCGTGCTCGCGCCGGTTATCGTGTTGACCGGGCTCGGCATGTCACCCATGATCGATGCCGCGTTCCCGTGGTTGCTCCCATTGTTCGGCGGGCGACAGGGTGCGCGCACTCTCCACTTCATCGTCTGCTTTGCCTTTGTGGGTTTCGTCGCGGTGCACGTTCTCCAGGTTGTCATGACAGGACTCGTCAACAATATGCGCTCGATGATCACCGGCTGGTTTGCCGTCAAAGGAGGTCGCCATGACACGTAACAAGCTTGGACGCCGTCAGCTCTTGAAGGCCGCCGCCGGTGCGGCGGGCATCATTGCCGGTTCCGGCTGTGATAACCTTTCACGCAGCGAATGGGTCCGGCGGTTGCTCGGTCACACGGAAGCCTTGACCGAGCGCGTGCAGCGTGCGCTGACACCGGCGACCGCGCTGGCCAAGGAATATGAAGAGCGCGACATCTCCGCAGTCTTTCCGCCCAACGGCAACACGCATCCGGGAACCTCAGATTACGTTGCCAAGGCAGAGCGCGACTTCGCCGATTGGCAAATCGTTGTCACGGGTCTTATCGCCAAGCCCGCGACATGGTCGCTCGCCGAACTCCGCGCCATGCCGTCGCGCACACAAATTATCAGGCATGATTGTGTGGAGGGATGGAGCGCCGTCGGCAATGGACGGGCGTGCCTCTGGGAGATCTCATGCATTCGGTCGAACCGCTGCCGGAGGCCCAATACGTCGTGTTCCACTGCGCCGACATCGACGATGAAGGCGTTCCCTACTATGAAAGCGTCGCCCTGCAGGATGCCTATCACCCCCAGACGCTTCTGGCGTATGATCTGAACGGAACGCCGCTCGACATTCCTCACGGCGCGCCGATTCGCTACGGATCGAACGTCAATTGGGCTATAAACATGCGAAGTATGTGATGGGCATGGAACTCGTCGCTTCGCTGGCCGGTATCGGCGGAGGGAAGGGCGGCTACTGGGAAGACCAAGGCTATGAGTGGTACGCCGGCATTTAATCAATCACGGTACAACGATCACGTATTTCTCTGCTCTGGCGGGTTGCATAGGCTCTCTATGAGTTCCAGTTCATAGGCGGTACTCTTTTCAGGATCACACCCCCCTGTATTCATCTTGCTACGTTTCAACGATGGTATGCCGCATTTGATGTTCAGAGCTGAGATCGCCAGTTCGAGGCTGATGTGAACGGGGGGTAAGCTTGACGCACTCGCCGATAAAGTGCTCCGTGACCACACCATTGGCCAGACAAAACCAATTTGATTCCGCAGATCTTCTTTTCTCTTCAAGGAGTGGTCAGATGGTCCTTTATTGCGCGCATTGAGGGACCACAGCTTCACCGTGGGGCCTCAGCGAGCACAAGGACTATCTGGCCGCTCCGCTCCCGCCCTTGCATATCCTTCTTCAGCCCCCGTACAATACTTTTTTTCTGATTCTAACTCATTGGCTTTCCAGTCATTTAGGCAGCTTGAAGAGGGTAGTAGACCTGGATGAAAGTCGAGTATTCGAAGGGAGATCGGGCGTCGAAGGAGCTGATTCTCCTCAATCGCCAACTGTTTGAAGCCTCCAGCGGCCGGAAGATGAAGGTGCTGCTGATCTTCCCGCCCGACTGGTACCCCTCCGAACCCTATTTGAGCCTCCCCTCCCTTACCTCGGTCCTCCGCCAAGCCGGGCATACGGTCATTCAAAAAGACATCAATTGTGAGATGTGGGACTGGTACTTCAGCGAGGAGTTTCTGAAGAAGGTCCTGCGCCGGGTGCCGCAACAATTGGATCGGCTCCGCAAGCTGGCGAAGAAGCGGGATCTGGCCGAGTGGGAGATGGATGTGCAGCTGGCGCTCTGCGATGTGACACGCCCTCGAATGGAAACACTGATTCGGGATGCGGATGAGGCGAAGTCCATCGTCAGAAACGAGAAGTTTTACGATATTGATAGATTAGAGTGGGCGATCCAAGTCTTTCGCGAGGTCACATCCGTCATTTCTTTAGTCTATGCTCCGGCGCGGATCTGCATGCCGCCGATGGAGACGGACCTGTCGTACAAGCCCTACATCTCGATGGACGTGATGGACGTCATACAGGATGAACAGGTCAATGTGTACCGGGACGTGTTCGACCATTTAGTGAAGCCGGTGATTCAGGCCGAGCAGCCGGACGTGGTTGGGATCTCGATTGTCCTGCAGCAGCAAATGTTTTCGACCATGACCTTCTGCGCCCTCATCAAGCAACATTTTCCCCATATCCACGTCACGATCGGCGGCAATACGGTCACCCGCCTGCGCGATGTGCTGCCGCAGTCGCCGCTCTTTCAGTATTTCGACAGCGCCGTGGTGTACGAAGGGGAGACGGCGTTCACGCAACTGGTCGAAGCGGTCGGCGCCAAGCAGAGTTTGGCCGATGTGCCGAATACGATCTATAAGGACGAGACCGGCATCCAGGTGTCCCCGCTGAGTTATGCGGAGGATATGGCCGCGCTGCCGCCGCCCGACTTCGACGGATTGCCGCTTGAGAAGTATTTCGTCCCCACACGGGTATTGCCCTATTTGGCGACGCGAGGATGCTACTGGGGGCGCTGCGAATTCTGCGACCACGGCGAGGGCTATACCGCCGGCTATCGGTCGAAGAAGATTCAGGACATTCTTGCCGACATCACCTATCTGCGCGACAAGTACGGCGCCAAACATTTTCACTTTACCGACGAGTCCTATCCGCCGGCGCTGTTCCGCAAGCTCTCTCGGGGATTGATCGAAAGCAACATGGACATCTTCTGGACGACGCACATGCGGTTCGAGAAAAGCCTGCTGGAAGACGCTGTCTGGCAGGATGCGAAGGAGTCGGGCTGCCGCTATCTGCACTTCGGCTATGAGTCCGGCGTCGAGCGGGTATTGCAGCTGATGGATAAGGCGACGACGGCGGAGGTGATGACGAAGCACCTCAAACTCACGGCGGAGGCGGGTATCTGGAACCACTGCATGGGCTTCTTCGGTTTTCCCGGCGAGACGAAGGAGGAGGCCTGGCAGTCGGTGCAGTTCCTCGAGCAAAACAAGGACCATGTCCACTCGTTGGGGTTCGGGACGTTCGATCTGGGGCGGCATAATCCCGTGGCAAAACACCCGGAGAAGTGGGGCGTGACGGCCTACAAGAATCCGGAGTGGGATTTGGCATTGGACTACTACTACACGGTGAAGAACGGCATGAGCATCGAAGAGGCGGAGCGGGTGTTCGAACAGTTCGAGCGGAACCACAATCCGGGCTGGGACTTGCGCCTCTATATTCGTGAATATATCTTTCTCTATATCTCAAGATTCGGCTTGGGGAAGCTGTCCGATCTTCAGTATCGATCGGTTAAAACGGTTGGAGTCACGCCGACACTTGCAGGAAAGATGTGATGATATCGTAAGGGGTAAGGCATAAGTGGTGAGAAGGAGTAACGCCCTAACGCCTCACCCTTCACGCCTAACGAAAAATGGAAGAATTGCTTCAAATAGACGGTCTAGCCCCACGGGCTAAGGGCACACAAAAGAAATCGAAAGTCATGCTCCTGTTTCCGCCCGAATGGGTGCCGACGGCGCCATACCTTGCCTTGCCGTCGCTGACAGCCGTCTTGCGTGAGGCCGGCCATACGGTCATCCAGCGCGATATCAACATCGGAATGTGGGATCACTTCTTCAGCATGGAGTTTCTGATCTGGGTGAAGGCTCGGTTGGGCATGCAGCTGAAGTCCCTGCAAGAGAAAGAGAAGGCGGGACTCCTGACTGAACGGGATGTGAGTCACATGGCGGTCGTAGAACAGGCCTATGATCTCGATGTCTTCAATCTGGCGGATCGAGCCGAAGATGCCAAGCTGATCGTGCGTGGCGAACGTTTCTATGAGGCGGAGATGTTGGAAGGAGCGCTCAACACCTTCCGCGAGACGATGGCCTATATCTCGGCCGCCTACTATCCTGCTTCCCTCGTTTTCTATCCGATGGAAAGCAATCTCGGATATCGTCCCGGTGTCTCGAAAGAAGTGTTTGCCTGTTTGGACGATGAGCAGGTGAACGTCTATCGGGATCTCTGCAACCAGTTGGTCATGCCGGACGTGGCGAGGGAGCAGCCGGACGTCGTCGGGATTTCCATTGGGACACAGATGCAGCTCTTGGCCGGCTTAACGTTTGGAAAAATGATCAAGGAGACGTTCCCGCAGGTCCATGTGGTGGTGGGCGGCAATGTCATCACCCGACTACAGGAAGATCTGGTAAGCCATGAGAGATTTTTTACAGACGTATTTGATTCCTCTATTCTCTATGAAGGGGAGCATGCGCTGCTGTGGCTCATCGAAGCGTTGAACGGACATCGGACTCTCGCCTCGGTTCCCAACCTCATTTATCGTGATGAGTCAGGTCTCCATCGGAATTCCGAAGTGTATACCGAGAAAACCAATGCGCTGCCCTTGCCGGACTTTGAGGGCATGCCGCTGGATCGTTACTTCGTTCCGGAACTGATCATTCCCTATCTGGCCACGCGCGGCTGCTATTGGGGCCGCTGTACGTTCTGCGACCATGGTCAAGGGTACTTCGATCAGTATCGCGGGATGCCGGCTCAGCTGGTGGTCGATCAGATCAAGGCGCTCCGGGATAAGTACCACTGCCGGCACTTTCTATTTTCTGATGAATCCTATCCACCGGCCCTCTTCAAGAAAGTCTCCCAGCTCCTGGTTGACCAAGGCGTCGGGATCAAATGGACGACGCTCATTCGGTTTGAAGAAACATTGCAAGATCAAGCCATCTGGAATCTCGCGGCGAAGGCCGGCTGCTGCACGCTGTATTATGGGATGGAGTCGGCGAACGAGCGGGTCTTGAATCTCATGGACAAGCACGCTCGGAAAAGCGTCATCGCGCGCAATCTCCGGATGGCGGCAAAGGCGGGGATTTGGAACCATGTGATGGCTTTTTATGGCTTTCCAGGGGAAACGTTCGAGGAGGCCATGGAAACTCGTCAGTTTGTCCTCGATCACCAGCCGGTGATTCACTCGCTGGAGCTCTTCTACTTCGTGGCCTACCGCCACACCCCAATGGTGCGTCATCCGGAACAATTCGGCATGACGATTCACAAGCAGGAGGAGTACGATCTCCCCCTGGACTATTACTACACGTTGGATGACCCCGGCACGCTGTCGTGCCTCGATGCGATGCAGCTCTGCGAGGAATTCTACAAGCAAGATTTTCACCCCTGGGCCGTGCGGGTCAACTCTCGCGAACATGTCTTTCTCTACATCTCGAAGTTCGGGACGAACCGGTTGCCGCAAATTTATGCTCAGCAGACGCAACCGGTCGGATCGCCGGATGGAGTGTCGGGCTTGATTACCTGGCCGGTTGCGCATTCGCAGGGCGGCGAAGGAATGTCACGTGTCACCAGTCACGATGCCGGTTGAGGAAGATTGAGGTGTGGGTTACGTCCGGCGAGGAATCAGATGAAAGCTGATGCTGAGGATAAGGTTACGTTCGGTAGGGAGCGCCTACCCTCAATCTTGACCTGAGCCTTCCGTATCTGGGACAAGGACAGCCGTCAGTAACATATATGCAGCCTCCACTGTCCGGGTCATTTCTTCAGCTTTCCGAAGCTGTTGCATATATTGCTTCGGATTGTTGGTGAGGCCGGCATAGCGCGCGGGGTTCCAGTTGTAGAGTTGGACGCGCTTCGCCCGTTCCAGGTCTTCGGTGGTGATGGGCAGCGTGAGGCCAAGAATTTCCAACGCATGGGCGACGTCCTGCTCGGTGATGGGGTCCATGGGCGGAGTCTGCCAAACAGGGAGGAGGCCTGTCAAATGATGGCGGTTGTTTTATCATGGCATGATCGGGTTCTGCGGTGTGATCCAGGCGAGTTTGGACGTGACCATGGCTGAACAACGGTCTCTCCAATTCTATCAGGCCGACGTCTTTACCTCTCAACCGTTCGGCGGCAACCCCGTCGCGGTGTTCCCAGACGCTGACGGACTGACGGACGACGAGCTGCAACAGATTGCGCGGGAGATGAATCTATCGGAAACTGTGTTCGTCTTACCACCGACCGACCCTGCTGCAGTTGCTCGGTTGCGGATCTTTACCCCGACTCAGGAAATTCCATTTGCCGGCCATCCGGTACTCGGCACATTTTACGTGTTGGCCCAGCTCGGAAGGGTTTCTACTCGGGAACCGGTGACGCATGTCATGCAGGAATGCAATATCGGGTTATTCCCCGTCCAATTGCATGCGGAACAGAATCGTGTGGTGCGGGTCGTCATGTCTCAACCCAAACCGGAATTTCTCGATCCTATCGATGTCATCGACGACGTGTACTCGGCCGGTGGAGCGCTTGGCTTGCCGAAGCACGTGATCGCCGACATGAAATGGCCCCTCCAAGTCGTGTCGACCGGCTTACCGGTCTTGATCGTGCCGGTGCGGACGTTGACGGCTGTACGGTCGATCAACCCGGATGCTTCGGCCATCATCAATGTCTGCGAACGATTCGGGGCCAACGGGATTATGGTCTTCACGACAGTGACCGTTGAATCATTCGCTTCTGTCCATGCGAGGATGTTTGCACCGAAAATCGGGATCTTGGAGGATCCTGCGACGGGGAGCGCCGGCGGGGCACTTGGAGCATATCTGGTTCAGAACGGCGTCGTTGAAGTGGGACCGAGGACGGACATCCTGATTGAGCAGGGCTACGAAATCGGTCGGCCGTCCAGGATTCTGGTGCAGGTTGAGTCCGACGACGACGTGATCCAAGGTGTGAAGGTCGGTGGACAGTGTGTCATGGTGGTGGAAGGAGTGTTGAGGTTTTGAAACGTGGGCTATGCCGATCGGTGTAAGAGAGGCCGGTATGGTTGTCCTCCTGCTCGCCGAACGCGGCACGCAAGATCCATTGTAGAGGTAAGTCAAGGGCGGTGCTCGTTCAATGCGCGCAATTGAGGACAAACCCTACCGGCCTCGGTGCATTGATCGTCCCGGCGTTTCAAAATTGTGTGTGAGGGGAGTGTGAAGAAATGAAGGCGGTACTTTTTCGTGAGCATGGTGGACCAGAGAAGCTCTCGTATGAAGAGCTGCCGATGCCGAAGATCGGTCCGCAAGACGTGCTGATTCGGGTCAAGGCCTGCGCGCTGAACCATCTCGACCTTTGGGTCAGACAAGGGAGTCCTGCCTATACCGTTCCGTTACCCCACGTGGGAGGTTCGGACGTTTCCGGGACCGTTGAACAAACGGGGGCCCAAGTCGAAGGCATCGCTGTCGGAACACAGGTCTTTGTGTCCCCCGGTATCAGTTGCTGGAATTGCGAGTTCTGCTTGGCTGGTCAGGACAATATGTGCCGAACGTACAATCTTTTGGGAGCCAGGAGGCACGGCGGCTATGCCGAGTATGTGAACGTTCCGTTTCGAAATGTGCTGCCGATACCCGAAAATGTAACCGTCGAACAAGCCGCGGCGTTTCCACTCGTTTCTGTCACGGCCTTCCACATGCTGTTTGGACTGGCCAAGCTCCAGACTGGAGAAACTATGCTTGTGATGGGGGCGGGGAGCGGCGTCGGAATGATGGCTGTTCAGTTGGCGAAATTGGCGGGTGCGCGTGTGATCACCACGGTCGGTTCCGATGACAAGATTCCAAAAGCCGTGATCTTAGGAGCCGATGCGGTGATCAATCATTCCAAGGAAAAGGTTTCGGAGCGGGTCAAATTGCTGACGGAAGGGCGAGGCGTCGATGTGGTGATCGAACACATCGGGCCGGAGGTATGGGACAGCTGTGTGGAGTCGCTCTCAAAAGGCGGCCGCTTGATCACCTGCGGTGCGACCACTGGTGGGGACGTCACGCTGAATCTTCGCTCTCTCTATTCCCGGCAGCTCACGGTCAAGGGATCCTATATGGGCACGAGGGCGGAACTCGTAAAAGCGGCGGAACTCATGGGTCAGAAGCGGTTGATCGCCGTGATCGATCGCACATTTCTTCTTCAAGAGGCCCGCGCTGCTCAGGAATTGATGGCCAGCCGAAAGTTTTTCGGCAAGATCGTGCTCGTCTGCTGAGTCGTCGGTGTCTGGGCCACTAGGCCTGTCTTACTTTCCCCACAACGCCATTTTATGGCGAACAGTCCGGCTCATGCGAGCGAACGGCCTCGCACGTTCAGCTCATTCGTGATAATCTACGCCCGACCAATGTGGCCGGCGTTCGAACGTCGGCAATCCACCGTCGGTATATGATGCATATGAAAGGGGTGAGGGGATGGCTACAGTGAGTCAAATTGCGAACAAACGTCCAAAGTCCATCGGACCGAAGACTTCGATTGCCAGTGCGGCCAAAACAATGCGCCAGGCGCGTGTGGGGTCGCTCCTGGTAAAAAAGGGCAAACAATTGGTCGGAATTGTGACGGACACCGACATCGTGCGCCGCGCTGTCGCGAGCGGTAAACCCTTGGGCAAATTGACGGTCGAAAAAATCATGACTGCACCGATCTGTACGATCGAAGGAAGTCAATCGGTTGACGATGCCCAGGACATGATGGCCGACCTCGGTGTCCGCCATCTCGGTGTGACCAAGAACGGTGACATCTCCGGCATCGTCTCCGTGCGCGATCTGCTCCGGCACTATAAGCGGTATGCCCAGTCGAAGATTTTGACCGATGAGAATTATTCTGAACCGAAGATCATGCAGGATTGACAAAAGTACTGAGTCCGGAGTGCTCAGTGCTGAGAAGTATGAATCTCAACTCAGCACCCAACTCTCAGCACTTCACTTTGTCAGTTCTCTGACCAGGTGACCCAGCTCCGGGAGAATCAGCTTTTCCATCGCGAGGCGGACGGCATTTTCTGAGCCTGGGATGGAGAAAAGCACGCGGCCGTTGAGAATACCGGCGATGGCGCGGGTCATGATCGCCGGTGAACCGATTTCTTGATACGTCAGAAAACGGAAGATCTCCCCGAATCCATCAAGCCGCTTCTCTACCATCTCGGACACCGCTTCAAAGGTCGAATCTCGCCGCGAGATTCCTGTGCCGCCATTAATGATGATCGCTTGCACTCCATCGCTCGCGGTACCTTGAGCGATCCGAAACTGAATCTGCTCTGATTCATCCCTGACGATGTGATAGGCGGTGACGGTATGACCTTGCCCTTCAAGCAGTTTCTGAATCAGTCGGCCGCTGGTGTCGGTTTCAGGCGTGCGGGTATCGCTGCAAGTAATGACCAGGCATCCGATTGAGCTGGGCGCATGGTCTTTGTGCTCGTGATGACTTGGTATGGTCATGTGCTAAGAGATACGTTATCAGTAATTGGTTTACGCGATCAAGCGCCAGTCTCATCTGACCGCTCGAAGCACACATTCAGCGGTTGAGTTTATTTCCATACGGCGTCTGGATTCAGCTTCGCGGCCGGTGTCCCGTTCGCGACATGCTCATCAAGGATGGCGGCGACGTCCGCCTCAGTGACTTTGGAATACCAGGTATTGTCGGGATAGACGACGACCGTTGGACCTTGCTCACAGGGACCGAGGCAGCCTGTCGCGCTCACCAACACCTCCCCGGGCGGGACGGATCGCTGCATTAATCCCATATTGAAAGCCATCAGCAGCTGCGCAGCACCGGCCGACCCACAAGACGGTTTAGGGTGGCCGGGAGGACGGGAATTGGTACAAACGAGAATGTGATATTTTGGTTTTGGCATAGTCTCCTCAATAAAAATCTCAATAAAAATCGACATGGGATGACGCGCTTATCGCGGCCGATACGATTCCCACTCCTGGATCACTTCCTCCGGAAGCTTCCACTGTTTGAGCCCTTTCAGCACCCAGTCCAGGTAATGGTCTTTGGGTTTGAACTTTCCGATCGGATTTGCTGCGTAGGTGGTGACGAGTTCTTTTTCTCCGTTTGCGGCCGAGACGGTGACTTGCAGGTGGCGGTATGCTCCCTGCGGCACATCCTGCTCAAACTGATCCATGATGTTCACGTCTTCGTCCGTGAGTTCAAATACTCCTCCCCATGTCTTTTCACCTTGCGAAGGCACGATACTGGCGAGCCCGCATCGCCACTGTGACGACCATCGGCAAAATTTGACGGTATGGTCCGACAAGGTCGCGAGGTAGAGAAATCTGTGTTCCGGGGCTCGCCGTTTGAGTTGTGAGGGATTGAGGAGATCGCCGTACAAAAAGAATTTCATGCACCGTACTCATTCTGCGCCCGACCGTCTTGAGACTTCCTCGTACTTGTAACACACCGGCTTTTCACCAGACAAGCGGCCCTTGTCACGATCAAATCTCGAAGCTGCATTGACATGGCGTCTGGGCCTTCCTAAGATGATGTCGTGCAGTCAACAAGGGGCCAGGATTTTGGTCTCCTGCACGGAGATAACACTTCGGGATGACCGACAGCAGCACCTTCACGAGATCGTTCGGCGTCCACCTCATCCGCTATTCAGCCGCAGCGGTTCTGATCCTGGGTGGGCTCTACTATGCATGGACCTCGTTGCCGCCGACCGCTCTGTCGAGAGACAAGCAAGAAGCTGAGGCGTTGGATTTGGTGCAGCGGCATCCGGCGATCGGTCACCCGACAATCCTAAAGGCCATGCACGAACATGTCCGTGTGATGAAAGATCGCGGGCAGGGGGTTCGGCTCGGCGAATGGCGAGTGAAGCATGTCGAGGGAGACATCTACGAGATCCGCGTGCAGCTTCGCGATCAGGGGATGCGCGGTCAATGGTTCGAACGAGAATTCATCTGGCATGCGCATCTCGAACTCAAGAAGGTCAATGCCGCCTCGTTGCCGGCGGACGGAGTGACGCCAAAAGCGCCTGATACGGACCAACAGCCTGCTCCGCAGCTGACCGCTCCATCTCAAAGTTAAGCTGGTTCTCTGAGCGCCGGGGGGATGGCGATCTGAACTTCATCCGCTTGGATCCGAACCTCGCAGCAAGCGACCTGGAAATTCGGATTGCCGACTCGTTCTCCCGAAATGACGCTGAATTTCCAGCCATGCCAGGGACATTCGACAACGGCCTCGCACAGTTTCCCCTCTCCGAGCGGCCCACCTGCGTGGGGACAGGAATTATCGATCGCATAAAACGTTCCCTCCACGTTGAAGACCGCAATCCAAATCCCATCGACTTCCACGGTTCGTCCCGTGCCTGGTGGAATCTCGTCCGTGAAGGCCACTCTGACGAAATCGTTCATCATGGTCGTCTCGCCATCTGTCCGCCGTATGCGGCACCAGATGGGCGCTTGCTTGATTTCAACGCCACCTTATGGCATAGAACTATGAGCCTGTACCCCTGCCCCGCGGAAACACTCCCTAGCCGCTGTGGAGGCCCGATTGGGGATGAGGTTCCTGCATGGAAATGACCCTCCTGCTCAATGCGACCTATGAACCTCTGCGGGTCGTGCATTGGCAAAAAGCGATCGCCCTTCTGTGGCAAGGAAAAGTCGAAGTCTTGGAAGTCTACGACCGGGAAATCCATGGAATTTCCTTGTCGATCAAACTTCCGGCCGTGATGCGGCTGCTGAAACTGGTTAAACTGAAAGACAGTCATCGTGCCGTCAAGTTTTCCCGGATCAATATTTTTACGCGAGACGGGTACTGCTGCCAATACTGCAACCACAGGTTTCGAACGGAAGAGCTGACGTTTGACCATGTCGTGCCCATCGCCAAGGGTGGGAAAAAGACATGGGAGAATATCGTCACCGCTTGCTGGCGATGCAACAATCGGAAGAGCGGGCGTACGCCGGAAGAGGCCGGCATGAAATTAAAGAAGCGGCCCGTGAAACCTCGATGGAGTCCCGTCATCACCATCACGATCGGCATTCGCAATACGCCGGAAAGCTGGCGTGATTATCTCTATTGGAATATGGAGCTGGATGCAGATCCGGCCGATACGTAACGCTCGATCTTGAAAAGACCCTCTGTGGACAGCGCATCCGCACCCTCTGTCTCTCGACGAATCCCTCCAAAGTTTCGCACAACGTCATTCCAGTTTTTTCCAGCGTGCTGCATTATAGCGATGGACTGATCAAAAGGGGAAATGAGATTCCTGAAATCCCTCTTGCATGATGGAGGTCCATTCTCGGATACTGAGCCACTTGGTCGAAACGGGAGTCCCATCATGGCTGCGAATCCTGGTTTTCCATTGGTTTTGGACGTGAGAAGCTGGCCGGTTTTGGTGATCGGCGGCGATGAGGAGGCATCGGAAAAATCACAACGCCTGCTCGAGTCCGGTGCGCGGGTCACGGTCATCAGTCCTACGCTGAATGAACCGCTACGCCTGCTGGCGGCTTCGGGTAAGATCATCCATCGTGGGCGACATTTTCGTGAAACTGATCTCGAACACGCTATTCTCATTCTCAATACCATTCGCGGCGATCGTGACTTTGCTCAGATGCTGTCGGCCAAAGCCAGGGAAAAACGTGTGCTGCTCTGGTCGGTAGACTACCCGGAGGCCGGCAGCGTCACCATGCCGGCAGTCGTGGCAGCCGGACATGTGCGGGTGGCGATCAGTACAAGTGGAGTGGCACCGGCTCTTTCCGGATTCATGAAAGAGGATCTGGAACGAATCCTCGATGCGGAATTCATCGAGTTCGTCGAGTGGCTGGGGCATCTGCGTGAACAGGCCAAGGCGAATGAGCCGGATGCCGAGAAGCGGCGGGCATTGCTCCATGACGCGCTGGACGGGTTTGGTTTCTTCGGCAAGGTACGATATCCCAAAGTCTGGACGGAAAAACGGGCTGTGACCATGACGAATACGCAACCTCATACAGGAAAGAAATAATAGGAGCACCGATGATTCTACTGGAATTCAGCATGTCACCGTTGGGTAAGGGCGAGAGTGTCGGAAAATATGTCGCCCGTTCTCTCGATATTATCGATAAAAGCGGAGTCGCATATCGATTGAACCCGATGGGAACGGTTTTAGAAGGTGAATGGGAGCAAGTGTTCTCAGTGGTCCAGCAATGCTATGAGCGGATGAAGAAGGATTGCAACCGTATTTCCTGCACCATCAAAGTCGATTACCGAAAGGGCTATTCCGGCCGTCTCCAGAGTAAAGTAGCCAGCGTTGAAAAGAAACTCAAGCGGTCGGTGAGACAATAGGAGGTCCATCCCCGATGCTCTGCTGGTAGCTGTCTCACCAGTCGAGATCATCAGCCCCTCAGACGTTTCCGTTCCATACGATAGTCCCCTCTTTTGACCGGCTTCTCCCCACTGACGCAAGGGGACAAACCATTCGTATTGCAAAGCTCATGCGCTCGTCGATATACTCGGCGAGCCGTACGTACTATTCCTCCTGGAACTGCGTAGGGCGATCAACCCTGTGGCTCTGTGCGGTCCCTCGGTCGTCGTAGTGGCGAACTGTGCTCGGCCCCACGCTCAGTGCCCTCCCATGGTCCTATTGTCTGAGGGGAATGACGCCATGACAAGCAGCACGCTCGATATCGTCGAGGCCAAGTCCCTCCCGACCATCGAACTCTTACCAAAGGATCGAACCATTCTCGAGCAGGGCGCAATGGTATTTCGCCCGTTCGGTTTGGATGAACAGGGGCAAACAATCCGAGATCTCAGCGGCGTCAGCATTAGAGCTGTGACGGTCTTTTTAGAGAAGCTGGTGACATCCGAGAGAGAAGCGTCGGTCGGAAAAGCGGCGGTCGAGGAGTTATGCCGCCTCTTGAATGACCGCATCAAGGACCCCGTCTATCATGTGACTCCGGAATTGTTGAAGAATCCCTGGAACAGTTATTCGTATGAATTTACGTCGTATCTGTATGAGTTCTGTGAGCGAATCTCGGGCGACTCATATTTTGCCTTCAAAGCGGGGGCGGAAAAGGTGTCTCCTATCATGCTGGCCCTGACGCGCCCCTTTTCCCTGTCACAGATCTACACGATGTTTCCCTATTTTGGGAATAAGTTTACGTCCGGATCCGTCGAGTTTCGCGTGGTGGAAGTCACGAGCAGCACGGCTGCAGTGGGGATGCGGTTTACCGACCGGACGCTTCGGCAGTTCGGACCCTACCGCAGGCGGTGCGCCTGCCTTGTCTGTCAGTCTGCACAAGGCATCATGATCGCCATGGCTAATCGCATCCACGGCCTCTCTCAGGCGGAAGTGATCGAAACCTCCTGCATCGGTGATGATGATGAATGGTGCCAGTGGACGATCCGATGGCGGGAAGAGAGCCGGTATCGGAGGCGATTCTGGCGAGAGACCTCACCCCTTGAGCAGAGGCGTCCGATTCGACCGAGTAGTGAGCCGGCCGCCTGCGTAGAGGGTGTCCAAGGTGCACACTCTTCAGCGGTGACCCGTGTCGAGCGTTCGCCCCATGTGCGACAAAGCTTGACGGGGTTCTTATGGGGAGGGGCGTTGGGCGTTGCCCTCATGGCGGGAGTCCGTGTGCTGAATCCGACAGTGAGTTTCGGCGAGGTGTTGTTGGTCGGACTGTGCCCGATCCTTGCCGTCGGCATCATGGTTAATCGACGGCTGCTTCGAGAGAGTGAGCGACGCGAGGCCTTGATCCAAGAGCAGATTACATTCGTCGAATCCCGTCACGAGGAATTGCGCGAAGCCTATTTGGAACAAGAGCAGATGCGGGTAGAGTTGCGTCGGAAGATAGCTCAACTCACGGCGCTTCATCGCGCGGGGCTGTCATTCGGCTCGACCTTCGAACGAGATACTCTCTTGCACCAGGTGTTGGAAGCCTTGACACACGAGCTCAACTACAACAGTGCCATGGTATCCATGTTTGATTCCTCTGAACATACCGTCCAACATATCCGTCTGATCGGCGCGCCTCCGGAGGTTGAAACGTTCGCCCAGTCCTGTCGAATTCCGATCACCGATCGCGAGAGCCCTGAGGGGACGGTGGTCCTTCAAGGACGCTCACTGTTGGTCAAAGATATCGAGTCGATACGGCACAGCCTCCATCCCTTGAATCAACGATTAGCTGAATTAAGCGGGACCAAAGCCTTGGTCGTGGTGCCCATCAAGACCAAAGACCGCATCTGGGGAATGTTGACGGTCGATCGCTCGCACAATCAAAGTGTGACCGAAGACGATTTGGAACTGATGACGACGGTCGCGAGCCAAGTCTCGATCGCATTGGATAACGCCTCAGCCTACCAGCAGATCGAAGAGTGGAATCAGGGGTTGGAGGTCAAAGTCAAAGAGCGCACCGAGGCCCTTGAGCGGGCGGACCGCTTGCGTGCGCAATTTCTTTCCCATGTGTCCCATGAATTGAGAACGCCGCTCACGTCCATCAAAGGGTTCATTCAAAATCTGTTGGACGGACTGACCGGACCGTTGAACGAAAAGCAGCAGCGCTACCTTGTGCGTATATCGGAAAATTCAGATCGACTGGTCCGCATGATCGAGGATCTCCTCGATCGAACCCGTATCGAGACGGGGCGCTTAGAGGTGCAACCAATTGATGTCAAGCTTGAACCCTGTCTCGCTGATGTGATCGAGCAACTGAAGCCGCTGGCTCAGGCCAAACAGCAATCACTGGAATTCCATTGCGCCGACACTGAAGTCGCCGTCTGGGCGGATCGCGACCGTTTGATTCAGACGGTCGTCAACTTGGTGCAAAACGCCATCAAGTTCACTCCCCCAGGCGGAACCGTGACGGTCGCCTGCGAATTGCCGAATCACCGTATGGCAACTGTTCTGGTTCGGGATACAGGTCCTGGTATCGCGTCCGAATACCTTGACAAGATTTTTGACCCGTTCTTCCGCGTCCAGCAAGGCCAGCGAACAGCCCCCAAAGGGTTGGGACTCGGACTCTCAATTGTGAAAACGCTGGTGGAGTTGCAAGGCGGGGAGGTGGTGGCTCGTAATCGTCCGGAGGGCGGTGCAGAACTGTCTTTCACGGTTCCGATCCATGCCGTGCAGACGCCACCGTTGCTTGAGTTTCAACTCATGGACCAACACATCTTGATCGTGGATGATGATGTCGACATTCAACAACTGCTTCATGATCGATTGAAGGCAGAAGGTTACCAGACATTCTCGGCGTTCGACGGTCGTCAAGCGTTGGCGATTCTCCAATCGAGGGACTTCGCTGGGATGATTCTCGACATCGGAATCGGTCAAATCGATGGTCTGGAAATGCTACGACGGGTGCGTCTGACGAATCAGCGTCTTCCTATCATTATGATTACGGCGTCGGGATCCCAAGAACTCGCGGTGAAAGCCATCGGGTTGGGAGCCCAAGCCTACCTGCTCAAGCCGTTCGATGCGGGTCAGCTTCAACAAACCATGGATCGGTGGTTCCGACGTGCATGACCAGGATGCGATGCGCGCTTTGAGCCCTTGGAGATTGCTCGTGGGTGGGCGCTCCTCTTGGAATAGTATTCGGAGGAGTTATGTGCATGAGGGGCTTGCTCTTCTTGCATTAGCCGTCATCGTCTGCATGGCGTCTCCGGTTTCAGCTCAAGTGCCACGAGTCTATGGTCAGGGAGCCGCTGCGTCCGGGATGGGTAATGCCTTCGCCGCACAGGCAGACAATCCTTCGGCTCTTCATTATAACCCAGCCGGCATGACCCAGCTGCGTGGAATACAAATGATGGGTGGGGGAACATTCGTTGGAGGGACGACCGACTTTAGAAATGCAAGCGGAATTTCGGCTACCGGCGACCATGACGGCGCGTTCGCGTGGCCTGGTCCCGGTCATGGATATATCACGGCGAATCTTCAAGGCCTGGGTGTCTCGGCTCTAGAGAAGTTGACGGTAGGGATCGGCGTCACAACTCCGTTCGGCTCGGTGATGAGATGGCCTGACAACAGTCCTTTTCGAGCCCTCACCACATTTACAGCATTGCCCTTATTCGACATCAAGCCCACACTTGCTTATCAGCTCCACCCAGACCTCTCAATCGGTGCGGGAGCAGACATCTATACCTTCGCGAGTTTCTTCGGCGAAGGACACGCGGAACTCCAGTCGATTTCACCTGGCGGATTGGCGCCTGCCGGAAGCAAACTCGAATTTAACGGCAAAGGCACAGCGCCAGGATTCAACGTCGGAGCATTGTATACGGCACTCCGAAATGGAGAAGGACAGCCGGTGGCGAACCTCGCTGTGGTCTACAGAAGCCAGGCGACGCTCCATTTAGACGGAGCGTTGTCGGTGAACGGCATGAAGGTCCAAGACGCGACGACGACGTTGGTGTTGCCCCAGGTCATCACCGGAGGAATTGCGCTGTGGCCGGTTCGAAATCCTGAACGCGAATGGAAGCTCGAATTGAACGTGGACTACGTGGGATGGAAATCAGTCCGAAATCTGGATATCCATCTGGCCAATGGGTTGGTCATTCCCCAGCCACAAAATTGGAAAAGCACCTATGCCATTCTGGTCGGGACGGAGTATCGATGGGTGAAAATCGATCGATTGCCCGGCTGGGAGATTGCTCTCCGAGCCGGCTATACCAACCAGCAAGCGCAGGTGCCGGACCTCACCTTCAATCCCGGCGTCCCATCGGCGGATCTGCACGTCATTTCAACCGGTATTGGGTTGCTCTGTCAGGGTAACGGATCGTTCCTGGGGCTCATGCCCTGCGGGAGTTTGGGAATAGGCCCGATAAAGGCCAAACTGGTCGGCGTGGATTTGTTCTACCAGGCGTTCCTCTACGAACCACGAACGATCTCAGGAAATACCGGGCTTCGTGCGGCGGTGAATGGACTCTACAACAGCACCCTACACGCAGGTGGATTTTCCGTCCGAGCCAGTTTTTAGTCGGCAGAGTGCTGAAGGCCTATATCGGTTTGCTTCAGTCTCTGAGAACACCGGTGAACAGCCATGTGAAAACGGATCAGGAAGAGTGGTAGAGCCTGGGAATCTGCGGACTGATGGCACACAACACTTCGTAGGAGATCGTTCCTGTCCACTCGGCAATGTCGCGGGCGGTGATTCGCTCATTCTCCTGTTGCCCAATCAGCACGACTTCGTCACCGACGGCAACGCCCGGTATCGTGGTGACATCCACCATCACCATGTCCATGCACACTAATCCCGCGACAGGAGCTCGCTGTCCTCGAATGAGAACCCAGCCTCGATTCGAGAGGTGTCGGCTCAACCCGCCTGCATAACCGATCGGGAGCACGGCGATCCGTGTGAGACATTTTGCGGCGAAGGTTCGATTATAACTGACCGTTTCTCCCGGTTGAATGGTTCGGAGTTGAGCAATACAGGTCTTGAGTGAGAGCACCGGTCTTAGGTCCGGAGTCTTCACTGTGTCTGGAAGAGTGTGGTAGCCGTACAACATGATGCCGGGTCGTACAAGGGAAAAGTGGGTTGATGGGAAGCGAACTGCTCCACCGCTATTGGATACATGAACGAGAGGAACATGGAACCCGCCTTCGAGCACGACTTGTAGGGCCGAGTTGAAGCGACTGAGTTGTTCTTCGGTCGCGTCTGGGTCGGATCCATCGGCATCGGCCAGGTGGGTCATGAATCCTTCCAATCGTAGTGAGGGAGGAAAATTGTATGAACGGATAAGTGCCACCAGCTCTTTCTGCGTCAGGCCCAGCCGCCCCATGCCGGTCTCGATTTTAAGATGAATCGGCTGGGAACCCCCGCGTGATACCGCGGCACGTCCGAGCGTCATGAGCACGGAAGGATCGCTCACCACCGGAGTGAGTCGGTGGACGAAGAGATCACCGAATTGTTCTTGGAAGACCGGTCCGAGTACGACGATCGGTACGGTGATGCCGGCTTGTCGAAGTGCGACCCCTTCTTCCGTTGAGAAGACGGCAAGGCGGGTCACACCATGTCGGATCAGTGTCCGAGACGTTTCGATTGCGCCATGGCCGTAGGCGTTGGCTTTGACGACCGCCATGACCTCGCAACCGGAGGAGAGAATCCGACGAAATTGAGAAAGATTATGTGCGAGCGCCGTCAGATCTACGGTGGCGACGGTTGGAAAGAATGTCGGCGTAATCGGCACGCGAAGAAGCGTCAATCAGGAAGTCCAACTCAGACCTCCATGATTTCCTGTTCCTTTTTCTTGATGAGCTCGTCGATCTTCTGCCCGTATTGCTCGATCAGCTTCTGGGTCTCTTGCTCTGCCTTGCGCAGCTCATCCTCGGTAAGCGTTGCATCTTTTTGGAGTTTTTTTAACTCTTCGTTCGCGTCCCGCCGAAAACCGCGAATCTGGACCTTCGTTTCCTCGCCATGCTTTTTGCAGATCTTCGTCAACTCTTTGCGCCGTTCTTCCGTCAGAGGGGGGAGCGGTATTCGAATCACTTTGCCGTCGTTTGAAGGCGTCACACCCAGTCCTGAATTGGATATGGCTTTTTCGATTTCTTTGATCAGTTTCGGTTCCCACGGTTGAATGGTGATGAGTCGTGCTTCGGGGGTGGAGACGTTGGCGATCTGTTTGAGCGGAGTCATGGTTCCATAATAGTCGACACGGATGCCGTCGAGCAGAGCGACGGAGGCTCGGCCTGTTCGGAGGCCGGACAGGTCTTTCCGCAAGTGTTCGAGAGCCTGATCCATGTGAGTGATGAATGCTTGCCGAGTGTGGGCTGCGTTGGACATGACGACACCTCGTGATGGAATCAGCGATCGCCGAGCGTAACGAGGGTTCCGATCGGTTCGCCTAATGCCACGCGTTTAAAGTTACCCTTGACTTTCAGGTTGAACACGATGAGAGGCAATTTATTATCCATACAAAGGCTGATCGCCGTGGAATCCATCACCTTGAGCTTTTGGTTGAGGATGGAGAGGAATGAAATCTTCTCATACTTCTTCGCCGATGGAGTGGTGACGGGATCGGCATCGTAGATGCCGTCAACTTTCGTTCCTTTCATGATCACTTGAGCGCTGATCTCCATGGCCCGCAGGACGGCGGCCGTATCGGTCGAGAAATAGGGGTTGCCCGTGCCGGCGGCAAAAATAACCACGCGGCTCTTTTCAAGATGGCGGATCGCCCTCCGGCGGATATATCCTTCTGCGAGCTGGCGCATTTCGATGGCAGATTGAACACGGGTCATGATGCCGATCCGCTCCAGCGCATTTTGGAGAGCCAGCGCATTGAGCACCGTCGCCAGCATCCCCATGTAATCCGCCGAGGCCCGTTCCATACCGGACGCACTTGCCGCGATTCCACGGAAAATATTGCCTCCGCCGATGACGACCGCCACTTGAATGTCAAGCGCGACGACGGAAGCAATTTCCTCCGCGAGGTTTTCTAGAATGGATGGCTGGATACCGTAACCCTGCTCGCCGGCCAACATCTCCCCGCTGACTTTCAGAAGGAGGCGCTGGTATTTGGCAGAGCTCATGCTTCGCCTAACTGGTAGCGGGTGAATCGGCGGACGTTCATGTTTTCGCCGATCTTAGCGATCTTCTGAGCCAGGAGATCTTTAACGGTGACGGCTGGGTCTTTGATGAATGATTGCTCCAACAGGCAGTTCTCCTGATAGAACTTTTCAAGCTTGCCTTCGACGATCTTCGGCCATGCGGCGGGAGGCTTGCCCATTTCCTTGGCCTGCTCTTCATAGATGGTTTTCTCTTTCTCGGCAACATCCGCCGGAACATCTTCGCGCTTCACGAATGACGGCTTTGCGGCCGCCACCTGAAGAGCAAGATCGTTGACGAACGCTTTGAATTCCTCATTCCGGGCGACGAAATCGGTTTCGCAGTTGACCTCGATCAAGACACCGATCTTGCCGCCCATATGAATGTAGGAATGAATCAACCCTTGGTTGGTTTCGCGCCCGGCTTTCTTGGCCGCCGCCGCGAGGCCTTTTTGCCGGAGATAGTCGATGGCTTTTCCGACGTCGTTTCCGTTTTCATTGAGCGCTTTCTGACAATCCAGAATGCCGGCCCCTGTTTTTTCACGAAGCTCTTTCACGAGCTGACTGGATCCTGCCATGATTCGTTATTCCTTCGCTCCGTCGATGAGAATGAGCCGTTGATGAATCAATCGTGTTACGTTACGAAACCGGAACGCTTTCAACGCGCATGGCCGGTTTCTTTTCGCCGCCGGCGGGAGTGGTTTGAAACTCTGCATCTTCTCGCTGGGCTTTTAGATGCGCGCCCTCGATACAGGCATCGGCGATCTTGGACGTAATCAGTTTGATCGAGCGGATCGCGTCGTCATTTCCTGGAATCGGGTAGGCGATGTCGTCCGGATCGCAGTTACTGTCCAAGATGGCGATAACCGGGATATCGAGTCGCTTCGCTTCTTGAACGGCAATTTTTTCGACTCTGGTATCCAGAACAAAAACCGCCGCCGGCAGGCTGCGCATGTTCTTAATACCGGACAAGTACTTTTGGAGCTTGGCGATATCCTTCTGCATGAGAAGGACTTCTTTCTTTTTGAGCCCATGCTCGCTGGGGTTCAGGAGCGTTGTCTCCATCTTCTTCATCTTATCGATGCTGCGTCGAATGGTTTGGAAGTTGGTCAGCATCCCACCCAGCCAGCGCTGGTTCACGAAAAACATGTTGGCTCGCTTGGCTTCTTCTTCGAGAATTTCCGCGGCCTGCCGTTTTGTGCCGACAAACAAGACAGATTCTCCGGCTGCAACAAGGTCTCGGACGAAGGCATAGGTCTGCTCCATCCGCGCGACGGTTTGCTGAAGATCGATGATATAGATACCGCTGCGTTCACCGAATAAAAACTTCTTCATCTTGGGATTCCAGCGGTTGGTCTGGTGCCCGAAATGAACGCCGGCTTCCAACAACTCCTTGATCGCCACCACTCCCATGCCTTCACCTCCCTTCAAGCTTGCAGTGCACCCCATAGCAGGGCGAGGGAATCGCTTCCCTTATTCTCAAGCCGCGCAGCGTATCGACGCTGATAGTGATTTTATTGAATGGGTCCGTTCTCTCTCTTCATGTCAGAAACGAACCCCTGTCAAACCCAGACCGGGGACGCTACCATAGTCTTGTCGCGGTTTCAAGCTGCCTATGGTCTTTTTGAACTAGGATCGATAGCTGGCATTAATGCGGACATAGTCATACGAGAGATCCGTTGTCCACATGTGGGCATGAGCGTGACCCTGCCCAAGGTGGACGGTAACCGTAAACTCCTTGTGTTTGAAGATCTGCGCGATTTTCTGTTCCGCCTCCAGTCCCATTCCTACCCCTCGCTCCACCATGACAATGTCATCGAATCGCATCGTGACCTTACCTGGGTCGATCGCAACGCCCGATCGCCCGACGGCAGCCATGATTCTGCCCCAATTGGCATCCTCCCCAAATAAGGCGGTCTTGACCAGATTTGATGTCGCGATTGTGTCAGCGACTCGTTTCGCCGCTGTCGCCGTGGCAGCTCCTTGCACCCGAATCGTGACGACCTTGGTGACCCCTTCTCCATCGCGGCAAATCATGAGGGCCAATTCTTGTGCTGCATCAGCTAAGAGTCGCTCGAAGTCGCGATAGGGCTTGGTGCCTCGTTGAATCGGTCGGTTCTTGGCGAGACCATTGGCCAGACACAGAACCGTGTCGTTCGTGCTGGTGTCACCGTCCACCGTAATGCAGTTGAAGGATTGATCGACTGCCGATTTCAACGCCGACTGGAGGGCAGTTGGAGCAATCGCTGCATCGGTCGTCAAATAGGCAAGCATGGTGGCCATATCCGGATGGATCATGCCGGAACCCTTGGCCATGCCGCCGATGGTGACGATGTGGCTGCCGATTTTCGCTTGTCTTGCGACGGTCTTGGGCCGCAAGTCCGTGGTTAAAATCGCTTGCGCTGCTTGATCGCCTCCTGGAATGCTGAGACGCGCGACCAATGTTGGGACAGCGGCGGTGATGCGATCAATCGGCAGCACACGACCGATGACGCCGGTCGAACCGACGAATATCTGGTGTACGGGAATAGAAAGTTGCTCCGCCACAGCCCTAGCCATCGCTTTTGCCGCCACCAACCCTTGTTTGCCCGTGCAGGCATTGGCATTTCCACTGTTGACAATAATAGCCCGCCCGCGGCGGAACCGAAGATGGTGTCGGTCTAGGAGTACCGGGGCAGCAACTACGCGGTTCTTTGTGAAAACCCCGGCGATCGGTCCGCTGATGTCGGACACGCAAAGGGCCAAATCGAGCAGGTCTGGCTTTTTGATTCCGCAATGGATTCCTGCGGCTTGAAATCCCAGCGGTGCCGTTATGCCGATGTGTTTCGGTCTCATGCAAATTCGAGGAAGGTCGTTAGGGATAACTACCCGGTGCGGTGAGGCCGGTGTCCTCAGGAATGCCGAGCATCAAATTCATGGCTTGAATGGCCTGACCAGCGGCTCCCTTGACGAGATTGTCGACCGCCGCCACGGTGATGACCCATCCGGCCCGCGAATCCTGGTACACGCCGATGTCGCAATAGTTCGTCCCCTTAATGTAACGCGGATTAGGAACGAGATCTTCGTAGAGGCGGACGAAGCGTTCACCTGTATAGAACTCTCGGTACAAGGTCCGAAGATCAGAAAGTTGCATAGGCCTCGTGAGTTTACAGTATGCCGTACTCAGGATGCCTCGATTCATCGGTACGAGATGTGGTGTGAATGTCACGGTTACGGAGCCGACATTGTCCATGAGGCCGAAAAGTTCCTGTTCGATTTCAGGAATATGGCGATGTTGCCCGATTTTGTAAGGCTCTAGGGATTCATGCGCTTCCGGAAAATGGTAGGCCAGGGCCGGACTTCGTCCCGCCCCTGACACGCCGGACTTGGCGTCGATCACAATCGTCTCCGGCTGCGCGAGCCTTTTGGCGAAGAGGGGGGCCAACTGCAGGACGGCGGCAGTGGGATAACAGCCAGGCGACGCCACCAGTTTTGATTTGGCAATCGCGGTCCGATGGAGTTCCGGCAGACCATACACCGCGTCTTGAAGCAAATGTGGATGGCTATGCGGAATGTGATACCACTTCTCATAGATTCCGACGTCTTTCAGCCGATAGTCTGCGCTGAGGTCGACGACAGGCTTGCCCGCTTTGATACAGGCCGCAACGGGGTCCAAGGATTTCGTATGAGGCAGTGCGAGAAAAACGGCATCGGCCCGCTCCGTCAGGGCTTCCGGTGCCAAGGCTTCAAATTGATGATCGATGATTCCCTTGAAACTCGGAAACACGGATGCAACCGACTGACCCGCTGACTTTTCAGACGTCACGGCGGTGATGGTGAAATAAGGATGGGCCGCCGCAAGCCGAACAAGTTCTGCACCGGCATATCCGCTGGCTCCTGCAATGGCGACGCGAAATTTCTTACTCATGGGTCACTAGCCCTATTCTGGTCGAATGGTCACTCCACGTAATGAAGACACAAAAAAAGGGAAGGCATGGAGCCTTCCCTTTTCTGGATCGTCGGCCCCTGCGCTTAGCGCTTGGAGTACTGGAAGCGCTTGCGCGCCCCCTTCTGTCCGTATTTCTTTCGTTCCTTTACGCGTGAATCACGAGTGAGCAACCCCTCTTTCTTGAGAGGACTGCGGGTCGAAGGAGTCATCGCAACGAGCGCCCGCGCGATGGCATGACGGAGAGCGCCGGCTTGCCCGGTCGGGCCGCCGCCATAGACGGTCGCGCTGATCGAGTATTTGCCCATCAGGCCGGCCATCTCAAGGGGGAGCTGAATAATTTGCCGGAGAGTGAGACGAGGAAACGCCTTCTCCAACGGCTTTTCGTTTACGGTAATATCACCCGCGGTGCCTGTCACCCAGGCCCGGGCGACTGCGCACTTTCTCCGCCCCGTTGCGTATTGTGTCACCACTGAATCGTCTCCTTCTGTTATGAAAAGAATGTCCAGCACATTATTGAAAAACCATGTGATGCCCGATCACTCTCGACATCTTAAATGTTATAAATCCTGACCCGCAGAATGTTCAAAAAGACCTTCCAGCAAGGCCGCAGCGAGCGAAGAGGCGAGGCGTACGTTGCGGTACGTTGAGCCTTTGAGCGAGGCGAGAACGAAGCTGGAGGACTTTTTCAACATTCTGCTAGAGAGAAATTGGTTCAGGGCGCTGCGCATGATGCGGATGATCGGGTCCGACATAGACGCGGAGTTTGCGTGCCATGCCGTTGCCGAGCGGGGTTTTAGGAAGCATGCCCTTAATCGCCTTTGTCAGGAGCTGTGTAGGGTCTTTCCGAAACACGTGCGCGGCGGAGGCGGTTTTCAATCCTCCCGGATACCCTGTATGGCGCCGATACAGTTTGGTTTCCATCTTATCGCCGGTCAATTGAATCTTCTCCGCATTCACGATGACCACGTGGTCCCCCATATCGATATTCGGCGTGAACGTCGGCCGATGCTTCCCTCGTAAGATGCCGGCTACTCGTGCCGCCAACCGGCCCAGAGTTTTTCCATCGGCGTTCACCAGGTGCCAGGTTTCCTTCACATGAGTCGGATTCTCGAAATACGTCATCATCTTTTTCTCCACCGCTGCAACTCTGTCAGCATTGATTATTATGAGGGTGTTAGACTTCTTGGGCACCGATATTCTTGGTTTCCAGCTTGGACAACCATGCGTCCAGATTCTGGCCGCTACGCCGTTTCCAAACGTCCTGGGTGACATAAATGGGCGCCTGACAGCGGAGGGCCAATGCAATGGCGTCGCTCGGTCTGGAGTCGATAGTACGCACGACTCCTTTGTTTTCCAGGAAGACGGTCGCATAGTACGTGCTGCTCTTGACGTCCGTGAGGACGGCCCGTTCCATCTTGATACCGAGGTGTTCGCCGAAACTCTTGATGAGATCGTGGCTCATCGGTCGTGGCGTGGTCGATGTGTCCAGGGCGCGTCTGATGGCTTCCCCCTCCGATGCTCCCACCCACACCATAAAATGTTCCGATGTGCCGTCGGCTCGGGTCAGCACGATGATCCTGGTATCCGTCGCCGAGTCTTCTACAACTCGATTGACCGTAAGCTGTATCAACGGTTCGGTCGTTTGAGGCATGTGCTCCATACTATAACCAAGATCGTTCGTCAGGAGTCCAATTTCCCGAAGTCCTCGGGTTTTAAATTCTCCAGCCACTGGTCGAGTTCTTCCGAGCTCTGTTTCCGAATCACCGACTCACTCGCAAAAATTGGAGCCTGCGTCCGGAGCGCAAGGGCGATGGCGTCGCTGGGGCGGGAATCGACCGTATACTCCGAATCCGCGTAGGTCAAATGCACTTTGGCAAAATAGGTATGCTCATTGAGATCCGTAATCACCACACTAATGACCTTGGCATTAAACGCATCCAAATATGACTTCATGAAGTCATGGGTCATGGGACGTGGAGGGGCGATATTCTCGATTGCCAAGCTGATCGAGCTGGCTTCCGATTTCCCGACCCAGATGGGCAGCATTTCCGACTGATCATCATCTCGAAGTATGATGATATACGCATTGTTATAGGGATCAAACATGAGCCCCTTGACTTGCATTTGCGTAATCATCTCCGAACTGAGCCTCTCTTAACCCTTTAAGAGTTTATAAGAGTTTCATTGAACAATAAAACATGACACCCTAGCACTTTTGGATTTGTGGTGTCAACGAACCCTGCGACAATCCAGGGGAAAACTTGAAGAACGCTCGCTAAAAACTCTCCCGGAAGGAATGCGCGATCAGCTGGTCGGCGAACGATAGTTTTCGGCAACCTTGGACGAATCGACCTGTTCCCCTAATTTCAAGAATGCCTTCATCTGCTTGCGAACGAGTTCACGGCCGCTTTCATCGCCGAGATTGACTTGGTATTCATTGATGACCATCACGCGCATGCCTTCCCATTTCTTCCAGCAGTCGGCGCAGACCTTGCTTTTGACTTCCGATTCAAGCTTGCCGAGAAACAATGGAGCGGTGATCGCTTCGCCGGTTTGTCCGCATGTCACGCAAGAAACTTCTGCCATATCTCAAGCGCTCCTTTTTTCGATGTTATGCAGGTGAATAATTAAGGGCTGAAATCCAGACCTTATTGACCAGCATTCTATCAGAGATGTTCTGATGAAGGAAAGATCGGTTCACGCCCATGATCTTTGCACCTTGAACCTATACGAAAATCGAACAGTAATTCTGCTGTCCGGTCTAATCCGAAACGGACGATCCTCTCGCAGTATTTGTTCCCTCGCGGTCCGCAACCGCACAACTTCGACTCTCAAACAGATGCCAGCAGGAACGACGCTCGTCGATCGGAGATCCCGTCGATGGGTGGGAAAGGAAGGTGAATCATGCAGCTCATGATGACGCTTTGCTCATGGCTTCCTGGGCTCATGGTCCTCAGTGCGCTTGTGTCTGCCGGCGTAATTCCGGCTGATGTCAGACCGGACGAAGGTGAAGCTCTCACGTATTTCGGGAAGGTGTGCGATCTCAAAAAACCAACTGACTGTAGGGATTGCGCACTGTTGAAGAATGGCGAACGAACATGAAGTGGACTGTGCGAAGCAGAGAAAATAAGGGGTCGGCTACCTGTTTTGGTCTCATGGGTAGCGTAGATTTCTTGGTAGACGTCTAACGCGGCGGTGCAATTTATAGCTTGTACATGACATCGGTACGCAGCACATATTTCTGTCCACTTTGCACGATAGCTCCTTCGTGCCAGATGGAGTGGAAGAACACCAACGCCGCTCCTATTGTTGGCTTCACGGTCAAGTAAGGACATCTTCGAGCGACCTGTTCCATGTCTGCAAAGAATCGTGTTTCTCCTCCTGTCATGTCGTCGTTCAGATAAATCAAGAATGTCACCTCACTCTTCTCGTGGGTTTCAAGCGACATGTACGATCCATCCCGATGAGGCTGGAAGGTCTGTCCTGGGCGATAGCGGTAAAATCGCCAACGTTCGTTGAACCCGACCAGGCGACGACTTTCGGCCACCTGTGGTAGCCATGGCGCTGCTCGGCAAAACAACGTGTCTGCCAAAGATTTATCGTCGACCAGGAGGCGTTCATTGTTTCTGATACCCTCGGCCACGACACCACCGACTGTCCCAATTTCATAGGTGAGGCCTTCGCTCCGACGGATCAGTGCCACGCACTCGTCGCTCGTTAAAAACTTGTGTAGGACGAATACCTTATCGGAATCCAATTCTTCCTTAATCATGAGTGGTCTCTGCGGCCTGCTCTGTGAATGCGGTATAGCAACTGCAACATTACCGCAGCTTGTAGAATCGTCAAATGGAATCGGGTCTTCAGGTCTCCGGCGAAAAAACGTCCGGCAGGGATTCTCTCGTCATTCATTCCTGCAATGGGAGGGCATGGAATGCCGCAATGTATACACGAATAGCCGGAATCTGTTTCGAGCGACTTGCCGGCGGGGACGGGATAGTTGCCGATTGACCCTCTGACGGTGGCATGCTAGAAACACATCCGCTGACGAGAGCAAGTGTGTATGCCCGGATGGCGGAACTGGCAGACGCGCCGGACTCAAAATCCGGTTCTCGCAAGAGAGTGGGAGTTCGACCCTCCCTCCGGGCACCAAACATAACACTTAGGCGCATTTATTTGCTTTCGGAGGGGATACGACCGTTTGTGGGTTTTCTGATTGAAACGAAGATGAGACAGAAGAGGAGTCGTTAACATCGTTAAGAGGGACAATTGAAAGAGGGGACAACTGATCCAATTCTGCGACCCTCTTGACAGCGCCGTGCTATTAGCCTAGATTCTGCTATGTTTCTCAATTGTATATGCATATGAAAAATCTTATTTGAAGACGGCAATCAACGAATACTTCAGCATGCTCGTTGGAATGTATGTCCACCTAATTTTAAGGAGGCAGCACATGCGTAAAGTGTTGGCACTGGGAGCCGCCATGATGCTCATCGGCTCCATGAATATTGCAGTGGCTCAAGAGCGACTCCAGCAGTCATCTGGTGGGTCCGCAATGGGTGTGGGGACAGGTGTTGGTGACGTGTCCGGGAATGCCAATCGCGTCCAAACGTTTGATCGCAATGCATTCCTTGAACGCCTCTCTCTACCTGAGACGATCTACGGTCGTGTGCTGGCTATCGATTTTCCAGCGGGGAAAATGCTTCTGGAGACCGGTGGAAGCTCGCATGATGAAGGTCGTGCGGGAAGCGGAGCGATGAGCTCGCTGGCCGTCTACTTCGACGAAAGAACCAGCTTGGATCAGATTAAGGTGTTAAATAACGGCGATGATATTTCTCTCCAAGTGATTGAAGCGACGTCGCCCAATCAACAGTATGGCACAGGCCGAAAAATTGTTCGCGAGGTGTACTTGCTGCGAGGCAACGAAAAACTCGCCGGATTTGGCGGCTTAGGGCAGCGACCGAATCCCTCGACCGAGCGGGCTATTGTGACAACAAGCAGCACGACGACAGGTGGGGTGGCAGGATCAGTGCTGCCCGGCAAGATCACCGGAACCGTGGATACCACTATCGGTGAATTCACCGGTGCCGCTCCTTGTTGGAATTGCGAACCGCAGCCGGGATGGGGATATCAGACCGTGGCTCCGGAAACGAAGGTTCCCAATAAATCTGACTATGGGTCCGACGCATCGAAGCCGAATTTGATTAAGGGGTTCAACTGAACTGTTCTGAGGTTGAGTGTTAATGAAAGGGGCAGCCTTCCGCTGCCCCTTTTCCATTGGGCTGGTGCACGGCTGCTCCCTGATAGTCTCGCGATACAACCGCCTTTTTCTTCTCTCGAATTGACATGATGAACGACCATCAAAGCTTGCCGGATACGCCGGTGACCGAACTGGATCTTCGCGGAGTAATTTGCCCCTACAACTTCGTGAAGACGAAACTCAAACTGGAAACACTGAAGCAGGGACAGGTGCTGTCGGTGCTTCTTGATGAGGGAGACCCCATCCGCAATGTTCCTCGTAGCGTCGAGAACGAAGGCCATACGGTCTTATCGCAGGAACGAGTCGACCAGGCTTATCGTGTCTTGATCCGTCGAGAGGAGAACGACTGAGCACGGCGCACGCCTTGGTCACCCCATTCTGCCTCATCTCTTCCTGCAAGAATGAGCGTCACCTCTCGCCCATGACCAGGGGGTAGTTGCTCGCGTATCTCACAAGCGGTCCCGCGAATGATGTGCTCTGCCGGTCTTGTTAGGTCGTAAGCAACAGCCACCGAGCGCCGAGGAGAGATATTCTCAAGGATTTTGAGTATGCGCGCAACCACTGACCCGGCGCAGAAGGCAACAGTTGGGCCGTTCCTCCTCAGGGAATCGTTAAGGTATTGGGCGATGCGTGAAGAGGCGCTCGGCAGATGTCCAAGAAAATAGAAGGAATCGCAAGAGAACCCCGCGACAGTCAGAGCCGCGATAATTGCAGAAGGACCGGGTACTGGAACGACCCGGATATTATGTGCATGGGCGGCCGCTACGAGAAAATGGCCGGGATCGGCAATGAGAGGGGATCCACAATCGGACACGAACGCGACATCATGTCCTTGCTGTAACCGGTATAAAAGAACCGCTGCTTTCTCCCTAAGATTTCTGGGCCCGTAACTCGTCACTGTTGCTTGAATGCCGTGATGCATAAGGAGTTCTTGGGTCACATTCGGAACTTCAGAAGCCAGAATGTCGACTTCACGGAGGATTCGAATGGCACGCAGCGTCACATCGTCAGGATGTCCGATGGAGACCGCCACCATATAGAGCGTTCCTTTCCGATTGAGTGGACTGACAGAAGTCCTTGAAGCTTCTGCGTTTTGTTGACTCCGTTTGGTCGGCATCGATATAATTTCCCACTTATTTCATTGGCGTTCAGTCCTTAGACACCTGGGTGTTCCCGATGGCAGCCGTCTGTTTCATGATCACGCTGGTCTTGTACATCGTGGCCACGGTGTCTTTTCTTTCCTATTCGCTGCGACGCTCAGAAGCCTTGTCCCAGGTATCGTTAGGGCTTACAGCCGTGGGCTTTGCCTCCCACACTTTCGTCCTTGGGGCAAGAATGTTTGCCGCCTCATCATCGGCATCGCCCAGTTTTTCCGACGCGCTATCCTTTTTCGCTTGGATGATCATTCTCGTACTTCTGATAGTCGAGCTCCGTCATCGGATTCATGTGCTTGGGTCCTTTATGGTGCCCTTGGCCTTGGTTTCCCTAGTCTCCGCTGCTGCCCTTCCGGACACAGAGCCCACACTCCAGCCGGTGTTCAAGACCTTGTGGTTTCATGTCACACTCAGCATGCTGGGCGCTGTTGGATTTACCGTTGCCTTTGTCGCGGGTGTGATGTACCTGATCCAGGATCGATTCCTCAAGTCGAAACAGTTCAACGTTCTCTATAGCAAGCTTCCTGCGCTCGACTTTCTCGATCATCTCAATCAACAATCCATCGTGGTGGGGTTTCCTTTGCTTACGCTGGGAATCGTGACGGGAGCCATCTCGGCCCAATTTGCACGCGGATCCTATGTAAGTTGGAATCCCGAGCAAATCTGGGCGCTCGTCACCTGGCTTTTCTATTTCATCGTCTTGCTCGGAAGACTGACCATAGGATGGAGGGCTAAACGCGCGGCCTATCTCACCGTCATCGGATTTGCTTGCGTGATCCTCACGTTGGTGGGCGTCGTCCTGAAAGGACATAGCGCGTTGTCATAACATGCGTCTGATAGTCCCATGCATTTGATTGTCGTAGGGTTAAGTCACAAGACGGCTCCTGTCGAGATCCGAGAGAGGGTGGCGGTTCCAGAAAGCCGCCTTGGTGAGGCCCTCACCCGTCTGTGTTCGTATCCCGGTGTCAAGGAAGGCATCCTCCTCTCGACCTGTAATCGAGTCGAGGTCTACTCGGTTGTCGACGACATTGAAACCGGATATGGACGTATCCAAGAATTTCTAGCCGACACACATCTGTCGTTGTCTTCCGAACAGTTGACACCGCATCTCTATTGGCATACCGGAGATCGAGCGATTGGTCACTTGTTCAGAGTCGCAGCCAGTCTTGATTCAATGATTATCGGGGAATCTCAAATCCTGGGACAACTGAAAAGTTCGTTTGAAGTGGCGCTGGCCCATAAGACGACCGGCGTCATCATGAACAAGGTGGTCAAGAAAGCCATTTCAGTAGCCAAGCGGGTGCGGACCGAAACGAAAATTTCAGAAATGGCGGTGTCGGTCAGCTATGCCGCTGTTGAGCTGGCAAAGAAGATTTTTTCGAATCTGCACGAGAAGACGGTGTTGTTGGTCGGTGCCGGGGAAATGGCGAAGTTGGCCGCGCGCCATTTGATCGCTCATGGTGTGAGACATGTCCGCATCACCACGAGAACTCCACAGCATGCGGTTGATCTCGCCGCCAAGTTCGGCGGCACGGCGGTCCCATTCGATCAGTTCAAGGATGACATGGCTTCGGCGGATATTGTTCTGGTCTCCACCGGGGCGGCACACTATCTGGTCGGCGCAGAAGATGTGCATCGGGCAGTCGAAGAGCGTATGAACCGTCCGATGTTCTTGATCGATATTTCGGTTCCGCGAAACATCGATCCGGCCGTTCGTCATGTCGACAATGCGTTTCTCTTCGACATCGATGATCTGAAACATCGAGTTGAACAGAACCGAGCTGAGCGAGTGCAGGAGGCGGAGAAAGCCGAGAGGATGGTTCTGGAAGAAGTGACCACCATGCTGGATTGGATGAAATCCTTAGAGGTCACTCCGACGATCGTTGCGCTCAAGAGCCGCGTCGACGACATGAAGCGGACGGAGGTCGACAAAGTGCTCGCGAGATTGCCGCATTTGTCCCCTCAGGATCGCGAACTGGTCGAAGGCCTCGCCTCTTCGATTGTCAACAAATTGATTCATCGCACGATGGTCACCCTCAAGGCCGAAGTCAACTCCTCGAGCGGTCCTGCGTTTGTCGAAGCGGCGCGCCGTTTTTTTTCTCTCGACCGGGAATCTCCGTCCGTTCAACCGATCGAGGCGTATACGGAATCGCCGCGTTATCATACCGAGACCTCCGCGGAGTCGAGCGCCGACGATCCGGCTCCGGAAACGTCAATCCATCAACGAGCCCGCTGATCGGCGGGTAACGAAACGAGTCTCAACGTGTCGATACAGAACGGTCACCGCTCAACCTTGGTGCTTGGGACAAGAGGGAGCAAATTGGCACTCTGTCAAAGTGAATGGTTCCAATCCAAGGTTCATGAGGTCGTGCCCGAGGTCCGGGTGGCCCTCAAAAAGATTCAGACGTCCGGCGACAAGATCGTCGACGTGCCGTTGGCAAAAATCGGCGGGAAAGGTTTGTTCGTCAAGGAAATCGAGGATGCGTTGCTCGCCGGTGAGATCGATTTCGCGGTGCACAGTATGAAGGATGTTCCAGCGCAATTGCCCGACGGACTCGAAATTCTCTGTGTGCCTCAGCGCGAGGATGCCCGTGATGCTTTGATCAGTCGCGAAGGGTGCTCGTTTCAGGATCTTCCATTCGGAGCCAACATCGGCACTGCAAGTCTTCGCCGCCAGGCGCAGCTGTTACAGGTCAGGCCTGATTTAAAAATCTCGATGCTGCGCGGCAACTTGGATACGCGACTGAGAAAACTCAAAGAGGGACAATTCGATGCCATCGTCTTGGCGGCTGCGGGTCTGCATCGGTTGGGATGGTCTCAGACCATCACAGAATATCTTCCGCTCATTCTCAGTTTGCCTGCGATCGGACAGGGAGCCCTTGGTATCGAAGGTCGAACCGATGATACATTCGTTCGTTCTGTCTTATTCCGACTCGATCATCAGATAACCCATACGACGGTCACGGCGGAGCGGGCTTTCTTGCACCGCCTGGAGGGAGGCTGTCAGGTACCCATTGCAGCTCACGCAACCCTGTCCGGTGAGCAGCTGGTATTGGATGGTCTTGTCTCGAGTGTCGATGGGAAGACCGTCATTCGCGATCAGATCGAAGGGACATCCGAGCAGGCTCATACGCTGGGGGTTCAGTTGGCTGAACGACTGTTGGCTCGGGGAGGGGACAAAATTCTCCGAGAGATTTACGGATCAGCGTGAACATGATACGACGAAACAAGGGGAAGGTCTATTTGGTCGGCGCCGGTCCCGGAGATCCAGGGCTCTTGACCCTTCGAGGAAAAGAGTGTCTTGAGCAGGCTGATGTGGTTCTCTACGACTATCTCGCCAATCCCATTCTTCTTGCCCACGCGCAAGACCGCGCCGAGCGAATCTATGTCGGACGGAGAGGCAAAGGAAAATATCCTGAGCAGGAGACCATCAATCGCCTACTCATTGATCGAGCCAATGGAGGCGATGTGGTCGTGCGATTGAAGGGCGGCGATCCGTTTGTCTTTGGGCGAGGAGGAGAAGAAGCGGAAGCGCTCGCCTTGGCCGGGATAGAATTTGAAGTCGTTCCCGGGGTGACCGCTGCGGTGGCCGCCCCTGCGTATGCCGGTATTCCGGTGACTCATCGAACGTTGGCGTCCGCACTCACCATCGTCACCGGGCATGAAGATCCAGAGAAGCCTTCCACGGCCCTGGACTGGTCAAGGCTGGCGGCGAACCAAGGCACCGTCGTCTTTCTCATGGGTATGAAAAACCTTTCGACGATCGTCGCTACCTTAATGGCCGAAGGACGATCAGGAGCCACTCCTGTCGCGATCATTCGATGGGGAACGAGAGTCTCACAACAGACCGTCATCGGAACCTTGGCTGATATTGCGGACAAAGCCGACGCGGCACAAATGGAGCCGCCGACCGTCATTGTCGTGGGAGAGGTCGTTCGACTGAGGCCGAAACTCAACTGGTTCGAGCGACGGCCGCTCTTTGGAAAACGGGTGCTCATGACACGCGCGAAAGACCAGGCCGGTGAGTTAGCCGCCCGATTGGCCGGCTATGGAGCTGAACCGGTCGAAGCTCCGACGATCAAGATCGTTCCTCCGCTCGACTGGGGGCCTGTCGATCAAGCCATCTCGGAGATCGGGACGTACGACTGGATTGTTTTTACCAGCGTCAATGGCGTGAGCCGTTTCATGACGAGGTTGTCGACTCGCGGATTCGACTCACGCTGCTTGGCGGGACGGCGGCTTTGTTGCATTGGGCCCCGCACGGCTCAGGAGTTGGAAAAGTTTGGTGTCAGAGCGGATGTGGTTCCGGCAGAGTATCAGGCGGAAGGAGTGTTAGCCACACTGAACCGCCGGGGTGTAGGGAAAACCCGCATCCTCATCCCACGAGCGGAGGTGGCCAGAGAGTTCTTGCCGGACGAACTTCGTGCGGCCGGGGCGCATGTCGATGTCATTCCCGTGTACCGAACGTTCACACCGGATCACAATTCCGGTGGATGGCTGCAGGAACTCATGGATCATCGGATTCATGTCGCCACGTTTACCAGTTCTTCCACGGTCCGCAACTTCGTCGCGATGCTCGGGGGTGCTGACGCGGTGAAGCCGTTGTTGCAATCCGTCACGATTGCGTGCATCGGACCCATTACGGCGAAGACTGCGGAGGAATATGGTTTGACGGTCTCGATCATGCCGAGTGAAAATACGATTCCGGCGATGGTGGATGCAATCGCCCACCATTATGGAAGTCGTGATCAGTTGACCACGGGAGCTCTGCAGTAATATGAATGCACGCAAGATATACGATGGTCCTATACAAGGAGGGAGGGTGAGATGGTTCCTGTAAAGTCATTCATGATTCCCCGGGAAAAGTTCGTGACGGTGCCTCGTGATACCGATGCTCAGATGGCCGCCCGCATCATGCGTGATCGTGGGATCGGCAGCTTGTTCGTGACCAACGATCGCGAGATCATCGGAATCATCACGGATACGGATATGGTGCGTCGAGTGGTTGCGGCCGGGGCGGATGCCACCAAAACGACGGTTGAGCAAATCATGTCGGCGCCGATCATGACCATTGAAGAGAGCAAGACGTTGCTCGACGCCAACGATTTGATGGCGCAATCTCATCTCCGCCATCTGGGTGTCACGCACGACGGAAAACTGGTCGGTGTGATTTCCGTTCGTGACCTCGTCGTGTTCTTGACCAATCTGCCACGAAAGTAAGGTAGGCGATGGCGTTTCCAATCCAGCGGCTCCGACGGCTGAGACAACATGAATCGTTACGTCGGATGGTACGTGAAACGACGCTGTCCTCGTCGGATTTTATCTACCCGCTGTTTGTGGTCGAGGGACAGGATCGCCGTGAAGAAATCACTTCGATGCCGGGCCAGTTTCGGCTGTCGGTCGATCTGCTGATCAAAGAGGCGGGAGAGATTCAAGCCTTAGGTATCCCCGCCGTCATTCTATTCGGGATACCGGCCCACAAAAACGAGCGGGGCAGCTCAGGGTGGGATCCCAACGGCATTGTGCAGCGGGCGATCAGAGCCGTCAAACAACACGTGCCGGGATTAGTTGTGATCACGGATGTCTGTATCGACGAGTATACCAGCCACGGACATTGCGGAATCGTCAAAGATGGAAAAATTCTGAATGATGAGACGCTCGAGTGCCTCACGGTGATGGCACGCACCCATGCCGAGGCTGGAGCTGATATGGTCGCACCATCGGATATGATGGACGGCCGTGTCGCTGCGATCAGACGCGAATTGGATCGAGCCGGGTTTTCCGATCTGCCGATCCTGGCGTACGCTGCAAAATTCTCTTCTTGTTTCTATGCGCCGTTTCGTGATGCCGCATTCTCCAGTCCTCAATTCGGTGACAGACAATCCTATCAGATGGATCCGGCCAATGCGCGCGAAGCGCTGCGCGAAATCGAGCTCGATATCGACGAAGGTGCCGATATCGTGATGATCAAGCCGGCGCTCCCTTATCTGGACATCATTGCGATGGCTCGTGCTCGTACGCTTCTCCCACTGGCGGCCTATCAGGTGAGCGGCGAGTACGGTATGATTAAGGCGGCGGCGAAGGCGGGATGGCTGGATGAATCACGTGCCATGATGGAATCGCTGTTGGCCATCAAGCGGGCGGGAGCCGATCTGATCCTATCGTACTTTGCGAAAGACGCCGCCACACTGCTTCATTGATCGACGATGAAAGTGACCCGCGGATATTCGGACGAGGTCGTACGGCCATATCCGGTGGGCACCATCGGGAATTTCGACGGCCATCATCTCGGTCACCGTGCGCTTTTGAAGCAGGTGGTGGAGACGGCGCGCCGTGCTCAGGGAACGGCCGTCGTCCTGACTTTCGATCCTCACCCGGTGAAAATTCTTGCGCCTCACGTTGATCTGCAGTTCTTGACCAGCGGGGATGAGAAACGTGCCCGTTTTGAAAAAACCGGAATCGATGAAGTGATCTCCTTGGAGTTCACTCACGCCTTTGCGTCACTTTCTCCAGAGATGTTCGCTGAGCAGGTTCTGTCGAAAGGGCTCGGACTCAAAGAGATTTTTGTCGGACAACATTTTGCCTTTGGGCACAAACGAGCAGGGCAAATCGACGATTTGACCCGGTTCGGGGAAAAACTCGGCTTTATCGTTCATTCGCTTCCTCCCGTGATGATCGACGGAGGAGTGGTCAGCTCGACAAGAATCAGACAGCTCATCATCGCGGGGCATGTTGATCAAGCGGCTGTCTTACTCGGCCGACACTATGCGCTGAGTGGAATAGTATATTCCGGAGAGGGGAGGGGGCGAACATTAGGATGCCCGACTGCAAATCTTAAGTTACCTCCGGACCGTGTGGTACCTGCCGATGGAATTTATGCCGCTGTCGCGATTCTGGATCAGAAGCGACATGATTCGGTCGCCTATATCGGTGCAAGACCGACCTTCGATGGTAGTGAACGGGGGTTGGAAGTATCCATCCTGGATGGGATCTACGAGCTGTACGGACGAACGCTCACTGTCGAGTTTATCGGTCGTGTACGAGGCGACGCGCGATTCGATAGCGGAGAAGCTCTGAGCCGACAAATCACTGCCGATGTGGGTTCTGCGAAGCTCCTCCTTCGTCGATATCATGAAACAATCGGAGAACGATGAGTCCTTGCAACCGGCCTTAGGAAGCCCCGTCGATAAAATGGCCTGGCCTGCGCTATTGCATCGGGTCGCGCAAACGGTTCGATCCAGAGGCCTCTTTCAACGTGGCCAACACATATTGGTCGCCCTCTCGGGCGGTCCAGATTCCGTCGCTCTGTTATCCATCCTGCATCATTTCCGGTCGGGTTGGAAGCTGACCCTATCGGCCGTGCATTGCAACTATGGGCTACGGGGGGGTGAGTCCGATGGGGACCAAAAATTTGTGGAGGCCTTTTGTCAAGGACTGGGAGTTCCTCTCCATGTTCGACGGGTTGAATTTCACACCGGTAGGCGCAAGGCATCGCTGCAGGCTGAAGCCCGTGACCTTCGCTATCGGGTGATGCAGGAAATTGCCGAGACGTGCGGAGCAGACCGTATCGCCATAGGCCATACGGCAGACGATCAGGCAGAGACGGTCTTGCTCTGGATGCTCCGTGGGGCAGGACTCACGGGTCTTTCCGGTATGCCGGCATTCCGCGATAACAGGATTATTCGGCCTTTGTACGATATCAAGCGGCAGCAAGTCCTGGTCTATCTCCGCACGGCAGGGTTGTCGTTTCGGGAGGACTCCAGCAATTTCCAGATGCAGTACTTGCGGAATCGAGTGAGGAGAGAGGTGATTCCGATTCTGAATCGGTTGGTCCCGTCCAGCGTCGATGCGCTCTGCAGGCTTGCGGATATCTGTAGAGAAGACGATCGTAGTCTGGATGATCAGGTCAAGGCCCTTTCCTCTTCCGCCGTGAAACCAGGATCTGCCGGAGACTGGGCGATCGATCACAGGTTTCTTCTGGAGCTTCCGCATGCCTTTCAACGGCGTTGCATCCGGAATCTTTTTCGGCAGAATGATGGCCGATTCCGCGCCCCCGGTATCCGAACGATTGATCGCATCATTCGCCTGACCTTGAAAAGGGGATCTGGTTCAAGTCTCGATGTGAAGGGGGGACGCGTTGTTGTCGATGATCGCCGTCTACGGTTTGTTCCGCTTCACGCAGACGAGATGTCCCATGTCGGCCAACCGCGCGGCAGATGTCGGGAAGTCTTATCTGTACCGGGAGAAATCACATGGTCTGGAACGGGTCAACGACTTCAGGTACAACAGCAGGCACATATCCAAAGCGGTGGTGCTGCTCTTCTTGGAAAGAATCGGATTCTGGTGGATGCCGATCGGGTGTCTCAGCCGCTCATGGTACGGAGCTGGTTGCCTGGAGACAGATTTCATCCCACCGGTATGGGAGGACATTCAAAGAAGCTGCAGGATTTTTTCACGGATCTGAAGATACCGGTTGCGGCCCGATCACTCATTCCCCTGGTGGTGGCTCCAGAGGGAATCGTGTGGATCGTTGGTTATCGACAGGATGATCGTTGGACACCCACTGCCGCAACGAAACGCTGTTTGGTGTTCACTTCTGACAATCTATCTCTGAGGAAAGGGACCGAGTGAGATGGAACGTATGTTCGGACGCCCGATTGTCACCCAAGAGCAAATGCGGAGCCGTATCCGCGAACTTGGAAAACAGATCAGCGCCGACTATGTCGGCAAAGACCTCGTACTCGTCGGAGTATTAAAGGGAGCCTATGCGTTTTTTGCTGATTTGGCACGAGCGATCCGAATTCCAGTGCGGATAGATTTTATCATCGTGACGAGCTATGGGACCCAGGTGAAGACGTCCGGGAAGGTCAAGCTCATGACCGAGCTGACCGAAAAGATCAAGGGCAGGGATGTGTTGCTGGTTGAAGACATCGTTGATTCTGGATTGACGGTTCAATATCTCACAAAGGCATTGGCGAAGCAGAAACCGAGAAGCATCAAGGTATGCACATTGCTCAGTAAACCGGAGCGCCGCGTCGTCGATGTGCAGTTGCAGTATATCGGATTCAAAATTCCGAACCAGTACGTCGTCGGTTACGGACTCGACTACCGACAAAAATACCGGAACCTTCCGTACCTCGCGGTCCTTGATCAGCTGAGTCAGCAAGAGGAGTAGAGTTTTCCAACTGGCTGTTGTCAAGTTGCGCAAGGCTATGTTAACATCACCTCGATTTCTGAATACGTTGCGTCCAACGTTGTCGCGAAGGAGAACTGGATGAATTCCCGGGTCAAGAACTTGCTTTTCTGGGTGGTGGTCGGCTTGTTCATGATTCTCCTGTTCAATCTGTTCAGTGTACCGACTCATGCACCTGAAGAAGAAGTGATATTCAGCGATTTTATGGCAAAGCTCGACAAAGGCGATTTTGAAAAGGTCATTATTAAAGGTAATCACATCAGCGGGGTCTTGAAGGACAAGACTCGCATCCGTACCTACTCAGCGGACTACCCCGATCTTGTCAAGGTCCTTCGTGAAAAAGATGTTCAGATTGAGGTCAAGCCACCGGATGAGAGTCCGTGGTATATCACATTCCTCGTCACGTGGGGACCATTTATCCTCTTCCTCGGCCTCTGGTTTTTCCTGATGCGTCAGATGCAAATCGGTGGGAATAAGGCTCTTTCATTCGGGAAAAGTCGAGCACGTATGTTGACGGAAGAGCGAAAAAAAGTCACCTTTTCAGACGTGGCTGGAGTCGATGAAGCGAAAGAAGAAGTTCTTGAAATCATCGAATTCTTGAAAGATCCTCGGAAGTTTCAAAAACTCGGAGGACGCATTCCTAAGGGCGTACTCGTCGTCGGTCCTCCTGGAACAGGAAAGACGTTGTTGGCGAAGGCTATTGCGGGAGAAGCCGGGGTACCGTTCTTCAGCATCAGTGGTTCTGACTTCGTAGAGATGTTTGTCGGCGTTGGAGCGTCACGGGTACGGGATTTGTTTGAGCAAGGGAAGAAACATGCTCCGTGCATTATTTTCATCGATGAAATTGATGCGGTCGGCCGCTTACGTGGTGCCGGCCTCGGCGGTGGCCATGACGAACGGGAACAAACGCTCAATCAGTTGTTAGTGGAAATGGACGGCTTCGACACAACGGAAGGAGTCATTTTGGTCGCCGCGACCAATCGCCCCGATGTGCTCGATCCTGCCTTACTGAGGCCCGGACGCTTTGATCGTCAGGTGGTGGTGAATCGCCCGGATCTCAAAGGCCGTTCTGAAATCTTGAAGGTCCACACGAAAAAGGTTCCTGTCGCCGCGAATGTGGAGCTGGAAAAGATTGCCCGAGGAACGCCGGGATTTTCAGGAGCTGATTTGGAAAACCTCGTGAATGAAGCAGCGTTGTGGGCGGCTCGTCAAAACAAGAAGGAAGTCGAAAACATCGACTTTGAGATGGCCAAGGATAAGGTCATGATGGGTGCCGAGCGCAAGAGCATGATCCTTACCGAGGAAGAGAAACGAGTTACGGCATATCACGAGGCCGGTCACGCGTTGATGGCGAAACTCCTTCCCGGGACGGATCCAGTTCATAAGGTAACGATCATTCCCAGGGGACGGGCACTGGGTGTGACAATGCAGCTGCCGACCGATGATCGCCACAACTATTCCAAAGAATTTCTGTATAACACCTTGGCGATCCTTATGGGCGGACGTGTTGCTGAAGAGCTCGTGTTCAAACATGTCACAACAGGAGCCGGTAACGATCTTGAACGTGCGACAGACCTCGCCCGCAAGATGGTCTGCGAATGGGGTATGAGCGAGAAGTTGGGGCCCTTGACCTTTGGCCAAAAGGAAGATTCGGTGTTTCTTGGACGAGACTTTGCGACTAAACGGGATGTCAGCGATCAAGTGGCGCTTGAAATCGACTTGGAGATCAAGCGTTTCGTCACGGAAAATTATGAACGTGCCAAACGCGTGCTGACTGAACAAATGACGAGTCTGAAGGCTTTGGCGGAGGCGCTGCTTGAAAAAGAAGTGCTCGACGCACCGGAAATCGATCAGATTCTGCTGCAATCCTCTTCTCAAACAGTTCCAGCCTAAATGTATTATGCCAACGGTTCGCTCGTGTTGGAGCCGTTGGCGCTATGGTGCTGCTTCACGGTCTCACTGCGTCTGACCCCTCCGGGATAACCGGAGCGACAGCTTGGGTCTTCTTGTCGTCGGTGGAATATTTGGATCGAATATCGCCACAAGCAGTAATGACGCAACATTGGTTCTCCGCCAAAGGGCGCGAGATTCATTGCAAAGGACGTCCACTGATTATGGGCGTCGTCAACGTTACGAGGGATTCCTTCTATGATGGGGGGCGATATGTCGAACCGGAACAAGCCATTGCCCACGCGCTGGAACTTGTTGAGCAGGGGGCGGACATTATCGATGTCGGGGGAGAGTCGACTCGACCTGGCGCACATTCCGTTAGTGAACAGGATGAATTGGCTCATGTTATCCCGGTCGTGAAAGGATTGGTACATCGTGTATCGGCCCCTATTTCGATCGATACCACTAAGTCTCAAGTGGCTCAACGCGCGTTGGATTCAGGAGCATCAATCATCAACGACGTGAGCGCGTTGCGGCAAGATTCAGAGATGGCGTCGGTCATTGCCCGCTTCGATGCGGGAGTCGTTCTGATGCATAGGCAAGGATCTCCGCAAACGATGCAACAATCACCGCATTATTCCAACGTGGTCGGCGAAGTCGTGCACTTTCTTGAGGAGCGTGTGCAGGTGGCTCTGTGTGCAGGAATTGCTCGAACAAACATCATTCTTGATCCAGGCTTTGGTTTTGGTAAGCTGTTGGTCCATAACATTGACCTCCTTAATGGATTGTGCGCCTTCGCGGCGTTGAACCGCCCCGTGCTGGTCGGGCTGTCGCGGAAGGCGTTTATCGGAAAAGTGGTTGAACGGCCTGTTGAGCATCGAGAGTGGGGAACCGCGGCGGCGGTGGCGTTGGCGGTCGATCGCGGTGCTCACATTGTGCGTGTTCATGATGTGGCCATGATGATCGACGTAGTCAAGATGGCAGCGGCGTTGAATCCACGCTGGTCATCTTGCGGACAGGAGCATGATGCGTAAATTATTTGGAACCGACGGCGTCCGAGGGGTCGCCAATCTCGATCCCATGACCAGCGAGATGGCGATGCAATTGGGGCGAGCCGCCGCACATATCTTTATGCGACGAGCAGGCCGCCATCAAATTGTGATCGGTAAAGACACTCGTATCTCCGGATATATGCTGGAATCTGCTTTGATGGCGGGGATCTGCTCGATGGGGGTCGATGTCCTGTTGGTCGGACCGATGCCCACGCCGGCGATCGCGTTTTTGACCAGGAGCCTGCGGGCTGATGCCGGAGTGGTCATTTCAGCCTCACACAATCCATACCAAGACAATGGAATCAAATTCTTTTCAAGCGACGGATTCAAGCTTCCCGATGAGGTGGAAGCTCGCATTGAAGAACTCATCGTATCGGATGAAATCAGTCACCTTCGACCCACGGCAGACCTCATCGGCAAAGCCTTCCGCATCGATGATGCAGAAGGACGCTACATTGAATTTGCAAAACGATCGTTGCCGAAGGACCTGGATTTTCAAGGGATCAAGCTCGTCGTCGATTGCGCGAATGGGGCAGCATACAAAGTGGCTCCGATGGTCCTTAGGGAATTGGGAGCCACGGTTGAAGTCATCGGCAATAAACCGGACGGCATGAACATCAATGCGGGTTGCGGCGCCGTCCATCCTGAGCTCCTGCAAGAGTCGGTACGCCGTTACAAAGCGGATCTTGGCATCGCGTTGGACGGTGATGCCGATCGAGCCGTCTTTGTCTGCGAACAGGGAACAGTCATCGACGGTGACCATGTGATGGCGGCCTTGGGGCTGGATCTTCATCGAAACGGCCTCCTCGCCAAGCAGACCTTGGTCGGAACCGTGATGAGCAACTTTGGCTTGGAACTGTCGATGTCGAAAGCGGGCGTCACGCTGATTCGGACGCCGGTCGGTGATCGGTATCTGCTCGAACGAATGTTGGCTGAGGGCTATAACTTCGGAGGGGAGCAATCGGGACACTTCATATTCCTTGACCATAACACAACCGGAGACGGCCTCATCTCGGCTCTGCAGATGTTGTCATTGGTGAAGCGGACCAAGAAGCCGTTATCCGAGTTGGCCAAGGCGATGACCGCCGTCCCGCAAGTGTTGGTGAATGTACATGTCACGAAGAAGCCGCGATTGGAATCAATTCCCGACATTGATGGCGCCATACAAGAGAGCGAGCGTCGCCTGAACGGGTGTGGGCGAGTCATCATCAGATATTCCGGGACAGAGCCGCTGTTGCGGATCATGGTGGAAGGAGAACAGTCCACCATGGTCACGGAAGTGGCTGAGGATCTTGCCAGGGTCGTACGAAAACATATCGGCTGAGCGTTCCCTCCCTCGGTCCATGAGGGAAGCTCATGCTCCCAGCCCTCACAGCAGCGTTTTTCTTCGGTCTTCTGTGTGGGGCACAGCTTTCTTTTTTTCCGCTCTCCATCATAGCTCTGTTGGTCGGCATTGCCGTTGGATTCGGCATTCTTGAGCGAGCCGGTTCTATCGACTCACCCTCCGCACTGCTGTTGTACGCCGGCCTTCTCTCCGGAGTGGTGTACTGGAGTCTCACCGTCCCGATGTCGGGATCTCCCCAAATGTCATCGCCGCTGCATGAAACTATTCAATCCTCGGTCGTCGGTCGAGTCGTCGCTCCCGTCCAGCACAGTGTTGGACGACAGACCATTTTGGTTCAAACAGACGAGTCGGATTCGGAACCGAGACACATACGTCTTGTGTGGCGCGACCCTGGTCTCACGCTTCATCACGGCGACCGTATTTCGTTTCAGGGAAAACTGCACCGTCCACGAGGGGCGTTGAATCCCGGTGGATTCGACTATGCCGCCTATATGGAACGCCAGGGCGTCGATCTTCTGACCACCGTGATCGGTGCTCAGGCGGTGACGTTGTTGGAGGCAGAGCCACAAATCGGGTTATGGAGCGTATGGAACCGGATCGATCATTGGAGGGATACGATACGTGCGGCAGCCGTCAAGACATTGAGCCAACCCACACGAGGATTATTTCTCGGCATGATCATCGGTGAACGAGGTTATCTGGAACAACATCTTCAAGACTGGTTCATGGTGACCGGAACAGTTCATTTGCTCTCGATCTCCGGTTCACATCTCGGGCTCGTGGCAGTCGTGGTTTTTTGGTTGGTGAAAAGACTCGTTCTTCGGCTTCCCTCCATGCTCTTGTTGACGCTATCACGAACAGTCACGCCGTCGAAGATCGCCATTCTGCTCGCCTGGCCGGCTGTCGCACTGTATGCCTTGCTTGCGGGGGCCGAGTTAGCGACCATGCGATCGCTCGTGATGATCACGCTGGCGATGATCGCCATGTGGCTGGGGTATGAGCGCCATCTGGGTCATGCGATGGCTGTGGCTCTCCTGGTTATTCTCTTGCATGATCCTCGTGCCATCTTTGATATTTCCTTTCAGCTCTCCTTTCTTTCCGTACTCGTGATGGTCAGAATGATCGTATTCACAAAATCATGGAACGCCGACGTGGCGGAGACCGGCAGTCGGCTGAGAGACCGCTTCATGAGCCACGCACTCAACGCGCTGGCGATGAGCGGGGCTGTGACGGTGGCGACTTTGCCCATGGTTGCGTTCTATTTCAATCAGGTTCCGTGGATGGGAACCGTCACCAACCTGATCGCCGTCCCGTTTACCGGCGTCATCCTAGTGCCCCTTGGACTGTTTGCCGCCCTGTGGACGATCATGACGGGGGCCGAGTCTTTGATTCTTGGCTCAGCGATGGAACAATTGTTCGGGTTGATGGTGCTTGGATTGCAGTGGTGCGCCAGCCTCCCAGGCGGGGAGTGGCATGTGGCAGCACCATCCATACCAGCGATCGCGCTGTTTTATGCTGGATTACTTCTCACAAGTTTTCAGGTCATACCATGGCGAGTCCGAGCGGCAGGCGCCGGTTTGTCGGTATTGTTGATCGGTTGGTGGCTGAGCCCTCCTGTGTCACAAGCAGACGGTGACCATTGGCGTGTCACATTCCTTGACGTTGGACAAGGAGATAGCGCCGTTGTCGAGTTGCCGGATGGTCAGACGGTTCTGATCGACGGCGGATCTCGATATGAACGATTCGACATGGGGAAAAATGTGATTGCGCCGTTTCTGTGGAGCCGGAGAATCCACCATCTATCCCATGTCATTGGGACGCACCAGCAACTGGATCACGTCGGCGGACTGATTTGGGTACTCCGGCATATGTCGGTCGGGCGGTACTGGAGTGGTGGAATAGAACGCGCTGAGAAATTCGCGGAAGATCTCAAAACCGCCCTTCGTGACCGACATATCGATCAACACACCGCTGTGCGGGGCCAAGACCTGTTGCAGTCCGGTCGGTGCCGACTGAACATTCTCAATCCACCTGACACACCGGTAATCCGTGCGTCGACTCAGCCCCATAGCGGGACCATATTGAACAATCTGTCCATCGTCTCGCGACTGCAGTGTGGAACTTATTCCATCCTTTTTGCGGCCGATATTGAAACTGGCGGAGTGAGGCGGTTGAACGAAGAAGGGTACCAACCGGTGACCGTACTGAAAGTGCCCCATCACGGAGCGCGTAGCTCGCTGGATCCGGACTGGCTTCGGCAACTCCAGCCCCAGTATGCGGTCATCTCGGTTGGTGCGGCGAATCCTTATGGACATCCGACGGAAGCGGTACTGGAAACATATCAAGATCAGCACATTCCGGTTTTTCGCACGGATCGTGATGGAGCGATTTGGGTGACAGGACGGCTCTCGACATCCGAGTTCACGGTAAGCCGCATGCGGGATCTTATTGTGCGACCTGTAGACTTTCCGCATTGTCTTTGGCGTTGCGAGTCTCAGAATTGGCATCGACTCTTTCTCCAATTCTCATAACCATACACATTCCTTCTCTCCAGCTCTCGTCACATTCTCCTCAGGAGACGCACCTTTCTGTACAAGACCGGTCATGAAGGACGGTTTGTGACTCTCTCTGGGAGAAATGCTGAGAGAATACGGGAGAAGTGTCGGCATTTTCACACGGGTAATGAGATGCTCGCAAGGCACAGCATGTGCAGAGTTCTCTGCCTTATGAGTATGTTACCCATAGGGAGTCGCAATCATGTCAAAGCTTGTTCGCATTGTTGTCCAACTTCCTGTCGAGCTGAAGGAGCAGCTCGACGCGCTCAAGCAACAGGGATACACGACGAGTGGTTTCATTCGCGCCACTTTGGAGAGGGAGCTGAATACGCGCAACCCACGGCCGAATCCTGTCGTGAGAAAGGCTGTGAATAAGTGAAGTCAGAGGCATCAAGAGGCACAAGAGTTAAACAAGGATGGAAGATCAAAGAAGCGGTTCATTCAAGTCAGAGCCGCAGCTTACCGATATACCGATCTTGTCGGACTATGGTGCTGAATCACAGCGGCGAACTCGTCTGATGGACCTCGGATGGCTGAGGATTATGACCTAGACAATGCCCTCAATCATAAGGAAATCGGAGATGAGCCAAGATCGCATATGCCATCAGTCTTGGAAACGGAGGTTGCGCGGGTGGGGGACGATTCTCTTTCTTTGTCTTTTGGGAGCCGTGGCGGCTATCGGCGTGCGAGTGCTGATCGAGTCAGTCGGAGACATTAAGCATCCGCGGTATGAGCAGAGCGTTTCGCCGCGTCATGAGCGGGAACGAGGAGAACACGAACGACAGGATCGGGTTGTGTTGGAGAAGGGAAAGTAGAGGATGTGTTCGTGGGAGGTGTGGTGATTGCTTTTAGAAGTGTCTTTCAGCAATCGGTTGCTGATCCACAGAGTTCTCAAAGTCAGTGGTCGCCGTAGATAGGGCTTGCACTTCATCTCTATTCCCGCTAGAAGATCTCACCATGGTTCCCACCGTTGAATGGAAAGACGGCGCCGTCCGCTTGCTCGATCAAAGCCGGCTCCCTGAAACGATTGAATTCCTCGACTGCCGGGACTACCAGACTGTCGCGGATGCGATCCGTACCTTGAAAGTTCGTGGCGCCCCGGCGATCGGCGTGACGGCAGCCATGGGTGTCGCCTTGGGGGCGCAGGCGATCGATGCGGCCGACTATGCTTCCTTTGCACCGGCAGTCATTAAAATTTGTGATGAACTGGTGGCGACCAGGCCGACTGCGGTGAACCTGTTCTGGGCGATTGAGCGGATGAGGCGGAAGCTGGAATCCTTACGAGCCCAGCCGATCTCAGCAATCAAGCAGGCTCTCATAACAGAATCTCAAGTCATACTTGAAGAAGACGTTGATCTCTGTAAGACCATGGGACGTCACGGGGCGAAGCTCATCTCTGATGGGGAGACTATCCTGACTCATTGCAACGCCGGATCGCTTGCCACCGCCGGCTATGGGACTGCTCTAGGGGTGATCCGATCAGCATGGGAGCAAGGGAAGAAAATCAAAGTCATTGCAGATGAAACTCGCCCTGTACTTCAGGGCTCGAGGCTGACGGCATGGGAGCTTATGCAGGATCAGATACCGGTCACTCTCATCACGGATAATATGGCCGGTTCACTCATGAGGCAGGGGAAGATCCATCTGTGTGTCGTCGGCGCCGATCGAATTGCGGCGAACGGGGACGTTGCCAATAAGATCGGGACCTATTCCGTGGCGGTCTTGGCGAAAGCCCACAACATTCCGTTTTATGTCGCGGCTCCCTATTCGACCATCGACCTGAACACGAAATCGGGCGCTGATATTCCGATCGAACAGCGAAATCCATCAGAGGTGACGACCATCCACGGCAGCCATCCGGTCGCACCTAAAGATGTGGCGGTGTACAATCCAGCCTTCGACGTGACCCCCGCCGAACTCATCACCGGTATCATCACCGAGCGAGGCGTCTTCAAGCCAGGTGACATCGCGTCACAGTTTCAATCAATGTAGAATTGTTTCAGGACTATTCTCGTACTCGCTTTATTCATTGATTTCATGACCATTCTTGACTAGTATGTGACTATGAGTAACGTACGGGTGGCTGATTTAAAAAGCAGATTAAGCCAGCATCTTCGAAAAGTGCGTGCGGGGAGATCTATTACTGTTTTGGATAGAAGTACGCCGATCGCACGGATCGTGCCCTATGAAGAAGAGGGGGCATCGTTGACGATCCGACACCCGCTCCCTGAGGCACCATCGCTCAAGCAGATCTCGCTACCGCCACCGTTGAAACTTCGTCGGGATATCGTCGCGCTGTTGTTGGAAGAACGCCAAGGCGAACGGTGATCGCATACCTCGATTCCTCAACAGTCTTGCGGATTGTTCTTGGGCAAGCCAATGCTCTTAAAGAATGGCGATCGATCACACTAGGAGTGGCTTCAGCCCTGGTTGAAGTAGAATGTCTGCGGACATTGGATCGGTTGAGGTTGGGCGAAGGTTTGAAGGATGCTGAGATTGCCACCAGACGAGAGACGGTGTTTCGCTTGCTGGAGGCGATTGAAGTGGTTGAGCTGACAAGACCGATTCTATCGAGGGCCGCACAACCGTTGCCGACTGCGCTGGGCACATTGGATGCGATTCACCTCGCCACGGCGTTGCTCTGGAAAGAGCGCACGAAAACCGACCTTGTAATGGCGACGCATGATGAGGGATTGGCGACGGCGTCTCGCGCCAGTGGGCTTCGAGTCGTCGGTGTGTCAGCTTCTGTTTAGCCTATTCGTCGAATTCTGACACTGCACATTCATCCTACTTGATGTGACATCCGCTGGACTCATCACCGGTATCTGGCCGAACGCGGTGTTTTCAGACCTCAAGAAATTGGTGAACGAACTTTTCTATTATAGCCTTTAGAAAGGCAGGTCACTATGGCAAAAGAGATAGGCCGAAGTGAAACAATCAACCTGCGCGCCAGTCAAAAGCAGAAGGCAATGATCGACCGAGCGGCGGAAGTGCCTGGACGAAGCCGGTCGGAATTCATGCTGGAAGCGGCATGCCTCGAAGCCGAAACCGTCCTGCTCAATTGCCGATATTTTGGGCTATCCTCGGAGGCATTCAAGCGCTTTACGGCCATGCTCGATAAGCCCCCTGCAAGCAATCCTAAACTGCGGCATCTTATTCGGTTCAGAGCGCCGTGGGAAGAATGAGCGACCCTGTTCCGGATATCACCCCGCCCGAGAAACTTACCGCAAAGCATAAGACTTCCGATTTCGATTCGGCTAGCCTACCGCATAGGCTGACTGGCTACGCCAGCGACCAAGCGGTATTGTGCAACTTCCAACCGAATGACTCACCTAAGTGTTGACGGACATCCCACCACTAAAGATTGTACAAAAGGTTCCGGGAGTCCTTGCGTGTTCCTTTAGCTAGGCACATTGGCTCGTAGTGCCAGATTCATCGGCCGCGCGCCGTTTGAATGGTCTCCTCCGTCGACATCACCGGTCACCCGTCACAAGAATACAAGATTATCTTGCCCATGTGTCGGGTCGGTGATAATTCGTTGATCATTCCTTATTGAAGAACACTTCAGAGTGGGATTGAGTCGTATGAAAACCGTTCGTGACGCTTGCGAACTCCAGCCCAATGCTCTCTCCATCAAGCTCAGCGATCAAATCGAGCAGCTAGATGAATTGATCAACTCGGAAGGGAATGGCGCGGCATTCTTTGAGAAGACGTTCATCACTCATGGCATGCAGGATCTCATCAGCCAGGGCATCGCCCGTCTAGCGGGAGCGTCGACTCAAGCGATATTCCATCTCAAGCAAGCCATGGGCGGTGGTAAGACGCATCTGCTTGTGGGATTTGGTCTGCTGGCTCGGCATCCGGAACTGCGCAAGAAGTACTGTATCGGCGTTCCTCATGCCTCAGACTTCGGTGCTGCAACGCTGGCCGCGTTCAACGGCCGCAATAGCCCCGATCATTTCTTCTGGGGCGAGATTGCCGACCAACTCGGCAAAGGAGAACAATTCAAGACCTTTTGGATCAGCGGTCCTAAAGCTCCGGATGAACGGGACTGGCTGAAACTGTTTGATGGCGATGATCCCATTCTTATCCTCTTGGATGAGATGCCGCCATACTTCCACTATCTCGACACAGAGAAGGTGGGTAACGGAACTGTGGCGGACATTGCCACTCGCGCTTTTTCAAATATGCTCACGGCTGCCCTCAAGAAGAAGAATGTTTGTGTAGTCATTTCCGATCTTGCCGCTTCGTACAGTGGCGGCGCAAGGCTGATCAATCGGGCGCTCGAAGACGCGCGCTCAGAATTAGGCCGCCAAGAACGGAACATTACTCCCGTGGACCTGGCGGCGAATGAAATCTACGACATTCTCCGCAAGCGACTCTTCAAGTCACTGCCTGATAAGGCGGTAATCAAGGACATTGCAGCAGCTTTTGGTCGCAAGCTGGAAGAAGGGGTCATCTCCTTCCCGAGTGGGTAATTTGAGCCCGATTTCATATCGGGTCG
>JACOEH010000035.1 GCA_024998685.1 Nitrospira sp.
CCCTCCTCTCTAGAAGAAGCATGATAACCAGTTACACAGTTATTCTTACACCCTCATTTCCCACTGCATCATAGGCAGAGACGGCGGTGTTGGTCGCCGGATCGATGACGGCGCGCAGTCGGCCGGCATCATCGTACACGTAGCTGATATCGGCGGCAGTGCTGGAGATGACGCCGATCAACGCGAAGATGAGGGCCACCGTTGCCTGGGGCGGCGGGCCTTTGTTCACGGGAAGCTCCTCAAATCAGCTTATGCCACCTTGACTTCAATGGCCTTGGGCTTCTCCTTCTCCGACTTCGGCAGATGGAGGTTAAACACCCCGCCTTGAACTCCGCCTTGACCTTCTCCTCACGCTTACGGCGGAGGGCTGACGATTTTCGCCGACTTTTAGATTTGAGAAGAACCGCGGCTACCGTCTCTCGTAGAACAGTCCAGCGCCAAGGTAGTTGGTTCATTGACATTGACCCTCGATACCGCTGGTGATAGCATTTCACAACGTACGGGAGATTTTATGGACGGCAAACGGCACGAAAAATCCACGGCCATAATGATTGAGCCTCCCCGATATGTCCAAAACGAGCGCGGCGAGACAGTTGAAGTTATCCTTTCCATTGCAGACTATGAACGGTACCTCCGCACATTGGCGAAGCATGCCGATTGGACAACGCTTCCGTCCTATCTGCAAGATGCCATCGCTACCCTTCTCGCACAGGAAGCCCGAAGAGAATCCGGACCTTCAGTTCCTTGCAAGCCCTGCTGAAGAAAAACGGCAAGAGCCGATAGTGGCCTATACCGTTCTCCTACGGCCTGCAGCACAACGCGACCTGGATAAACTGTCCTCGGAACTTCGAATCCGCATTGACCGGATATTGCTCGCTCTTGAACTCCAACCTTGACCGCAGGGCATCACGAAGTTAGTCGGCACTCCCGACACCTGGCGAGTGAGGTCGGTGATTATCGAATTCTGCTGGACATCGACGATGGCACCAAAACCGTGCTCATCCTTCGTATCGCCCATCGTCGTGATGTCTATCGGTAATAGATAAGACAGCAGCATGCGGGTGGCGACAGCGGGAATGGCCTTCCACTGCCACTCTGGAGGGAGTTCTTGAAGCTTATCTCGTGCGCCGATGCGGGGAATAGCTTCTTCGAGTGGCACGACCTTTCTCGGTAATTTCTAGAGAACGAAAAAACGAAAAGAAAAGGCCCGCCGATGAGGCGGGCCTTTGTTCAAGGGAACTTATTTCCAGAGACCTTACGCCACCTTCACTTCGATGGCCTTTGGTTTCGCCTTCTCCGACTTCGGCAGATGGAGGTTGAGCACCCCATCCTTGAACTCGGCCTTCACCTTCTCCTCATCAATCACATCAGGCAGCGAAAAGGTCCTGACGAAGCTGCCGTAGGATCGTTCGATCCGATGGAACTTCTTCCCCTTCTCTTCCTTCTCGTGCTTCCGCTCACCTTGAATGGTAAGCACACCATCTTCCACCGTAACCTTCACATCCTCCTTCTTCACATCCGGAATCTCGGCCTTGATCTGGTACTCCCCGTCGGTCTCACTGATATCGACCGACGGCGCCCAGTCCGCTACGATCATGGTCTCTTTGCCGTTGGTTCGCGGTGCGGCAGGCCGGGCGAACATGCGGTTCAACCGATCTGAGACTTCTTCCAATTCCCGAAACGGATCCCATCGTACGAGTGCCATAGCAACCTCCTTTGTATGTTTCCTTTGTGATTTCTAATCGGATTTGCCGGCGCCGCGCCGATTCAACTGTCTAGGCCTTAGATAAATCGGGCCCTGTGGAAGTCAAGGGTTCGGTAAGGTCTCGACAAATACAGGGGGTTACCGTTGATCGATCGGCACATAGGGTCGGTTGTGCTCACCGGAGTAGATCTGGGCCGGTCTGAAGAGTTTATTTTCGCGCAACTGCTCCAGCCAATGGGCCAGCCAACCCGACACGCGCGCCATGGCGAAGAGCGGGGTAAACAGATCGATGTCGATGCCCATCTTGTCGTAAATGATACCGGAGTAGAAATCGACATTGGGATAGATGCCCTTCTTGTTCAGCACTCTTCCGGCCGCCGCCTCCACTTCTAATGCAATTTCATACAGAGGCGAGCTTCCGCATTCCTTGAACAACCGCCGACAGAGTTCCTGAAGAACTGTGGCACGAGGGTCTTTGACCTTGTAGACGCGGTGGCCGAATCCCATCAGTTTTTTCTTGTTCTGCAAGGCCTGCTCAACATACGGTCGCGCCTTGTCGAGGGTGCCGATTTGCCTCAGCATCACCACCACTTCTTCGTTCGCTCCGCCATGCAAGGGACCTTTCAGGGCGCCGATCGACGACGCCACAACCGTATACGGGTCGGCCAGCGTGGAGGCCGTGACCAGTCCTGTAAACGTGGACGCATTCATGGTGTGCTCGGCATGGAGAATCAGGCAATCATCGAAGATGTCGGCCCACACCGGCGGAGCCACGGACTCCGCCAGCATGTAGAAAAAATTTTCGCTGAACCCGAGGTCGTCGCGTGGCGCGATCGGATCATCTCCATGGCGAAGCCTCGCCCAGGCCGCGACGATCGTCGGCAATTTAGCGACAAGTCGTACCGCGCTCCAATAATTATTCTCGACATCCTTGACGTTGCGACCCGGATAAAACATCCCGAGCGCCGCCACTGCCGCCTGAAGCGCATCCATGGGATGCCCCGACTCGGGTAGGCATTTCAGCAAATCGATGATGCGGAACTTGATGCGCCGATGGTGGGTGATGTCCGTCGTCCATCGTTCGAATTCGCTCGCCGAGGGAAGATGTCCGAAAAGAAGGAGATACGCCGTTTCCAGGTACGAGGAATTCGAACAGAGTGTTTCGACTTGAATCCCGCGATATTCCAGAATGCCGTGCTGTCCATCGACATCGCTGATCGATGAAGTCGCGGCTGGGACGCCGGCTAATCCCGGCATGAAATCATGGGGCATGATTCACCTCAGATGACACGAAATTGTTTTGCGCCTCTTCTTACCCTACCATGCCGATGCGTGATTCTTGCAATGGAAAATCGTGATCGGCATACTCAACGTTGCCGGATCGGACGATATCGGCACATGGTCAGGAGATACGCATGATACGAACAGCCGTCATCATGTGCGGTTTTTTTATCGTAACGGCAGGCATCGTGAAAGCTTCCTCCACCGTAGCGGAGGAGGATGTCGTCGCGTTTGCCGTCGTCAGCGAGCTTCCTAAGGACAAAACACGGATACCCGCAAAGATCGCCATCGACGGATCGGTCAGCGATATGACGCTTCTGGCTTCGGAGCAAATCCTGTCGAATTTGGTCTGGAAAACGTTGGAGATCTGTCACTCACTCAAACTCGAAGGGCAAACGTCTTCAGAGGGATTTCGGATACGCTCCGTACGCGCCATCGACGGAGCGATGTTACCGATGGTGTTGCAGGGGGTTGCGGGAGATTGCCTGCTGAAAAAAGCCTTGGAAGTCGCTCCCTTTGTCGACTAACATCCTGTGGGCTATGCCGGCGCGGAACAGTCAGGGCACTGCTCAGGCTCATGGTCCGAATCGCTTTCTTTCAGCGTGAGGGGAAAGAGCGTGTCGCAGGATCGGCATGGTCGAATCTCAAAATACGGCACGCCATGCTCATCGATTTCAGTGGGGAGGAGGAGCTCTCGAGGGTCATAGCCCGCGAGTCCCTCATCGCTGAATTTCACAACGGCCAGCCGGTCGTTGAAGGCTTCAAAGGTTGCTTCTTGTCCTTTGCGAGCGAGCACATGTCCAAGGACAAAGACCGGCTGGCCCTTACGCTTGATACGGAGATCCTTCAGCGTTCGTTGAGAGGCATCGGCGCAGGCGAACCGACCGGTGGAGCTTGTTCCAATCCACGGCATCACAATCCTCTTTCAGGTCTATCACCGGTTGGGATCTAACACAGACTGAAAAAAATCGTCAAGACGCGTCTTTTCACCAAGGAGTCACTATGGCCGATATCACGATCTATCACAAACCGACTTGCACGACATGCCGACAAGCTGTACAACTGCTCAAGGACAGCGGGACACCCTTTACAGCCGTCAACTACTATGAGCGGCCGTTTACCAAAACACAGCTTACAACGCTCTTGAAGAAGGCCGGCCTCTCCCCCAAAGACGTGCTTCGAACCAAAGAAGATCTGTACCACGAACTCGGTCTGGCGAAGAAACAGCCCACCGACGATGAGCTGCTCGACCTGATGGTGAAACACCCCGACCTGATTCAACGGCCCATCGTGGAGGCAGGTGACCGGGCCATGTTGGCAAGACCGGCGGACTCGATCAAGAAGCTCTTATAGATGGTGAATTTTGGAACAAGTGACATACGTTAGTGATCGGTCGTACGCTCAGACCACCGAATCGTCCTGGTCTGTTGATCAACGGTGAAGGCGACCTTCCCGTCCAACGCGTCAAGCAGAAGTTGGCCGACCAAGATTCGTCTCCATCCCTTCAAGAGCGGCAGGTCCAGCGTCGATCGATTCGTTTTGACATCGACTAATTCCTGGAGGTCGGCCGTGGTCGCCAAGAGGGTCGACGCAATCTCTGCTTCCCGGGCGCGTGCCTTGACGATCGCCTGAAGCAGCTCTACAAATCCGTTCGATTCAGGCTCAGATTTTCGCTCTTGGGCGAGCACAGGCCAAGCCGAGGGCGGAAGTGCAAGCGCCGTGTGAATGACGGCAAGAATCGACTCTCCATTGCGGTCGATCTCCGATGCATGGAGACCTCGGACTTTCCGCAACTCATCCTCCTGTCGTGGAGGATGTCGTGCCAGTTGAAGCAGCACTTCATCCCGGATAACCCGGTTCCGAGGCACATTTCTCCGTTTTGCTTCCCCCTCGCGCCAAACGGCAAGTTCCCGAAGCACCGCGGCGGATTTCGGCTTCAGTTGATCCCATCCCCGTATACGTTGGTACCGTTCTTGTGGCTCTCGACGCGTCTCACTCACGACGTGTTCAAGACGAGAAAACTCTTCGTCCGCCCATTGCAGTCTCCCCAAATTCGACAACCGAGTGTGGAGATGATCGTGAATCGCCAAGAGAAATGTCACGTCTTCCAGCGCATAATCCAACTGATCTTGGGACAGGGGGCGGGCGCTCCAATTTGTAAAGGTATGCGCCTTGTCCAGCCGCTTCCCATGCACCCGCTGAACAAGGTTGGCATAGGCGACCTGCGGTCCGAAGCCGATCATCGCTGCGGCAATCTGCGTGTCGAAGAATGGTTTGGGGATCCGTCCGGCATGGACGGCAAAGAGGTCCAGATCTTGACGTCCTGCATGCACCACCTTCTGAACCCGCTCATCACAGAGAATCTCCCAGAACCCCTCGAGCGCTCCCCCCGACAGAACAGCCGGAAAATCGATAACGGCGGCTGTGCGTTCGGTCGCGACTTGAATGAGCTCGAGCTTCGGCACAAAACTCTCCTCGCCCACGAATTCCGTGTCGAGCGCCAGGCGCGGACTATCCCGCAGTTGCTCGCACAATTCACCGAGGGCGGCTGCACTCGTGATGTATTGATGTCGGATGGCCATTGTCACCGGTGTATCACTCGGACGGGCCGTAGGGGCGATCAAGCGGAGGCATGGGTTCCGTATTGCTGAGACTGAGGTATTCCTTTAGAAACTGATAGGCTTCCAACATGCGGCGGAGTTCCGGTTCAGAACTGCGATCACCGTTGTTCGCGTCGGGATGGAGCTGCTTCGCTTTGATCCGGAACGCTGCGGTGACATCGGCAAGAGAGCTGCCGAATTCAACTCCCATGATCGCATAGGCATCCAGCGCATTATTCACGGCATGCGGGTTTTCCGACAGTTGTCCGGTTCCACCGGCGGCTTTGAGCATATCGGCGAGACTGACTCGTTTGCGGCGCCGTCTGGGGCGTTCACGAATTTCGCTGTCGAATTCATCCCACCGCTCTTCGACGAACTCCAGCCTGGACTCCAACCGCATGGCGCCGGTCAAATCCCGAATCGCTTCCAACTCTTCTTCGATTTCAACGAGGGACTTGATGACTTCCTCGAGCCCCTGTTCCACCTGGAAAAATCCGTCGACCCGTTCTTCCATCATCGTCTCGACGGCACATTCCAGACTGTCTTCCGTTTTTGAACGCAGCGAACCGATACGCTTCTGCATCCCGCTTCGGAATTTCAGAAATTTCGCGGTCGAGAACGGCATGGCCCCCTTGGACTTTCAAGAAAGGGTATTGTACCACAGCCGCAGCGTCGGCCTGAAGGCTGCAGGCGACGGTGTATTTCTCAGGGGAGCGATGTGGCGCTTATTCAAGAATGGAGGGATCGTCCGCCTTGGCCCGTCTCCGGGCCACGCCGCTGGCGCGCGCCGCTGCAGCGACCGCCCGCGCGACGCGCGGGACAACTTCCTTGTCGAACACGCTGGGGATAATATAGTCCTCGCTTAATGTATTCTCCGGGATCACCTGGGCGATGGCCTGCGCCGCGGCCAGCTTCATGGCCTCATTGATCTGGCTGGCCTGAACATCGAGCGCGCCCCGGAAGATCCCGGGAAATGCGAGCGCATTGTTGATCTGATTCGGATAATCCGATCGCCCGGTCGCAAAGATCGTGGAATGAGCGGTCCCCAGCTCCGGGGAAACCTCGGGATCAGGGTTGGCCAATGCAAAAACGATTCTATCGGGGGCCATCAGATCAAGATCATCGGCCGTCACCACATTGCCGACGGACAGACCGATAAAGACATCGGCGCCTTTCAGTGCATCACGTAACGTTCCTTTCGGACTGTCTCGGGTGAAACAGGCACGAAGATCGGTTCGGCAAGCTCGTAGTTGCTCGGACTCCCCGTACAGGATGATGCCTTCCTTGTCGCATCCCAGCACATGGGCCGCGCCGGCAGCCAACAGGATTCGACAGCACGCCGTGCCGGCGGCTCCGAGACCATTGACGACAATCCGAACCTGTTCCAGCTGTTTGCCTGTGACCCTCAGCGCATTCATCAATGCCGCCAGGAGCACCACGGCCGTGCCATGCTGGTCGTCATGCATCACGGGAATGTCGAGCGATTGTTTCAGTGTATTCTCGATGTCAAAGCAGCGCGGGGCGCTGATATCTTCCAAATTGACCCCCCCGAATCCGGGTGCGATACCTTGGACGATCCGCACGATTTCGTCCGGCTCTTGCGTGTTGACACAGATCGGCCAGGCATCGATATTCGCCAGCTCTTTAAAAAGCATCACCTTGCCTTCCATGACAGGTAGGGCCGCTTCCGGACCGAGATTGCCCAGCCCCAACACGGCGGACCCGTCCGAGACGACCGCGACGCTATTGCTTTTGCTCGTAAAGGTGTAGACTTTCGACTTATCTTTCGCAATCGCTTGAGAAACACGACCGACTCCCGGGGTATACACCATTGAGAGCACATTTCTGGTGCTGATCGGAAACTTGCTCCCCACCCGAATTTTGCCTCCCAGATGGAGGAGAAAAATGCGATCGGACGCTGAAAGCACGATGACGTCCGGCAACTCGTCCAGACGAGCCAAAACTTTTTCGCCGTGCTCTTCGTTCTGAACGTCGAAGGTGATGTCACGAACCATACGCGTCTTTGTCGCCGATACAAGATCGACGGCTCCGAGATTCGCCTGTTCCTCCGCCAAGAGCGTCGCCACTTTGGCAAAAATGCCCGGCTTATTCGCGAGCTCCAAGCGAACAGTCAAGCGATAATTGGAGTAGGGCCCGATTTCAACCATCGTGTACGCTCCTCTTCTCGTTTTCCTGTTCTAACCTATCACAATTGACTTCGGGCCGGGAGGCGACGGATCCTCTTCGCATTCATAACCATGTGCATTTTCAGCCCTGTTTATCCATTCGGTTTTCTAGAAGACCGACGAACGACATACTTCCGATGACCGGCTGTAACCTTTTCAGCATTCCCCCCGACTAGGAAAATAGCAAGAAGAAACGGTCAAGCCGATCCGGACTCACTTGATATGGCTTGCTCGTGACGTCTCTCCGTAGGAGATCTTCAGTGGGTTCGGCAAACTATGTGAGACCAAACAGGACGTGTTTCACGAGCGCGTCACACAGACCACTCCCCCATCAACCCCGGCAATAGTGGCGGACCGCTGGTGGACCCCGGCGATCGCATCGTCGGCATCAATTCGACCGCCTTGATGGGCGCACAACGTTATAGAATATGAGTTTTGCCGTTCCGATCGATATCATCGAATCCATTGGAGCTACGCTGCAGACACAAGGCCGAGTAATTCTGCCTTGGCTGGGCACCAACGGAGAAATTCGTGACCGATGAACGACGAAATCTGATCGCGCTCCCACTCGTCAGTGGATGGCTCATCATCGATGTTGATGAGAGAAATCCCCCGATGCGATCGGCCTCCGAGCTGGTACACTGGACGTGACCGTCGAGGGCGAGTCGTGGGTCTCGGAAGGCGACATCCTCGTTACGGTCAATGGGCAGAACGTGGTTTCCACAGAGACCGGAGTTTGTTCCATTCTGACTCAGCTTGATGAAAGATGGCAGGGAGGTTACGCTCGGCGGACTCTCGCCCGGGTCCATGCACAGGGTTCACCGCACAGCGCGAAATTGAGCGCATGTCTAGGCGTATCTATAATGCGCGATGAGATCACATGACCCCACGCGAGAATCACGCACCGGAACAAGAAGGACGACATGACAGAACCCATTGGATTTGCGACAACGGTGAAACGCTGGATGTTCGGCCTCTTCGTAGCCTGTGTATTCGCCCTTGTCGGATACGTCTTGCTGGCAAAGTCCGGCGAAGAACCGTCGCGGGCCGATCAAATGCTGAGCGGCACGCGTGCGTTTCCGGTCGTCGTTGCAGCTGCAAAAACAGGTGACGTCGGGGTCTATCTCAATGGGCTCGGGTCGGTCGTACCGTTGAACACCGTCAACGTGACGAGCCGGGTCGATGGACAGTTGATGCAGGTCTTGTTTCGGGAAGGTCAGCTGGTCAAAAGAGGCGACCTCTTGGCGCAAATCGATTCCCGGCCGTTCGAGGTGCAAGTGAGTCAAGCAGAAGGTCAACTGGCGCGGGATGAGGCGCAACTGAAGAACGCCCGCTTGGACTTGAAGCGGTATCAAGACTTATACGAGCAAGGCTATGTCCCCAAACAACAGGTCGACACGCAAGACGCGTTGGTCCGCCAGTCGGAAGGTATCGTCAAGTCCGATCGAAGTCAGCTCGATAACGCCAAACTTCAATTGGCCTACAGCCGCATTACGGCGCCCATCAACGGCCGCATCGGGCTGCGGCTCGTGGATCCGGGCAACATGGTTCGCGCGAACGATACGAACGGCCTCCTCGTCATCACCCAGCTCACCCCGATTACCGTTATCTTCACGATTCCGGAAGATAATTTGCCCGCGGTGCTCGAACGGCTCAAAGACGGCCGGGAACTGACCGTCGATGCGTTCGACCGGGAACAAAAGAAGAAACTGGCCGCCGGCTCCCTGTTGACGGTCGACAATCAAATCGATCCCAACACCGGCACCGTCCGACTCAAAGCCGTATTTCCGAATGAGGACGGCGCCCTGTTTCCCAACCAGTTCGTCAATGCACGCCTGCTGTTGGAAGTGCAGCGCGACGTGACTATCGTCCCATCCGCTGCCGTTCAGCGTGGCGTAAAGGGCACGTTCGTGTATGTCGTGAAAGAAGACCGGACGGTCGCCGTGCGGCCTGTGGCTGTGGGCGTCGCTCACGGCGACGACACCTCGATCAGCTCAGGCCTCTTACCGGACGAACTGGTTGTCGTAGACGGCACGGAAAAACTTCGCGAAGGCAGCAAGGTCGACGTACGCAATCAGGGCGACCAACCTACACAGGGCACGGACACCCACCCGACAGGGACCGACAGAGCACAAGCGGGAAATCGATCGTGAATCCCTCCCGTCTCTTCATCATGCGGCCTGTAGCGACGACTCTATCGATGGTCGCCATTCTCCTGTCCGGCGTGGTGGCGTATCGCCAGTTGCCGGTCTCCGCACTGCCTCAAATCGACTATCCCACGATCCAGGTGCTGACATTTTATCCCGGAGCGAGTCCTGACGTCATGGCATCGTCGGTCACGGCACCCCTCGAACGGCAGTTCGGACAGATGCCGGGATTGAATCAAATGACGTCCACGAGTTCAGGAGGCAGTTCTGTCGTCACATTACAATTCAGCCTCGACTTGAACCTCGATGTTGCCGAACAGCAGGTACAGGCGGCAATCAATTCGTCCTCGACATTTCTCCCGCGCGACCTTCCCAGCCCGCCTTTTTATAACAAGGTCAATCCTGCCGATGCGCCGATCCTGACGTTGGCCCTGATGTCGGCTACCCTGCCGCTTCCGCAGGTCCAAGATTTGGCCGAGACGCGATTCGCGCAGAAAATTTCGCAACTTTCCGGTGTGGGCCTCGTCAGCATCAGCGGCGGCCAGAGACCTGCCGTGCGCATTCGCGCGAATCCACGAGCGCTATCGGCCTATGGACTGACGTTGGAGGATTTACGGGCAACCGTCGCAGCCGCAAACGTCAATCAAGCCAAAGGCGCCTTCGACGGGCCGCAGAGAGCCTCCATCATCAATGCGACCGATCAATTGCTGTCGAGTCGTGAATATCGGCCACTGATCGTTTCATACCGCAACGGCGCCCCCGTGCACGTCTCGGACGTCGCCGAGGTGATCGATGACGTGGAAAACGTCAGGCAGGCGGCCTGGATGAACGACACGCCGGCCGTTCTCGTCAATATTCAACGACAGCCGGGAGCGAACGTCATTGACGTGGCGGACCGTATCAAGACACTGCTCCCGCAACTCCAGGGTGCCTTACCTTCCTCGGTACACGTCACGGTATTGTCCGACCGGACCACGTCGATTCGAGCCTCGGTGCGGGATGTGCAATTCGAGCTGATGTTTGCCGTCGCGCTCGTCATCATGGTGATTTTTCTGTTTCTCCGAACGCTGTCGGCCACCGTCATTCCCGCGGCGGCGGTCCCCTTGTCGCTCGTGGGAACCTTCGGCGCCATGTATGTGATGGGGTTCAGCCTCAACAACCTGACGTTGATGGCACTGACGATTTCCACGGGATTCGTCGTAGACGACGCGATCGTGATGATTGAAAACATCTCGCGGTATATCGAGCGGGGTGATTCTCCGTTGCAAGCGGCACTCAAAGGATCCGAGCAGATTGCGTTTACCATTCTCTCGCTCTCTATTTCCCTCATCGCCGTGCTGATCCCCCTCCTCTTCATGGGCGACGTCGTTGGCCGGCTGTTTCGCGAGTTCGCCGTCACGTTGAGTATGACGATCGTGATTTCCGCCGTCGTTTCACTGACGTTGACGCCCATGATGTGCGCCAGGCTGCTGCGCCATCGGCGTGAAGCCGAGCAGGGAACGTTCTACCGTCGATCACAACGACTGTTCGATCGGGCGATCGCCGCCTACGGGAGAACATTACGCTGGGTGCTGAATCACCAACCGGCGACGTTAGCCGTGGCCGCCACGACGCTCGCCCTCACCATCCTTCTCTACGTCGTGGTGCCCAAGGGCTTCTTCCCTGTGCAGGACACCGGTGCCATTCTGGGTATTTCCGAAGCGCCCCAATCGATTTCATTCGCCGCGATGGTCGAACGCCAACAGGCATTGACCAAGGCCATCCTCGCCGATCCCGCCGTCTCCAGCCTGTCGTCGTTCATCGGAGTGGACGGAACCAACACGACGCTCAACAGTGGACGCATCTATATCAATCTCAAACCGTTCGCCGAGCGCAGGAACAGCGCGCAGGACGTCCTATTGCGTTTGCAACGGGCTGTCGTCGATGTCGACGGCATTGCGCTGTTCCTGCAGCCGCTGCAGGACCTGACGATCGAGGATCGAGTCAGCCGTACACAGTACCAATATACGCTTGAAGATGCCGACCCCGAAGAACTGCGCCGATGGACTCCCACCTTCGTCGAGGCCCTGCAATCGTTACCGGAATTGCGTGACGTCGGCAGCGACCAACAGGATCACGGCTTGGCTTCCTTGCTGCTCATCGATCGAAGCACCGCGTCGCGGCTCGGCATCACGCCACAACTGATCGTCGATACCCTCTACGATGCCTTCGGGCAGCGGCAAGTCTCGACCATGTTCACGCAGCTGAACCAGTATCGCGTCGTGCTCGAAGTGATGCCTGAATTTCAGAGCGGCCCGCAGGCACTCCAATTCCTGGATATCCGATCGTCGGCCGGCGGGCAGGTGCCGCTGAACGTATTTACCCGGTTCTCCGAAACGACCGCCCCGTTGGCCATCACCCGTCAGGGACAGTTTCCTGCCGTGACACTCTCCTTCAATCTGGCACCGGGGATATCTCTGGGCGATGCCGTGACGGCGATTGAGCAGGCAGCCCTGGCAATCGGAATCCCGCCCAGCATTCGCGGGAGCTTTCAAGGCACAGCCCTGGCATTTCAGGCATCGCTAGGAAACGAAACATGGCTGATTCTGGCCGCGCTCGTCACCGTGTACATCGTGCTCGGCATCCTATATGAAAGCTACATCCACCCGCTGACGATTTTGTCCACGCTGCCTTCTGCGGGCGTCGGTGCATTGCTCGCTTTGATGCTCTTTCGCACCGACTTCAGCGTGATTGCGCTGATCGGCATGATTCTCCTGATTGGGATCGTGAAAAAGAATGCAATCATGATGATCGACTTTGCGCTTGAGGCGGAACGCAAAGAAGGCAAACAGCCGACCGAGGCCGTCTACGAAGCCTGCCTCCTGCGATTTCGGCCGATCATGATGACGACGATGGCGGCCTTGCTTGGAGCATTGCCGCTGGCGGTCGGTTCCGGAGTGGGATCGGAACTGCGGCATCCGCTCGGTATCGCCATCATCGGCGGGCTCATCCTGAGTCAAATATTGACGCTCTATACGACGCCGGTCGTCTATCTGGCCTTTGACCGGCTGGCGCGACGTTTCAAAGCTTCCCCTCCACAAAATGCAGTCCTGACTCCTGGTGCCTGATGAACCTGTCTGACCCCTTCATTCGCCGTCCGGTCGCCACGACCCTGCTGACCGTCGGCGTGACGCTTGTCGGTATCGTAGCGTTCCGGTTTCTTCCTGTCGCCGCACTGCCGCAAGTCGAGTTTCCAACGATCAGCGTGGCGGCCAACTTACCGGGCGCCAGCCCGGAAACCATGGCGACGTCGGTGGCGGCTCCGCTCGAGCATCAATTCGCCCGTATCGCCGGCGTCACGGAGATGACCTCTTGGAGCGCGCGCGGCTCTTCCGGCATTACCTTGCAATTCGAACTGAGCCGCGACATCGACGGCGCGGCGCGGGATGTCCAAGCCGCGATCATGGCAGCCAGCGGAGATCTCCCGGCCAATCTCCCCACCAGGCCCATCTATCGCAAGATCAATCCGTCCGACGCACCGATTCTCATTCTGTCCTTGACGTCAGACATCGTAAGCCGCGGCCGTATGTACGACGTCGCCTCCAGCCTCCTTCAGCAGAAATTGTCGCAGATCGAAGGCGTGGGGCAGGTCTATGTGGGAGGAGGATCGTTGCCCGCAGTCCGTGTGGATGTGAACCCCACGGCGCTGAACAAGTACGGGATCGGCTTAGGCGACGTCCGGCAAATGCTGAGCCGGACAAACGTGAATCGCCCGAAGGGCCAGCTCAGCGATGGGACACGCACGTGGGAGATCAGGACGAACGATCAACTGCACAGCGTCGAGGATTATCTCCCCTTGATTGTGAGCTATCGGGACGGGCGAGCCGTCCACTTATCGGACGTCGCAACAGTGGAACATTCGGTCGAAGACCTCCGGACGATGGGTGTGGTTAACGGGACGCCGGCGGTGCTCATTATTATCAACCGGCAACCAGGGGCAAACATCATCGAGACCGTCGATCGTGTGCGAGCGATCTTGCCCCAATTGGAAGCCTCGATCTCCGGCAGCATGACACTTTCGGTGGTGGTCGACCGGACTCCTGCGATTCGTGCGTCGCTGCATGACGTCGAGCGGACACTCGCGATCTCCGTGTTCCTCGTGATTCTGGTCGTATTCCTCTTTCTCCGGGACGTTCGGGCGACGCTCATTCCCTGTGTCGCCGTGCCGGTGTCGTTGATCAGTACGTTCGGCGTGATGTACGTGCTCGACTACAGCCTGGACAATCTGTCGTTGATGGCACTGACCATTGCGACCGGCTTCGTCGTCGACGATGCGATCGTCGTTCTTGAAAACATCAGCCGGTATCGTGAGCAAGGCGTGGCACCGCTGGAAGCAGCTTTGCGCGGCGCGCGTGAAATTACGTTCACCGTGTTGTCGATGACGCTGTCGCTGGTTGCAGTCTTTCTGCCGATTCTTTTCATGGGCGGCATGATGGGCCGACTATTCCGGGAATTCGCCGTCACCCTGTCCGTGGCGATTCTGGTCTCGCTGGTGGTCTCCCTCACGACGACACCTATGATGTGTGCCGGAATATTGGGATCTCACGGGGGCCATGCACACGGGACGTGGTATCGGCTCGCCGAACGGTTCTTCGAAGGCATGCGCGGAGGATACGCTCGCAGCCTGTCCTGGGTGTTGTCTCATCCGCGCAGCATGCTCACGCTGACGCTCGCAACGATGGTGCTCAGCGTGTACCTGTACACCGTCGTCCCCAAAGGGTTTTTCCCGCAGCAGGACACCGGTCGCATGTTCGGGAACATCCAGGCGGCGCAGGACATTTCGTTCCAGGCCATGCGGCAGAAGCTCATCCAGGTTGTGGATATCATCAAGAGCGATCCAGCGGTAGAAATGGTGACGGGATTCAGCGGCGGCAGCGGTAACACGAATTCAGGCCGCATGTACATTTCATTGAAACCGCTTCACGAACGGCAGCTAAGCGTGGATCAAGTCATTGCGCGGCTCCGGCCCAAGCTCGCCGAGGTGCCGGGCGCCCCGACGGTACTACAGGCCATACAGGATTTGCGCATCGGAGGCCGGGTGAGCAGCGCGCAATACCAGTACACCCTTCAAAGCGTGGATCTCGCCGAACTGAATACCTGGGTACCGAGAGTCGAACGGCAGTTGCGCCGGCTACCGGAAATCGCCGACGTCAACAGCGACCAGCAAGACAAAGGAATCCAGTCTCTGGTCGTCTTCGACCGCAATACGGCCTCCCGGCTCGGACTGAGCCCCCAGCTCATCGATGATACCCTCTACGATGCGTTCGGCCAGCGCCAGGTTTCCATTCTCTATGCGCCTCTCAACCAGTATCACGTCGTGATGGAAGTTGCTCCGCAATACTGGCAGGATCCTGCCACGCTCCATGACATCCACGTGCGGTCACCGACGGGAGCGCAAGTGCCGCTCAGCGCGGTGGCGCACTACGAATCGACGAATACGCTGCTGCTGGTCAATCATCAGGGACAATTTCCCGGCGTCACGCTGTCCTTCAATATGCCCCCCGGAGTATCGCTTGGCGAGGCGGTGGAGGCCATCGAGAAGTCGATGCGGGAGATGGGACTGCCGGCCGGTATTCAAGGCAGTTTTCAGGGGACAGCCAGGGCGTTTCAAGCATCGGTTGAGAATCAACCCTTGCTGATTCTTGCCGCGCTCCTGACGGTCTACATTGTGCTGGGCATTTTATACGAGAGCTATGTCCATCCGCTGACGATCCTCTCCACGCTTCCGTCCGCCGGCGTCGGCGCCTTGCTCGCGCTGCTCCTCTTCAAGACGGAATTGAGCATGATTGCGCTCATCGGCATCATTCTGCTCATCGGCATCGTGAAAAAGAATGCGATTATGATGATCGATTTCGCTTTGGTTGCCGAACGCAGAGACGGCAAACGGTCGGAGGACGCCATCTATGAGGCCTGCCTGTTGCGCTTCCGGCCGATCATGATGACGACGATGGCGGCCCTGTTCGGCGCACTGCCGCTGGCTCTGGGATCGGGAGTGGGATCGGAATTGCGCCAACCGCTCGGCATCGCCATCGTAGGCGGCTTACTCGTGAGTCAGTTGCTGACCCTCTATACGACGCCCGTCATATACCTGTATCTCGACCGTATGCGTCTTCGCTTTCTTCGGATGCCGTATCGCACGGTCGACGTCGGACAGCTCCATCAATAACACAGACTCTGCTGTGCTCGGCATCGCAACAAAGGACGTGCCGGTTCGTTTTTGACGCCAATCTCTTGAGTTGACCCTTTCCGTTCATGGATGATACCGTCAAAAAAATTATGAGCGCTTCTCAGACTGACCGCCGTCCCAATCGTCTTGTCCACGAAACCAGCCCTTATTTGCTGCAACACGCCTACAACCCCGTAGACTGGTACCCCTGGGGACTGGAAGCCCTGTCCCTTGCCAAGGAAAAGAATCGGCCCATTTTGCTTTCGATCGGCTATTCCGCCTGCCACTGGTGCCATGTCATGGAGCGCGAGTCTTTTGAAAACGAGGCGATTGCGGAGCTCATGAATCGATGGTTTATCTGTATTAAGGTCGACCGGGAAGAACGGCCTGATCTCGACGAAATCTATATGGCCGCCACAGTCACGATGAATCATGGTCAGGGCGGTTGGCCGATGACGGTGTTCCTGACGCCCGCTCAAGAGCCGTTTTTCGCCGGCACGTATTTTCCTCCTGAAGACCGATGGGGCCGGCCCGGCTTCGGCACCGTTCTGAAGAAGATCGCCGACTATTGGGATGCACGTCCATCGGAAGTCCGGGAGCAGGCCAAGGAGCTGACGGCCCGGTTACAAGGCTTGAAACAGCTCCCCTCCCCCATTTCCATCAGCGAATCGGTGCTTGAAGAAGCGGTCGCCCAGTTCAAGGAGGATTTCGACGAAACCCACGGCGGGTTCGGAACAGCGCCCAAGTTTCCCCCGGCTATGGGATTGTCGTTCTTACTCCGGAGTCACCGACGCTCGGGCGACCCCCACACCCTCACGATGGTCGCTAAGACCCTCGACATGATGGCCGCTGGCGGAATCTACGACCACATCGGCGGCGGTTTTGCGCGCTATTCGACCGATGCGCGATGGCTGGTGCCGCATTTTGAAAAAATGCTGTACGACAACGCACTCCTGGCCCGCGTGTATGTCGAGGCCTATCAGGTCACCAAGAAACCTCTCTATCGACAGGTGGCCACCGAAGTGCTCGACTATGTCCGCCGGGAAATGACCGGACCGGAAGGCGGATTCTACTCATCGACCGATGCCGACTCGGAAGGTGTCGAAGGAAAGTTCTTTGTGTGGACTCCGACCGAGGTGCGAAACGTTCTCAAGCACGATGAGGACGCCCGACGTTTTTGCGCCCTCTACGACATCACGGAATCAGGCAATTGGGAGCACACGAGCATCCCCAATCGGCTGCGACCTCTCGAAGACGTAGCCAAGCAGCTGAATCTGACGATGGACGAGTTGACGGAGCTCGCGTCCCGAGCGAAACCTCTCTTGTACGAAGCGCGCCGACATCGCGTCCATCCAGGACTGGATGACAAGGTGATTACGGCATGGAACGGCATGATGCTGTCGGCCATGGCCGAGGCAGCCCGAGTGTTCGGAAATGCCGACTACCTTGAAAGCGCCCAACAGACAGCGGATTTTCTGCTACGCAGCCATGCCAAGCCGGACGGCCGATTACTGCGCACATCACGCGGAGATCGCGCCCATCTCGATGCCTATCTTGAAGACTATGCGTATTTGACCGAAGGACTGGTAGATCTCTACGAAGCCGGTTCCACTGAATCATACCTCTACGCGGCTGCGCGGCTGGCGGAGTACCTGATCAGCGACTTCATGGATCAGGGACAAGGCGGGTTTTTCACGACCGCAACGCATCATGAATCCCTTATTGTCCGGCACCGGGAAGGCATGGATGGAGCCGTTCCCAGCGCCAACGCCGTGGCCGCTTCAGCGCTTGCCCGACTGTCTTTCCACTTTGATCGTGAAGATTGGCGGCGCGCCGCGACCGCAGCCGTACGCGCTTACGGTCGGCAAATAGCCCGTTACCCCCGCGCGTTCGCCAAGAGTCTGGCCGTGGTCGATTTTCTTACGGAAGGACCGGTGGAACTGGCGATCGTGGGCGATGAGACGCAAGACGATCTTCGCGTTCTTCGTGAAGCGGTGGCGCGCCGCTACCTTCCCAATCGCATCATCGCGACTGGTTCTCCTGAGCAACCATCTTCCCTTCCACTCTTACAAAACAGACCGGTCGTTTCCGGTAAGGCGACTTTATACATCTGCCGGAATTACACCTGTCGGCAACCGATCACCGATCCTCATTCCGTCGAAGAGGCGTTGCAGGCCGACCGGAGAGCATCGACGGATCGTGGAGCCGAACCAAGACTGTTGCGAGGCGCCAGCCTCTCGGGAAGCGCCACGGTCCAGGGTACGGCGGCCTATGCGTCTCGAGTGATGGCGCGAGACGGCGAGGCAGGATCGGCAAACGGCTTCACCGTGCTCGGCGCGACGGGCTTGACCACGACCAGATTAGGATTTGGAACCTATCGCGTCGATACACAGAACGCTGAATACCGCGACGCGTTGAAAAAGGCACTGCGGAAATCTTGCAATCTCATCGACACCTCGACGAACTATACCGACGGCGACAGCGAACGGTTAGTGGGATCCGTGCTGGTCGAACTGGCGGCCTCCGGTGAAGTTCGTCGCGATGAAATCATCGTGGTCTCCAAAATCGGGTATATCCAAGGGCAGAATCTCAAGCGCGCCGAAGCCAAAGAGCAATCCGGCCGTCCCTATCCTGAACTGGTCAAGTACGGGGACGGTATTTGGCATTGCATGCATCCGGAATTTTTGGGGGACCAACTGACTCTGTCTTTAGATCGTCTGGGACTTGCAACGCTCGATATCTGCCTTCTGCACAATCCGGAATATTTCCTGTTGGAGGCGGCACATCGCGGAGGAGGAGCCCTGGAGAACGTTCGAGACGACTTCTATGCCCGGCTCGAACGGGCGTTCGTCTACTTCGAAACCCAGGTCTCGGCAGGGCGACTTCGATATTACGGCGTGTCGTCCAATACCGTCACTTCCGCAGCCGACGACCCGGACGCGACTTCGCTCGCGCGGATGCTGGGAGCCGCTGAAGCCGCGGCCCGATCCGCCGGTGTGTCCACCAATCATTTTCGGGTGCTTCAATGCCCGATGAATCTTTTCGAGTCCGGAGCCGCCGTGACCGTCAATACCGGAGACTCCAACCGTCAGACCGTTCTCGAGTACGCACGAGAGAAACACATCGCAATCTTGGTGAATCGACCATTGAATGCCATGGTGGCTCCGAACAGAATGTTGCGGCTTGCAGATCTCCCGCTCGAAGACCCGCCCATCGATATCGATCGATATCTAAGCAAGGTGGGTGCGCTCGAACAGGAATACAGAGCGTCCCTCGCGCCGAATATCCCCCCGTCCGAAACAGGGACGGCATCGGATGCATACTTCAATTGGTCTGCGGAACTGCACCGCATTCGTCAGCAGATTGAAGGGCTCGAACATTGGGAACACCTTGAGCACCAGATGATCGCTCCACACATCAATCACGTCTTACAGTTACTCACACACCAGCTTTCCGGAGACGTGGCCGAACAATGGGAACGCTGGCGCCAACGTTACATTCCGGAGCTGCTGACTCTCCTGCGGGGGTTCCGTCGCGAGGCCATCCTAAAGAGCCACGCACAGACCGAACGGGTTACGCGAACGATCGACCCTCTCCTACCGACATCACACCGCGCCGCTTCACTGTCACAAAAAATGTTGTGGCTCCTCACGAGCACGCCCGGAGTCACTTGCGTCTTGAACGGCATGCGAGCGCCGAAATACGTCGAGGATTCGCTGGCGATCTTAAAATGGGAACCGGTCACGGATACGCGGCCCATCTATGAAGAGGCGACGGCGCTTCCTCGATGACGATCGACTCGTCCTTTACTCGGAGGAGGATCTATGAGACAGGTGCGCGGTGCCGTGACGTCGAGCATGTTCGTCATCGCCGTTCTCCTCGTACAGGGTTGCTCGGTAAAATGGTGGTGGGGATCGGAATCAGGTCAAGAAGGACCGGCGCAAGTGGAACTGATCAAGGAACCCGCGATCAAAGACATTCCTCCTGATGATGGACAACCGACCGACTCGCGAACAGGCTCCGCCATGCGATCCGAGCTCTTGTCTCGAAACGCCGGTGGCCCGACTCTTGGGACATTGGATGACGTCCTGTTTGATTTTGATCGGGATACCGTCCGAGACGACGCGATGCGCGTCCTCGAAGCTGATGCCAAGCAATTGCAACACGAGCGGGCGGCACTTCTTCTCCTCGAAGGGCGCGGCGATGAATTCGGCACATCGGCGTACAATCTCGTACTGGGGGAGCGTCGAGCCAGGAATGTGAAATCCTACCTTCTGGAACTTGGTCTCTCCATAGACGTCACGACAACCAGTTACGGGAAAGATCGCCCGCTGTGTGTGGAGCATTCCGTCGAGTGCAGACAAAAAAACCGGAGCGTCCATTTCGTCGTCGAATAATATTCGATCCTCCTCCGCTCTGCTCCACCGCAGCCGGATACATGTACCATGCAGTTTACACTCTGATTGTTGACAGGCGGCCCGTTCTTTCATTAATGTCCATCGATTTTCCACACGCAGGGAACGTCTGTGTCTAAGCTCGCCGTTATCGATATCGGGACGAACTCCATTCATATGGTGCTGGCTGAGATTCTCCCGGATGCCGGTTTCAAGATACTCGACCGTTTTAAGGACATGACGCGTCTGGGCAACGGTGTATTCTCAACCAGGCGGCTCTCGGAAGAGGCCATGACCCGTGCGCTGGACGTCCTCAAGACGCTGGTCACGCTCGCCCGCAACAAAGGATTCGACCGTATCATCGCCGTCGCGACCAGTGCCGTGCGTGAAGCCCGAAACGGCGGCGACTTCGTGGCCTTCATCATGGAACAGACAGGCCTGAGGGTGCGGGTGATCAGCGGGACAGAGGAAGCTCGGCTGATTTTCCTGGGCGTCAAGCACAGTATCGCCCTCCCGGATGGACCGACGCTTGTCGTCGACATCGGGGGCGGCTCCGTGGAGTTGATCGTAGGGAATCGAGAAGGTCTGATCCACGGCAAGAGTCTCAAACTCGGAGCGATTCGTTTGGCTGAGCAATTCCTCCCCAAAGCTCCACCCTCTGAGTCGATGCTGTATGCCTTGAACGATGCCGTACTCACCCATCTGCGCGACGCGCTCGGATCATTCAAGATGAAGAAATTTCATTCATTGGTCGCCACCTCCGGGATGGCAGGGAACCTCGGTGAGGTCGCCCATCTCCGTCAAACCGGACGACCATTGCCGCAGCATAATCTGGCGACCGTCTCATTAAAGGATGTCCGTAGCCTTGAAACGGAGTTGGCTCGATCATCAGTAAAGGCTCGTTTGGCGATTCCCGGTCTAGACCCAAAGCGTGTCGATACGCTGTTGCCGACTGCCGTGATTCTCCGGCGGCTTTTGGAACTGTCCGATCTCAGCGAGATCACGCTCTGCGACAAGGCTATCCGTGAGGGTGTCATCTACGATTTTATCGTACGGCATCGAGAGGGTCTCAAGGCCGAAAATGATATTCCCGACGTTCGTCGTCGCAACGTGATCAGCCTTGCCCGACGCTGCCAGGCGCCGGAGGTCCATTCACTCCATGTGGCCGACTTGGCACTGAGTCTGTTCGATCAAACCAAGAGAGAACATCGCTTGGGACAACAGGAACGCACCTGGCTGGAATACGCAGCCATTCTGCACGATGTCGGATATCTCATCAATCCGAGACAACATCATAAACACGCGTACTACCTCATCAAACATAGCGACTTGGGCGGGTTGGCGGCTGAGGAAATCGATATGGTGGCCAACATCGCTCGCTACCACCGGCGGGCGTTGCCGTCGCTGAAGCACGAAGCATTCGATTGTTTGACGCCTCGCTTGCGACGTGTGGTCAAGATCCTTGCTTCGTTGCTTCGGATAGCCGACGGGCTCGACCGGACCCATTTCTCGCTCGTTCAGGCCGTGAACGTTAGGTTTAAGAAAGAGATTACGATCGAAGTTCATTTGACGGGAGACGCAGAAATGGAATTGTGGGCCGCAAAGAGCAGAGCCGACCTGTTCGAACAGATCTTCCATCGACCGGTCCTGTTCTCCGGGGTGCTGCCGGAAACCGAGCCGTCATGACCGAACCCCACCTACTCAAGACAACTCCTCACCCTCATCCCGGGAAGCTGATCATCGTCGAAGGTATCGATGGGTCAGGGAAAAGCACTCAACTACAACTGCTGCATAAATGGCTTGAGTCCAAAGGGCACAAGGTGTTCTTTACGGAATGGAATTCATCGGCACTCGTGAAAGAAACCACGAAACGAGGGAAAAAATCGAAGAGCCTCACTCCCACGACGTTCAGTTTGCTGCATGCCACCGATTTTGCCAGCCGCCTCTACCATCAGATCCTCCCGCCTCTGAAGGCGGGCATGCTTGTCCTCGCCGATCGATATATGTACACGGCGTTTGCGCGCGATGTGGTGCGCGGCGTTGCGAACGAGTGGGTCCGCAAACTCTACGCGTTTGCGATCAGGCCGGATATGGCGTTTTATTTCAAGGTCCCGATCGAAGTCGCCATCTCTCGGCTCGCACGAGGGACTCGCGGTCACTTCAAGTACTATGAAGCCGGCATGGACATGGATTTGAGCCAGGACATCACCGAAAGTTTCCGACTCTTTCAATCACGGATTCTCGCGGAGTACGACAAGATCGTCGACGAATGCGGTCTGCTGACGATGGACGCGACCCAAGGTATCGAGACACAGCAGGAACAGATGCGGGCGCTGGTGGAAGAAGCGCTCCGTGGCTATAAACCCAGACGAGGCACCTATGGCCGACGCACGCTTTTTTGGCGACGGTTTGACATACCTAGATCCGAGTGAGCTGAAAGGCAAGTTGATCGCCGTCGAGGGAACCGACGGAGTCGGCCGATCGACCCATATCGAGATGCTGCAAGAGTGGCTGGAGGTCCAGGGGTACGGAGTGATGACGACCGGATGGACCCGTTCCAATCTCATGTCAAAAACCATCGAATTGGCGAAGGCCGGCAACATCGTCGATCGTTGGTCGCTCAGTCTGCTCTATGCGACGGATTTCGCCGATCGCCTCGAACATCAGATCATCCCGGCGCTCCGATCCGGATTCGTCGTCTTGACGGATCGCTATATCTATACGGCGTTCGCGCGCGATTTCGTGCGGAGCGCCGACCGACAATGGATCCGTGACGTGTTCGGGTTTGCGTTGATTCCCGACCTGGTCTGCTACCTTCGAATCGACGTGGAAACCCTGGCGCTTCGAGTCATCGAGACCACCGGAATGAATTACTGGGAATCCGGAATGGATCTCCGTCTTGGGGGCGATCTCTATGATAGTTTCAAAAAATACCAATCGCTGTTGATCGAAGAATTCGATAAGATGGCGATTGAATTTCGCTTCAATGTCGTCGATGCGAGAAAGTCTCCCGAGGAAATCCAGGATGAGCTTCGAGGATATATTCTCCGGGTGCTCCAGAACCACAAAGCTCCGATTGATACTGAACCGGCGCCCTCTTAAGACTGTTCAATCCGTTTCTTGCCGTACGCCCGCTTTCCTATGATCCGCAGCTGCCTCGGCTGCAGCCACCAGCACAACCGCCCCCGGCCCTGGTTGAGAACGTCCTCTGATTCGACCAGCACCGCCCCGGCCTTCTTGAGCGGAAAGTTGGGAAGGGCCTTTCCACAGAGCAACAGGCTTACCGCTTCACCGAGCTGAGGTTCATGTCCCACACATACCACCACCGCATCCGCCGGGAGTGCATGCAATAATTCAACAAGCTGCTGAGGCTTCGCTCCGACAACCAGCTCCTCGCGCGTTTCGACCTTCAGAGTCGGACAGACCGCTGCGCGTAAGAGCCTCGCCGTATCATAGGCACGCACAAAGGGACTCGTGAACAGATGGGTCGGCTTACAGTCAAGCGCCGCCAACCCCTCGGCGGCCTGCCGAACACGTCTTTTCCCCTTCTCCGTGAGAGGTCGATTCTCCTCCGTTCCATCCCATTCATCAGGCTCTACCGCAATCCCGTGACGAACCAAAAGACAGTCCATAACCACCTCTCTACATAGTAGGGCCCGAGCCTACCACAGAGAGCCGGTGCAATTAACACAAGTTTTACATGGATGTGACGATTTTGGAACGGTGGCGAGATACCTTGCTCACGAGAGAGAAGGGGAGAAACGAAGCGATTGCACCAGGAAACACTTCCCGGCTCATCTCCACCCTGGCTTCTTGTTTTAGATGTACGGGTTTACACAGCATCATGCCGCGGCTAGGACTCGAATCGCTTCGTTTACTTGTTGGGATATCCGCTTGCTCCTCGATCACTCAGCCGCGCCATGGCCGTTCGGTGGAGTCCGGCCGTGAGAACAACGGCCGATGATATCACTCGCAATGACCTGTGCGACCATGGAGGAATACAATGACCCAACAGGCCTCGGCTCAATTATTGGCCATCATCCAAAAACGACGACAGATCGGGCTTGAGGAACTTCTGCTCTCTCTTCCCGAATTCACGTGGAATCAAGTGTTCTGCCTGGTCGACGAGCTCAGTCGTCGAAGATTAATTTGCTTGCAGCGGCGAGGGTTCGACTACGAGTTGCGAGCCGCGTCTTTGCCTGCCTCCAACTAGCTTTTTTTCGTGGTTATTGTCGGGCGGTGCGAACTCAGTCGCTCAATGCGTTCAGCGACATCCCGATAGGTCGCATCTTCACGCCTGATCCAGCGATAGGCTTCCAGCGTTTCTGCGACCCGACCCAATGATTCCAGCGTGCGCCCTAGGACATAGAGAATCTGAACAGTTTCCTTTGGCGACGCCGGCGCGGCTTTCAGGGCTTTCTGAAACGCCGTGACCGCGTCCTCATAGCGACCGGACAATTTATAACACAGTCCAATCTGGGCATAGGCCTTGACCGCCAGGGGTTGATCCACTGCAGCCATTTCAAGCTGATCGATCGCGGCCTTGTGCAGCCCGGCGTTTTTCAGCGCGAGCCCCCGCTCATAGCGTTCCGAAGGGTTCACTTCGGGATCGGACAAGTCCTTGATCGGATCCGACATGATTCTTGTGTACTCCCCACAACTATCGAAGGCCTAGAACACTCGTAAGAAGTGGAACTGCGGGGACAGACGGGGACTCTCTACTTCCGATCGCCGCTGAGAAAACGTTGCACATTGTCCACCACGCTACTGAGCCATGAGTGCCTTCCTATAGAGGGGTTCTCTTTGTGACTCGATTGGTTCGCCGTCTGCTGCAACTCCCGTAACCGATCAGCGACATCTCTAAACGTTGGAGTGACATGACTGATGCGATGGTAGACGTCCAGCGCTTGGCCGCCCCTCCCGACGGACTCAAGACTGCGCCCCAATACGTAGAGCACGTCAAGGATATCGTCCTGCAGGGCCGAGGGATCCTCCAGGGCAGTACGAAACGCCTGTATCGCAGCATGATGCTCTTTCATCGTAACGTAACACAATCCGACTTGTGAATAGGCCTCGAACCACATGGACTTGTCCCGGGCCGCTACATGGAACAGATCCACTGCCTCTTTCAATAGGCCTGCTTCTTTAAGTTCCATCGCTCGCGCATAGTCCTCCTCTGGAGATCTCTCCCGGTAGGCCTCGGCTGATTCTGAAGACACTGTAGTCGGCTCTGGGCTCGGAATAGGATCATCCAGTTCCCTGGGATCTTCCGGTGCCGCAGCAAGTCCCACCAGCCCCTCTTTTTCGGCCAGTGGAAGGATGCCTCCCTTACTCCGATCAAGGGCTGCCTGGGCGACCAACTTGGAGGTAATGATTCTTGCTTGTTCAGCATATCCATAGGTCAAGGCGATATCCGATACTTGATTGATCAGTCGCGGGTTCCCTCGACTCAATCGATGCACCAATGCACAAGCCGTATTCGTAAAGAGGGACGGACGCCCGCCTGCGACTCGTATTCGATGGCGAATATAGTTGGTGGTATCGCCTTCAGAGAGCGGTTTCAGATGGTAGTCGACGACAATCCGCTGCGCAAACTGGGTCATATCGATGCGCTGCAGCAGCGTGTACAGATCGGGTTGGCCCGAGAGGATGATCTGCAGCTTCAAGATCTTGCCGTCGTTCATGTTGGACAACAGCCGCAATTCTTCGAGCAGCTCAGCCCCCAGGCTTTGGGCTTCATCGACGATGAGAATGACCCGCCGAAAACGTTTCGACTCCTGAGATAGAAACTCTGAAAAGATGTGGTAGGCTTCGATCGGGTCCAGTCGTTTGGTGCTTAACCCAAGAGACAGGAGAATCCACGGCAAGAGCTGCTCGATATTGTAACGGGCATTGGTAACCAACCCGATTTTATGTTTGCTTCCATGCTCGGCGATGAGCTTTTGCAATAACGATGTCTTCCCCATGCCGGGATCGCCCGTGAGCACCATGAACGGCGCCTGACTCAGAATGCCATACTCCAGAAGGCTGTAAGCAGCCTGATGCTCCGAACCGGGGTAGAGAAAGCTGCTGTCCGGCAAGAGCGCGAACGGCTTAGCCTTGAACTGATAGAATGCCTCGTACATGGGTACACCGCTCGGTGGCCGACTACGTGGTCAACATGGCCTTCATCTCTGCCAGAGATAGAGACGATCGGCCGGCTTTGTTTAACACCGTTCCCAGAACAGGGCGTGAATTCTTGACCAGCGCCAGCGCCCGCTGCAGCTCTTCACCCGTCGTCTTCCCCTCCTCAACGACGAGAAGAAGAGCGTCCGTGTACGGGGAAAATGCCAAGACATCCGCCGTATGGAGCAACGGTGGGAGGTCAAATATGACGACTCGCGAGGGATATCGATGCTTCAGCTCCTCCACGAGGGCTACCATTTTGGGGGAAGTCAAAATCTCGGTGGAGTTTGAGATCGCCCGCCCCCCCGGCAGCAAGACGAACCGCCCGATTCCGGGATGAAGAAGCAGATCCTCGACAGGCTGATCGTCCAGCAAATAATCGACGAGACCAAGACAGTCTTTCAAGCCGAATACTTGATGCACCGTGGGGTCTTGCAGATCCGAGTCCACGAGAAGCACCGTTTGGGTTGTTTCCATGGCAAGACTCACGGCCAAATTGACGGCAGTCAGTGTCTTACCCTCACCGTAACCTGGGCTTGTCACCCCCACCACATTCCACCCGTTTTCCCGCAGCCGCTGCGTGACCTGTGTTCGAAGAATCTTGTACGCATCGACGAACGGTCCTTTGCTATGAGCCGCCATGACTCGATGCCCATGTAGAACAGCGTGCTCAATGCTCAGCGTTCTGGTTCGTGTATAGGTGATCGGCGGCGGCACGGACTGGGCAGCCCGTTTCTGGCTCTCCCCGTGAGAAGAGGAGCTCTTGAAATCCTTATACAGCTCAAGTGCGGTACGAATACGATCCATGGCCGCCTTTCTAGTTACTCCATGCCGAACCGCCTTAATGCGGTGAACCACAGCACATCCAAAGGGACGACAAACACATGTAATAACACGAGGACCGTCGCAAAGGCGCCTATCCCCGCGGTCTGAACGACCCGCCGTCGTAGTCTCGCACAGGACACATCTTCCTCGTTCGGCATGAACGGAATTACCGCCAAGGGGAAATGCTGCGTCAAGGCCACGAGTTGATCGGGCGTCCTGATTGAATGGTCAAGTGATTCCGCCGCAGCTCCTAAGCCGACCCCGCCGCCTACGGCAAGAATGAAACCGAGAAGTACGATGGCCAAACGATTCGGTTTATAGGGCTTTTCCGGGAGACTGGGTGGATCGATCAGGGAAAAGCGCTCGCCTTTTCGCTGGACTTCCAAGCCTTCCGCGACCTTCGCCTCCAACAACCTCGACCGAATGTCCTGATATTTTTGTCCGGATGTATCTCGATCCCTGGTCAAAATCAGGTACTCCGGTTCGATCTCCGGCCCCTTTTCCAAGCGTGTTGCATACTCTTGCAGTCGACGCTTGATGTCCAGACGAGTTTTTCGCAATGCCTCCAACGAAGACGCCGCAGAATTCAACTGCGCCTGAAGATTGATATAGGCGGGGTTTTCCGGCCGCTGATTGAGTGTCTTGCTCGGAACGGCTCTGAGCCGATGCACTTCCTGCTCAAGGGCGGAGATTTTTCGTTGAGCCTGCTGGACGTCGGGGTGCTCGTTCCCCAATCGCTCGAAGTCGGCTGCCAACGCCGCGCGCGCATCGATGAGTCGCTTCGAAGCTTCCTCCGCATCAGGGAGTTGCCCGGTCTCTTTTTCCAAAGCCTCGATTTCCTGTTTCATCTTGATCATGTCGGGATGATCCGCCGATAGATTGGCGGCGGCCCCGGCATATTCGGCGCGGAGCGCCCGCAAGCGCTCGGCTGAATCCAAAATACGTTCGCCCGTCACGGATAAGATCGGCGTATTCGGTTTGATCGTCGCCAATTCCCCTTCAAGGTAGGCTTTGCGTTCTTCAAGGCTTCGGACTTGCTGATCGACGTCCATCAATTCACGCTCAGCTTGGTTCATCAACTGCTGATTCAACGGCATCAGCTCCGGAAGCGCCCCGTTGGCTCGATGTTTAAATGCAGCGATCTTTTCATCGATCTCGCTGATGTGCCGGGCAAGATTTTCCGCTTCTTGCTGAAGGAACGAGGTGGCTTCCTGCGCTTGGCGTTCGCGGCTCTTCAGATTTTCCCCCAAAAACAAGCTGGTGAGCTCATTCGCCACCTTCTGAGCCAACTCAGGGGAGTGGTTTTGATACGCCACCGTAAAGGCGATGGTCGCCTTTGTCGCATGCTGTGTGCGCTTATCCACGACATCGGCACTGATGACTTCCACTTCAATGTCCTTGATGAAGCGCTTGATAATTTCCTCAGCCGGACTATTCTTCCGTTGATCGTGGTAGAGATCGAATTGCTCGACCACTTTCCAGAGGGTGGTGCGACTCATCACCTGTTGTTTGATGGTCTCAATCCGTTGATCGGCATAACTTGTAATGGTCGATCGCACGAGATCGGATGGGATCTCCTGTTCCTCAATCAATATAGTGGCGGTCGACTTATAGGTCGGCGGCCAGAGAAATGCCAAAGCCAGGGACACAGTCAATAGACCAAGGCCGGTCAGAAGGATAAGTGTACGGCGGCGATAAAAGACCGAGATATAGTCCTTTAAACTCATGGGAGGCCCGGATGCCTGTAGTGCGATGTGTGTCTGTGCCATAGACTCAGTAGGACAATGAAAATTTGGGTGGATAATAGGTCACCATGAACGTTGTCGTATGGGATTGGGCTGAATCCGCGACAGTGTCAATGTCACGCCATCGGTACATGTACGACAGCTCCGCCTGCCACCATTCGAGAAATTTCCACGACAGCTTCGGCGCAAGACTGACATAGGTATTATCCGGAAAGACTCCACCGATGACCGCTCTTGTCTTTCCGGACGTAAGGATTCCGACCACATGAAAGGAACAAGCAAGGGTTTCCGAAATTTCGTATGAACCGGAGAGTTCTCCACGATTGGTCTGGATGAGCAATCCGAATCCACTGGGTACGAGATCTCGGGCAAAGGACACTTGCAACGTGGCCCTTTCAAAACTCTTTTTCACGCTCGCGCCTGCCAACCAGACGGTATCGCGAGCCGTGATGTCACCAACCGAAGTCTGCGAGGTGGACGATAAAAATCTGGGGCCACCATAGACGGTGCCTGTGAGCGATTCATCAAAGGCATGCGTCAGACTCATGTTGATTCCTGGAAAATCGGCTTGAAATCCCAATGGTGAATCGGTCGTGCGAAAGTGAACATACGCTCCCATCAATTGAATTTGATCTCGCTCACTCAGCTGATACAGCAGGCCGCCAGCCCCCCCCACGACTCGGTAGTCAACCAATCGACTACTCTCATACGTGGTATCCGAAAACTGAACGCCCGACTGAACCGACAGTTTTTCGGTCAGTTGTCTTGTCCAAGTAGGATTTGCCGTCCACTGGTTCCGTTGAGCGAACTGCAACACAACTCCTGTTGCCTGCAATTCGCTGAGTAATGTGTTGTCGCGGGTGAAGCCCCCGGTGAAGCCGAGGAGATCCTTCTCGGTTTTATACCGTACGGACAACGGAGTAAAAGCATTCGTAAACTGTCTGTCTTCGCCACCGAAATATCCGACAACATCCGCGGCGATCCTGCTGCTGACCTCAAGACGCTCGGTCTTGCCTGCAACCTCTGCCGCGGGGGTAACCCAATAGCCGTAGGTCTCGTCGTGAGGTAGAGGGGTCAAAAGCAAGTTGCTGTTATAGACCCCTTTAACGCCGAGGGACGGCAAGAGCGACCACTCGGCTGCTTCGCTTCGTGATGCGACATCAAAGACAACGATCACCGCCACGAAAAGAACATGGATGGTGTGCCTCCGACTCCAACCCCAGTTTCTCCGCTCGCCGCTCGATTGCATGCGCGCGACGGTCAGGGCACCATGACGACGTCACCGCGCTGGAGAATAATATTTTGCTCCAAGTCCCTGCCTTTCCGGAGGTCTCCATAGCGGAAGGGAATGGCATATTGTTCTCCCCTCACTCGCCGCATGACTTTGATATCGTTTTCCGCGGCAAACGGGGTGAGTCCACCGGCAAGACTGAGCGCCTGCAGCACGTCGGTGTAATGGCCGATCAAGTACTCACCAGGTTTATTCACTCTCCCGACGACATAGACCTTGTAACTGATGACTTTCGTGACTGCCACGGAAACACTGGGATTCGGAATATACTTTGTCAGCCGCTTCACGAGGTCGCCACGAATATCCTCGACCGTTCGATCTTCGGCTTGGATATCGCCGACGAGCGGAAAGGAAAACATCCCGTCCGGACGGACGACGACTTCTCGCGTCAGTTGCTCATCCTTCCACACCGATACCAGCAGGATATCCTCGGCGCCGAGGCGATATCCTGGATCAAGCTGTGACACCAGGGCGGCAGACATCACATCACCGGCATGAGCAGACAGCACCGCCATCGTGATAGCCGTGGCCATCAGTCCCCCGCTCATCATGAATCGCGCCGAACGAAACATAGATTCTTTTTACCCCCTTATCTGCGCAAGGACCTGCTCTGCCTCTCGCCGCCATTCAAACGGATCGGAACTCTTGAGCGCCTTTGAAAGATAGGTGCGGGCCTCGGCGCGTTGACCGGACTGAAAAAATGCCATCCCAAGGTGATAGTTCAAGACGGACATTTCCGGGGATTTGGCGACGGCATCTTTCATCAACCGAATCGCCTCTTCCTGCTGCCCCATTTTGAATCGCACCCAGCCGAGCGTATCGATGAAGAGCGGATGCGGCGCTTCTTTTTCAAAATCCCGGCTGAGCGCGAAGGCTTTTTGTAAACTCGATGGATCACTCTTGTGATCCACGAGTAGGACTGCCAGATTATTCGCCGCCAGCAAGTTTCGGGGATTCAGACGCAAGGTCGCCTCATACGCGGTAATGGCGAGATCAATCTGCCCTTGCCCGGAATGCGCGGAGGCCAAGAGCAAGTGCAACTCCTCGCTGTCGGGATTGGCCTTGAGACCATCTTGTAGAACCTGCACGGCCATCTCCGGCTTCTTCCGGGACAATGACAACGTCGCCCAGTTGAGCCATGGCGTGATCCACTTCGGGTTCAGTCTTACGGCCTCACGATAATGGAGTGCCGCCTCCTCATGCTCTTGTGTGAGAGTCAAGACCTCCCCCAGCAATCCATGAGCGAATGGATGATCCCGCCGGGAAGCAAGAAGAGCTTCCAGGCGGGTTCTTGACTGTTCCGCCTGCCCCAGAGCCACTTCCACTTTAACGAGAGACAACAGCGGTTCCGGTTCGTTCGAGGTCAGAACCGTTGCGCGCTCGTAGGCTCGCCTCGCCTCACGCAGACGGCGCTGAGCCTCATAAAACCGTCCTTCGGCCATCAGAGCGATAGAATTATTGCCGGTCGATATCTGACGAAGGCGCGTCAACGTATGTTCGGCCCCCTGCCAGTTTTTCGTCACCAGGTCCAACGTCATCAGCATATCGAGAGCGGTGACATCATCGGGACGCTGTTTCAGCAAATCGTCGAGTCGCGCACGAGCCTGCTGATAGCGGCCGATCTTGCTCTCAAGAACTGCGAGGGACCGCTTCGCATCCACCTGGTCCGGATACAGAGCTACGGCCCGCTCAAAACTTTCTTTCGCAAGATTGGTGTCGCCGGTCAACTGATAGGCCTGACCGAGGAGATAATGGATGGTGGACAACTCCGGCTGATCGTGCAGGACGGTGCGAAATGCCTGCACCGCATCTTTTCCGTTCCTTCTGGCCAAAGCCATTCGTCCTGTAAGAATCAAGCCTTCCGAGGAGCGGGGATTTTCCTTCAACACCTCCTGCGCTTGACGTTCGGCATCAGCCTGCTTTCCCTCCACAAAATCCATCTCTGCCAATTTGACCTTGGCTTCTAGGCCGACGGGTTTGTCTTTGTATTCCTCGATCAATAGGGCATAGCGCTGACGAGCTTTGATGTCCTGCCCGCTCTTTCTGTAGAGCGCACCGAGCCCGAGCTGGAGTTGGGTTGAATGCGGAAGTTGCGCCGCCGCATCGAGCAACACCTGTTCAGCGGAAGCCACATCTTTTTTGTTTGCAAAAAAATCTGCGAGCATTAAACGACGCTGTTCGCTGGTTGAATCCAAAACGACCGCCTCCCGCAACACGGCTTCCGCTTTATTCTCCGCTCCCTGCCCGACATAGAAGCGGGCCAGTCTCACCCGATGGTCAAAGGATGTGGGTTCAGCCTCGATCATCCGGCGCATGACGTCTTCCGCACCTGCCAAATTGTTGGCCTGCGTCAAGGTCTTGTTCAAATTGTTCAAAAGATCCAAATTCCTCGGATGGGCCTCAAGGGCGCGCTTCAGCGCAGTTTCCGCTTCCCGATAGCGCCGTTGTTGGCCGTACAATGTCGCGAGCAGGATGGCGACATCCGGTTCCGTTGGAAATTCTTTCGCGAGCGCCTCGGCTTTGGGAACGGCAGAAGGGATCGCCTCTTCGGTCGCGGCCTGTGCCGCAATCTTCAGCGCACCGGCCTGAGGATGGCGAGGGTCTTTTTTCAGCACCCTATCCGCGGCTTCAACCACATGCTCCGTCAGCCTCGCTTCGAGATAGTACTTGCCCAGAGTAATGAGGGCGGCCGCATGATCGGGAACCAGGCGGACAGCCTCCTGGTACAGCTGGACGGCATTGCGCCAGTTTTTCTCCTTTTCCTCAACTTGAGCAAAGCGGTAGTAGGCCTCCGCATCTTTGGGATCGATCTTCAGCACATTTCTCAAGGCGACCCGTGCCTTGGGATAGTTGGCCGCTTCAATGTACTCATTCGCCCTGGCAAAGTACTTCGCCTTTCGCTCTTCAGGACCACCGCACGCCGTCACTGCGACTGCCGCCAGAAGACCGATGCCGATCGTCACACGCATGCGGGAAATCTTTCCATATCTGTTGTGCGGGAATGGCGCGGTCATGGGTTAGGTTATTACGTAACTCAGTTTGCTACAACAAAATCCGAATTCCGAGTCCGAACAAAATCCAGAGCGACACCAGGCCGAGCTGCCGGACACGGTTGGAAAAAGCATGGAGCAGCAACTCAAAAGAAAAGAAGAGCACCATCAGTTTGGCGGCGAAGACACCCAGATGCGCAATATCGGCGCTCACTTCGGGAAGCAGCGGAAAGGTCACCGCCAAGAACACCATCAGATAGTCGAGCGGGGTGGTCTGGAAACGGTTCTCCTCGTTGAATCGGAGACTCAAGAGGACCATGACGGCAACCACGACAAAAAATACGTTGTGGACCATCGCGACGGCGGACATGGATCGATATCGTGACATCTCACATACATAGAGGAGGAAGGTCGTCCCGACGTAAAGCCCACCACGAACAAAGTAGGGCGCGACATGAGGAGAGAACGAGAGGCCGAGAAGCACAATCCCGAAGATGATGATCGAGAGATATCCGACATCAGTCGGCACATTCGACGGGACAAACACCAGCGCAATGAGAAAACAGGGAACGGTCACGGCCAGAAACTGCATCGGCAGATCCGTCAGCCATGGACCATTCATCAATCGCGTTACGGTCACATTGGACAGGAAATGACCACCGTGCGCCGTAAGATTGGGAAGCAGTCCTCGCCCCGCCGCGATGAACAACATCAAGACCGACCCTGCAATCAGGAGATAGAGCGGCAAGATCAATGTATCGGACTGCCAGCGCAACATATACACCAAACCCAACATGCCTGCCTGTATCACGTAGATGACTATCACGGCCTCATAGTGCGTGAACCCAAAGCGAAGCAATTTATGATGAATGTGCGCGCGGTCGCCGATGAACGGAGAACGGCCCTCCGCCAGGCGTTGCCCCGTCACGCCGAGCGTGTCCAGAAACGGCAGCCCTAACAAGAAGAGCGCGAGGCTGGGACTGAACGGACCACGTGACGAATCAGTCAACAGAACGGCGAGCACGCCCATGATGAACCCCAACAATTGGCTGCCGCCATCTCCCATAAAAATTCGAGCCGGGTAGGTGTTGTAGCGCAAGAAACCCAGGAGTCCTCCCAGAAACGGGACCGTCAACAACAAGACGGTCGAGTCATTGGAGAGATAGGCCAAATACGCGATCCCGGAGAGAGTCAAGAACGACAGACCACCGGCTAACCCATCCAACCCGTCCGTAAGATTGACCGCGTTGGACACGCCGACGAGGAACACGACGGTCACACACATTCCAGCCCAGGCCGGCGCCTCCCCATCCGGCAGAAAAGGAAGGGTGGTAAACCAGATATCCCCCCCGACAACAACGGCAAGGGCGGCCAGCAGCTGTCCCACGAGTTTGCTACGATAGCTAAGATCGACACGGTCGTCCCACACTCCGAACGCCACGATAATCGCGCATCCAAACAATACCGAGAAGGTTGTCGCATCTCTCGCTCCCCACCAGGCGATTGACGCGCACGCGCCGACCGCAAAAGCGAGGCCACCCACCCTTGGAACCGGGTGCTCATGCACTTTTCGCTCTCCGGGTAAATCCATCACGTGAAATCGCCCAGCCGCCAGCCGTAAGGGAGGAATGAGTGCCATGCACACCAATAACGCGGTCATGGAACTGAAAAAGAGCTCATTCATCGTAGGTACACCCGCAGATCATGTTTTTCGCCGGTCAGTCCGGCACAAACCGACTCAGTTCTCGTCCGACCGCAGCCGCAAATTGCTGGAGACGTCGATCAACGGCAGCCTCCGACTCGCCGGGACCGACGAGCGCAGCCAGCCTCACCAGCGCGCCGTCAGTCCGTTGCCGAGAAAAGGCATCCCACAGCAAGTACAATTTGACCAGGTATTCGTTTGTGAGATTTCGCTCGCGCTGCTTAAACCAGTACAAGACGATTTGCTTTTGATCCCCCTTCTGAATGACGGCACGATTGGCCCTGAGCGGTTGCATCGCCGGCTCGGAGACCGTCACTTCCGTTTGCGTCAAGGAGGCAATCTCCCATCCCCCGCCCGGCAGACAACTTTGCGGTGAATGGGCTGATTGCCCCTTCCTTTGTGATCGATAGTACGCAGCATAGAAATTCACAGGCTGTTCCTTGTCGAATCGATAGTCGGCCAGCACGTAATCGTCGAAGCGCAACGCATCGATATATTGTTGTTCCAAAGCAAAGGTCGCGCCTTGCCAACTGTCGATCTGCATCGGGAAGTCGACGAACGCCGTTCGCGGAGGCGGTGTTTCTCCGCGATTCACGATCGCCGTTGAGAACAGACTACACGGCGCGAGGAGCACGACGCTGCACAAATAGGCGGGGCCGGGAGATACCATGATGCCGTGTGCCATCTTGAGCCGGTCTTCACGGCCGCTATCTCCTGCTCGATCTCTCCAAGTGAACCGTTCGAAAAACGGCTTCCCTGGTATTGATGCCCTGATTTTTCCCAACAACCCCATTTCCAGGATCAACAACGCGAGGCTCACCATAAAGATCACCCATCCCTCGAAAAGATGGTAAAAGCCTTCCGCAGCGCCTTTTCCGTAGAGTTCGACCAACACTCCGATCATGCCGATGCGAAAGCCGTTAATCAGGATAGAAATCGGGATGGATGACAGCACAAGGACCACTCGCTTCCACATCTTGTCCTTGAACAGATAGGCGCAGAGGAGCGCAAGGGACGTCAGGGGAAGCAGATATCGAATACCACTGCAGGCTTCGACGACTTGGAGTTGCACCGGTCCGAGATCGATGACGTTTCCTTCCCGGAACGCCATCACGCCCACCAGCTGTAGACAGCCGACTCCGAGGGATGAAGACCACAATTGAAGCTGACTCGACAGATTCGCGTATAAGAACATCGGTAGAGGGACGGCGGTGAGCAGATACCCTAGAGGAAAAGCAATGGTCCTGGCCCCGCGAACCCCGAGCAACGCGATGGCCAGCCCGACAAGTACCACCCACAAAGAGACGTGAAGCATGACGAACAGCGTGGACAATTCCCCGACTGCATAGAGGATAAGTCCCACCGCAATGACACCAAGACCCCACCACGACTTCTCCTTCGAAACCTGACTCAGACGATGCCGGCATTGCCAGGCCAAATACCCGCTAATGAAAGGCACGAAGATTCCGTGGCTATAGTCCTCAGTGCCCAACCACCGGCTGAACAGGTAAGCAAGACTCTCTGCGTACATATAGCCCAATAACGCCACGACCAGGATTGACGTGAAGATAAGAGAGCGATTGCGAGCCATAAGACGGAGTCACTCAACTGATGATGAGGATGAATTAAACGAGCTAAATCGATTCGAAAGAGCGGGGCGAAATCTGATTATCTACGGCAACCTGTGACCTGTCGATTGATTTTGAAGAAAGTGCGGGCTTGATACCCCGAGGTGGGGTATCAAGCCCCAGTCGTCAGAAATGAGGTTCTTGACTAAGCCTGGGTTCGTCGGAGATTTCTCAAACCTCCGGCACCCAAACCGACCAAGGAGATAAGCCCCGCACCAAACAGGAGCACCGCAGCCGGCAGCGGCACGGCTGTCAGAGTACTGATCGATCCGCGATACGCGGACGGATTACCATCAACGTCCTCGAAAAAGAGCCGCCATCTCGCACTACCACCGTTCAGATCGCCCAAACTTGGGGGAGCTTGAAAGTTCGGATTTAATCCCCCCCCTTTTTGATCGAGACGAAGGTCGAAACTGAATGGCGTGGCGACGCCGATAGGTCCACCGGTTGCAGCACTCACCAACGCCCAGCGATCAAAGCCCAACGGCACGTTCTGTGAAATCGTCACGGCGTTGGCGCCTGGAATGAAAGACGATTCGTAAATCGCCGCACCAACAGGGCCAAACTTCAGAGTGAAACCCGTTACCGCGCCATTATAAACGCCGCCGTTGCCCACCGTCCCGTTGTCGAGTTGAAAGGACCCTGAAACCAGTAAGGGCGAAGAAGGATTATCGAGGCTGCCGGTAAATGAGTACGTTACGAGAGCTGCCTGTGCTGCACTAATCGAACCCGAGAGGATACACACCGCTGCAGCCGACAGGATGAATCCTCTCCCAAGCCGTCGTTTCATCATCCGCATATCACCGCTCCTTCTAGAGGTTGGTTCATTAGGGACACGTATGAAAGGGGAACTGTTCAGCAAGTCTCAGACCATCCAGTAGAATTGGTATATCACTGAAAACAAAGGAAGCCGATCAAAACCTAAATCCCTGACTGTGTGTATATTGCTGCAGCGGTGTTCAAATATGTATGAGCCCTGTGTAGGGGGGCAAAAACCACCTACCGCGCTTTCTTTTATCCAGCTGAACACGTTCATATTGGCTCAATATCCCTCACCGAAATTCCGGCCGGTGTCCTTAAGACGACGGACCTGCCGAATCGAAGTGTGAACAGATGTTGCGATGATCGAAACGTCTTCGGTGCGGTCATCTCAAAGAGACAGAAACCTCCTCAGCCTCAAGAACCGTCTTTCTGCCGACCGTCTCGATCACAGAAGCGAGTTTTCTAGCGAGCACGGTGCGATCGAAATGCTCCATGACATATTGACGCCCATTCCTGCCCAGCTGTCGGCACTGTTCAGGATGTTGAGAAAGTTCCAGAACGCGTGCGGCGAGGTCATCAGCATGTTCCGGCTCAATACAGATACCGGCCTTGGCCGCTCGGAGAAGATCCGCACTCTCCCCTTCCACTCCAAGAATGATCGGCTTCGCCATGGCCAGGCTTTCAAAGATCTTCGAGGGAATGACCGTCTTGAACAGATCGGACTTCTTCAGGAGAACGAGACTGATGTCGGACAACGCCCAGAATTCGCGCATGCGGCTCTTTGGTTGCTGATCGAGCATGATGACGTTGCCAAGCGCCATTTTGTTTCGCATCCGGACAAGCGCGTGACGTTCAGCCCCGTCACCTACCATCAAAAAGACAATATCTTTTGAACTGCTCAATCGGCGGGCCGCATGAAAGATCGTCTCCAGATGGTGGGCCATGCCATGGGTCCCAAAATAGGAAACGACGAACTTCCCCTTGATCCCCAGTTCTTCGGTAAGAGAACTCGCCCCATCAAATGGTGTATATTGAGTGAGATCGGCGCCATTCTTGACGACGGTGATCTTCCTAGCCTCAATGCCCTTTCCCAGCATGTATGCCTTGAATGAATCGGTCACCGGCACAATTCGATCCGCTTTTCGATATGCGAATTGCTCGATCCATTCAAGCATCTTGATAATCGCAGGGTTCTTGATCGCGCCTACGGCGACGATCGATTCCGGCCACAGATCGCGGATCTCCAGTACCCAAGGGATTCTCTTCAACTTGCCGACAACGTAACCCGCGAGCCCATTGAAAAATTGAGGGGAGGTTGAAATGACGACGTCTGCCTTCGGCAGAAAGAGGGAAGCGATGACCGCTGAACACAGATACGAGATGTAGTTCAATGTGCGTTTAAGGAAACCTTCGTTAGCCGTAACAAAGGTCCAGACTCTGATAACGCCGATACCGTCTCTCGTTTCATGTTGGTAGATCAGATTGCTGTAGCCTTCGTAGACTTTTCCTTGAGGATGATTCGGTGCGCACGTCACGACCGTCACATGATGCCCATCTTTCACCCATTGTCGACAATGTTCATAGGTTCTGGTTGCCGGCGCGTTCACCTCGGGAGGGAAGTAATGTGACAGGAAGAGAATTCGCATGCCTGTGCGCCTCGGTTCGTCGGTCTCTTGCTTTCTGGATTCGATAACTCAGCTGGAGAGGGACTTCCCCAGAACAAGAAAAGGCTAGCACAGGGTTCTTCCGGCTCAAACCAAACTCGGGAAAATAGCAGCCCTGCTCGATCTCCATACGGCAGGCACTCAACGCTTCGATCACGGCAATAGCCTCTCCGTCTCTCTCAATTCCGAAGACATCTTCACCCGACGGCACAATCGTGAAATCTGGATGGATATGAACGAAACTCTCCATTCGATGAGTCCCATTTCCTTCCAGCACATCCGTAATAACCCAACTCCCCTGCCCCTCGTAGGATATTCGCCTCCTATGGATGAGTTTTCCGGTCAATCTCCTATACCCATCATGAGCTCCTTCAAACAGGACCGACTCATGCCCCGTCTTGTCGATATACCCCTGGACCGGCTTCGCCCGCCGAGCCACGCGGAACACACCCCATATCTCTGACTGCTCTTCTCCATCAACCATCACGGTATTATGGGCTCTCGTACTTCGCGCATACCTCCTTTCCTGGCTCGGCTCATAGTCGAAGACCCCGCTATCGATCACAACTCGTTGCCCGTCGATCGTCAGCTCATAACTCAGCGTATCGCAATGAGCATGTCCTGGCTGATAGTCGGGACCAATCGGCCCGCAATCAACGATGATCATGTCGCCCGCCTTGCGACAGACATAATACCCGCTCGATTCGAAGGCACTGACCACTAAACTATTTGATGGGCTTGGAACCTTGTACCCAATCACTCTCTCAGCGTACTCGAAGATCTGACGAGGGGTTGGAGCAATGCCGAACGCCGAATCATTGAACAAAGGAATAGCTCCGTCCGGTAAGCAGATGCTGCTCAGGAAATCCAGGGCAGTAGTACTTTTGCCGGTAAATTCGTCCGCAATTTCACATGAGATCGCAGCAGGTGAGTTCCTCGCGAGATTCAATACATCAAGATAATCGACCAAACAGATGGAGTGATACATAGAGCTTCTCTCGAAGTGCCCTCCATCGACAAGAAACTGTTCCTTGAGTTCTTCCCGCAGAATCCGCAGACCTTTTTTAAGCCACCTGTCTGCATCGACCCCTTCGAAGTACATCCCGGCAAAAAACAGCGCTATGCCATTTTTGAGATAGTGATTCGCCAAGATGTGGTATTCAATGTGTTGTTCCAGCCACAGTGCTTGTTGGTAGAGACTTTCAATCCACTCACGTCTTGGCAGTTTTTCATTTCCCTCTTCCTGGTTGGCCTCGTTTGACAACAGGAAGAACTTTATCCAGTTCACGATCCTGAGCGAGACCGTATAGGGCTCCCAGGCATCTTCAGTCCCTGGCGGATTGTGCTGAATCCAATCCGTAATGAGGAAGCACTTATTCTCAAAAGAACGCTGCGGATCATGCAGATAATCGAAATAGTGCAGGTTATAGCGCCAGAGCTTCGGCATTTCCCGGCAAACCCAATCCGGCTTGCCGTTAGAAAAGGACTTCTTTTGCTTTAGGAAGATGAGTGCTTCGCCATCATGAGATTGATGGGGCCCATGGACGCCAGGCATGAACCCTACACCATGCCTTAGACCTACTCGACGAGCGCGAGGCCATCTGACTGGAGGCAGGCGAAGTCGGTTACGAATAAGAAAAAGCAGCTGAGTCGGCCGAAGATAGAGGGCTGTTTGTAGATACAATCGGAATCGGTCTCTAGCGAACGACTTCATCAGCTTGTACAAACTGATTACGCTGGTTGGACTATATCGGATGAGCGTATTTCAGCAAGTTGGTCGTCGACCGCAGGTGGGTGCATCCAGGTTCAGAGGGCATCCAAGAGCGCTCGCCTCACACCTTCAACCGTGGGCAGATCCCACAAGTCGAAGTTCTGTTTTCCAGATGGCATACTTCTCTTCGCTTCAGTTCTGTTCATCCCTGACAATAAGACATAATCTTCCAGCCCTTCGCGAAATGCCTCCCAGCGGCGGCTGCTGACAACTCCTTCAGGTGTTTCATACACGACAGCCCAGTCAGGACGCCGACCATCTATATCGTCCCACGCAGAACTCCCACCGGTATCGCTGTAGGACCAAAACCCTACGCCTTTCGCATCGTAATACCAGGCCCACCAAGCCAACATTCGATAGTCACGCAATGGTGACGCCTGTTTTGCGGGCGCTTTTGGATTCCCGTAGATCCACCACTCTTTTTGAAGTGTCTTAAAAAACTCACCGAGTCGGCCACGGACTACCAATACATTGGGTTGCCAATAATCCACAAAGCTTTGGACGTCCCGAAGGTCGGACATCTCAATGGGTGGGGTCGCGTAGACATTGAGGTCGGTGTACACCTTCACCGCAGGATTCCATTCTTTGATCGCTTGAGCAACGGCCTTCACCAACTGTAAACCCTGACGACTTGGCTCGTCGACTGGATACAAAGCCCACTGATCCACGGACAGGCCTCGCTCAGAAAGATATGTGGACATTTGCTTCACCCACCTCAGCAAGCGCTCTTTTGAAGCAGAATCGAGAGTTCGCACGCTGCTCGATAACCCCAATGGATTTTTTGCCTCACTCCACCCCAGATAGAGCAGCAACATCCCATGCTGCTTGACCATCTCCACGGTAGCCACAAAACTTAGGTCAGGCTTGATCATCCAGCTGCCGTCAAGAGCTAAGCCAGGAATTTCTCCAGGATGTGCGACGAAGGTATTGATACCGTGACGCACCAAGTCTTGAGTGGCGACAGTCCTATTCCGGAAAACAGGCATATCAGAAAGGTATGCCCAATTCACTGCACGAAGCCGTTTGACACTACTTCCTGTATATGCACTGACGTTCGCCACACCAGGAAGAGTATTCACCTGCCCCCCGCCATCAAGGCGGATTTCGAATCGATGGTTGCCCGCGCCTAATACAGCAAGATTAATATCCATCCAAAGATATACAGGCGAGCCAGGTCTTGCTGAAAACGTCCCACGACCATCAAGTGGGACAAGCGGGTCATACACTCGCTTTCCGTTGCCTGCGATAACCGGCCTCACTTCATAGAGCGTAACGGATTGAGAAGGGAGTCCGTCGACCGAAACACGCAGCCTGTTAGAAGCGACCTCCTTTCCCACAACAATTCCTAAACAAATGCTCTCATGCTCGCTAGTATAACCCCTGACCTCAACTAAGGAAGGTCTATTGTTGATCTGTTGCCGAACATCAGCAAGATCGATATCTTTCCATGGGTCTTGGCTCCAGACATGCAGCGAATTCGTCGGCACCGATAGCGCGGCTCCTTCAGCTTCCACTGCAGCCGCCCGTTCGAGCGCTCGAGAGACTCTTCGAGTGCTTTCCTCCAATGCTGTCCGGACATTCGCTACACTTGAGGCGATTGTTGGAAACCGGCCCATTCCCAATGGTCGCCATTCGATCTCGTCTAAAAACAAATAGTCGCCGGAGGCATGGAGAACGACGACCAATGCTTCGGTTGCTACCTGGACATCGACAGCTAACCAGTGATCGCGTTTGTCACTCCATTCTCCCGAATAGGCGGCCAACGACCCAACCAAACTCAATGTTCCGTCATTGCTTCTTGTATAGACATCGACATGTCGTGGTACATCTACACCAGCACCTAATCCCTTTGCTGAATGTAGTCGTAACGTACCGGATTGAGGACGCTGTGCAGCACCAGTGGACGTGACTCGAAGTTCTATGGCTATCGGCGTCGTAGCCGCCCATCCGACCGTCTCCTTCTTCGTCCAGATCGGAAAGGTTGTGATTTTCCCGTCTGTAAGCTGTTGCACGTCCTCAGGATCCGTGCAAAGCGCATAGTTGGGCGGTTGGCTGAGTGCCACGACCGCCACTCTGTCGGCATAGGATGTTTCTGCCAAACCAAGGACTATGATCATGATCACGGCTATATGTCGGAGCACCCTTTTCATCGTATGCCTCTCTGAAGCCAATTCTCTAAGGTCCCGAGCCCCCACAGTAGTGTGGAGTTATCGCGTCTCCCTGCCGAAAATGCGGCGACCTCATGTTGGAGAAAGTCCTGATCGAGAACCGTGCCGAGACAAGCAGATGGGCATAGCAGATAGTCGCACAGGTGCTCCAGATTCGCTCTCAACAGATTCCGTATTGGGGGATTGAATGGACGTTTCGGTTGGGTCAACACACTTGCCGGCATCTTAGTAGCAAGCGCGCCTGTTATGAGTGGCTTGGTGCCGTTGCCCATCTTTATCCGGGACGGCAACCCAAGTATGTCGTGGACCAGCAACGGCGACAGAAATGGACTTCGGAGTTCAAGAGAGTGGGCCATGCTGGTCCTATCGGCACTTTGCATCAAGTTAAAGGGAACAAACGACTTCATATCAACTATTGTGGCGGCGCGCACAGGATCGTTTGACTGTCTAGTAAACGTATCCAACAGATCGTTGTAAAATGGAGTTCTGCATTCTTTCCTTCCGGTAGCCCATGCGAGGGTAGGCGTGTTCATATATGTCGCCCAATCCAAAACACTCTCTGCCAATGGGTGGCCCAGTGTGTTCAAGAACAGCTTCACTCGTCTTATCGATGTGGCAAGACCGCCATGCTCTGGCAGCCAATTGACACACAGTCGGCCCAAACCCGCGACAGCTGATGGCAGCTGCTTCAATTGCTGGTGAAGGTGGATGGCCTTATATCTTGGATAGCCGATGGCCAGTTCATCTCCACCGTCACCCACGAGACACACCTTACACGACTTCGATGCCTCGCCAGCAATTAGATCCGAAACAAGTGCTGTCGAGTTGCCGAACGGCTGGTCAAATAAATCCACTACCCGTTGAATTGAATCATGAAAGTCCAGTTCATGAAAAGGGATCGTGGTATGTGACAATCCGTGAGCTGACGCGATCTGACGCGCGATATGGCTTTCATCGCTCTCCTTCGTGTACTCAAGAGTATACGTATGCAAGGCGCTGAGTCTGGAAGAGTCTTGAGCCGCTGCGAGAATAGCGTTTGAGTCGATCCCTGCACTGAGGAACAGACCGATGTCTACGTCGCTGATGAGACGCCGCTCGACGCTTTGCTCGAATAGTTCTCGGAACTTCTTTTCAGCCTGTTCCGGAGTCCCCGTTTCATCGTACTCGATGCTCTTTTCAAGCGAGTAGAACGCTCGCGGGCTTTCCGCATCACCGTTATCCAAATCCACCTGGAGCATATGTCCCGGAGCAAGCTCTTGGATGCCTTGGTAAAAAGTATTCGGCGGTGCCGTGTAAAGGAAGCGGAGAAAGTCCAGCACAGCACCATCGTTGAGCGACCGGTTAATATCGGGAAGGGTTAAGAGGGCCTTGATTTCTGATGCGAAGGCGAAGCGCCGCACACCATCAACGAGGCTCCCGGTATAATACAACGGTTTTTCCCCGATAGGATCTCTTGCCAGTAACAGCATCCGTGTTTTCATATCGAAAAACCCGAATGCATACATACCGTCGAGCTGCTTCAAACCAGCCGTTCCGTGATTGATCAACCAGTACAGCAAGACCTCCGTATCCGATGTCGTACGAAAGCTTTCTCCTCGATCCTCTAAAGACAAACGGAGCTCTCTGAAATTGTAGATTTCGCCGTTAAAGACGATTCCGTATCTGCCACAGGGGGAAACAAACGGTTGATGACTTCGAGGGTCTAGATCGATAATACTGAGTCGTGTATGCCCGATCGACCAGCTTGTGCCGGCAATGGATGTCCTACTGGAATGATCCGGCCCGCGATGTCGCAGTCGCGCAAGCATTCCATCCAATAGTGCAGATTCATATCCTAAGACTCCCGCAATTCCGCACACGGTAAACTCCTCAACTCAATGCGAGGCTGTGACAAAGATCCGTGAAGTATTCAGTCCAACGCTGACTATCAAACTCCTCGATCTTGAGTCGAACCCCACGGCGGAGCATTGAAAGTGTCGATGAAGATTCCACAAGTTCTCGCATCGCGTCAGCCAAGCCACACGGATCATGAGGTTCTACCAGGCGTCCGGTCTCGGACGAGACAATCTCTGGGATACCGCCCCACCGCGTAGCAATAACCGGAATTCCTGCGCAATATGCCTCAAGGATGGATCCAGGATGCCCTTCTCCTTCCCAGTATGTGGGCAAGACAAGCGCGTCATATTGCACGAGTGTCTTCAGGACCTGTTCTTTGGCGATGACACCGCGATAATGCACGGACGTATTATCGAACCATGACGCCGTAACACCTTCCTGCAACGGCCCATAGACATCGATGTGAACTTGAGCATCATGAAGCAGCCGCGAGGCAGCAATGAGCTCACCTATCCCTTTCGACGGCTTTACATGGCCGAGAAAGACGAATCTTCGAGAGGGCAATCGATCCAGTTCCGCTGGTTCGATGGTCTTATCAAGGCTTCGGTTGTTTGGATACCAATGCACAGGGCTGCAGGTTATAGCTTGAAAATACTGTACGGATGACATTCGCTCAAAGAGGATCGCGTCCGCTCTCATGACGGTAATGTCAAAAATCCATCGTTGCGCTCGACCGAGCAAGCCGTACCAAAATTCAAAATATCCTCCAAATCCTCGAAAGATCCACTTTCGTCCGAGAACACGGCAGATGAAGTGTACCAGCGGTCCAAAGAAGATCGCCCCTTGCATTGATGTATGAAAACTCACAACCGATGCACGTGGCACGTTCCATATCACAGAGGCGACGCACTGAAGTCCTTTGATCGCGCTTGCTATCCTTCCCGGCTTTGTACGTGAAGTATTAACGATTTTCACTGTGAGCTGGTCGGACGAAGAGAGCCGATCGACCAAATCTCCAAAAAGAACAGTCGTGCCACCGATAGGTGGAGGCAGACCACCGATCAGCAGTAGTCGAATTGGTGAGTTCATGGCCTTGCCGGTGCAATCCAAACTTTTTGGATAGTTAGGGGTTGGCTATTTCGTTGCATCGATGAGTAAGAGTAAGCCATGTTGTCTGCACAGAACTTTCAAGAGGCCTCGTGGCCATAGCAGTTTTGCAGACCTAAGCAATATTCCACCGTGGCGCTGCCCGACGGCACCTTCCAATAAATCTCCAAACGACAACTGCGTGACGAGGTTCACCTTGGAAAATCCTTTAAGCATGGCTTGGGTTTGTTCGAGCGTATACGCTTTCGTTCCAGGGCTTTCCAAGTAACGGTGATATACCTCGTCTAGTGTCATCCCCATCTTCCCAGCAAGCAGCGCGTATCGACACCACAACATATAACCGGTCAGTGCATATTTGTGGTAGATCATAATCCGAGCCGTCCCTCCTGTGCGCAATACGCGATGCACCTCCCTCATTGCTTGAGACGTGTTCGGGGAATGATGCAATACTCCCCACGAATACACGATATCGAATGAGTTATCGCGGTAGGGAAGCGCCTCCGCATCCCCGACTCGGACTTCCGAGGATAGCCCATACATTGAGAGTCGCTTCAATGTGTGGTCAACGGAACGAGGGGTTAAGTCTATGCCGGACAGAGTACGCGGATACAATCTTGCCCATTCCACGTGGTCCGCGCCCATACCGACTCCGATTTCAAGCACATCCTTGTCGCGTCCATCCGCAAATCGTGCGAAGTCTCGAATATACGGTTCCAACTGATATCGCATGTGCGCGTGCTGCTCATAGTAATCGACATCGGAAGATCCGAAGGCATACACCTCACCACAACTCGACTTATTCCAGAACTCCTTGACGTCTTCCTTCAAGTCTTCTGCTAACATTTGCCACCTCCCTCCCGACGGACTAGTGCCCCTCAGGATGCTGTACGTCTGTGATAGAGATACGAGTTGGGTTCAATCCCCTTCTTAATCACGCGTGCGGGAACTCCGACGGCTATAGAATGTGGCGGGACATCGCGGACCACAACCGCGTTCGCTCCGATGATCGCATGATCTCCGATAACAACCGGGCCCAAAATTTTAGCTCCTGCTCCAATATAGACGCCATTTCCAATCGAGGGCACCCCCCGTTCTCTGGCATTGCCTCCGATGGTAACGCACTGGTCAATGTGGACGTCGTCGCCTAAGCGCGCCTCGCAATGGATCACTATACCGAGCCCACCGTAACCAAGCACGACCCGCCGCCCGAGGGTTGCGGTATGCGGTAACCAGCACGCGAAGAAAACCCTAATACAATAATCGACTAGACGTGGGACAAGCGGTAAGTGTTTACGATGTAGAAAATGAGCCATGCGGTAGAACCAAATGGGGTTCAGCATCTTGAAAATCTGCTCACTGATCTTTCTGCATACAGGGAACGATAGTGATGTAGGTTCGCGGACATCGTCAGTTGTGACTTTGCGAATCGTATTGCTGCATCCCTTTGACCAACGCGGTCGTATTGGCCGACGAAGGAAAGAACCTGATTGACCTTATCCTTAGTTTCATCTAGGAGAAGTCCTACGCCTGCTGTCGGCAACATCTCACTATAATCGCCAATACCTCGCGTAAGGATGACCGGAAGCCCACAGGCCAGGTACTCGCCAACCTTCACTGGGCTGGCCACATTGTTGACGGATATATCGTGGCGCATAATGATTCCAATATCAGCCGCTGACAGAAAGCGGTGGACTTCCATGTGAGCACATTTTTTGACAAAGCTCTGTCCTTCTGGAAACTTCACCTCCAGAAGCCGCCGAGTCACTTCGTCTGGATTCGTGGTTAGAAATAATGCCTTATACCTGTCGTTCCTTGAACAGACTCCTTTGAGGACTGACACAATATCCTCTATCCTCTGCCATGCACTGGTTCCACCTGAATAGCACAGCAGCGTGTCATCACTGCGCACACCAAGTGCTTGTCGGAAGTCCTCTCGTGCAACTGCATCGAAGTGAAAACTTCTCTCGTTAAAACAAGACGGGATTACAGTAATGTCCTCGCGACCGGTCTTCAGGCTCAGATGCTTTCTGAGATTTTCCGACACTGTGGACAATCGATCCGCTAAGCGACTCTCACGCAATTCCAGATATGTACAGACAGAAGCTTCTACGCTCGCCCCTCGCTCAAACTGCTGCTCTTGGCCAACCATGGCACGGACGTCGAAGATAGACAGCGCTCCGAGTTTTTGCGCCAACTTCCGGGCCCAACGTGCTCCAATAAACGAGCGTGCATAGACATGAGTAACCCTAGTCCCGTAAAGCTCTGAACACATACTTCTGTAGACCTGGGAGCAAGACCACCACAATTGGTGTGCACCTGCGCTCGAGGAGAGAACGCAATCCACATAGGCTCGCACGCCATATTCTTTATCGATCGAAGCTACGGCTTCCTGTGCCCGCGAAGGTGAGGTTTCAGCACCCGCAAATCGGCAAGAATACCCCTCGCGGTTCAGGAATGCCGCCACAGAAAGAACCTGTGCGTGCAGGATTGGACTATCAAGTGCCGGCCACTCCGGCACAAAAAACAGGATTTCACTCTTCAGTCGGCCTTTGGTGCAGCCCGCTATGTTTGTACTCACTCACCAACCCTCATGTGCACTGTAAGCACCCACATGCACTTCTCCTTCGCCATAGATCAGAGAAACTCTCTTCACGACGAGGCAGGTACTCTCAGGTTGCTCATGCTCGTTATTGCTGCCCCAAACATTCCAATTAACAGATTCGCACCGAGGTCACCGGTGAACTGCGCATTGATGACCGATGAGATGTAACTCGCAGATAGTCCAACCAACAAGGCTCTATGGCCGGATTCCAGTAGCTGCCGAGTTGCGCGCATTACTGCAATTAAAGGAAGACTCAGCGCCACGATCAACAGGCTGAATCCGATCAATCCATTCTCATAGGCTAGTTCCAGCAGAACATTGTGCGGATAGGCTCGTCCATCATGGCCCAAGGCAAAATAACCGTAGTCACCCGTACCATGGCCGACGAGTAACTGCACACCGTCCGAGTCGTCAAGCGTTTTAATGACATCTTGATAAGCAGGCATCCGCAAAGAAAGATTCTGTACCCTCTCAGTAAATCTTTCTTCGATAAACCCTTTTGGCAGGAACTCTATCCCGACTACTGCAATGACGGAGAACAATCCCACGAGAAGTATGCTCAGACTTAACCTACCCATAACCCCTCTCATCATGAGCAGAGGAATCAGGACGAAGGAAAGAACGAGTGCCAGTAGGGGGCCCTTGGAACCGGTCGCCACAAGATAGACCAGCGTGAGTAGGCCCAACGGGATGCTCCACACTAGGTCTTTCCACCTCCGCCAGACGGCGACGTACGTGGCGATCATGGTAATTGTGAGCGCCAGATGCCTGCCCAACATGATGGGATTCCCTTCCTCCCCAAATCGAAGCCGAAAGAAACGATTTGCCCTTTGAAACATCTCGACTGGATTCCCAAATTCCGTGACCGTCACCCCGACTAACAGTAATCCACCGACAAGCAAACCATTGAGAAAGGCTTTCCCAATTGACATATCGTCGACAAGATTATAAATCACGGTTCCCAGCAACCAAAAATATGAACTTACGAGAATCACTTTCGTTGTTCCATACACAGGAGCGCGCGAATAAAGAATCCCGACCGCCAAAACGATACTGAGGCCAAGATATGCCATCAGAAGCGGAGATCCGACCCTAATAGATGCACCGTTCAAAAATCGAAGTACAAACACTCCAAAGATGAGAGCAAAAAATATCGCCCGAACGTTAGGGACTTCGTAGAGGTCCGTAAGCGGCATTGATATCTGAACAAACATCCCTGTTAGGAACGAGAGAACGTCGGCCAGCTTCATTCCCCTCGGCTTGACACTCTGGTCACTATCGAATCGCCCTCGAATTTCGGCAGCTACTGTTTCAGTGACCGTGACCATCTTCCCCACTCTTGTACGGGCTCCATCCCGGTTGCCATTTCATCAGACAGATCCTTGGCCAAGATTGTGCTACGAAGGTATATGGCGGATACAGATTGGGCAAATAATTCGGCTCAGACTCTGACGAATAGCATCCGAGGTCGACCTCCTGATCTGCAGGGATGTCCTGGCCTTTCTATCAGTTTTCGCGTCAACTAGACCGGCGTAGGACGTACGGAAACTTGTCCGATCATATCTGAGAGCGCTTGGCGTAGTGTGCCGATGTCTTTCATGGTAACGACTTTGAGTGCGATCAGTAGTGCTAGAGTAGCACCAGAGAGGCAGATCAACGAGAAAAAAGAGGGTTTTACGTACACGGCAATCATGAGAAACAGTGCTAGAGGAGTAGCCGCTCGAATAAGGTTCGCCACGAGCGCATACCATGTATCCCTATCATCTCCAGAAACGATCTTCGCACCAACGAGGTTTCCCAAGAATGCTGTGATGACCAAAGCGATCGCTGCCCCCAATCCTTCATATTGAGGAACAAGCAGAAGTGTGGATACGAGCATGACTACAAGCTGAGGCACGGTCAATAAAAATGCTCCCTTAGGCTCGCCTCTCCCGATCAGAATAATGGAATAGAAGTAGTTCACGATCGCCAAGGTCATCCATACACTCAATGCTTGCATGATCGGGACTCCGGCTTGATACTGATCCGAGTACAGAAGAGACATAAGTGAACTTGAAAGGGTCATGAGGATGGTCGTCGCCACGGCTAACAAGGCCGTAACGATCCGAACCGCTTCGACCTGTTGCCCCCGATAAGTATCCTGATACGCAGCGACATATCCCAATAGGGCTGGCCTGATCGATTCAAAGACTCGCTGCATGGTCGTCGGTATTTGCATCGCCGCAGTATAGACAGCAAGTGCCACCGTACCCATATACGTAGTCAAAATGAGGTCGGAACATCTGACGATCAATACCGACATGAGAGAGCCCCCATAGAGCCATCCTCCAAACCTGAAAAGATCGGTCTTTCGTGGATGTCGAAGGGTGACCGCAAACAACTCAGGCATCGCTGCCCAGATAGCCCCAATTCCGACTATTCGAGAAAGGATCATTCCCCAGAACAGCGAACTCGCCCCCCAACCGACTGCCAAACCTCCTGTTGAAAGTATTGCACGCAGAACTTCAATCCCGGCACTCAAGGCGGAAAGCCTTCTAAGCTCTTTCGCCCCAACTAGAAGCGACGTTACGATTTGAAGGGCTACGGTTAGAAAAGCGACCGGTGCGGCATAGACGAGTTGACCATGAAAACTCTCATAAGGCCATAGCCATTTCAAAAGTGGCATGACAGGCCATAGGGCAAGACAGCCAACAGCCGAAGCTGCTATCGTTACGGTCAGTAGATACCGCGCAGTTTGAATAAACTCCGCAGATTGTGGTGGCAAGGATGATAAGGCTCTGATCGCAGTATTCTTCAAACCTAAGTCGCTAAAGAGTGCGACAAACTGAACCACTACCATGACCAAGAAAAATGCCCCCAACTCATCCTTTGATAATAGTCGTGCTGCCACCATGATCGTCGCCAAGGAAGCAGCCATACCTGCCAGGTTGGCTCCAGCGGACAGGACAACTCCTGACAAATAGTGCGCTTTACTTTGTTCCATAGAGTGAGATGGATCCGGCGTCCGACTGTACGCCTTAACGTGAGTTCACGTACTGTGGAGTTACACCGTGACTAGACCTTTTCCTGCTGCCCAAGGTAAGCATGAGCACGATGCTTGCACAGATAGTAGTTAGGAAAACTACCACGATGGTAGTGAGGGAGCGCGCATGTGGCAACCTAAATTCGATTTTATGACAGCAAGACTTAGAGCGCGTAACAAAATGACCGTCGAGGGGCTGGCGGTATTTCGGCACGTA
>JACOEH010000091.1 GCA_024998685.1 Nitrospira sp.
AAACACGACCCATTGCGGTCTGCTGAAACAAGCGGATAAGCATATGCTGTCTACAGCAAGCGATGCCTGGGCAGGTCGGAAGTAGTCTAGGGGAAAGCTTATCTGGACGTGAATGAAGCAGTTGAGGATTTCGCCCGGGAAAGAGATGTTTGCACGCCGGGAATCTCTACGACTACATCCGACTGAGGATCGGCATCTTGATCTTTCCCGTCGTGTCCAACGCTATACAGGGCGCCTTTTTTCATGTTCACCAACATCGGCAATCCTGTATAGGGATCGTAGAAATTTTGCCCCGCTTTCGCGATCCGCGTGAGGAGATCTCCATCTCCGGATCCGCGTCTAATCCATGCCTGTAAACTGGCCAGCCGGAGATGGGCATCCGTATCGACCACGAATCCGTTGTACCGGTCCCATGGAGCAAGCGGTTCAAGACCGACAATGTTCTCGATGGGATTGGTGAAATAGTCCATCAGGCCGGATGCCGGAAAATGGATATAATTCTTCCACTTCGGCAGCGAGCCATATCGTCCTTCGCCGGCAGTTTTGTACGACGCGTCGTAATAGTCTGCATAGTCGTTGAGACGGCGTTGCACCGGCAAAGGAAGAGCCGATGTCACCATCATGTACAACGACTGCTCTTCGGCCCTCGCTGCTTTCAGTTGTGTCTCATATGTCTTCGAGGCCGAGACCAGTTCGCTTTGCATGGGCCAGCGCAGCGAAAGTTCCGTTTGGTCAAGCGGGCGAAGGAATTTCGTGACGTGTCCCAGGTATTTTCCATCAAAGTCAGCGCTGAGGAGTAACCCCGAGGCGACTGCAATATCGTCATTGATCGCCTGCAGTGCCAGCATTTTCACGGCAAGGGTCCTGGCTTGACTCAGGACGATACGCCACGCTTCCATGTCCGTTTCAAGCCGATCGACGCCGGGATCTGCGCCTTGCAAGAACCCATCCGCCACATGGAGTTGGTGGGCGAAAGCCATTGCGGCACAGGGTAGACCGGCAGGTTGGCCGTAACCCCAATCTTCAAAGGGAAGTTTTTTCCACTGACTATATCGATTGAGCACCAGCTGATGCTCTTTCCCCAATCTCTTGATGGTTTCCTGATGAGACTGAAATTGGCCGATAGGATCTGCGCTGCGAACCCAGCCACGCATGACATCGGCTGATGCATTGGCCCCCTTGATCATCCTCGACCCGGAACCTCCAAAACACACCGACGCCGAATTGCCGTCGTTCACCTCAGGCTTCCGATCATACCCATCCTGTATCGGATCGCGGTCAGACGGCACGTCAATCCCGAGGAAGAGAAAGTAGCCGTTATTCTTGAAATCGGACAAGGTGCGTTGAGGCGTGGTCGTGAGGCTTTGAAATACCGGAGAGGGCGACTCTTCCATGATGATCCAGGTCAGTCCGATGGCACCGATTCCTAACGCGGTGAGAACTCCCGAGAGCATCAACATCCCTACACAGGTCACCGCCATGGCACGCGTGGTCGAAAAACATGAGCCGACAAAGCCTGCAATCGCAATGCGGATTCGACTCAGCGTACGACTGGATTTTCGGTTGAACTTCGACTCCGCTACTGGCTCTCGAGTCTCAGTTGTCCTAACATTTCGGGACGACTCAAAGAGCACATCAACCCCAGCGGCAGCCGCCGACATCGACAGGCTGACTTCCGGCCGCTCTGAAATCGACGAAGGCATGTCTGCAAGGGGAGAGACTTGAGTCGGCTCGATCAATCGGATCGAATCTCCTGCTTTGCCCCACTCCTCTTTGGGCGCTGGTTCAGAAACCGGTTCAGAAGTCACTTCAGGAATAGGAGGACGCGCCTCAACAAACTCCATTGCCTGCGGTTGCCGTTCATCAGTCAGCGCCTCGGGCGTCTCTTCGGCGAGGTGGTGAGTTGCCGCTATTTCAGGCGGTTCCCACATTATCTGTGGCTTTTGCAATGTCGGCAAAATTGGAATTTCTTCGTTTTCTTTGCTCAATGTCTCGCTTGTAGGTTGTGATTCGGTGAGGGAAGACTTATGAACAGCGCTCTGAGTGACCGCCATCGCGCAATCATTGTCCGTGCTCAAAACGGAGTCAGCGCTTTGCAGTGGAACTTCCGAGAGAACCACTCCATCGTTTGCTATAGGTCCATTCTGGACAAACGGGGATGCGATCGCTGCCATAGGCGCTTCCAGCAGCGGCCCATCCACCCTGACAGCGCTCACTGCCGGCGGCTGTGCCGATTCTACAAAGGTAGAGTTTTTTTCTGTTTGAATAGAGACTGGTCTCAATTCAGCAGCAGAAATTTCCGGCTCAAGCGAGACAGGCGTCTGTAGGATTGAAGCAATCGAGAACGTATCCGTTTCTGCAGCAGGGGGTATTGAAGGTTGCGCGTGATCTTTACTTATGCTCCTTACCAAGTCCGAGTCAGCTCCAGCCGCCGATTGCTCTGTTTTCGTCGGGAGAATCGAAATGACCGATTCTTGAACCTGATCCCATGGCATCGGCGCAATTGGAGAGACAGAAGAGATTTGATCTCCAAGCGACATGGATGCTTCACGCTCCGGTATTTCAACCGTTTGACTTTCTACTACCTGTTCGTTGATAGATGGTGGTACCGGCTGTGGAGAAGGTGCATCCTCGACGTTCGCCTTGGTTGCTTCCGATGGAGAGACATGTGCCGAATGATCGTTTCCGAACTTCCATGCGCCATTAAATACTGATTCCCATGAAAAGCCGGGTTGCTTCCATGGTTCTGAAATCTCATTGGGGGAAACCAATTCGGGACTCGATGAAGCATGCGTGCCTAGTGACAGTTCTGTCGCTACCACCTCTTTTGAATCGGTCTCGACAGGGAGTTGTGGGCAGGGTTGTCGAGCCTCGGTCTCTATTGGTTCGGTAGTCGACGGTTCCGTCCCCAATAAGGCGGGCGCTGCTATCACTTCAACCTGAGTTGAGATGATTGTATCGGCAGCTTCGATAGATTGTGTCGAGCTAATCGGAGATTCCGAAGCATCGACACACTCCATGTGTACCGATACCGTTGATGAGCCACTTACACGATGGAGTGCCGCTGGTGCAGTCTTGGCCAACAACCCGTCTTGTTCCTGAGTTGCGACAGGACTACCTATCGATACACTTGTATCCGGCTCAGGTTGCGTCTCGAAACTCTCAAGAGCGAGCGTTGACGAGGGAGCCAATGGATGTGAGTCTCCAAGGGAAACCTGTCCAGAAAAATGATCCATCCGGGTTCCGGAAGGAATACTTTCAGCTCCTTGAGTAGAAGATTCTTCCGGTGCATCACCTCGCATGTCTCCCGCGCTGTTCGTCGTCTGCTCTCGTGAGGGGGGATCGGAAGGCATCAGCTCTACATCGAGCGTCGATGGAATAAGGGACGCCGATGAATCAGTTCCATCGGCTGCTTTGAAGACATCCGGCGCCTCCGCCTGAGAAGCTTGAGTATTCCACGATATCGCCCCATCCGTCGGCTGAGGAGCTATCGGAATATCCCCCGACATGTCGAGTGTCGCGGCGACAGTCGATTGTCCGGAATCGCCGGACTGTCCGGTCAGCAATTCACCGGTTTGCGCATCAAAGAAAGAAGCCAATCGAAAGGCCACCGGACTTGCGGGAGCAAGTTCCCGTATCTTTGCGTAGAGATCAGAAGCGTAGTGTGGATTGTCAGGATCAGGGTCTTCGATTAAGATATCGATCGCCTTCCCATACTCGGCTACGGCCTCGAGCGCATCTCCTTTTTCTTGATAGATCGACCCAAGTTTCTCCAAGAAAGGCACGCATCGTGGACCGGCGGCTAAGTATTCTCGAAGCAATGATTCCGCGAGCCAGTAATCTTGGCGTTGGAACGCTTCGCTGATGAGTGAGTCAAAGGCTTGTCTGGCCGGGATAAGGCTTCCGAGACGAAGGTGGAGAGTAGCGAACAGCCGCCGCGCCTCCATGTTGTGCGGATCGAGCGCCAATAATTCCTTCAGCGCAGCCGAGGAACGCCCATATTTCCCCGCATTCATTTGGGTGATGGCTTCCTCAAGAAGAGCGGTCTTCCTGCTGTAGCCGACCACACCACGTTTGTGGCTACGGGTAGTCTGGGTTTTATCGGATTTTAAAGGGGGTTTTTTATTCGCGCGCACGCTACAACCTTAGCAGATGCCTATATCTGAGGGGTCCTGAATCAGCGGGTCGCTCGCTCTCCGCGACGCCCGGAGAATTGGGCATTGACATAGGGTGAACCTTTGAGGAAATGCAATCTAAATGCCTTAGCCTTTAATGATTCATTCGGTCAAAACCATTGAAAATTAATGTATTAGTGCGCGAGTATTCCGTGCGCCTCCATTGCCCATCCAATTTTGGACAGACCTTTGCCTTCTCGGTTTACAGCGAGAGAAACTACCTCGAATATACGAAGGATGAAGCAGATCAAGCGGCACGTACCCACGTTGCGTTACGGTCGACCTACGTCAGCTTGGCCCGCATATGTCACTTCTCTGTATCGGTTTTTTGTGGAAGTAGTTGACTGCTGTCAAGGAGCAGTTCCCAGCAACCCCGGAAAGGATCAAGCGGCGGAGACCGAATGTCTTGCGCACATGAAAGCTTAGGCTCCCTTTTGAAAAACTTCATCCTGGTTGTGTCCTTCGCTACGCTATGATACGGTCTGGCTCACGTATCAACCTCAACTGATTCCACGGAATTAATAGTTCATCGTGCAAACCCCTCCCATAGTTCGTCGTCCATCGAAAACGACGAGAAGGTTTGAAGCCTGCGTCGCTTTGTTGCTGTTTGTCTCCTTGACCTTCCCTGCTCCTCTATTCTCGCAGGGAGCAGGAAACCACCCGGCAAAGGTTGCCTTAGATTTTAATGAAGTCGATATCCCTATCTTCGTCCGATTTATCAGCGAGATCACAGGAAAAAACTTTGTTCTGGATGAAACCATTAAAAAGCAGGGCGGAAAAATCTCCGTGTTTTCTCCGACTAAGGTTCCACCGGACCAGGCCTTCAATATGTTCATAGCGGCGTTGGAAGCGGCTCGCTTGGCTGTCGTCCCGAAGGGAGGGAACCTCTATCAGGTTGTGCCCATGGGTGACCTTCCGCCGGAGCGGGGTGTGTTTGTGTACAAACTCAAACATGCCAATGCGACAGATCTGGCCGCTGTGCTGACCAATCTGGTTGCACGCTCACAAACCGTTGCACAAATAACGCCCGGCACCAGGCCTCCGATCAGACCGCTGACCGAATTCGAAGCTCCGGTCCAAGTGTTTGCCGATAAAGCAACGAACTCCATCGTCATCAGTTCGACCAAGCTCGCCTGGAATCATCTCCAAGGAGTGATTCGTGAGCTTGATATCAGACGTAAGCAGGTCTTCGTGGAGGCGGTCATCCTGGAGGTCACGGTCGACCGCCTTCGCCAGATCGGCACCGACCCTACTCAAGTTCTCGGTGCAGGAAAGTCCGGATTTGTGCAGGGAATAGGAGGTTTCAATAGAGCGCCTGAAGACCTCCAAACTGTGGCTCAGGCAATTAGTGGTATTGCCGCGGGTGGAGCAACCGGTGGTGGAATCAGTGTATTGAACACACTCAATATTCGTGCCTTCCTGAACTTGCTATTGAATCTCACCGATACCAATATTCTCTCCACACCCCAGGTCCTTGCTGCGGATAATCAAAAGGCCAAGATTGTCGTCGGTGAAAATCGTCCCTTTCCAACCGGACAAGCCCAAGGCATCACCGGTGGAACGCTCGTGACGATCGAACGAAAAGATGTTGGTGTCACATTAGAGTTAACACCTCAAGTGCTCGAAGATGACTTGATCCGACTTGAAATCAAGCAAGAGATTACGGCCATCGAGACCAATGTGGCTCAAACAATCGGCTCAGGAGCAGCAAGCATTCCGGTCGGCCCCACAACGACCAAGCGATCCATGGAAACAACGACAATTGCCCAGGATCAACAGACGCTTGTGGTAGGAGGGTTAGTGCGTGACAACATTACGCTTAACGAAAATAAGATCCCTCTGTTGGGGGACATTCCGTGGCTCGGATGGCTGTTCAAATCTCAGAGTCGTCAGATCGAGAAACTTAATCTCCTCGTCTTTCTCACGCCGCACTTAGTCCGAGATGATGCAGATGTCGTCGAATTGAATGCAAGAAAAGCAAGGGACATCAATAGTTTGCAACGAGATAACCGAATCGAGGAGCCTACGAGACTGAAGCAAGATGTGCTTGAACGACTCGAGCTGCCATCGACAGCCCCTCTTCCTCCTTCGACGGAAAAGCCTAACAAGCCATAAGACCGGCACATTCATGGATCGCTGTGGTTTGCTATAACGCTCCATAAACGGTCGCTCAACGAACCGCTGATATCAATCCACAAATCTTCATAAGCCCCACCCTCCGAGGAATGGCCCCTCACCAGCCTGCTGGATACACTGCGGCCTACGGAGGGACATCCACATGTCGGACCAACCGGTTAACTGGCGAATCCATCGACGGCTCCCCGTGGCATATCCTGTGATATTCGGAGGCGCTCCATTTGTGGGGGAAGGGGTGGTTTCTGACCTTTCCCCGTCCGGATGTTCAGTCACCTGCGAGCGAACAGTCCTCACCGGAAGCTATATCAGACTGAGCGTCGTCTTACCCAATCCAACATCCTCTCTGTTCATTGAGTTAGGAAAAATTCGCTGGGTTCGGGGGAACGCCTTTGGCGTGGAGTTCATCCGTGTACCCACACTCACTCGGCACCGATTGGATCGAGTCCTATCTCAAGCGCCGGCCCTAGAGGCGAACCTCCTTCCAGTACCCGCCTAAGCTCCACTGTTATCCAATAGCCAGCCTCGTCATCCCTAGGGATCAACTAACGCCAGGTCTTGCCCGATCGATGGGAATGAGGTGAGGAGAAGGAAGATCGGAAGCGAGAACGTTTGGGGCCGATCGCACCCCACCGCGAGCGGTGGGGGATTGATATGGCACGACTCTACGGCTTGATGTCAAAGTGAAGCGACAAGCCCGCGTGCACGAGAATCGTGTCGATCGTGGAGTCATAGCGATTAAGAGCAAGTTGCCCTTGCACCCCATTTTCAAAGGCTTGGGTGGACTTCCCGAACCGGTCCGTCAACAACCCGTTATGATGCGCATGGAGATACTTCGCCTCCACAAATGCCGCCACGTACTTGAAGAGATGCGCCTTGATTCCTCCCACTCCCATAAACCCGACCGTCGTATCTCGTTCTTCGGTGATGGCGCGGAAAAAACCTTCTCCCCGTTGTCCACCTGGCTTCATCGCCATCTGATGCGCTCCCACACCGATCCCGACATACGGAAACCACCGCCCGTTGGGATAAGTCTCGGAAATCGCCATGGGGTAGCGAACCAGGAAATTGGAGCCGACGTAGATGCCGTTGACCTCAGTCGTGGTGCCGGTATTCGTCGCAGGATCATTATTAAAAAAGTCCTGACAGCAGGCCACGTCCGCATACCAAATAAAGCCGGTGATTTCGACACCAAGATCGAATCCCGCCAACTTATTTCTGGTTGGAAACCAGATCCCCGCGTTGCCCCCGACTGAGTGTTTCGTCTGATAGTCAACATCCTTGACCACCGTCGGCTGGGTCCCGTCCGTAAACGTGGCGTCCGCACTGCGCGGAATGGCTATACCCGCCATAAAGGACAGATAGGGCTCGATCGTCCCGGAGGACATGGTCGGGGGAGCAGGCGATATTGTCGCATAGGGATCGGCGACCCGTGGGCTGGACGGATCTTCCGCCCAGGTGAGATCCGCAGAGCCGAGGATACAGAGGAGACACATCATCGCCGAAATTCTCGTTTTCATTCATCGTCCTCCCCACGGTAAAGAAACCATGTTCTTCGACGAATTTGAGTCGCGAAATCTGATATCCGTCAGTCGATCGTCGATGGTTAGTGCGGCGAGACGAGATGAGTGCGTCATCGTTCTACTCGAATCGCCTCCCGGTTCAGCGGTTGCGGTTCTTGGCATAAGCGTCCACCGATCCGCCTCCAGAGCGATCAGGAGGGGATACTCTTCTCGCATCATAGGGGCGAACGGCGCCCACAGTAGCAACCCCGCGTTCAGTTTTGAAAATAGATAAAACGGATTGGTGCTATCGGTAAATCCAATATCCCATTGGACAGGGCCGTGGCGCTGGAGGAATCGACTCTGTCTCCAACCTGCACTTATCGTCAGCACCCGTCGCGCATCTAGGGCGTGTCGTCAATCAATGCGGAGGATTCACAATAGCGTAGAGTTAT